>JACQZW010000059.1 GCA_016213675.1 Acidobacteriota bacterium | reverse complement strand
TCCTGCCAGAACGGCTCGATCTTCTGTGGGTCGTACGGCTCAGGCATTCACGCCTCCGGCGCTGGATTGTAGCAAGGAGAGGCAGGCGTGAAGGGTTGAAGGGTCGAAGGGTTGAAGGGTTGAAGGGTTGAAGGGTTGAAGGGTTGAAGCAGAATCAGGGCGAATCCCTAACCTAGCAGTTCCTCAACCCTGGGTGGGTGGTCGGGAGGGCAACCCTGGGCGGGTGGGAGGGCGTGCAAGCCTGGTCGGGCGGGAGGGTGTGCAACCCTGGTAGGGTGGTGGCCATGACCGACGAGCGATACGCTCCGTACCAGGAGTTCCTCGGGCTGCCCGACGAGCTCAAGCCGCCGGGAGAGCCGCGGGTGGCGATCCTGCCGATCCCGTACGACCTGACGACGTCCTACCAGCCGGGCGCGCGCCGCGGTCCTCTGGCGATCCTCGAAGCCTCGACGCACCTCGAGACCTACGACGACGAGCTCGACGTCGAGACGTTCGAGGTGGCGCCGATCGTCACGGAGCCCGCCGTGGTCCCCGACACCAGCGGCCCCGAGGCGACCATGGCGAGGATCGAGCGCGTCGCCCGCGCCGTCGTCGACGAAGGCCGCTTCCTCGTCGGCCTCGGCGGCGAGCACTCGGTCTCCGCGCCGCTGATCCGCGCGGTGCGGTCGCGTCATCCGCGCCTCGGCGTGCTGCAGCTCGACGCCCACGCCGACCTCCGCGACTCGTTCGAGGGCTCGCCCGCCAATCACGCCTGCGTCATGCACCGGGTGCTCGACGACGGCGTGCCGATCGCCCAGGTGGGCATCCGCTCGCTGACCGCCGAGGAGCGCGCGCTGGTTCGCGACCGCAAGGTCTGCACGGTGTTCGCCCCCGAGGCCGTCAACGAGCCGGTCGACCGCTGGATCGGCCGCGTCCTCGACGCGCTGCCCGAGGAGGTCTACGTCACCGTCGACCTCGACGCCTTCGATCCGGCGATCATGCCGGCCACCGGGACGCCGGAACCGGGCGGCCTGTCGTGGTACCGGGCCCTCGACGTGCTGCGCGAGGTCGCCCGCGTCAAGCGGATCATCGGCTTCGACGTCGTCGAGCTGGCGCCGATGCCGGGCAACGTCGCGCCGGACTTCCTCGCCGCCAAGCTGGTCTACAAGCTGCTCGGCTACGCCTTCCTGCTCGGCCCGGGGGCGGAGCGGACGTGAGCGGCCCCGCTCCGGCGGCGATGACGCGAACCGAGATCGTCCTCCGCTCCAAGCAGGCCGGCCGGGCCCTGGCCGGCGCGGCCGCCCAGCACGCGGTCGCCGCCGTCATGCTGATCGGCGCCGGGCTCGAGTCGCTCGACAGCGGGCACGTTGCATGGTGGTTCGTCGCGGCTACGATCGTCGTCGGCGCAGCGCTCGTCGTGGCCGTGATCCGCGAGATCCGCGCCCTCCGCCGCCACGGCGTCGAGCCGGACGCGCTGCCGGTCGTCGACTTTCTCGCCGTGCCCCTGCTGGCCCTCGAGGCGGTCCACCGCCACGAGCAGGGCAAGCACTACATACCGTGGGTCTACGTCCTGGTCGCGGTCCTGACTCTTGCGCGTGCGCTGGCGTGGCGCCGCCTCGTGCGGATCCGGCGCCTCCGCCTCGACGAGACGGGCTTGGACATCCGGCTCAGGCCCTTCCGCCGGGTGCGTGTCGCCTGGGCCGACCTCGTCGCCGTCGAGCGCGTCGCCCAGGGCCTCCGCCTGGACGTGCGCGGCAAGGACGAACAGGTCCTGCGCCTCGGCGACCTGCTCAACCGCGCCGAGGTCGAGGACGCGATCCTGGCTGCCTTCCGTGTTCGGGCCGCAAGGAGCAACGAGGCCGTGCCGGCTGGCGGTCCGTCGCGAGCGACTCCACCACCTTCGCTCGAATGACCTCGAAGAGCGGGTTGCCGCGCAGCCGCGCGAGCATTCCGTAAGGCACGAGGAGCGCGCCGCTCCCGCCGCGGGCGGGCCCCGCCCCAGGTCGAACCTGAGCTCACCGCCGGTCGCCGCGATCACGTCCTGGCGACGGCGGGTCAGCGCGGCCCAGGGGTCGTTGTTTCGACGGCGTCCGGCGGTGGTGGCGGGCTGTCCAGTCGGCCGGTAGCGAGGAGTGCGCCGAGGCGGTCGATCTCCCCGAGGAGCGGGACGCGGGCGACCTCGGGGAGCTCCGCGAGGAGCAGCGGAGACAACCAGCCCGCTCGCAGGAACGCCTGTTGGGCGGCGGTGAGGTCGCGTTGCACCATGCGCGCCCGGCCGATGTTCAGGTCGATCTCCGCACGCTCCCCGGTCGCCTGAGCGCGTGCGTACCATCCCAGGGCGGCACCAGGGTCGCGCGCGGCGAGCCGTGCCGATCCCGCCACGACGAGAGGACGCGGGTCGCCCGGAAGGTGGCGAGCCGCGTCGGCGGCCGTCCGCTCGGTCCAGACCAGGGCGGAGAGTCGATCCGGTGCTCCACCGGCGAGGGTGATCCGCAGGGCCGAGGCGGCCCGGACCAGCGAGCGTTCGGCGCGGTAACGCGGCACCTCGGGCAGCACGGCGGCGGCCAGCACGGCGAGCGCTGCGACGCGCACGATCGGGCCGGCCCTCATCGCGCGCCTCCGCCGAGCCGCCAGAGCCGTCCCGCCGCCAGCAACAGCGGCAGGGCCGTCACGGGGCGGTGCAGGGGGAACCACAGCAGGGCTGCGACCGCCCCGGCGGCGAGGAGCGCGAGGAGCACGACGGCTTCCGCCCGGTCCTTGCTGTCGCGGGAAATGGTGGGGCGCGCGCTCCAGAACAGGAACAGCAGCGCACCGATCCCAGTGGCTGCGGCCGGCACTCCCACCTCGGCCGCGGCCTGCAGCGGCTCGGAGTGGGCCTCGGCGTAGCTCGAGGTGACCTTCGGGTGAACCAGCCGTCGGCGCAGGCGGAGCTCGGCTGCGACGCGGTGCGGCGCGTACTCGGCGGCGAAGGTCCCGGGCCCGAAGCCGGTCAGCGGACGTTCGCGGACCATCTCGAGCGCCGCTGCCCAGGGTGCGAGGCGTCCGCTGATCGCGGCGTCGAGTCGGCCGGCGCGGAGGTCGCCGGCGAGCTCTGCGAGGCGCGCGCGCACCGGCGGCAGGGTGGTGAGCACGATGCCGGCGAGCAGTGTGGCCCCGGCGGCGACCAGGGCGCGACGGGGCGCAGCCAGCCCGACCAGGACGGCTGCGCCGACGAGCAACGCGACCACGCCGGTGAGGTTCGCCGTCGAGGCGAGGCCGAGGAGGAGCAGGAGAAGGCACGCTGCTGCCGCGATCCTGGTGCGCCGGCCGGAGGGCAGCACCAGCGGAGCGAGCGCGGCCACCGCGGCCAGGCCGAGTGCCAGCCCCAGGACGCCTTCGTTGCCGACCAGCGCGAAGGCCGGGGAACGGCCGGTGATCGCCTCAACGTGCACGCCGGTCCACAGCCCGGCGGCCTGGCCGGCGGCCATCGCACCGCTCGCCGTCGCGCCGGCGACGAAGACCGCGAGCAGCGTGCGGCCACCGGCGCCGTCCGTCAGGCGCGTGGCGCCGATCGGGAGCAGGCACGCGTAGAGCAACGCGACGCGGAGGGCGCCGAGGCTCAGCTCCTGCCGCGGCGAGAGCAGGGCGGCCAGGACCGCCCCCGTGACGGCGAGGCCGAGCAGGATCGCCGCGGCGCGCGCGCCTCGCCGCATCGCCGTCCACGCCACGTCGAGGAGCGGGCGGGCGCCGAGCAGGAGGCCGGACGCCGCGACCGCGATGCCCAGCAGCGCCGCGAGCCGTTTCGGGGCGTCGAACCCCGCCTCCGCCCCGGTGTCGAACAGGAAGAAGCTCGCGAGGATGGCGAGGCCCAGGGCGAACCGGCCGACGGCGACGGCGCGATCGCCGCCCTCGTCGGATCTTCTGCTCAGCGCGTACCGGTCTCGACGGCCCACACCTGGATCCCTCCACCGGACGTGCAGCCGCCGTCGAGGTCCCAGACCGAGGTTTCCCCGGCGAACGTGGCCACGATCTCGGGGCGCCCGTCGTGGTCGAGGTCCCCGACGCGAAGGCCGTACCCGGAGCACCCGCGCCGCCAGTCCGGGGCGGTGACCACGGTCGCCGGGCGCGGGGTTGCGACCGGGATGACGTGAAGTGCGCCATCGCCGCGAAGGGCGATCACCTCGACGCGCCGATCGCCGTCGAGGTCGGCGAGGATCAGCGCCCGGACGTGGGCCCGGCCCTCCTCGCGGAGCAGCTCCCGCCGCTCGAAGCCCCCGGGGCGACCGAGCAGGAGATCGACGGCCGCGTGCCACACCCCGCCCTCGGGGTCGAGGAAGCCGATCACGAGGTCGCTCCTCCCGTCGCCGTCGACGTCGCCGGCGGCGACGGCGCCGACGGAGGCGCGCGGGGGCAACTCGGCGACCTCGACGTCGCGCCAGCCCGCGCCGGTGTTGAGGTGGAGGATCGAGCGGCCGTCCGCCCCGCCGGCCGAGGTCACGGCGTCCGGCCGACCGTCGCCGTCCACGTCGGCCACGGCGAGACCGTCGCCGAACGCGGGATCAGGTTGAGGGTGTGGGACGGGCTCCCAGCGGTCCCCGCGGTTGAGGAATACCCCGAGCGCGCCCGACGGCCGGGCGACCACCGCGCCGCCGAACCGCGCGGGACCCTCCGAGGCGGCGACGAGGTCGGTCCGGCCGTCGCCGTCCCAGTCCACCGCCTCCATCGCGCGGGACGAGAATGCGCTCCCGGGCCTGTCCAGAGGCAAGCCCGTGCCGAAGAGGGAGAACCTCCCCATGCCGTCGTTGCGCAACGCCACCAGCCCTCGCAGGTGCATGGCCAGTGCGAGGTCGGGGCGGCCGTCGCCGTCGAGGTCGGCCGCGACAGCGTCACCGTAGTCGTAGGGGAGCGACGGGAGGGACAGTTCTTGCCAACGCCGAAACGACCCGTGACCGTCGCCGAGGAAGACCGCGGGGCCGCGCACGCCCTTGCGCGGCGGCCCGTGGACGATGTCGACGTGGCCGTCGCCGTCGAGGTCGGCGAGGTCGAACCCGTTGCGCCACTGGCCGGATCGCGGCAGGCCCGAACCCACCTCGCGAAGGACGAACGACGTCTGTTGCCCGGCCGACGACATGGCTTCGGGTCGGCGTGCGCTCGTCGTGCCGCAGGACGAGAGAAGGAGGACGAGGCAGGCGGCCTGGGCCGCCTGCCTCGTGTTCAACGACGGGACTCCCGGCAGGTTCATCCCTGCCGGCTGCGGAGCAGCCACGCGCCTCCGGCCGCGAGCAGCGCCGCGAGGGCGGCGAGGCCGGCGTGGCCGAGCGCGGGGATCTCCTGGAGCGGTTGGTCGTAGATCGTGACGGTGGCAGCCGACGGTGCCCCGACGGCGTAGAGGCCCGAGGCGTCCACCGTGGCGATCACTGTCTCGGACACCTCGGTGAGCGCGTCCGGGATCGGGGTGACGACCAACTGGACGCTGGCCTGGTTGGCCGGGATCGTGGCGATCGCCGGGAGCACCTGGTAATCCCCGGCTCCGGCGGTACCGGTGAGGAGCAGCGGCACGTCGAGCGCCTCGGCCGTGACGACGGACCGGGTCACCGTGAAGGTGCCCGTCGAGAGCGGGTTCTCGACGGCGACTGGATCGCTGGCGACGATCGTGACGGACGGGATCGGGCCGCAGATAAGGTAGAGCGTCCAATCGTCGAGCGCCCCGTACCCCGAGTTGTCGAGGTCGGTGAGGCTCAGCGTCCAGGCGCCGGCGGCGGTGGCCCCGACCAGCGACGGGGCGAGGTGGAACTGCGCGTAGTCCTCCTCCGGGTAGTTGATTCCGGATGCCGGCGCAGCAGACTTGAGCGTCGCCGTGACGGCCCCCGGGCTCGTGAGCTGGATTCCGACTTCGGGTCGCCAATCGTGGCGCACCGCGACGTCCAAGGACACGCGGCTGGTCGGCAGCGTGGCGCATGCACCGCTGGCGACGACGTTGATGACCGAGTCGAGCGGGACCGGGGGTGGCCCCTGGTCCGGGATGAGCGCGCGGCAGTTGGTGCCGCCGCTGGTCGTGCAGGGATACGCTTGCCCCCTGGCGAACGAGCCGACGAGCGTCAGCGCGAGGAGGGCGAGCAGGCATGGGCGGAGTCTGTGGCTCATGGCTTTCCTCCTCCTAGAACTCGCTGGGGAACCAGGCCGCGATGCACTGCGGGTCGGCCGGGTAGTCGATGAAGGTGTCGCCGTCGTTGTCGATGTCGTCGTCGCACTGCGGGTTCTCGGAGAACCAGTAGGGATCGCGACACCCCGGGTCGTTCGGGTAGTCGATGAGTGTGTCGCCGTCGTCGTCGAGCCCATTCGAGCACGGGGGAGGCGTGAAGTCGTTGGGCGAATACGGCGCCGACGCGTTGTCGAGGGGCCACACCGTGAAGGCACCCTGGAAGCGTCCGGTCGCCGAGTAGGCATGGGTGACGTGCGACTGCGCCGTCGTGCCGAACGGTGGAACCGCCGCTCCGAGCTTGAGGTCGTAGTAGAGGAACCCGAAGTAGATCTCGAGCGGGATCCGCGCGGGATCGCCGAGGCGGACGGCCTCGGTGGCGAGCGGGAGGTAGCTCACGTTGAGCGGCAGGAAGTCGGGCTGCTCCTGCTCGTCGAACCCGGTTAGGCTGAGCTGGCTGAGGCCGGCGGGTGGCGAGGGGCATGAGAAGGCCGCTCGCGGCCACGCGTCGCGCCACACGAATGCGGTCGTCCCGGCATCGAGCACCCCGCCGTTGACGAACCGACCCATCCACACCGTCGGGAGCGCCTCGCGGTGGTCGGCGCCAGTGCCGTTCACGTTGGCAAGCCGGCCGTAAAACGTGTAGTCCCCTGCACCGTTGGTGAGCGGGTCGGTCGTGCTCGACTCGATGGCGACGAGTGAGTCGCCGTGGGCGAAGTTGTTGTCGGCGTCGATGACCCAGTACTCGCCGAACAGGATGTTGCGGTGATCCACGATGGCCGTGAAGTAGCTGGGGTCGGTCGGGAGCAATGGGGAGCAGGACGAGACCGAGTCCACGGTGATGAAGCCGCGGGCGGTGTTGTCGCCGTGGCTCGCTCCGCCGCAGGAGCCGCCGAGGAGCGTCGACGGGTTCCCGGTGTGGGCGGCCAGCAGCGCGGCGACGTCCGTGGCCGGCATTCGCTGGTACGTCTCGAATGGCAGGCCGGAGTCGCAGGGTGAGGGCATGTCGGGCCCGGGGAAGTTGATGTCTTGCGAGATCATCCCCTGGTTGCTGATCCGGTCCGTCGCATCGACGCCGCGGTCGGCCGTGACGGGTGGAATGCCGAGGAACAGCAGCCGCAGGTTGATGACCTCGACGTCGAAGCCGGTGAGGTAGACGTCGAACGCGTACGTCGGGACCCCGAGGTCGGTCCATAGCGTGACGTGGGCGACCGCCGCGGAGGCCGACGAGTTGCCGATGGTGAACGTGGTGTTCGGGTACCCCCAGGTCGTCATCGGCGCATCGAGCGGAACCTCGAAGTAGGGGAGCAGGAGGGTCGCGGCCGGCACCTGGTCGAGCGTGCCGATCTCGGCCGAGGCCGGGACCGCGACGAGCAGGAGGGCGGCGAGGATCGCGAGCGGAAGCTTGGTGTTTTTCATGGTGCGCTCCTCACTCGCTCACCGGGAGGACCTGGTTGGCGGCCTGGGCCGGGTTGCCCATCTGCAACGCGGGCCACGAGGCCGAGAACCGGCCCTGGTGATTCTGCTTGACGGTCACCCACGACTGCCGGAAGACCCCCGGCGGTGGGCCGAGCGACGTGCCCGAGTTGAGATTCAGGTACATGAACCCCTGCTTGTCGGTCGCCGGGATGCCGGAAGCGTCCACCTCGACCTCGAACGATGAATACGGGAAGAACGAGCCCACGAGCGCGAGCGGGTTCTCCTCGCTGTCGAACGCGACGGTCTGCGCCTGGTCGAGCGGGAAGGCCGGAGGGAGCAGGCCGCAGGTGAACCCGCCAACGGGCGGGACCACCGCAGAGTCGCGCCACACCCGGTAGCTCGACGCGTCGGTGAGGTAGCGCGCGGCCCACTGGTTCGGCAACGGCTCGCGGTTGTCGGCCGCGGTCCAGTTGACGGAGCGTCCGTAGAACGTGTAGCTCCCCGGCGTCGAGGTCAGGGGGTTGCTCCCGCTCGCCTCGATCGCCACGGCCAGGTCCGCCTCCATGAAGTTGTTGCCCTGGTGCACGATGAAGAAGTCGCCGGTGAGGACGTTCTGGTTGCTGGCGACGCAGCCGCCTCCGGAGCAGAAGTACCCCGGGTCGGTCGGGAATCCCATGCCGGGCGGAGGATCGAGGCCCATGTAGCACTGCGTCAGCGTGTCGATGGTGATGTAGCCACGGGCGATCTGATCGCCGTGCGGCGCGCCTGCGCACGTGCCGGTCGTCGGCGAGATCAGTCCCCGATGCCACGCCTGGAGGTGGGCGCGCTTCGCGGCCGTGACGGCCGGGTTCACATACGGCAGGAATGAGTTGCAGCTCGCGAAGTTGATGTCCTGCGAGAACTGTCCCTGCGGGCTGATGTTGTCCGTCGGGTCCTGCCCGTCGCTCGCAGTCACGGGGAGGTACCCGGTGACGAACACGTCGCGCAGGTTGATCGTCTGGACGTCGTACCCGGTGAGGTAGACGTCGAATGCGTAGGTGGGGACCCCGAGGTCTGTCCACAGGGTGAGGTGGACCAGGGTCGCGGTGGCCGAGGTGTTCTGGATCCCGATCAGGGTCGTCACACCGGTCGCATCGGCGATGTCAACCTCGAAGTAGGGTATGAGCAGCGTTGCAGCGGGCACGTTGTCGATGGTCCCGATGACGGCGCGGGCCGGGTTGGCCCACACGAACGCGATCAGGAGCGCTACCAGCACGGCACATCTCCGCATTCCGACCTCCTCTCTCGGTCCCCAAGCCTGTACCGGACGCTAACACGCCCCTGTAACACTGTCCAGGGGATTGTCAGGCCGGGAATGGCCCGGACGCCCGGCGCTGCTGCTAAGGTTCTCGGAGGAGGCCCCCATGCACCACACCATGACGACGACCACGTTCGACATCCCGGGTTACCGCGTCAGCCGCAACCTCGGCATGGTGCGCGGCATCGTGGTCCGCTCGCGCTCGATCTTCGGCACCATCGGCGCCTCGTTGCAGACCCTGGTCGGCGGCAACATCACGCTGTTCACCGAGCTGTGCGAGAAGACCCGCAACGACGCCTACGAGATGATGCTGCGCCACGCCGAGCAGCTCGGCGCTAACGCGGTGATCGGCATCCGCTACGACGCCACCGAGGTCATGCAGGGAGTCAGCGAGGTCCTCTGCTACGGCACGGCCATCGTGGTCACGCCGGGGTAGCCGACGGTCAGGATCGCTCCCAACGCCGGGCGAGCAGGCGGGTGGCGGTCAGGAAGGCTGCGGTCATGCCGGCGAGGACGAGAAGCTGCGGCCACAGCGCGACGAGCGGCTCCTCGCGCCAGAACACCTTGAGGTAAGCGTCGAGCGCCCAGCCGTTGAACGTCACCAGCCCCGCCTTCTGCAGCGCCTCGGGCATGAGGAAGCGGGGGAACATGCTGCCGCCGATTGCGGACATGACCAGGATCACGATGGTCGACAGCCCGCCGAGTTGGGCGCGGGTGCGGCACGCGGACGCCAATACCAGGCCGAAGCCGGCCGAGGCGGCCGTGGTGAAGGCCGTGACCAGGGCGAAGCCGGCCAGGTGACCGAGCAGGTCGAGGTGGAAGACGACGGCGCCCCAGGTGAACATCACCGTCATCTGGAGCGACCCGAGGATCGTCAGGTAGAGCCACTTGCCGGCGAGCAGCCTGCCCATCCCGAGGCGGGTCGAGAGGAGACGTTCCAGGGTGCCCGAGTCCTGCTCGTCGAGGAGCGCGCCGGCGGCCCCCGAGGCGGTGAAGAGCAGGAACATCACGCCGATGCCGGCGGCGTAGAACGCGACGATCGGCTTGTCCTTGCGCCCCTCGCGGAGGACGTCGACCGCCTCGGTGGCGACGAGGCCCTGCATCGCGGCCGACGCGGCAGCCGCGGGAGTAGCGCCGGGCGCCGGTGTCGGCTGGGCGAGACGCGCCTTCAGGTCGGGGAGCCAGGAGTCGACGGCGGTACGTTGCTCGTGCGTAAGGGTGCCGGCGTACTTCTCGAAGTTGCCGATGCTGCCGGCGATCATCAGGTCGGGTGCCGCGGTCATGGCAACCTTCTGCAGCAGCCCGTTGACCATCTGCGGTGCGACCGGGTCGGAGGGATCGGTGTAGAGCGTGACCCGGGGCTTGTCCGGGCCGCCGAACGACAACCCAGCCTCGCCGAAGCCTCGGGGGAAGACGATCGCCACCGGGACCGCTCCGGCCTGAACGAGGTGTCGCGCTCCTTGGCGGTCGAGCGGCTTCGTGGTGCCGGACTTGTCGTCCTCGACCGTCGAGCGGAGGCGCAGTCCGGGCTCACGTTCCAGCGCCCCGACCAGGCGGCGGGACAGCTCGGAGCCGTCCTCGTCGACCACCGCGACGTCGACCCGCGGCGTCGGGCGTCCGCCCTGGCCGCCGAAGATCACCGCGAAGATCGAGAAGAAGACGATGGGCAGCAGAAAGGACAGCGCCTGGGCGACGCGGTCGCGGCGCAGGTTGGTGAAGCCGATGCGCAGGACGGTGCCGATCACTCGCGCAACTCCTTGCCGGTGAGCTTGAGGAAGACGCCCGCCAGGCTGGGCCGCCGAACCTGGAGGTCCACCACCTCACAGCCGGCCGCACGCAGCCGGGCGAGCAGGGCGGGGAGGTCAGCGTCGAGATCGCGCAGCAGGGCGCGGACGGTCATCGTGTCCGCGTGTGCCTCGAGCCCTTCCAGCGCGGGCTCGGGAAGGTGGTTGACGACGGCGGTGGCTTCGTGGTGCTCGCCGAACGTCGCCGCGGTCAGCTCGGACAGGGTGCCGGCAGCGACGGTGCGGCCGTGGTCGATGATGACGATGCGGTCGCAGCGCGCCTCGGCCTCCTCGAGATGGTGCGTGGTGAGCAGCAGCGAGGCGCCGGCGCGCTTCAGGCCGGCGAGCATCTCGTAGATGCGCTCCCGACTCTGTGGGTCGACGCCGACGGTCGGCTCGTCCAGGAGGACGACCCGGGGCCGGTGCAGCACGCCACAGGCGATGTTGAGCCGCCGCCGCATGCCGCCGGAGAACCGCTTCGCCGGCTCGCGCTGGCGGCCCTCGAGGGCGGTCCAGTCGAGCGCCCACGCGACTGCCTCGCGGAGCGCCCGGCCGGACAGGCCGTTGAGCGAGCCGAACACCTCGAGGTTCTCGCGCGCCGTCAGCAGCGGGTAGACCGCAACTTCCTGCGGGACCACGCCGAGCGCCCTCCTCCCCTCGTCGTCGAGGGGCCGTCCGTCCAGCGAGATGTCGCCGGCGTCGAGGCGGACGCGCCCAGCGATGGCGCGCACCAGCGTCGTCTTGCCGGCGCCGTTGGGACCCAGCAGGGCGAGCAGCTCGCCGGCACGCAGCGCCACCGACACGCCGTCGAGCGCGACGATGTCGCCGAACCGCTTGCGGGCGTCGTGGACCTCGAGCGGGTTCATTCGCCGGCAGTCTACGCGGCGGAGGGGGGGTTGTTTCGCCGGCACATCGCCCTGCTGGTGCGAGGCCGCACTGCTATGATCAGGCCGAGACCAGCACAGTGAGGGAGTCCGCGAGCGGTTGGGACGGCGATGGCCGCGGGAGGTCCGATGCAACTCAGACAGGTCAGCGTGCTCACCAACGGCGTGCGGCTGCACGTCGTCGAGGCCGGGCCGGAAAGCGGCGATCTCGTCGTGCTGCTGCACGGCTTCCCGGAGTTCAGCTACGGCTGGCGCGCACAGATCGGGCCTCTTGCCAGTGCCGGGTACCGGGTCGTGGCCCCGGATCAGCGCGGCTACAACCTGTCCGACAAGCCGCGCGGCCTCGCCTCGTACTGCCTCGACGAGCTCGTCGCCGACATCGCCGGGTTGATCGAGGCGACGGGACGACGGCAGGCGTTCGTCGTGGCCCACGACTGGGGTGGCGCCGCGGCCTGGTGGCTCGCCATGACCCGACCCGGGCTGGTCCGCGCCCTGGCCGTCATCAACGCGCCGCACCCGGTCGTCCTGCGCCGGCTCCTGCGGTCGAGCCCGGTGCAGCGGAGGAAGAGCCGCTACATGCTGTACTTCCAGCTCCCCTGGCTCCCCGAGCGGCGCCTTGCCGGCGACGACTTCGCGTACATGGCGGCCGCCCTGGCGAAGACCTCGCGGCCCGGGACGTTCACCGCCGACGACCTGTCCCGCTATCGCGAGGCGTGGGCGCGGCCGGGCGCGCTCACGGGGATGCTCAACTGGTACCGGGCGGCCCTCCGCCGCCCGCCGAAGCGGCCTCCCACCGTGCGCGTCGCCGCCCCGACACTGCTCATCTGGGGCGCCCGTGACCGTTTCCTCGGGCAGGAGTCGGTCGCGCCGAGCCTCGAGCTGTGCGACCGCGGCCGGGCCGAGATCCTGCCCGACGCGACCCACTGGGTGCAGCACGAGGAGCCCGAGCGGGTCAACACGCTGCTCCTCGACTTCTTCGTCTCTACGGCCGCCGGCCCGGCCGCGACCTAGTCGCCTCGCCCGAGCCTCTCGTGGCAGGGGGCTGCGTCGGTGTGAGGCGTTCTACAATGAGCGCCGCAGCTCGCGGCGAAGAAGGGAACCCTCCTGATGAGAGATCGGGCGAAGCAGGGGCAGTGGCTGGTCCTGGTGGTCGCCACGGCAGCGGCCGTCTACCTGTGCTGGAGGATGCTCCAGCCGTTCGTCAACGTGCTGCTGTGGGCCGCGGTGCTGACCATCGTGTCGGCGCCCGTGTACACCTTCGTGGCCGCGAAGACCCGCAAGCCCGGGCTCGCCGCTCTCGTCTCGATCCTGGCAGTGGTCCTGGCGTTCGTCCTTCCGCTCGGCCTGGCCGTCGGCGCGATCGTCGCGCAGGCCGGCGACCTGGCTCAGACGGGTCCCGCCAGGCTCCAGGCGTTGCTCGCGGACCCGGTGCAGGGGGCCAGGCTGCAGGCGCTCGTCGAACGACTCGAGCCGTACGTCGACCTGAACGCGTACACGTCGGCGGAGGCGCTGTCCGGCTACGCCGAGAAAATCAGCGGGGCGGTGCTGCAGCGGGGTCTCTCGGTGATCGGCGGCGCGCTGGGGGTCCTCGTCAGCGCCATCCTGGTGATCTTCACGATGTTCTATCTGCTCCGCGACGGACACGCCATCGCCGAGCGCCTGCCCGACGTGCTGCCGCTCGAGCGCCCGCAAGCGATCGAGATCATGCGCCGGACGGTCGAGATCGTGAAGGCCAGCGTGTTCGGTGTGGTGGTCATCGCCGTGATCCAGGGAACGATGGGCGGCGTGATGTTCGCCGTCCTCGGTGTCCCGTCGGCGGTGCTCTGGGGTGCCTTGATGGTGCTGGCAGCGATGATCCCGGTGGCCGGCACCGGCCTGGTGTGGGCGCCGGCGGCGTTGTTCCTCGGCCTCACCGGACACTGGGGAAAGGCCGTCGTCCTGGTGCTGTGGGGGGCGCTGGCCATCGGCCTGGTCGACAACCTGCTGCGCCCGAGGATGGTCGGCAAGCGGATCAAGATGCACGACCTGCTGGTGTTCTTCTCGGTTCTCGGCGGCCTCCAGGCGTTCGGCATCCTCGGCGTGCTCCTCGGTCCGGTCGTTCTGGCGCTCGCAACCGGTCTTCTCGACGTCCTGATGTCAGGGACCCCAGGCGACGCCGTCGAGCCCGTTCCGCCTGTGGCTGCTCGACCCGAGGTCCAGCAGACTCACGGGTCATCACCCTGAGAGTTTCCCGTCCAGGGAGGGAGCATATGGCCGGAAAGTCCAAGGCAACGCGCTCTGCGCCGCTGTCGGCGCCGTACCGGGTCACCGACGGCTCGACGTTCCGTTTGAAGGAGATCGATCCGGGCGACACCCGTGGGATGAAGGACAAGAAGAAGGCCCAGGACGCGCTCGCGGCGGGTATCGAGGAGCTCGCGGACCTGCAGGAAAAGCTCTACGCGCAGAATCGGTGGGGGGTGCTGCTGATCTTCCAGGCGATGGACGCGGCCGGCAAGGACAGCGCGATCGAGCACGTCATGTCCGGCATCAACCCGCAGGGCTGCCAGGTCTTCTCCTTCAAGGCCCCTTCTGCCGAAGAGCTCGACCACGACTTCTTGTGGCGGACGTCGAGGTGCCTGCCCGAGCGCGGCCGGCTCGGGATCTTCAACCGCTCGTACTACGAGGAGGTGCTGGTGGTCCGAGTCCACCCGGCGTTCCTCGACGGGCAGCGGTTGCCCACCGGCCTGGGCGGCAAGGGAATCTGGAAGCGTCGTTTCGAGGACATCGCCGCGTTCGAGCGCTACTTCGCGCGCCAGGGGTTCGTCATCCTCAAGTTCTTCCTCCACGTCTCGAAGGACGAGCAGCGGGAGCGCTTCCTCGATCGTATCGAGCAGCCCGAGAAGAACTGGAAGTTTGCGATGGCGGACGTCGAGGAGCGGGCGCACTGGGACGACTACATGGCCGCCTACGAGGACATGATCCGCCACACGGCGGCCGAGCACGCGCCGTGGTTCGTCGTCCCGGCCGACAACAAGTGGTTCACCCGGCTCGTCGTGGCCGACGCCATCCGGCGCGCGCTCGAAAAACTGGACCTCACGTTTCCCCAGGTCGGCGGCGCAAGAAAGAAGGAGCTCGCCGCGGCCCGCGAGGCACTGCTCGCGGAGACCTGACCCCCGCGCCGCGAGGTCGCCCACCGAGGGCGCGGCGGCCAGCACGTGGTCAGCCCGACGCTGCAGGTCAACACGGCATGCGACGCGGTCACCCGCCGGGAGGAGTGCCCCGGGGAGCGGTGGTGTACTCTGACTTGCGGAGCCAAGCCCGGAAATTGGGGAGGTCGCGGATGATCGCCTTTGTGCAATGTGTGCGTCGCCGGCCGGAGATCACGCCGGCCGTGTTCCAGCGTCACTGGAAGCTCTACGGCGAGCAGGTCCACGCGTTCGCGGAGGCCTCGAACGCAGTCCGTTTCAGCCTGAGCCGGATGCTGGCGGTCAAGGAGAGCCTTGCCGTGATCGCGAGCCGCGGCACCTCCGAGCCGTTCGATGGGCTGGTCCAGATTTCCTGGGCGAGCGGATCCACCGCGATGGCGGACGTGGAACGCGCGTTCGCCGGGCCCGCGCTCGTCGCGATGAAGCGCCACCAGGCGGAGTTCATGGACCTGGAGCGATGCAGCTTCTTCTTCACCGTCCAGGACGAGGCCTTCGACCGCCTGTGAGCTCGAAGGGCACTCCCAGCGCCCCTCCGCGAAGGGGTTCGTCGTGAACGACCGCATCCGCTTCGGGCGGCCGGCTGCGGGTTCGCTCGTCGTGGCCGCGATGAGCCTCGCCGTGGCCTGTCCGGTCGCGGCCTGGCAGGATGAGCTGGTCAAGGCGTTCGCGGGGAACGACGTCGTCGAGGATGGTCTCCCGGCCGGGGGTTGAGCAGCGCGGGCATCCCGGGTAGCCTCGCACCATGAAGCCGACGGTGCCCGACCCGCGTGCCCCAGTTCGCGATCGCCGGGTACGCCGGGCCCCGAGCGCACTCTTGCTCCTGCCACTCGCCGCGGTGGTGGTCGCCTCGTGCGCGCACACGGGGACGGGACTGGCACTCGAGGGACGCCGGATTGCGGAGGAGGGCCTCCTGCCCGACCGCGTCGTCGTCCGCGGCAATCGCGTCGTGCTGTTCTTCGGCGACGGCGCGATGCGCTCGGCGTTCGAGGCGCGTTGGCGGGGATGGGGACTCGACGAGGCGGGAGTCCGCTTCCGGGTCGCCGACCTGACGCCGCTCTCCGAGTTGCCGCGCTGGACCGCGAGCGAGCGGCAGCGAATCGTCGTGGCGCGCGTCGTCGAGGCCGACGCCTTCGCACGACTGGCGCGGCGGGTCGCGGACACCCTGACGCCTCGGGAGCCCGGCCGTACCGCACTCCTCTCCGTCGGCGGGCGGGAGTCCCTGCTGACGAGAGGCCCGGACGGCGTGGCCCGAACGGATCGCCGTGAGGCGTCGGCCGTCGACGTCGGGGTGAGCCGGTGGATCAGCGTCGAGACGTTCGTCGGCGAGGCGGTGCGAGAGCTCGAGAGGGCCGACTCCGAGCGCACCGGCGAGCTCGGCCCGCTGCTCTTCACCCTCAGCCAACTCGACGGGGAGCCGCGCTTCCTCCTCTACGACCGGGCGCGGCGCCTGTGCGTCCTGCTGCGCCCCGGTGGTCCTTCCGCCACGCCGCGGGAGGGTGGCGGCGCGGAGCCCGTCGTCCGGTTGGTCCAGTCGGTGACCCTCGAAGGGCACCTCGTCGCCCTGCTCAAGAACCCGGTTTCCTCGGTCGCTCGCCTGCTCAACAACATCGTCCAGAGCGGAGCGACGTTGGCGACACTGCGGACCGACGACGGCGGTGACGCGCCTCCCGTCGCCGGCCGGCCGCCCATGGACCCGGAGGCCTTCGAGCGCCACCTCGACACGCTGACCGGCACCCGGCGCAGCCGGGGGTCGGTGCGGTTGCTGATCGACGGTCCGGGCTACTTCCCGGTCCTCGAGCAGCGCATCGACGAGGCCCGGGAGGGGATCGACATCCGCGTCAACATCTTCGACACCGACGACGTGGCGGTCGGGATCGCAGACCGGCTCAAGCGCCGGTCCCAGGAGATCCGGGTCAGGGTGATGTTCGACGAGATGTCGACCCTCGTCGCCGGCAACTTCCCGCCGGACACGCCGATGCCCCCCGGCTTCGTCATGCCGCCCACGATCGAGGCGTACCTGCGGCGCGGCTCGCGCGTCCACGTGCGGCCTCACTTCAATCCGTGGCTGACCGCTGATCACGGCAAGGTGCTCCTCTTCGACCGCCGCTTCGCGCACCTCGGCGGCATGAACATCGGCCGCGAGTACCGTTACGAGTGGCACGACATGATGGCCGAGCTCGAGGGACCGGTGGTCGGCGTCCTCGCCGAGGGTTTCGCCCGCTCCTGGGGCCACGCCGGACCGCTCGGCGACCTGGCCTACCTCGGGGCCGCCGTCGGCGCCTCGCGCCGCCACGCCGGTGCCGCCGAGCGAGCCGACTTCGCGGACCTGCGCGTCCTGTCGACGCGGACCGGGGGCCCGCAGATCTACGCCGCGCTCCTCGAGGCGCTGCGGCGCGCCCGTCGCGAGGTGCTCATCGAGAACCCCTACCTCTACGAGGACTCGGTGACCAACGCCCTCATCCAGGCGCGGCGGCGCGGCGTGGACGTCCGGGTCGTGCTCCCCTCTGACTCCGACCAGGGCCTCGGCAACCAGAGCAACATGGTCACGGCCAACGCGCTGCTCGCGAGCGGCGTGCGGGTCTTCGTCTACCCCGGCATGACCCACGTCAAGGCGGCGATCGTCGACGGCTGGGCGATGCTCGGCTCGGCCAACCTCAACAAGCTGTCGCTGCGCCGCAACCTCGAGACCAACGTCGCGACGTCGGACCCGCGCGTCGTCGAGCGGCTACGGCGCGAGCTGTTCGAGGTCGACCTGGCCGCCTCGCGCGAGCTCGACAGCCCGGTGCGGACGACGCGCAGCGACGGCCTCGCCGAGTGGGTGATGAGCCAGTTCTGAAGCGCCGCCGCCCTGGTCAGCGCGACGGGGCGGCGGGCGAGGGCGCGGCGGTAGGGGGTGCGTCGACCTCGTCGATGCGGGCGTCGGACGGCGGGCGCTGGCGCTGCAGGCGCGCGGCGGCGCGCTCGGCCTCGCGCATGACCCGGAGGATGTTCTCGCCGGCGACCTTCCGGACGTCGGGCTCGGAGTAGCCTCGCCGCAGCAGCTCGGCAACCAGGGCCGGATAGCAGGAGACGTCCTCGAGGCCGACGGGCGTCTCGCCGATTCCATCGAAGTCCGAGCCGATCCCGACGTGGTCGACACCGGCGACGCGACGGATGTGGTCGACGTGGTCGGCGACCTGGGCCAGCGTCGCCCGCGGGATCGGGTGGGCCTGCCGCCACGCCCGGACGCCCGCCTCGACCCTCGCCTGGTCGCCGGGGTGGAGCTTCTCGAGCCGGGTCCACTCGGCCTCGAGCGGCTCCTCGGCGGCGCGCACCTCCTCGGAGACGAAACCGGGGGCGAAGTTGACCATGACGATCCCGCGGTTGGCGGCGACGCGCCGGAGGATCTCGTCGGGGACGTTGCGCGGGTGGTTGCACAGCGCGCGCGCGGAGGAGTGCGAGAAGATCACCGGCGCCTCGGCGATCTCCAGGGCGTCGCGCATCGTGTCGTCGGACACGTGGGAGAGATCGACGAGCATGCCGAGGCGCTGCATCTCGCGGACCACCTCGCGGCCGAACGGCGACAGGCCGCCGTGGCGCGGCGCGTCGGTGCCGGCGTCGGCCCAGGTGGTGCTCTTCCAGTGGGTCAGCGTCATGTAACGGGCGCCGGCGCCGTGCGCCTGGCGCAGGACGGCGAGCGAGTTGCCGATCGCCTGGCCGTTCTCGATGCCGATGAGCGCCGCGATCCGGCCGCTGCCGTGCGCCTGCTCGACCTCGGCGGCCGAGGCGGCGAGGGCGAAGGTCTGCGGGTATCGCTCGGCGATGCGCCGGATGACGTCGATCTGCTCGAACAGGACCGGGACCGCCGCGGCGCCCTCGAGGGTGGGCGAGACGAATGCGGCGAAGAACACGCCGCCGACGGCGCCCCGGCGCAGGCGCGGGATGTCGGTGTGCAACGGGTGCGCGAGGGTGTGCGTGCCGGCCGCGAGGTCGATGGCGCCGAGGTGGTTGTCGAAGCGGTCGAAGAGGTTCTCGGCGAGGTCGTTGTGGCCGTCGACGAGCGGCGTGCCGGCGAGGATGCGGCGGGCCTGCGCCTCGAGCTCGGCGGGGGTGGCGGGTTGGCCCTGCGCCGCGGCCGGCGCGGCAGTCGCGAGGACGAGCGCGAGAATCGCGGTGAAGGTGCTGCGGCTCGCGGCGCGGCGCGTGCGGTCGGTCCTGCTCAAGGTCTCGTCCCCCGCCGCGTATCTTGACCGCTCTCCGTGTCCCGGGCAAGCAAGAGTGGCGCGGCCGCCCTTCGTCACGTGTGCAGGATTGGCGCCGTGCGTGGGCAAGCCCCGCCCCTACCAGGACTTCCCGTGGTGGCGGTGGGTCGTGCCGCTCAGAGCAGGTAGCGGTACACGAGCTCGGCGACGACGGCCGGCTTGGGCGAGCCCTCGACCTCGAGCGACGCCTTCATCGTCACCTGCCAGCCGCCCTCGATGGGGTCGACCGCGAGCCCCTCGAACGCCATGCGCACCCGCGAGCCGACCGGGACCGGGGCGGGGAAGCGCACCTTGTTGAGGCCGTAGTTGACGACGAAACGCGCCCCGGTGACGTCGAGCTCCTCGAACAGGAACATCGGCGCGAGCGAGAGCGACAGGTAACCGTGGGCGATCGGACGGCCGAACGGCGACTCGCGCCGCGCCCGCTCCGGGTCGACGTGGATCCACTGGTGGTCGCCTGTGGCGTCGGCGAAGCCGTTGACCTGCGCCTGGGTCACCTCGTGCCAGCGCTCCGCCACGAACTTCCGCCCCACCAGCGTCGTGATCTCCTTGACATCGATCGTCGTCTTCGCCATCGCCGTCCCTTTCTCTGTCTCTGTTCTTCCCCAGGCCTCAAGCCCCAAGCCTCAAGCCCGCCCCTCCGGCTCGTTGTACACCTTCTCGTCGGCATACTCCCCGCCGGCGGCGTCGGCCTCGACGTCGCGCGCGACCGGCTGCTGCGTGAGGAACTGCTGGTAGAACTCGTGCTGGATCACGAGGTCCATGATCTCGTTGGTGCCGGTCCAGATCGTGATCAGCCGGCAGTCGCGGAGCAGCCGCTCGACCGGGTAGATGTTGGTGTAGCCGATGCCGCCGAGCACCTGCATCGCGTGGTTGATCACCGTCCACGCCGAGTCGGTGGCGAACTTCTTCGCCTCGGAGACCAGCCGCCGCACGGTACCGGCGTCCTCGCCGACGTCGGCGGCGCGGGCCGCACCGTGGTTGAGCGCCCGGGCGGCGTCGAGCAGCGTGAGCGAGTCGGCGATCTTGAAGCTCACCCCCTCGAAGCGGCGGATCTTCTCGCCGAACGCGTGGCGGCGGTCGGCGTAGCGGGCGGCGATCTCGATGGCGGCGCGTCCCATGCCGACGGCGCCGCCGGCCGAGGTGAGCCGCTCGGGAACCATCATCTGGTGGAACACGGCGGTGCCGCGACCGATCCCGGCCTCGCCGCCGAGCACGTTGGCGAGCGGCACGCGGGCGTTCTTGAAGACGAGGCGGCCGGTGCCGCCGCCCCGCGTCCCCATCAGGCCGTAGACGTGGTGGACCTCGACGCCCTCGCTGCGCTCGACGAGGAACGCGGTCATCGCGCGCTTGGGGTCGTCGATCCCCTCGACGAGACCGTAGACGAGGATCACGTCCGCACCCTCGGCGCCGACGACGAAGCGCTTCTGACCGTTGAGCAGGAAGCCGTCGCCGTCGCGCCGGGCGGTCGTGGTGGCGGCGAAGAAGTCGCTGCCGCCGCGCGGCTCGGTGAGCGCCTCGGCGGCGGCCAGCTCGCCCTTGAGCATCGGCGCGAGGAAGCGCGCCTTCTGCTCGTCGGTGCCGAAGACGTGGATCGCCTCGCCGACGATCGACACCAGCGACCACAGGCAGGGCAGCGAGGTTCCGAGCACGCCGATCTCCTCGAGCGCCACCATCTCCGTGGTCCACGGCAGCCCGCGCCCGCCCCACCGGGGGTCGAAGCGGAGGCCGAGCAGGTTGCGCCGCCCGGCGTCCTGGAGGAACTCGCGGGGGAAGCGCACCTTGTCGGCGTCCATGTCGAGGAGCAACTGCCGCGGCACGCTCTTGGCGAACTCCCGCATCTCCGCCTGCATCGCCCGCGCCCCTTCGCCCAGCGTCTTCGCGGTCAGCATGTCGCCACCTCCGAATGCACGCTCAAGCCTACGCCGGTGAACCCCGATTCACCACTGGGGCAGGCGAGCGTTGCCCTCCCTCCCAACCACCCAGGGGTGCCCGCCCACCCGCCCCTCCAGGGTTGAAGCAAGAACGAGAGCCCCCTTCGGAGTGCCTGTTATTGCTACAACCCTGGGCGGAGGGGCGGGAGGGCACCCCTGGTCGGAGGGGTGGAGGGGCAACCCTGGGTGGGCGGATGGGCGGGCATCCCTGCTTGGAGGGGTGGGCGGTATCGTTGCTCGCCTGTGAAAGCACTGCCATACTGAGTTGTGATGGCCCTGAGCGCGTCATGAGCGGGATCATCGAGCGCCTCTCCCAGGCCGTGCGGCGGAACAGCGGGTCGGTTCCCGGCCTCGAGGCGCGGATCGCGTCGTTCCGCGAGGTCCTCCACGCCAACAACCAGGCGCTCGGCGCGATCGCGTCGATCCAGGAGCTGCTCGCCGGCGAGCGAATGGCGACCGCGGGCGAGGTGCGGCGGCTCGTCGCCGCGGTCACGGTGCAGACCTACCGGATGATCTCCAACCTGAACCGCATGACCGGTGACCGCTTCAAGGCGCTCGGGCCGCGGTTCGACGAGATCAAGACGAAGGTGACCCGCAGGACCGAGGCGACGCCGTTCCTGGGCACCGTGGGTCCGGTGATACCGCTTGCCGAGGTGACCGCCGCGATGACCGAGGTGGTCGGCCAGAAGAGCGCCTTCCTCGGCGAGGCCCGGCGCATCCTGCACGGCTCGGTGCCCGACGGCTTCGCGACCTCCGCCGCGGCGTACCGCGAGTTCCTCGCCGGCTCCGACCTGGAGGCGCAGGTCGGGGAGGTCATCACCGGCCTCGACGCGACCGACGTCGCGGCGTGCTTCTCCGCGTCGGCACGGATCAGCCAGTTGATCGAGAACGCCCCGGTCCCCCCGGCCCTCGCCGCGGCGCTCGACGGTGCCGCCCGCGCCGTCGCCGGCGGCCGCGAGGCGCGCTTCGCGGTCCGCTCCTCGGCGCTCCAGGAGGGCGGGCTGGAGATGTCGTTCGCCGGCCAGTACCGCTCGATGCTCAACGTGCGCCTGGGCGGGGTGGCCGACGCGTTCCGCCAGGTCGTCGCCTCGAAGTACTCGCCGCAGGCCATCACCTACCGGCTCGGCCGCGGCTTCGACGACGCCGAGGTGGCGATGTGTTGCTGCGTGCTGGAGATGGTCGAGGCGGCCGCGGCCGGGGTGCTGTACAGCGCCTGCCGATCCGGTGACCGCACCGTGACGCTCCTGCAGGCGGTCCACGGGCTGGGCATCTCCGCCGTGGACGGCTCCGCGGAGCCCGACAGCTTCCTCCTCGACCGCGCGTCCCGGCGCATCGTCGAGCACCGGCTCGGCCGGCAGTCCGCGGTGCTGCGCTGCGCCAGCGGGGAGGGAACCGAGCGCGAGGAGGTCGGGGAGGCGCTGACCGGTGTCGGGGTCATCACCGAGGCCGCGGCGCTGGCCGTTAGCGAGCTCGCCTGGCGCCTCGAGGACGCACTCGGCATGCCCCTCGACATGGAGTGGGCCGTCGACCGGGAGGGGAGGCCGTGGGTGCTGCAGGTCCGGCCGCAGCCGGAGCACGCCGAGGAGGCGGAGCAGCCGGTACGTCCCCGCGTCGAAGGCGCGCGCGTCCTCCTCGACGGCGGGTCGCGGGCGAGCGGCGGAGCGGGCAGCGGCGAGGTCCGTCGCGTCGAGACCGACCTCGACGTGTTGCGCTTCCCGGCCGGCGGCGTGATCGTCACCAGTGAGGCGAACCCGCGCCTCGCCGTGCTGCTCCCCAAGGCGGCGGCGCTCGTCGCCGACATGGGCGAAGTCACCGGGCACCTCGCGACCGTCGCCCGCGAGCTGCGCGTCCCGGCGCTCCTGGCGACCAGGACGGCGACGGCGACGCTCGCGACGGGCGCGACGGTAACCGTCGACGCGGACGCCCGCGTGGTCTACGCCGGGCGCGTCGAGGCAGTGTTGGTGCCGCCGGCCCGACCGCCAGCGGCGCGCAACCCCCACCTCGAGCGGCTCGCCTCCGTCGCCGACCTGATCGTCCCACTCACGTTGCGCGACCGCATGGCGAGCGGCTACTCGCCACGGAAGTGCAAGACCCTGCACGACATGATCCGGTTCTGCCACCAGGCGACCGTCGAGGCGATGTTCGACCTCGGCGACCGGACCCTGCGGCGCGGCGGCAAGCTGCACCGGTTGGTCTCCGACGTGCCGATCGACTGCCGGGTCTTCGACCTCGGCGGCGGCCTGCGCGACGGCGTCACGAGCGACGACGTCACCCTCGCGGACGTCACGAGCCGGCCGATGCGCGCCCTCTGGCTCGGCATGACCGATCCGCGCCTGCGCTGGCGGATGACCCGGCCGGTCTCGCTCCAGGGGTTCATGTCGGCGCTGGTCAACTACAACTTCGACCAGGACTCGCGGGTGCGGGCGATGGGCGAGCCGTCGTACGCCTTCATCTCGGGCGACTACCTGAACCTGAACTCGCGGGTCGGCTACCACTTCTCGACCGTGGACTCGCGTGTCGGCGACGTCGTCGAGTCCAACTACGCGTCGTTCCGCTTCGTCGGCGGCTCGACCGGCGTCGAGCAGCGCTCCCGCCGGGCGATGCTGATCCAGCGGCTGCTGGCCGCCCACGGCTTCGAGACGGACTGCAAGGCCGACCTGGTCAACGCCCGCCTGCGCCACAAGCCGGCCGCCGAGATGGAGGCGGCGTTGACCCTCGTCGGGCTGGTGACCGGCTTCGTCAACCACCTCGACATGGCCCTGACCTCGGACGCGCTGGTCAGGCTGCACGAGGAGAAGTTCATGGCCGGGGAGTACTCCTTCAAGGGAGAAGAGCATGACTAGGCCGGCGCAGAACCCCTACCGGCGGTTGCGTGGGCAGATGTTCCTGGTCCTCTTGGCCTTCGGCCTGCTTCCCCTGATCGGCATGGGCATCGCCGGCTTCGTCGCCAACCGCGCGGCCTTCGAGACCCGCACGCGCAACGTCCTCGAGGCGATGGTGAAGAACCGGCGGGCGACGGTCGAGCTGTTCCTCGAGCAGACGCTGCGCCAGCTCGAGCTGGCCGCGGCCGCCCAGCCGGCGGCGAAGCTGGCCGAGCCGGCCACGCTCGAGAGCCTGTTCGCCGAGATGCGGCGCGACCACGGCGCCATCATCGACCTCGGCCTGATCGGCGCGGACGGTCGCCACATCGCCTACATCGGCCCGTACAAGCTGGCCGACCTCGACTACAGCGAGGAGCCGTGGTTCCAGCAGGTCATGGTGGTGGGGCGCTACGAGAGCGACATCTTCCTCGGGTTCCGCCGCTTCCCCCACATGGTCATGGCGGTCAAGAAGCGGGAGGCGGGCGCCGACTACATCCTGCGGGCGACCATCGACACCGACCTGCTGTCCGAGCTGGTTCGCGAGGGCGGCCTCGAGTCGGGCGCCGACGTGTTCATCCTCAACCGGGCCGGGGAGTACCAGACGCGCTACTCCGACGAGCACCGCCTGATGGAGCGGGCCGACCTCGCCGCGATCCCGCTCCACTCCGGGGTCCGCGTCACCGAGGCGAGCGCCGGCCGGCGGGAGTACGTCGCCACCGCGTGGCTGCGCGGCGACGCCTGGGTCCTCGTCGCCCGCCAAGGGGTCCCCGGGTTCGTCGCCCTGATCAGGAACGCCCATCCCGGGGTGATCGGCCTGTTCGTCCTCGGGCTGGTCGCGATCCCGCTGATCTCGCAGTTCATCGCGCGGCACCGGATGCGACAGATCCGCGGGCTGGAGACCGAGCGCGCCGCCCTCTACGAGTCGGTGGCCCAGACCCAGAAGATGGCGGCAATCGGCCGGCTGGCCGCCGGCGTCGCCCACGAGATCAACAACCCGCTGGCGATCATCCAGGCCCAGGTCGGCGTGCTCTCCGACATCCTCGCCGAGGGTGCCGTGAGCGCGGACTGTGCGGAGTTCGAGGACCGGATCGCCAAGATCGATGCGCAGGTCGAGCGCGCCCGCAAGGTGACTCACCGCCTGCTCGGGTTCTCGCGGCGGGTCGGTCCGGAGCTCGAGCCGGTCGACGTCGCGGCCGCGCTCAACGAGACCGTCAGCTTCGTGGAGAAGGAGATCGAGGCCTCGCGGGTGCACGTGTTCCGGGACTTCGCCGCCGAGGTGCCGTTGATCCGCTCGAACCTGTCGCAGATGCAGCAGGTCTTCCTCAACCTGATCAACAACGCCCTCGACGCCCTGCACGAGGGTGGCGAGGTGCGACTCATGGTCAGGCCCGCCGAGGGTGGGGTCGAGGTCAAGGTCGAGGACAACGGCCCGGGCATCGGCGAGCGGGACCTGACGCGCATCTTCGAGCCGTTCTTCTCGACCAAGGCCGGGAAGGGCCAGCACTCGGGGCTGGGGCTCGCGATCTGCCAGGAGATCATGCGGAACCTGGGGGGACGGATCAGCGTCGAGAGCTCGGCAGCTCGAGGTACCGCGTTCACGTTGTGGTTCCCGATGGAGACCGACAATGCGTAGAGACAGGCCTGGGGCCTGAGGCTCGAGGCCCGGGGCCAGGGGGCCACCCGGGGAGGAGACGGAGATGGGTGAGCTGAGACTGCTACTGGTGGACGACGAGGTCGAGTTCCTCGAGCCGATGAAGGCACGACTGGAGCGTCGCGGTCTGGCCTGCGCCACCGCGACGAGCGGCGACGACGCCCTGCGCCTGCTGGGCTCGGAGCGCTTCGACTGCGCCGTCGTCGACGTCAAGATGCCGGGGATGGACGGGCTCGAGCTGCTGCGTCGCATGCGCCGCACGTGGCCCGAGACGGCCGTCGTCCTCCTCACCGGGCACGCCTCCGTCGAGCTCGGAGTCCAGGGCATGGAGCTCGGCGCCTTCGAGTACCTCCTCAAGCCCGTGGAGCTCGACGACCTCCTCGACACCGTGCGCCGCGCCGCGGCCGGCGCCCGGCGTGACTGATCCGCCACACGAACCGGGGCCCGTGGAAACGAAGACGACTCCTTGGGGTGATCGCCTCCGCAGGGCACTGACCGTGCTCGGGAGGAAGCGCCCCGGCAAGGGCGACACGGCCGCCCAGCGCGCCACCTTCAGGCTGATGTACGAGCGGTTCCGCGAGGTCCTGTCGCTCAACGACTCCACGCTCGAGCTGATCGCCGACATCGAGGAGAAGCTCCTCGGACACCGTCCCTTCGCGCTCGACGCCGTCGAGGCGGGGGTGCGCCGCGCGGCCATGGACATCTTCGTCATGGTCAAGGACCTGAACCAGCTCGCGCGGAACCGGCACGTCGGCCTGTACGAGGCGCTGCGGGCGTTGAACGCCGAGCTCGAGGGGCTGTTCGGTCCGCCGGGGGCCGTCGAGGGCCCCCTCGTGATCCCGATCTCCACGCTGCGGGCTCAGGACGCGGCGATCGCCGGGTCGAAGATGGCCAATCTCGGGGAGGTGGCGGGGAAGTGCGGGCTGATCGCCCCGCCCGGCTTCGCCATCACCACGGCTGCGGTGGTGCGCTTCCTCGCCGCCGGCGAGCTGTGGGAGCGCTGCGAGCGTCTCGAGGGCGTCCTCGAGCTGGACGGTCCGGAGGCACTGCCGGCGGCCTGTGACGAGGTCCGCGCGGCGATCCTCGCGGCCCCCGTCCCGGAGGACGTCGCTGCGGCGATCCGCGACGCCTACGCGCAGTGCTTCCCCGGGAGCGCCACGCTCGTTGCGGTGCGCAGCTCGGCGGTGGGCGAGGACTCGCTGTCCTCCTCGCACGCAGGGCTCTACGACACCGAGCTCAACGTGGAGCACGACCGCCTCCTCGACGCCTACCGCAGCGTCGTGGCGTCCGCCTTCAGCGCCACCGCGGTGGCGTACCGCTTCGAAAAGGGGCTGACCGCCCGGGAGGCGCTGATGGCCGTCGGCTGCGTCGGCATGGTCGTGCCGCGCTGCGCCGGGATCATGTACTCGAGGCCGCCGGACGACCCCGAGGCCGACGCCGTCGTGATCAGCACGACCCCGGGCCTGGCCGCCCGCCTCGCGGCCGGCGACGAGAACGCCGAGGAGATCGTCGCGGTCCCGGGCGCCGAGGTCTACGCGCCGTCGGCGCTCCTCGGCCCCGACGAGCTGCGCCGGCTGGTCAACGTGGCGCGTTGCCTCGAGGAGCACTTCGGGCGCCCGCAGGACGTCGAGTGGGCGATCGACTTCGAGGGGCGGCTGACCGTCCTGCAGTCCAGGCCGATGGTGACCATCCGGGTGGAAACCTCGCCCGCCGTCGACCTCTTCGCCGGCCGCGACATCCTGCTCGAGGGCGGCTTCACCGCCTGTCCCGGAGTCGGGTCCGGTCCCGTCGTGACGGTCGACGGCGAGGCGGCGCTGGCCCGCTTCCCGGAGGGCGGCGTGCTGGTGGCCAAGCACTCGTCGCCGTCGTTCGCGCAGGTGATGTGGCGCTGCGCCGCCATCGTCACCGACGTCGGCTCGCCGACCGGCCACATGGCCAGCCTCGCCCGCGAGTTCGGCGTCCCCGCCGTCGTCGGGCTCGACGGGGCGACGGCCGCGCTTCGCCCCGGCCAGTTCGTCACCGTCGACGCCACCGGGCGGCGCATCGTCGAGGGGGCGCTGCTCACCCGAGCCGGCGGCCGGACCGTCAAGTCACCGCTCGCCGACTCGCCGGCCGTCGAGCGGTTGCGCGCCGTCGCGCGGCTGGTCACGCCGCTCCGCCTCACCGACCCCGCCTCGCCGGAGTTCTCCCCGGCGGGGTGCCGCTCGCTCCACGACATCACCCGCTTCGTGCACGAGAAGGTCTACGAGGTGATGTTCCACTACGGCGACGTGGCAAGCGAGGACCGTCACCACTCGGCCCGGCTGGACGCGCGGCTGCCGCTGATCATCCGGGTGTTCGACGTCGGCGGCGGCATCGTCGAGGAGAAGAGCGCCGCCCGGACGGTGCGGCCCGAGGACGTCACGAGCGTGCCGATGAAGGCGTTCCTCGAAGGGATGCTCGAGCCGCGCATCCGCTGGGACCTCCCCCGGCCGGTGTCGATGCGCGGGTTCCTGTCGGTGCTCGGCGAGAGCATGGCCGGGCCGCCGGCGGAGGTGCGCCAGGTCGGCCGGCTGTCGTACGCGATCCTGTCGGACCGCTACGTCAACTTCTCGACCAAGGCGGGTTACCACTTCTCGACCGTCGACACCTACTGCGGACAGAGCCAGAACAAGAACTACATCCACTTCCGCTTCCACGGCGGAGCCGCCGACGTGGACCGCCGCGAGCGGCGGGTGCGCTGCCTCTCGACCATCCTCCAGGCGCTCGACTTCGAGGTTGCGGTGAAGGGGGACCTGCTCACGGCGCGGCTCGACAAGTACACCCACGACGCCACGCGGGCGCGGCTCGTCGACCTCGGGCGCCTGACCATGTGCGCCCGCCAGCTCGACATGCTGATGGACGACGACTCGCGTCCCGACTTCTTCGCGGCCGCCTTCCTCGCCTCGGAGTGGGAGAAATTCTAGGAACGCAAAGGAGTAGGGGTTGGGATTGTCCCCGCCCGACTCCAAGTCTGCACGGGCGACGAAGGGCGGCCGCAAGGGCCGCGCCTACGAAAGTCCCTGGACCCGGGACCTGTTGTTTCTAGTGGCCGCCGGAGCCCTTCTTGCCGAGCTCGTCCTGGCGGGAGATGTTCATCACCCGGCTCGCCACGTGCTTCCCGTCGACGTCCCGGTAGGCGAGACGGACCGTGTCGCCGGCGACCGGATCCGCCCCCACCTCGGCGCCGGCGATCGACAGCTCCATGGTCGCCGGCTGGTCGCCCGCGGTCTGGATCACGAGCACCTTGGTCGCGGGGTCGTAGCTGGTGACGGCTCCCTGCACCACGACGGGCCCCGGCCCGCAGGCCCCGAGGAGTGCGATCGCGACGACGAGCGCAAACGCCCCGGTCGCGCGCATGGCGTGTGCCCTTCTCACTTGGCACCTCCGGCCTCGTCCCGGCGGGCGGCCGCCCGCTCGGCGATGATCCCCTTGACCAGCCAGCCGATGATCACGGCGGAGATCGCGATGCCGGCGGTCATGATGGTGATCGACGAGGCGAGCTGGAGCCCGAGCTGCTTCATGACCACCGAAGCGCAGGCGATGAAGATCGTCGTCGCGAAGAGCAGCCGGATGGCGTAGCCGCGCACGTACTTGACGGCCACCGTGCCCATCTGGGCGCCGACCGCCGCGCCGAGCAGCATCCACATCGCGGCGATCAGCTCGACCCGCCCCTTGACGCCGTAAGTGAAGGCGCCGTAGGCGCCGGTGATCATCACCTCGAAGAGGTCGGTCCCGACCGCGACGGCGGTCGGGCAGCCGATGAGGTAGATCAGGGCCGGCATGCGGATGAAGCCGCCGCCGACGCCGAGGATCGCGGCGACGATCCCGGTGGACAGGCCGACGAGCACCGGCAGCCACAACGAGCAGGTGATCCCCGACGTCTCGAAGTGGATCATCGGCGGGATGTTGATCCGCTGCAGCCGGCTGGCCAGCGTTTCCTGGCGCGGCGCGGCCGTCGCGTAGCCCTGCGTGGTCTTGGTCCGCCTCGTGTGGCTGATGTAGTCGTACAGCACGTACGAGCCGATCAGGGCGAGGAAGACGATGTACGCCTTGCGGATCACCGACTCGGCGAGACCGGCGCGCTCCAGCATCATGACGAGCTGGGCGCCGAGCTCCATGCCGACGGTGGTGCCGAAGATCATCGAGAAGCCGAGGCGCAAGTCGACGTTGCCGAACTTGCCGTGGCGCATCGTCGACACGATCGACTTGCCGCCCATGTGGGCCAGGTCGGTGCCGATCGCGTAGGGCATGGGGAAGCCGAAGATGTTGAGAGCGGGCGTGACGATCCACGCGCCGCCGATGCCGAAGAAGCCGCCGCACACGCCGACCGTGAAGCCGATCAGGAGGAGCAGCAGGACGTTGAAGTGCATGCCCGCGATGGGCAGGTAGACGGTGAAGTAGTCCATGACCCGCGCCTCCCTCTACTCGTGGTGCTCCATCCGGCCGAGGTTGATGCCCAGGAGGCCGATCAGGCGGTCGAACACGTAGCCCAGGACGAGCCCCATGGTCGCCATGATCACCACCGTCACCAGCCCGAACAGCCAGTAGGAGGTGTTGTAGAGGTCGGCGACCCAGTGGGTGAAGCCGGGCGCGAGCCCGCGAGTGTCGGCGACGTTGACGAGCTTCTTGGCGGGCTTGCCGGGTCCGGCCAGTGCCTCGGCGGCCGGCAGGGCCAGCAGCAACGCCGTGACCGCGGGTGCCAGGAGCCGGGCGGGCCATCCCCGGGCCCGCGACGCAAGGTGGCAGAACGACATCATCCTCGACCTCCCTCTCCGGCGGCGCTCCGCGACTCACGCGCGCGGATCGCCGCGACCTCGATGGCGGTACAGAGTTGCTCGATGCTAGTTGGTTTCTGGAGGAAATCCGCCGCGCCGAGCTGCATGCCGTCGATCCCGCTCGCGACGGTCCCGTGACCGGTCAGGACGATGACCTGGACGTGCGGGTCGAGGCGACGCACCTCGCGCAAGGTCTCGAGCCCGTCCATGCCGGGCATCTTGAGGTCGAGGACGATGACGTCCGCCGCGGCGGCGCGCAGCCGGATCAGCGCCTGGGGGCCGGAGAAGGCGGGGACCGCGTCGAACCCACGGCGGGCGAGGCGGCTCACCAGTGCGGTGGCGAAGTCTTCCTCGTCGTCCACCACCAGGACCCGCACACGCTCGGGACCGCTCGCCCCCATCGCACCACCCGCGCTCGCCCGCCTTCTCCCGTGAGCTGCGATGGGAGATCGGGGCGGAGAGCAGCCTCGACACATTAAAGACGAATGTTGTCGAATGTCAACTCTTTCACAAGGGCTCCGGAGGTGGCCGCCGGGCGGGCCGCCGACCGCCGATCAGACCCCGGGCGACGAGCAGCTCGGCATTGAGGATCGCCGCGCCGGCAGCCCCCCGGACGGTGTTGTGGACGAGGACGACGAGGCGTACGTCGAGCACGGGGCAGGGGCGGACGCGGCCGACGGCGACCGTCATGCCGCCGCCGAGCGAGGCGTGGAGGCGCGGCTGGGGCGCCGCATCCCCGTCGAGGACCGCGAGGAAGCGGGTGGGAGCGGACGGCAGTCGGAGGTCGGCGATCGGGCTCCGGTACGCCGCGAGCGCGCGGCGGGCCTCGGCGGCGCCCGTCCGGGTGCCGAGGCGCACGGAGACGGTGAGCAGGTGGCCGTCGACCACCGGGACGCGCGTGGTCTGGGCGCTGATCCGGACCGGTGCAGGCTCGATCGACCCTCCTGCGAGCTTCCCCAAGAGCTTGCCCGGCTCGGTTTCGAGCTTGTCCTCCTCGCCGTCGATGCCCGGGATGACGTTGCCGAGGATGTCGAGGGCGGGCACCCCCGGGTAGCCGGCCCCCGACACCGCCTGCAGCGTCGTCACCTGTGCGGCCTCGACGCCGAACGCGTCGTCGAGCGGCTTCAGGGCGGCCGTCAAGCCCACGGTGGAGCAGTTCGGGTTGGTGACGATGAAGCCGCCGCCGAACTCCTGCGTCGCCACGAGATCGAGGTGGTCCGGGTTGACCTCGGGGATGACGAGCGGGACCCGCGGATGCATCCGGAACGCGCTCGCGTTGGACACCACTGGGGTCCCGATGGCCGCGAACGCCGGCTCGGCCCCCTTCGCCGTCACGGCGTCGAGCGCCGACAGCACGAGGTCGCACGGCAGGGGTGGGGCGACGCCCTGGACGACGAGGTCGGCGGCGCGCTTCGGGAGCGCGACCGGCTCGAGCCAGTGCACGGCGTCCCGGTAGCGCCGGCCGGCAGAGCGCTCGGAGGCCGCCAGCGCGGTGACCTCGAACCACGGGTGCGAGGCCAGCATGGCGACGAGCTTCTGGCCGACCGCCCCGGTCGCCCCGAGGATGCCGACGGCGAGCTTTCCCGCGCTCACCCCGCACCTCCTGCCGCCGCGGGCCTGGCCGCCGCCGCGCCGCGACCTTCGAGGGCGGGGGCGAGGAGCGCCTCGTGGAGCACCCACACCGCCTCGCGGAGGTGGCCGCGCTGGACGACCAGAGCAAGGGCGGCGTCGCTGCCGGCGTCGACCTCCGCCAGCACGGGGATACGGGCCGCGGCCAGCGCCAGTCGGGCCTGCGCCCCGGCGACCCGGTTGCCGCCGAGCCCCTCGCCGACGAGTGCGACGGTTCCGACCCCTTCGCGGAGGCGGATCGTGCCGCTCTCGGAGGCGGCCGGCGCGGCCTGCAGGCTCGCCGACCGGACCGTGGCGGCCGGGACGCCGCGGACCAGTCCGACGGCGCCGGGCAGGGCGCCCGGCCGGCCCGGGCAGAGCGAGCCTCCGTGCTCGCGCAGGGCGTCCTCGAGCCCGGCCATCGGATCGCGCCGGAGGCCGCCCGGTCCCGTCTCGTGGGTGACGAGCACGCCGCCGTCGAGGGCGGTGACGGCGCGCGGCCGGCCGTGGTCGGCTCCGGTCGTGGCATTCACCACAGTTCGTGGCCCGCCGGGGTCGAAGGTGTTGCGCACGACGACGGGGATCCCGCGCCGGGCGAGCGGGTCCATGGTCTTCGGGTAGAGCACCTTCGCCCCCAGCCGGGCGAGCGCGGTGGCCTCGCCGTAGGTCAGCGCCGGGAGCGTCGCTGCGTGCGGCACGTCGCACGGGGGTGCGGCCAGCACGCCGCTCACGTCGGTCCAGATCTCGACGGCCGCGGCACCGAGGACGGCGCCGAGGACGCTCGCCGTGTAGTCCGAGCCGCCTCGGCCGAGCGTCGTCGTGCGACCGGAGCGGTCGGCGCCGATGAAGCCGGTGACGACCGGCACACAGCCGGGCCGCAGCCTCGCGAGCAGGGCCGCGGTTCGGCGCGCCGTCGCCGCGAGGTCCGGCTCGGCCTCGCCGAACGCCGAGTCGGTGACGACGAGCTCCCTCGCGTCGACGGCGACGGCGTCGAGCCCTCGGCGTCGCATCGCCAGGGCGGCGAGGAGGGCTGCAAGTCGCTCGCCGGTCGAGAGCGCGGCGTCCCGGCTCGCCGGGCTTGCCGACCGGGCGTCGGCGAGCCCAGTGAGGACGCCGGCCAGCTCGCCCAGGACGGCGCGCAGCGAGGACTCGATCGCCGGGTCGGCCCCGAGCTCACGGCAGCAGTCGAGGTGCCGGTGGGCGAGGGCGAGGGTGCCCCGCTCCCAGGCGCGGTCGCCGGAGGCGGCGGTGTCGACGAGCCGCGCCAGGATGTCGGTGACGCCAGCCAGGGCCGAGACGACGACCACGGCGCGGTCGTTGGCGACGGCCTCGGCGACGATGCCGGCGACGGCGTGCAGGAGGTCGGCCGAGGCGACGGAGGAACCTCCGAACTTGAGGACGTTCATGCCGCACCTCCCCGGCCCTGGCGGACCGCCGACCGCGACGCGACCCGCCTGCGGAACGACCGGACGATCGCGTCGAGCCGGGCGACCTCGATGAGGAACGCGTCGTGGCCGTGCGGCGAGTGGAGCGTCACCAGCTCCGCGTTCGGAAGCAGGGCCGCGAGCTCGCGCTGCTCGGCGGGCGGGTAGAGGACGTCGGTGTCGATCGAGACGACGAGCGCCGGGGTGTCGATGCGGCGCAGCACCTCCTCGTAGTCGACGCGCCCGCGCGCCAGGTCGTGGGTGTCCATCGCCCGGGTCAGCGTGATGAAGGCGTTGGCGTCGAAGCGGGCGACGAGCTTGCCGCCCTGGTGGCGCAGGTAGCGTTCGACCTCGAACTCGCCGCCGCCGGCGGCGACGGCCCGGCCGAACCGCCGGCCGAAGCTGGCCGGCGAGCGGTAGGTGCACATCGCGATGGCCCTGGCCGCCGCGAGCCCGTCGGCGGGCGGGTCGTCGAGGGGGTAGCGACCGTCCCGAAAGCGGGCGTCGGCGCGGATCGCCGCCCGCTGAGCCGCGGACAGGCCGATGCACCACGGCGAGTGGCGGCCCGACACGGCGATCGCCGCGACGGCCCCGACTCGAGAAGGATGGCTCGCCGCCCACTCGAGCGCCTGCATGCCGCCGAGCGAGCCGCCGACGACGAGCCGGAGGCGGGTGACTCCGAGGGCGTCGAGCAACCGGGCCTGGACACCGACCATGTCACGCACCGTGATGGCGGGGAAGTCGGCGCCCCAGTGGCGCCCGGCGGGACCGGCGGAGGCCGGTCCGGTCGTGCCGTAGCAGCTCCCGAGGACGTTGGAGCAGATCACGAAGTCGCCGTCGGGGTCGAGGGCACGGCCCGGGCCGAGCAGCCCCGGCCACCAGGTGTCGACGTCGGCGGAGCCGGTGAGGGCGTGGCAGACGAGCACGGCGTTGGCGCCGTCGGGGGCGAGGCGGCCCCACGTCCGGTAGGCGACCCGCACATCACGGAGCGTGGTCCCACTCTCGAGTACGAACGGGTCGTCGAGGTCGACGAACGACGTCGCGGGCGAGGCGAGGGCCGCGGCGCTCATGCGACCCTCCGCGCCCGCACCCGGGCGAACGCCTGCGCGAAGTCGGCCTCGATGTCGTCGAGGTGCTCGAGCCCGACCGAGACGCGGACGAGGTCCGGCGTCACGCCGGCGGCCCGTTGCTCGGCCTCCGAGAGCTGCTGATGGGTCGTGGTCGCCGGGTGGATGACCAGCGTCCTGGCGTCGCCGACGTTGGCTAGGTGCGAGGCCAGCTCGACCGAGTCGATGAATTCGCGGCCGGCGTCGAGGCCGCCCGCGATGCCGAAGGTGAGGACGCCGCCGAAGCCGTTCCGGAGGTACCTCGTGGCCCGGTGGTGACTCGGGTGTCCGGGCAGCCCCGGGTAGCTCACCCACACGACGTCGCTCCGGCGTTGCAGCCAGTCGGCGAGCGCCAGGGCGTTGTCGCAGTGCCGCTGGACGCGCAGCGACAGCGTCTCGAGCCCCTGGAGGAGGAGGAACGCGTTGAACGGGGAGAGGCACGGCCCGAGGTCACGCAGCGCCTCGACGCGGGCGCGGACGATGAACGGAACGTTGCCCGTGGGGCTGGACGGTCCGAAGGCGTCGTTGAAGACCAGGCCGTGATAGCCCGGCGAGGGCTCGGTGAAGTCGGGGAAGCGCCCGGAGCCCCAGTCGAAGCGGCCGGCGTCGACGATCACCCCGCCGATCGAGCTGCCGTGGCCGCCGATCCACTTGGTGGCCGAGGCGACGACGATGTCGGCGCCGTGCTCGATCGGCCGGCACAGGTAGCCGCAGCAGCCGAAGGTGTTGTCGACGATCAGGGGGATGCCGTGCTCGTGGGCGAGCGCGGCGAGCGCCCCGAGGTCCGGCACGTTGAAGCGTGGGTTGCCGATGGTCTCGACGTAGATCGCCTTGGTCCGCCCGTCGACGGCGGCACGGAACGCGTCGGCGTCGTCGCCGTCGACGAAGCGCACGTCGATGCCGAGGCGCGGCAGCGCGACCTTGAACTGGTTGTAGGTGCCGCCGTACAGGGAGGTCGTCGAGACCACGTTGTCGCCGGCGGAGCAGATCGTCGCCAGCGTGAGGAACTGCGCCGCCTGGCCGCTCGCAGGGGCGAGCGCCGCGGCCCCGCCCTCGAGGGCGGCGACGCGCCGCTCGAAGACGTCGGTGGTCGGGTTCGAGATCCGCGGGTAGTTGTTGCCGGACTGCTGGAGGGCGAAGAGCGACGCGCCGTGCTCGGCGCTGTCGAAGGTGTACGACGTGGTCTGGTAGATCGGGACCGCCCGGGCGTTGGTGCCGGGGGCGGGGGACGCGCCGGCGTGGACCTGGAGCGTCTCGAACCTACGGGTGTCGTCGGTGCCGTGTGCCATGTTCTCGATCCCTTCTCCGCGGGGCCGCCGCGGGTGTCGTGGTGCCGGCCGTGGTTCTGGTGGGGTCGGTGCCGACCGGGGTCGAGCCGCACATTCGGTTTCGCATCGCGTCGTGTCCTTTCGTCCCGTGGTGCCGGAAAAGCGAACGACCCGCGACTGGCTTCGTCGCGGGTCGGGGTGGTTGCCGTGTGCCTGGGGTGCTTACGACTCGGCCGGACCACGCCCGTCCCGCATGCGCATGCGCATGTTCATGGACGTGGCGGTGGTCAACTTGCCGTGCATCGACGCGCGTTGTAGCAGGCGGCCGCCCGGCTGTCAACCGGCCGGCGGACCGGGCTAGCGCCGGCGGATGCGCCGCCGCGGCACGCGGTCGCCGATCTCCAGCGCGACGGCGCCTGCGTTTCCGGTGCCGATGAAGAGCAGCCGGCCGTGGGGCCCGAAGGCCAGCGAGGTGACGTCCAGAGCGCCGAGGTCCTCGATCGCGGCGGCCCAGGTCGTGCCGCGGTTCTCGCTCTTGAACAGGCCGCGGGGGCCGCCGGCGTAGACCGTCCCGTCGTCGGGGTCGACGGCGAGCACCCACGGCCCGCCGTCGCAGGTCACCACGCCCTGCGGGTCGGTCGTGCACGTGATCGGCAGGCCGGCGTTGATCGGCCTCCACACGTCGCCGGCGTCCGTCGACACCGCGAGGCCGCCGTCGCCGGCCATGTAGAGGGTGTCCGGGACGTTCGGATCGATGGCAACCGCGTGGCCGCGCGGGTTCGGCGGCGGGACGGTCGGGATCAACCAGACGAAGCCGCCGTTCGGGCTGACCGCGACGCCCGACATGTCGGAGATCGCCGCGATCACCAGGGCGTCGTTTGCCGACGTCGTGGCCAGGGCGGTGACCGGGGCCGGCGCGGTGCTGATCCGCGGCCAGGTGGCGCCGCTGTCCGAGGTCCGGTAGACGGTCACGTCGTGGGCGAAGAGCGCGCGCCGGGCGTCGAAGTGGTCGAAGGCGACGGGGTCGGCGACCGCGATGGGGGTGGTGGTCCAGGTCTCGCCGCCGTCCGTGCTGCGCAGCCCCGACTGGCCCAGGGTGGCGAGCAGGAAGAGGTGGTTGCGGGGGTGGATCCCGGCCAGCGCGGGGACGTCACGACTCGGCTGCGGCGAGGCCGGGCAGCCCCGCTCGTAGTCGGCGGCGAGCTCGTCCCAGCGCGCTCCGGCGTCGGTCGTGCGGAGGAGTGCGCCGCGGGCGTCCGCGACGAGCACGGTCCACTCGTCGGTGGGGTCGACCGCGATCGAGTTGAGCCGGGCATCGGTCATCCCGGTCGCGCCGCGGACCCAGGTGAGGCCGCCGTCGTCGGAACGGCGCAGGCCGTCGGTCGGCGACAGCGCCCAGGCGCGGCCGGTGCCCGTGCGCTCGAAGGCGAACGACACGTACTCGGCGACGTCGGTGAAGGCGGGTACGCAGGCCAGCCCGTCGTGGATGCGCACCCAGGCCGCGCCGGCGCTGCTGCGGCGATGGACGCCGCCTGCAGCCTCGCCGAGGAAGACGAGGTCCGGGCGAACGGGGTCGGCCCCGACGCTCACGTAGTGGCCGCCCGCCGGGGCCGGCGCGGCCAACGACGACCACGTGAGGCCGCCGTTCGAGCTGCCGAACGCACCGAGCGTACCGGCCGCGTAGGCCATCAGCGGCCGGGCGGCATCGAAGGCGACGGCGTGGGGGTAGGAGGTGCGCGGCACCCCGCCCTGGACGATCGTCAGGCCGCTCGACACACCCTGCCACGCCGAGCCGCGGGTCGTGCTGCGGAAGAGCCCACCCTGGGGCGACGCGGCGAGCAGGACCGGCGGGTTCGCAGTCGAGATGGCGAGCGCCCCGACGGCCTCGGAGGTGGGGAAGGTGAGCTGGTTCCAGTGGCGTCCGCCGGCCAGGCTGCGGCCGATCGCCCCGCTCGCCAGCCCGGCGTAGGCGTTGATGGCGTTGGCCGGGTCGGCGAGGAGCTGGACGACGTCCTCGCAGACCGGCGGCTCCTCGGTGCACAGCCCCTCGCGGGACGCCACCCAGTCGTTGCCGTCACGCCGGTAGACCCCCTCGTCGGTCGCGGCGAGGAGCGTGCCCGGCGCCGTCGGGAGGACGGCGACGGACCTCACCCGCCTCGCGTCGAGGCCCGCCCGCACCCAGTGCTCGCCCCGATCGGTGCTGGTGAATACGCCGCCGGCCGACGCCGCCCACAGCCTGCCCGGACTCGTCGGGTCGACCAGGATCGCGCGCGCCCGGCCGCCGTCCGGCCCGAGCCGCCAGGCGACCGGCTCGGCGGACGCCGCCGACACGGAGGCGAAGGCGCCGAGGGCCAGCGCGGTCAGCCGGCGCGACCTTAGGCGTAAGGAACCCTGGCCATCAAGACCATGCTGCGTTGCCGCCGTCGTCGTGCCTGTCATCTGCGTGCTCCGCTCCCGTTCGGCTCTCGACCGTTGCCGTCACCCGGCTTCCGGCCATGCGCAGCCGACCCTGGTTTGGCCCGAATCTGGTCGCGTGGTGTGCCGCTGTCAAGTGCATTCGTCACAAAACGGTCACTCGAATCGTGCTCGGCTCCTCGGGACCGGCGCCCGGGGGAGGGACTCGGTGAGCGGCGTTGCGTCGGAGGGCTTGACAGGGCGACCGAAATGAATAATCATCCATGATTCATTCGGCATGCATCCAGGACATGCTGCGGACGGGAGAGGCGATGAAGGTTGTGCTGGCGTTCTCAGGTGGACTCGACACGTCGTTCTGCGTCGCCTATCTGACGCGGGAGAAGGGCGCCGAGGTCACGACGGTGACGGTCGACACCGGCGGGCTGTCGCGCGCCGAGCTCGATCGGGTGGCCGCGCAGGCGGCGGCCGTCGGCGCCGTCGCGCACCGCGAGGTCGATGCGCGCCAGACGACCTGGGACCGCTTCGTCGCCACGCTGGTCCGCGGCAACGTGCTGCGCGGCGGCGTCTACCCGGTGTCGGTGGCAGCCGAGCGCACGCAGCAGGCGATCGAGGTCGCGAGGGTCGCCACGGAGCTCGACGCCGACGCGGTGGCGCACGGCTCGACCGGCGCCGGCAACGACCAGGTCCGCTTCGACGTCGCCTTCGCGGTGCTCCTGCCGGGCGTGCCGATCGTCACGCCGGTCCGCGAGCTGGGGCTGAAGCGCGAGCAGGCGGCCTCATACCTGGAGGGCCTCGGCCTCCCGGTCCCGGCCGGGGCCAGCCGCTACTCGGTCAACGCCGGGCTGTGGGGCACCACGCTGGGGGGCGGATGGACGCACGACCCGTGGCAGGGACCGCCGGCGGACGCCTGGCCGGGGGGCGAGCCGGATCCGAAGGTGCCGGCCGTCGACCTCGTCATTGCGTGGAAGGAGGGGCTGCCGGTGACGCTGAACGGCTCCGCGATGCCCGGGCCGGCGCTGGTCGAGGCGCTCGACGCCGCGCTGCGGCCGTACGGGATCGGCCGGGGCATCCACCTCGGCGAGACGGTGCTCGGCATCAAGGGGCGGATCGGCTTCGAGGCCGGCGCCGCGCAGGTCCTGATCGCCGCCCACCGCGAGCTCGAGAAGCTCGTCCTCACCAAGTGGCAGTCGTTCTGGAAGGACCACGTCGCGCAGTTCTGGGGCGACCGCCTGCACGAGGGGCAGGCGTTCGATCCGGTGATGCGCGACATCGAGGCGATGATCGCGTCGAGCCAGCGGCACGTCCAGGGCGACACCCGCGTGCGCCTGGCGCCCGGCCGCTTCGCCGTCACCGGGGTGCGCTCGCCGTACAGCCTGATGCAGCCTTCGGTGGCCCGCTACGGCGAGTCCCACGCGCTGTGGACCGGCGAGGAGGCACGCGCCTTCGCCAAGCTCGCCGCCGTCCCGTCGCTGCTCGCCACCCGCCGCGACACCGACGCCGACGGAGAGCCCGAGCCATGACCGGACGGCGCTGGCCACTCGTCGTGCCTGTCCCCCTTCCCCTGTCCCCTGTCCTCGGTCGGTCGGGGAGGCGCCCATGGTGACCACGCGCGTCCGCCTCGACCGCATCGCCTCGTCGACGCGCAACGCCCGCCTGGGCAGCGAGGTGCTGCTCGGCCCGGACATCGTGTGCCGCGAGGGGCACGTGCTCGCGGTGCGCATCCTCGCCGACAAGGCGGTCTACAACCAGATGGAGGACCTCACCGGGCGGTTCATCCGCCTGCGGGCCGGCGACGTGCTGGCGGGAACGCTCGGCCACCGCAACGCGCTGCGCGGCTACGCGGGCGTCGTGCCGGACACCCTCGCGCCCGGCGACACGGTGCACGTGCTCAACATGGGCGGCGTGCTCGGTCGCTGCACGGCGACCAACCCCGACTACGGCCAGCCGTTCGAGGCCGAGGTGCTCGGCGCCGTGCTCGCGTTCCCCAAGACCGGCGACCGGGTCGGCCGTCCGGCGCACATCCGCGACAACGCCGTGCCGCAGAGCGAGGCGCTCGAGTGCCGCGTCCCCGTGGTCTACGTCGCCGGGACGTGCATGGACGCCGGCAAGACGATGGCCGCGGCGGAGATCGTCCGCGGCCTGACGCGCGTGGGGCTCCGGGTCGCCGGCGTCAAGATGACCGGCGTCGCGTTGCGCCGCGACGCGCTGGCGATGCTCGACTCCGGCGCGGTGGCGGCGCTCACGTTCAACGACGCCGGGATCGTCTCGACCAGCGCGGCAGAGGCGCTGCCGACGGCGTACGGGCTGCTCAACGAGTTGGCCCGCTCGACCAAGCCCGACGTCATCGTCGCCGAGCTCGGCGACGGGATCCTCGGCGAGTACGGCGTCGCGCAGCTCCTCGCCGACGCCCCGTTGATGGGGCTGTCGGCGGCGCTGGTGTGCTGCGCGCCGGACCAGGTGGCGGCGTGGGGCGCGGTGCGGGTGCTCGACGAGCGCTTCGGCCTGCGCCCGACGGTGATGTCCGGCCCGTGCACCGACAACGAGGTCGGCTGCCGCTTCATCCGCGACCAGCTCGGCCTGCCCGCGCACAACGCGCGCCGCGACGACGGGCTGCTCGCCGGCGTCGTCCTGGAGGCCGTCAATGCAAGGCGGTAGCCCGGGGGGCGCGGGGACCGGCGGGCTCAGCGTCGCCGTGCTCGGCGCGTCGGGGTACGTCGGCGGGGAGCTGCTCCGCCTGCTCGCCGCGCACCCGGCGGTCGGAACGCTGCGCGCGTTCTCCGAGAGCAACACCGACCGCCCGTGGTCGGCCGTGCACCCGGCGCTGCTCCACGCCGCCGGCGGCACCTTCGAGGCCCCCGACGTTCGCGGCGCCGCGGTGTGGGCCGACGTGCTGTTCCTCGCTCTGCCGCACGGCCGCTCGCAGCGGCTCGCGGCCGACATTGAGGCCGCCGGGGCGCGGCTGGTGATCGACACCGCGGCCGACTTCCGGGTCCGCGACGCCACGCTCGTCGAGGAGTTCTACGGCCCGCACGCCTGTCCGGAGCAGCTCCCGGCCTGGCGGTACGGCCTCGCCGACGTGGCGGGCGCCCGCCTGGCCGGGGCGCGCCGGATCGCCGCACCGGGGTGCTTCGCGACCGCGACGCTGCTCGCCCTCTACCCGCTGGCCCGGGCCGGAACGCTCGCCGAGCCGGCGGCGTGCTTCGCGGTGACCGGCTCGTCGGGCTCGGGCGCGGAGCCGAAGCGGACGACCCACCACCCGGTGCGGGCGCACAGCTTCTTCGGTTACTCCCTCGGCGGCCACCGCCACGAGGCCGAGGTCGCCGAGCAACTGCGCGGCTGGACCGGCGACCCCGCCGCGACCTGCTCGCTCCTGACCCACTCGGCGCCGCTGGTACGCGGCATCCACGCGACGCTGCGGGCACGCCTCCGGGAGCCGCTCGGCGACCCGCTCGGCCTGCTGCGCGATGCCTACGCGGGGCGGCCTTTCGTCCGCGTGCTCGACGCGCCGCCGGAGCTGGCCGCCGTCGTCGGCACCAACTTCGTGCACCTCCATGCCGCGAGCCGCGACGGCGGCCGGGAGGTCGTCATGCTCTCCGCCATCGACAACCTGGTCAAGGGCGCCGCCGGGCAGGCGATCCAGGCGATGAACCTTGCGCTCGGACTGGCCGAAACGGCCGGCCTCGAGTTCGGAGGTCTCTACCCATGCTGAAGGACACGGGCCACAAGGCACGGGCCGCGGGCTCGCCACATCCGAACGAGCTGCCGGTCTTCGGGCGGCTGCCGCTCGAGCCGGTGCGCGGCCGTGCCTCGGAGCTGTGGGACGCCGCCGGCCGGCGGTTCCTCGACATGTACGGCGGGCACGCCGTGGCGCTCACCGGCCACTGCCACCCGGAGGTCGTCGCCGCGATCTGCGCGCAAGCCGACGCCCTCCTGTTCTACTCCAACGCCGTGCCGCTCGTAGTGCGCGACAGGCTGTTCACGCTCCTCGCCGAGCTGGCGCCCCGGGGCCTGGACCGGGTGTTCCTGGTCAACTCCGGCGCCGAGGCCAACGAGGCTGCGCGGTCGCTCGCCCGGCGCACGACCGGGCGCGCCCGGGTCGTCACCGTCGAGGGCGGGTTCCACGGACGCTCGCTGGCCACCCTGGCGGTTTCCGGCATCGCGCACTACCGCGAGCTGGCGGCGACCTCCGAGGCCGGCCGGGCGCTGCTCGGGATGACGGCGGTGTGCCCGTTCGACGACGCGGCGGCACTGTCACGGCTCGTCGACGACACCATCGCCGCGGTGATCGTCGAGCCGGTGCAGGGGCTCGCCGGGGCGCGCGACTGCAGCCCGGCGTTCCTCCGCGCCGCGCGCCGCGCCTGCGACCTCGCCGGCGCCGTGCTGGTGTTCGACGAGGTGCAATGCGGCTGCGGGCGCACCGGCGCCTTCACCGCCGCCCAGGCCTACGGCGTGCTGCCCGACGTGCTGACGCTGGCCAAGGGGATCGCGGGCGGCTTGCCGATGGGCGCGGCGCTGATCGCCGAGCACGTCGCCGAGGGGATCGGGAGCGGCGACATGGGCACGACGTTCGGCGGCGGGCCGGTGCCGTGCGCGGCTGCCGTGGCCAATCTCGAGGTGCTGCGGGACGAGGGTCTTGCCGACCGCGCCGGAGCGCTGGAGCGCCGCCTGCGCGATGCCCTCGTCACGCTTCCCGGAGTGATCCGGGTGCAGGGGCGCGGCCTCCTGCTCGGCGTGGTCCTCGACCGGCCCGCGAAGCCCGTGCAGCAGGCGCTGTTCGAGCGTGGGGTGCTCGTCGGCTCGGCCGAGGACCCGCGGGTCCTGCGCCTGCTCCCGCCGCTGGTCCTCACCGAGGCCGAGGCCGACGAGTTCGTGCAGGTCCTGAAAGAGGTGCTGTCATGACGAAACGCGACTTCCTCGCCACCGACGAGTGGTCGGACGAGGCGATCCTGGCGCTCCTGGCCCACGCGGCGCGCCTCAAGCGCGGCGAGGCGTCCGGCTCGCTGGCCGGCAAGGTCCTGGCGATGATCTTCTTCGACCCATCGCTGCGCACCCGGACGTCGTTCGAGGTGGCGATGCTCAGGCACGGCGGCCACGCCGTGTGTCTCGAGCCCGGCAAGGGCTCCTGGGCGATCGAGACGAGGCCCGGCGCGGTGATGGACGGCGACACCGTCGAGCACCTCGTCGAGGCGGCCCGGGTCCTCGGCCGCTACGCCGACGCCCTCGGCGTGCGCTCGTTCCCGAGGGCGGCGACCTGGGCCGAGGCGCGGCGCGACGAGGTGGTGCGCGGCTTCGCGGCGCACGCCGGGGTGCCGGTGATCAACTTCGAGTCGGCGCGGCGCCACCCGTGCCAGGGGTTGGCCGACGCGCTCACGCTCCAGGAGAAGCTCGGGGAGCCTAAGGGCAAGAGGTTCGTTCTCACCTGGGCGTGGCACCCCAAGGCGCTGCCCACGGCGGTCCCGGTGTCGGCGGCGATCGACGCGGCGCGGCTCGGCATGGAGGTGACGATCGCCCACCCGCCGGGGTTCGAGCTGGACGCCGACGACATGGCGGCGATCGAGGCGGTCGCGGCGCGCAACGGTGGCACCGTGAAGGTGACCCACGACATCGACGAGGCGATCGCCGGCGCCGACGCGGTCTACGCCAAGAGCTGGGGGAGCCTGGCCTGCTTCGGCAACCCGTCGGCCGAGGCCGAGGTGCGGGCGCCGTTCCGCTCGTGGCGGGTCGACGAGGCACGGATGGGCGCGACCCGGGGCGGGCAGGGGATCTTCATGCACTGCCTGCCGGTCCGCCGCAACGTGATCGTCACCGACGGCGTCCTGGACGGCCCGTGGTCGGTCGTCACCGACCAGGCGGAGAACCGCCTCCACGCCCAGAGGGCACTGTTGCTCGACCTATTGGGAGGGCTTTCATGACCGATCTCGTGCAGGGGCTGAAAGAAGCCCTCGACTACACGCGGCTGTACCGCGACCAGACGTTCGTCGTCAAGCTGGGCGGCGAGGTGCTCGCCGACCCCAAGGTGCTGGCCAACGTGGCGATCCAGGTCGCGTTGCTGGAGTCGCTGTCGATCCGCGTCGTGCTGGTCCACGGCGGCGGCCCGCAGGCCTCCGAGCTGTCGCGGCGGATGGGCTTCGAGCCGGAGATCGTCGCCGGCCGGCGGGTGACCAGCCCGCAGGCGCTCGAGGTGTGCAAGATGGTCTACGCGGGGCAGCTCAACGTCGACGTGCTGGCGGCGTTGCGCGGCCAGTCGGTCAGGGCGGTCGGCCTGTCGGGCATCGACGCCGGGCTGGTCACGGCACGACGCCGGCCGCCGGTCACGATGCGCGACGACGCCGGTGCCGAGCGCGTGGTCAGCTTCGGCGAGGTCGGCGACATCGAGGGCGTGGACACCGCGCTCCTCGACCTGCTGCTGCCGCAGGGGTACGTGCCGGTGGTCGCCTCGCTGGCCGCCGACCGCGACGGCAACGTGCTCAACGTCAACGCGGACACCGTCGCGGAGGCGCTCGCCAGCGCCATCAAGGCCAAGAAGCTGATCTTCCTCACCGGCGCGCCGGGCGTGCTGCGTGACGTCACGGACCCGTCGAGCCTGGTGGCGTTCGCCCGGCCCGAGGACCTCGAGTCGCTGCTCGCCTCGGGCGCCCTGCGCGGCGGCATGCGCCCGAAGGTCGAGGCGTGCCTGCGAGCGGTCGCGAGCGGCGTGCGTCGCACCCACATCATCGACGGCCGCGTCGCCGACGCGCTGCTCGTCGAGGTGTTCACCGGGCACGGCTGCGGGACGATGATCGTCGCCGGCGCCGAGGCCGCCGCCTACGCCGCGGAGGAGCGGTGAGGAGGCTTGAGGCTTGGGGCTTGAGGCTCGAGGAGATGGGCGGGGGCCAGCCCCGCCCCACCGAGAGGCACGGGACGTGATCGACGCGGTGGAGCTGCTGCTCGCGCTGGTGCGGACGCCGAGCCCATCGGGGAGCGAGGGCGGCGCCGCCGAGCTGCTCGCCGGGTGGGCGAGGCGCCACGGCCTGGCCGTCGAGCACGACGACGCGGCGCTGCGTCTCACCGTGGAGGGCCGGCGCCCCGGGCCGACGCTGCTCCTCGCCTCGCACCTCGACACCGTCCCCGCCGGCGAGGGCTGGTCGGTGGATCCCGTCGCCGGGGTCGGGGACGGCGACCGTCTGATCGGCCGCGGCGCGGCGGACGCCAAGGCGTCGGTCGCCGCGATGGCCGCCGCCGCCGCCGGGCTGGCGGCCGCCGGCGGACCGGTCAGCGGGCGCCTCGTCGTGCTCGCGACCTACGGCGAGGAGACCCGCGACACGACGATGCCCGAGGCGCTGCGCCGGCTGCCCTGGCGGCCGGACGCGGCGGTCGTCGGCGAGCCGACCTCGCTCCAACCGTGCATCGCTCAGCGCGGCCAGCTCCTGCTCCGCCTGGTCTGGATGGGCGAGCAGGTCCACGCCGGCTGGGCGGCCGGCCGCCTTCCGCGCCCGACCAACGCCATCGAGGTCGCGGCGCACGACCTCGTGCGGCTCGGCGGGTTGCGTCTCGAGCGCTCGCACGCCGCGCTCGGCGAAGTCGCTGTGACACCGACGATGCTCCAGGCCGGCATCGCACGCAACGTCACCCCGCCCCGTTGTGAAGCGGTCCTCGACGTCCGCACCACCCCGGCCTACTCCCACGCGGAGGTCGTCGACGCGGTCCGCGGCCACCTGGAGCACGCCGTCGTCGAGGTGATCTCCGACCGCTTGGTGCCGGCCGAGACGCCGGCCGGGTCGCGGCTGCTGGCCGCCGTGCGCGTCGTGCGCCCCGACGCGGCGCCGTTCGCGTCGCCGACCTGCTCGGACTGGGTGTTCCTGCGCGACGTCGACACGGTCAAGCTGGGCCCCGGCGACTCCCGGGTGTCGCACACGGCCGACGAGTGGGTCGAGCTGGGGGAGGTGCGGCGCGGCGCGGCGCTGTACGCTGCCGTCGCGGAGGAGTACCTGCGATGAGCGAGACCCTGTGGGGTGGGAAGCTGGCGGGAGAGGTGGCGGCGTACACGGCGGGCGACGACCGGGTGTGGGACCGACGGCTCGTCGAGTGGGACATCGTCGGCACGCTGGGTCACGCCGAGGGCCTGGCCGCGGCCGGCATCCTCGGCGCCGACGAGCACGAGCGCCTGCGGGCCGCGCTGCGCCGGGCGCTCGCCGACGCGCGCAGCGGTGCCCTGACCGTCACGGCCGGCGATGAGGACGTCCACACGGCACTGGAGCGCCGCCTCGTCCGCGACCTCGGCGAGCTGGGCGAGAAGGTCCACACCGGCCGGTCACGCAACGACCAGGTGCTCGTCGACCTCAGGCTCTACGTCAAGGACCGCCTGCTCGCGGTGACCGGTCGCCTGCTCGACACGTCCCAGGCTCTCGTCGACCTCGCCCGCCGGCACCGGCGGGTCGTGTGGCCCGGCTACACCCACCAGCGACGGGCGATGCCCTCCAGCGTGGGGCTGTGGGCGGCCGGCTTCGCCGAGGCGTTGCTCGACGACCTCGAGCCGCTGGAGGCCGCCCTTCGGCTCGTCGACCGCTCGCCGCTCGGCTCGGCCGCCGGGTTCGGCGTCCCGCTGCCGCTCGACCGCGCCCTGGTCGCGAGACGGCTCGGCTTCGCAGCCGTGCAGCACAACGTCACCGCGGTGCAGCCGTCGCGGGGCAAGCTCGACGTCGCCGTGCTCGCGGCGCTCTGGCAGATCGGCTACGACCTCGGCAAGCTCGCCTTCGACGTGATCCTCTTCTCGTCCGAGGAGTTCGGCTTCCTCGAGCTGCCGGCGGAGCTGGCCACCGGCTCGAGCATCATGCCGCAAAAGCGGAACCCGGACGTCTTCGAGCTGACGCGGGCGCGCGCCGGGGTGATCGAGGGGTGCCTGCACGAGGCGATGGCGGTGGCCGGGAAGCTGCCGAGCGGTTACCACCGCGACCTCCAGATGCTGAAGGGCCCACTGATGCGGGGGCTCAACACCGCCGAGGGGATGCTGACGATGACGTCGTTCGCAATCCCCAAGCTGGGCGTAAACCGGGAGGTGTGTGCGGCCGCAGTCGGGGGCGACGTCCTCGCCACCGACGAGGTGCTGCGGCGGGTGCGCGGCGGCGAGCCGTTCCGGGCCGCCTACCGCGCGGTGGCTGCCGAGGTACGCGACGGCGTGCACCCGCCGCCGCTGGGCACGGACGAGATCCTCGCCGCCCGGACGCACGCCGGGGGCGCGGGCAACCTCGGGTTGGGCGAGCTGGGAACGGCGATCAGGACGCGGCGACGCGGGCTCGAGCGCCGTCGCGCTGCGTTCGCGGCCGCCCTCGCGGGGCTGACCGGCGACGAAGGAGGTGGGTGATGCGGAGCGTCCGGCGGAGGCGAGAGCTGATCCTCAAGGTGATCGCCAACGGCGCGGTGGAGACCCAGGACGAACTGGTCGCGGCGCTGCGCCGGCACCGAGTCGAGGCGAGCCAGGCCTCGGTGTCGCGCGACGTCGCCGCGCTCGGCCTGGTCAAGGCGGCGGGACGCTACGCGCTGCCGCCGCCCGAACGTCCGGCGCGGAACCCGATGGAGGCGAGGATCAGCGAGTTCCTCCTGTCGATCACCCGCGCCGGCGACAACCTGCTCGTGCTCAAGACGCCGCCCGGCGAGGCGTCGGGCACCGCGCTGGCGATCGACAGCCTCACCCTTCCCGGTGTGGTCGGCACGGTGGCCGGCGACGACACCATCATGGTGGCGCTCGAGGGCCGCAACGCCCGCGACGTGACGGCGCGCCGGCTCGCGGCGCTCATGGGTCCCCGGAGCGGGCTGTAGTGTCGCGTCACGCCGTTGGCAACGGTGCGCGGGTCGGATATCCTGCCGGCCCGGTGGACAGCTCGCTCCTCCCGCCGATTCTTGCCGGGCCGCGCCGCGCCCGGCTGGCCCTGTCGGACGGGACGCTCCTGCACGGCTTCGCCGCGGTGCGGGCCGCCTGGGCGGACGGCGAGGTGGTGTTCAACACCTCGATGACCGGCTACCAGGAGATGCTGACGGACCCCTCGTACCACGGCCAGATCCTCGTGCTCACCACGCCGCACGTCGGCATCGTCGGGGTCAACCGCGACGACCAGGAGTCCGGGCGGGCGTGGGTGCGCGGGCTGATCGTGCCCGACCTGTCCACCGCGCCGTCGAACTGGCGCTCCGAGGGAGGGGTGCTCGAGCGGCTCGCCGCGCAGGGCGTGCCCGTGGCCTGGGGGTTCGACACCCGGGCACTGGTCCTCCACCTGCGCGAGCACGGGGCGCTGCCCGGCGTCCTCGACTGCGGCGGTGCCCTGTCGGACGGCGAGCTCGTCGAGCGGGCCCGGGCCGCCCGCGGCACCGACGGCTGCGACCTGACCGGCGAGGTCGGCTGCACCGCGCCGGAAGGGTGGTCCGAGGGCCCCTGGCCCGGCTGGGCCGGGAGTGGGGGCGTGGGTGGGTGGTCGGACCCCGGACCCCGGGCGACGGACCCCGGACCGCGGATCCTGGTCGTCGACTGCGGCGTCAAGCGCTCGATCCTCCGTCGGCTCGTCGGCGCCGGCGCCGACGTCTCCGTCGTCCCGCCGCGCACCGCGGCCGCCGACATCCTGGGCGTCGAGCCGGCGGGCGTCGTGGTCTCCAACGGCCCGGGCGACCCCGCCGCGGTCGCCCAGGTCGCGGAGACGATGCGCGAGCTGCTCGGCCGCGTGCCGTTGCTCGGGATCTGCCTCGGCCACCAGCTCCTCGGCCGCGCGCTCGGCGCGACGACGTTCAAGCTGCCGTTCGGTCACCACGGCGGCAACCACCCGGTGCGCGACGAGGCGACCGGCGCGGTGTGGATCACCTCGCAGAACCACAACTACGCGGTCGACCCGCGCACGCTGCCCGCCGGGGCCCGGGTCACCATGACGAACCTCACCGACGGCTCGGTGGAGGGGATCGCCGCGGACGAACTGGGCGCCGAGGGGATCCAGTTCCACCCCGAGGCCGGGCCCGGCCCGCACGACGCCTTGAGCGTCTTTTCCCGCTTCCTCGAAAGGTGTAGGGGAGAGGGGAGAGGGAAGAGGGGAGAGAAGGACCCGTGAGCGCGTCGTCCGATCGTGGCTCTCCCCTCTCCCCTCCCCGCTCTCCCCTGTCGTTGGGGCGGGTGGGCGTGCGTTGCGTGTGTGTCCTCGGCGCCGGGCCGATCCGCATCGGCCAGGCCTGCGAGTTCGACTACTCCGGCGTGCAGGGCGTCCAGGCGCTGCGCGAGGAGGGGCTGCGGGTCGTGCTGGTGAACTCCAACCCGGCGACGATCATGACCGACCCCGAGCGCGCCGACGCGACCTACATCGAGCCGGTGACGGCCGACGTCGTCGCGGCGATCCTCGAGTCCGAGAAGTGCGACGCGCTCCTCCCCACGCTCGGTGGGCAGACCGCGCTCAACGTCGCCGTCGAGCTCGCCGAGCGCGGCGTCCTCGACCGCCTGGGCGTGAAGCTGCTCGGCGCCAGCGTCGAGGCGATCCGCACCGCCGAGGACCGCGAGCGCTTCCGCGAGGCGATGCGGCGGGCCGGTGTGCCGGTGCTGCCCTCGGTGACCGTGGCCTCGCTCGCCAAGGCCGACGAGGCCGCGGCGGTGGTCGGCTTCCCGGCGATTCTCCGGCCGAGCTTCACGCTGGGCGGGACCGGGGCCGCGATGGTCTACAACCGGGACGAGTACGCGGTAGCGATCCGCCAGGCGCTCGCCGCCTCGCCGGTCTCCGAGGTGCTGGTCGAGCGCTCGGTCGAGGGGTGGAAGGAGTACGAGCTCGAGGTCATGCGCGACCGGGCGGACACCGTCGTGATCGTCTGCTCGATCGAGAACCTCGACGCGATGGGCGTGCACACCGGCGACTCGATCACCGTGGCGCCGGCGCTCACGCTCACCGACAAGGAGTACCAGGTCCTGCGCGACGCCGCCGCCACCTGCCTGCGCACCGTGGGCGTCGAGACCGGCGGCGCCAACGTGCAGTTCGGCGTCGACCCGGCCACCGGCGAGTGGGTGATCATCGAGATGAACCCGCGGGTGTCCCGGTCGTCCGCGCTGGCCTCGAAGGCGACCGGCTTCCCGATCGCGCGGATCGCCGCCAAGCTGGCGCTCGGCTACCGCCTCGACGAGCTGGAGAACGCCATCACCCGCTCGACGCCGACCTCGTTCGAGCCGGCGCTGGACTACGTGGTCGTCAAGATCCCGCGATTCGCCTTCGAGAAGTTCGCCGGGGTCGCCGACACGCTGGGCACCTCGATGAAGTCGGTCGGCGAGGTGATGGCCATCGGCGCCGGCTTCGAAGAGGCGCTGCTCAAGGCAGTCCGCTCGCTGGAGTCGGGACGCGTCGGGCTCGGCGCCCCGCCGCACGTTGCGGCGCTCGACGACGAGGGGCTCGGCGAGCGGCTCCGCATCGCCAACCCCGACCGCCTGTGGGCGTTTGCCGAGGCCGTGCGGCGGGGCTGGGAGCTCCCGCGCCTGGCCCGGGAGACCCGCTGGGACCCGTGGTTCGTCCATCGCATCGCCTCGCTCGTCGTCGCCGAGCGGGTGCTCGCCGAGGGCCGCGACGACGGCGCGCTGCTCGCGGCCGCCAAGCGGCTCGGCTTCGGCGACGCCGACCTGGCGCGGATCGTCGGCGGCGAGGAGGCCGAGGTGCGGGCGCGCCGGACCGCGGCCGGGGCGGTGCGTCGGTACCGGAAGGTCGACACCTGCGCCGGGGAGTTCGCCGCCGCGACCCCGTACCTCTACGGCTCGTTCGGGACGCTCGACGAGGCGCCGCCCCGGGTCAGGCCGGCGGTTGTCATCCTCGGCTCGGGACCGGTGCGCATCGGCCAGGGGATCGAGTTCGACGCCTGCTGCGTCCACGCCGTGGCCGGGCTCCGCGCCCAGGGTCGCGATGCGGTGATGGTCAACTGCAACCCCGAGACGGTGTCGACCGACTGGGACGCCGCCGACCGGCTCTACTTCGAGCCGCTGACGATGGAGGAGGTCCTCGACGTCGTGGCCCGCGAGGAGGCCGAGGGCGTGATGGTGCAGTTCGGCGGCCAGACGCCGCTCAAGCTGGCGCGTGGCCTCGCCGCCGCCGGTGTGCGCGTCCTCGGCACCTCGCCCGATGCCATCCACCTCGCCGAGGACCGCGAGCGCTTCGCCGAGGTGCTCGGCCGGCTCGGCCTCCGCCAGGCTCCCGGCGAGACGGTGTTCTCCATCGACGAGGCGCGCGCCGCCGGCTCCCGCCTCGGCTTCCCGGTGCTGGTCCGGCCCTCGTACGTGCTCGGTGGGCGGGGTATGGAGGTGGTCTTCGGCGAGAGCGAGCTGGCCTCCTACTGGCGGCGCGAGGTGGTGGCCACGCCGGAGCATCCGGTGCTCATCGACCGCTTCCTCGAGCGGGCCGTCGAGATCGACGTCGACGCCCTCTCCGACGGCCACGACGTGGTGATCTGCGGCGTCCTCGAGCACATCGAGGAGGCGGGGATCCACTCGGGCGACTCGTCGTGCGTGCTCCCCTCGGTCTCGCTCGCCCTCGAGGTCTCCGCCGAGGTGCGGCGGATCGCCCGGCTGCTCGCCCGCGAGCTCGGCGTCGTCGGCCTGATCAATGTCCAGCTCGCCGTCCGGGACGGCGTGGTCTACGTCCTCGAGGCGAACCCGCGTGCCTCGCGCACCGTGCCGTTCATCTCCAAGGCGACCGGCGTGCCGTGGGCGAGCCTGGCCGCGCAGGTGAGCTGCGGGGCGACGCTCAAGGAGCTCGGGGTGCACGACGGCGTGCCGGCCGGGGTCGCGGTGAAGATGCCGGTGTTCCCGTGGGACCGCTTCCCCGGCGTCGACCCGCTGACCGGCCCGGAGATGCTCTCGACCGGCGAGGTCATGGGGCTGGCCGACAGCTTCGGCGAGGCGTTCGCCAAGGCGGCGCTCGGCGCCGGCCTCAAGCTCCCGCTGGCGGGGGCCGTCTTCCTGTCGTTGGCCGACACCGACAAGTCGCGCGCGGCGGCGCTCGCCGCCAGGTTCGAGGAGCTCGGGTTCGAGCTGCTCGGTACCGCCGGCACGGTCGCGACGCTGAGCGCGGCGGGGATCCACGCCGGCGTCGTCAGGAAGGTCTCCGAGGGTCGCCCGCACGTCGTCGACCGGATGGTCAACGGCGAGATCCAGCTCGTCATCAATACCGCCACCGGCTCCCGCGCGCACCGTGACGGCATCGCGATCCGCCGCGGCGCCCTCGAGCACGGCGTGCCCTACGTCGCCACCGTCCCGGGCGCTTTCGCGACCGCCGAAGCGATCGCGGCGCTGCGCCGCGGGCAGCTCTCCGTCCGCCCGCTGCAGCGTTGGCACGAGCGGGTCCGGATCGGGCAGAGCTTCAAGAGCTGAGAGTGAAGAGAGTGAACCGGGAGGCCGGGTCCTCGTCGTTCACGCTTCGTCCTTGACTGGGTGGGGGGAGGGGCTTTCGGGGGAGCGGCGCTTCGTGTAGGCTCTGCGGGCCGCGTGAGACGACGGCGCGGCAGGGAGAACCGCATGAGCAAGACCATCGAGCACGGCTGGGAGCTGGAGCTTCCCGCCGCGACCCCCGAGCAGCTCCTGGCCGCGCTTTCGGCACGCGACCGCCTCTTCGGCAGGTCGGTCACCCTCGAGCCGGAGGACGACCCCGGCAAGGCCGTCGAGGTGTGGCTCGGCACCACCGATGCCCTCGAGGGCACGACGTACCACCTCAACATCTTCGCCGAGCTCACCGGTCCGGCGGAGTACCTCGAGGCGGCCAAGGACGCCCTCGAGGACGTCGTCGGCGACCAGATCGAGATCGCGGCCGCCGAGGCGGAGGACGCCAAGCTCATCGAGACCCGCGCCGCCGCCGAGATCCACTTCGACAAGGTGCCCGAGGACGACGAGTGCGCCGAGCTGATCGTTCCCGAGTGGCTGGCACCGGGCGAAGAGGTCGAGCTGCCGTGGGGGTTCCGCCCGTTCGGCCCGGACGGCAAGGCGTGGCCGGCCGACGACATGGTCAAGCAGCACGGCCGTGTCGCCCTGGTCCCGACCGGGACCGAGCTGCGGCTCTACGAGCTCCCCGAAATCGAGGACGAGGAGGAGTAGCGGCCTCAAGAGCAGGGGACCGGGGACAGGGGACGCGGGACGTCTCCGAGCCTCTCACGCAGCGGCCGCCGGTGGGCGGCCGTTCGTGCGCCTGGAATCTCGCGTCGATCCAGTCGGGAAAAGGAAAGGGGCGGCAGCCTGCGCTGCCGCCCCGAGTGCTGCTTGAGGACCGGGTCTACTGCTTGCCCGGGATCGTGGTCGGGTCGCCGGTGACCGCGTCGATGACCGACGCCGACGTGCGGACGTTCTTGCCCGAAACGACGGTCACGGTGGCGAAGCCCCACCCGAGGTTGGGTGCGTTGGCCCTGGCCTTGAACGGTTCGATGTCCTGAACCACCTGGCCGGCCGGCACGGTGATGGTGAAGTTCGTGATCGCGTTGCCCGCGGTGTCGAACAGCGAGATCGAGGCCTGGGCGTCGATCGTCCCGCCGTTGGTCACGCTGATGTTCGTGCGGTACCTGTCGATCTCCTGGCGCAAGCCGATCAGGCTGGCAGTCTCGCCGGCGGTGAGGCCGAGGTCGGCGACGTGGCCGTCGAGGAACTGCCCATAGGTCCCGGTCGGAGCCTGGTTGAAGATGCGGCCGAGCACGAGGAGCGGCTGGTCGGAGCAGATCTCCAGCGAGCCCTTGTTGTTCGTGCCGCCGAGGGTGGCGACGATGTCCTCGAACGCCTGCTGGGCGCCGCCGCCGATGGTCGCGGTGCCCTCGAGGTTGCCGGTGGGCTGATGGAGAACGAAGCGGACCGCGGCCTGCTGGCTGCCGAGGTTCCTGGCCACCATGTCGGTCCGCCACTGGGTCGGGGCGACGCCGGGCAGGTGCGCGGCGATTTCGGCCCAGTAGACGAACGGCGAGGAGCACGCGACTGCGCCCGCGCCGCTGCCCGGGCCGCCGCCGGCGGCCGGGTTGCCCGCCGCCGCGTTGATCGACTTGAGGGCGAACAACGAGATGTCGAGGGCCGAGTTGACGAAGCCGGGGTTGTGGACGCCCTTGCTGGCGTCGGAGTGCAGCGAGATCAGGTTCCATCCGGCCTTGGCGATGTTCGGGTCGGCGACCGCGTACAGCTCCTTGGCCGCGCCGGCGGGCGGGACGACCTTGACGCTGTTCAGGGCGATGCCCTCGACGGTGGTGCCGCTGGCGAGGTCGACGGTGACGGCCTGGCGGCCGTGGCTCTCGAGGAACGTGACGTTGACGATGTCAGACGCGGCACTGACGACCACGCCGCCGCTGAGGTCGATCCGGTTGCCGGCGCGGATCTGCGCCTGCATGGCGCCCTTGAGGGCCTTCTCGATCTCGGTCTGCAACGACGCCATCTTGTTCTCGACTATGGCCTGGACGTCGTTGGTGTTGATGGTCGGGTGGCACTTGTTGCAGATGTCCTTGCTCGCGTAGAAGGTGTGGTTGGTCCCGCCGAGGTTGTAGGACAGGTCAGGGGGCGGCGGGGTCGACTCCATGTGGCAGGTGACGCAGGAGTCCTCGATCATGGAGTGGTACGAGCGCTTGCCGGTCTGCGCGAAGTAGAGGTTCTGGCCCATCAGGATGTCGGCCTGGGGCCCGACGTGCGGCGCGCGAGAGGCGTCGGCGCGATTGAAGTTGGCGTCGTTGCGCAGGCCGCGGCGACCGTTGTGGCAGGTCATGCAGATGGCGCCGCGTCCGACGTCGGTGGCGGCGTAGCCCGACATCAGCGTCGGGGTGTCGCCGTCGATGCGTACCGTCGCGTTGGTGGATGCATTGCCGGAGGTGGTGCCGACCGCGTGCGGGTCGTGGCAGGTTGCGCAGGTCAGCGGGTGGACCTCGTCGACGGTCCAGTCGACCGTGATCGGCGCCGTGGCGCTCCAGCCAATCTTCTCCCAGGCGAGGAAGCCCTGGGCGCTGTGGCACTTGCCGCAGGTGGTGTTGGTCCCTTCCTCGCCGGCCAGCTCGTAGTTGGCGTGGCCGGAGAGCTGCCACTGCTGGAAACGGCTGTGACGCAAGGGCTCACCGTGGCAGGTGCCGCACATGTCGGAGGACAGGTTGGCGCGGGCGCCGTCGAGCGACGGGTGGCCGCCGCCGTCCTGCGGGCCGTGGCAGCTCTCGCACTGGATGTTGGCGAGCTTGGCCGAGGCCGGGAACTGGGCGAGGATGCTCGTCCAGTTGGTCGGGTCGCCGTGGGTGACGAGGCCCGAGGCCATCATCGCGGCGAAGTCCGGGGCATCGTCGAAGCCGTTGTTGGCGACCGACTTGTTGTACCCGACCGAGTGGCAGGAGGTGCACGACTCGGTGTAGTGCCCGTTCGGCGTGTTCACGTTCTGGGTGAAGATCTCGGCGTGACCCGAGGCCATCCAGGGGGTGAACTGGTCGAGCGGCGTGCCGGGGGCGTGGCACTGGCGGCAGGTGATGTCGGCGACCGGCCGGCCGTCGGCGTTCTGTCCGGTGATCACGCCGTGCCAGGTGCCGGCGATGACGTTCAGGGCGACCGTCGAGTTGTCGGCCAGGTTGGTGACCGTGATCGCGTAGGTGCCGGCGACGTCCGGGGTGAACTCGGGGCTCTGCCCGGCAGCGTCGGTCAGGGTCGCGGTCGACCCGGTGGGCGCGGTCATCGCCCAGTTGTAGGAGGTCTGGAGCTTGCCGTGCAGCAGCACCGGCAGGCCGATCGGAACGACGCGGTTGCCGGTCGCCGTCGGCCACGGCATCGTGGCGTGGATCGCCGACGAGAAGTCGTAGGTGCCGGAGCTGGTCACGACCGTGATCTTGAGGCCGATCGCGCCGGCTTCCTCGAGGGCGAACGGGTTGATCCCGACGACCCCGAAGCGGTCCTGCAGGCCGCCGGGGAACTCCGCGGGGGGCGGCGGGACGTTCGGTGGGAGCTGTGCCGCGGTGATCGGCGGCTCCTCGAGGGTCTCGATGAGGTGCTCCTTGAAGACCTGCCGGCCGGGCAGAACTGCCGTGATGGTGTCGGTGGTGGTGTTGGACAGCGTCGCGGTCGGACCCGAAACCTGCGTCCAGGCGATCGACTGCAGCGTCGATCCGTCGCTGATGGTGACCGTGGCCTTGGCCGTCACCGTCGCGCCCGGGATCGGGTCGCCGGTCACGGCGACACTGACCGTCACGGGATCGACGGCGAGTGCGTTGCCGGCGAACCCGATCACGGCGGCCGTCAGCAGCAGCACCATTGCGGCGCGTTGCCGGTTCTCTGCGATGGCTCTCATGCCCCCCTCCTTCTTGCTTCTACTTCCCGGGCGGCCGTGGTTTTCGGGGAGTTGGATCCCCGAGCGCGTCCGGTTTGTGACACTAACCTTACAAGCTTTACTAAACCAAGTCAACTGTCATGGCGGTGTACAGCCACCCGAGGTGAACCTCCGGAAGGTCACAGTGGAATGCAGGCCTCGCCGAGGGCTCCAGCGTGGGGCCGGACGGCTGCGAGTTGAGATGAGCCACTGCCCTCAAGGAGGTGCTCGCCGGTGAGCACACAAGGTTCGGGCCAGCACCCGTGACGACCGGGTGCTGGCCCGAGTTGGTTCAGGCCGGCGGCGCGAGGGCCGCCTGTCCGCTACTGCACGTTGAACGACTGCAGCTCGACCGGGACGACGAGGCACGACTGGACGACCACGTCGTCGATGTTCCAGCCGTCCGGCCGCCCGACCGAGCTATCGCTGCCCAGGCGGAAGCGGAAGTTGACCGTCTGGCCGGCGTAGGACGAGACGTCGGCGATGCTGTTGAGGTAGGCCTGCGGGTCGCCGCACCAGGCATTCAGGCCGTTCATCGGGTTGGACGTGGCGCCAATCGGCCCGTCGTAGGGATCGGTCAGGAGATTCGCCGTCGGGACCTGTGTCCAGGTCGTCCCGCCGTCGGTCGACACCTCGAGGATACCGCCGTCGTAGCAGCCGCCGGTGCGGTCCTCGAGCGTCTGGAAGTTCCAGAACTTCAGGGTGATCGGGTTCTGGCCCACGGGCAGGACGACGGCCGGCGAGACCAGGCGCTGGTCGCTGACGGTCGCCGGGTCGGTCGCGTGCACCGCCTGGGAGCCGCTGTGGACGTAGCTCGGGGTGGCCGTGATGGCCCAGGTGTCGCCGGTGCCGCTGTGCGTCCAGGTGCCGAGGCCACTCTCGAACCCTTCGGTGAAGAGGACGTTCGGCGCGGTGCCGACGCCGCAGTCACCCGGCGCGGCCTGGGTGGTGACCGAGAAGACGGCGGAGTCGAGTCCGGTGCCGCAGGTGTTGGTCGCGCGCACCCGCCAGTAGTAGGAGGTGTTCGTGTTCAGGGTCGCGCCGGAGTAGGCCGGCGTGGCCAGGCTGGGCGACGTGTGGACGATCGCCGTGAAGGCGGCGTCCGTCGCGATCTCGAGGACGTAGGTCGCGGCCTGCGGGAACGCCGTCCATGTGAAGCTCGGGGTGGCCGGCTGGTTGAGCGCGCCGTCGGCCGGGGTGAGCAGCGCCGCCGTTCCGGGGGCGCCGGTGAAGACGTCGAGGGTGACGTTCTGGTCCTTGGTGATCGGGTCGGCCGACTGGCCCTGAACGTTGACGGTGTAGCTGCCGGCGGCGGCCGCCCCGGTCCCGCTGATCGTCATCGTCGAGGTACCTGCCGGGGTCACCGGGTTCGTCGAGAACGCCACGGTGGTGCCGGCCGGGTTGCCGGTCGCGGTCAGCGTCACCGGGTTGGTGAAGCCCTGGATCGACCCGACGTTCACCGTGTAGACCGCGTCGTTCGGGGTGCAGATCGCCTGTGTGGTGGGCGCCACCGCGATGGTGAAGCTCGGCGCCATCGCGCAGTCGGGGAACTTGAAGGCGCCGGCGTGCAGGATCCAGTTGCCGCCGGTGACCGCGTTGTACTGGTTGACGTACCAGAACGTGCAGTCGTCCGTTGGGTCGACGTTCATCGAGGAGTAGTCGCCCCAGCGCTGGCTGCCCGTGAAGGACCCGGTGCCGTTGAAGATGCTCGCCTCGCCCTGCGGCATGGTGCCGAGCGGATCGCCGGCGAGGCGGCCGGTGTACCACACGCTGGGGTAGTTGGGGGCGGTGCCGTTGGACGCGCTGTAGCCGAGCGCCATGTTGCCGACGTAGTCCATGGCGATCGAGCCCATCCACCGGAAAATCCCATCGGTCGCGCCCGGGTTGTAGGTGCCTTCCTGGTAGAGCACCGGCGGCGCTGCGTTCGGGCTGCGGATCTCCCACCACCGAGCGCCCGACATGCCGGCCGAGCCCTCGACCGACTGGTTGGTGACCAGCGACTCGTGGGTCCCGTAGTTGCGGTAGGCCAGGCGGTGGGTCGGGCGCTGGCGGTAGCCCAGGTGGTCGACCCGGTTGGTCGTACCCGGCTGCGGGATGCAGCTCCGGCCGGAGCAGGTCGACAGCATCGAATCGAACGCCGCGACCGGGATCACGGTCGGCCCGGTGAACGTCGAGTTCGCGGGTACTGTGAAGTCGGCGTGGAACTTGAAGAGGTTCAGGGCGTCCTGCGGGGCGGCGTAGGGGCCGCCGTTGTCCATCGAGCCCACGAAGTAGTTCGGCGAGCCGGCCGGCGGCGGCGTCGAGCCGTCCATGTCCGAAGGGAGCAACCCGTCACCGACGTTGTAGGCGGTGCTGCCGGGCGTGATGAGGAACGAGACGACCGTGGGCGTCGGGTTGCCGGCGATGAGCCCCGCGCGGTCTACGGCGTACGCGCCGACGCCGGCGAACGGCCCGGCGCTGCTGAACTCGCGGGTGGCGATGTAGAGCCCGTCCGGCCAGAAGCCGTACTTGGGGTAGTCCGGGAAGTTGCTGCCAGTGGTGAAGGCCCACCGGTAGTAGGAGCCGGTCGGGTCGGCCGTGGTCGAGACCGCCACGCAGTTGTAGTAGGTCGGGCCGTTGGCGGTGAACTGGCTGAGCATCCAGCGGTCGGCGATCTGGTCGTGGAGGATCACCGGGTCGCCGGCGTTCTCGGTCTGGCACGGGCCGCCGAATCCGGCCCACAGCGTGTTGTTGAGCGCCGGCCCGTAGAGCGACGTGCCGGTCTTGTTGAAGATCTGGAACGACAGGTTGCTCATGAACACGTAGTGGTTCGGTCCGACGTCGCCGATGGAGTCGGGCGGGGAGACGCCCGACACGTTGGCCGGGCCGGCGAAGTGGACGCTCGGAGCGGGGATTTCACCCGGTCCGACCTCCGTCTGGGCGACCGCGTCGGTGTCCTGCGGGCCCAGCTCTCCTTCGAGGCCGCTCCAGCGGTTCTCCTTCGGGGTGTGCTCGACGAGCGTCGGCGGGATCGGCGTGATCGACCGCAGGGGCGGCGACACGTCGAACTGCACGACCGGCCAGACACCGCGGTACGTGACGGTCGTCGGGTCGGGCGGCTTGACGCCGGGATTCTCGGCGGCCACGACAGCCTGCGCGAACCCCAGCAGGACCAGTAAGACAGCCAAGGTGAGTGCTTTGCGGGTCATCCTCGTCCTCCTCCAAAGTTGTTCCACCCCAAAGTCGAAAAACCAGGGTAGCGGCGCGGTGACATTGCGGCAGAATCTACCACGAACTCGTCACGCAATCCAGCGGTGTCAACCCTCTCCGAGCCCGCCGGCGCGAGCCGCTCGAGGGGCGGCTGCGACTTGGATTCCCGGAGACGTTGGCTAGTATGGGACGCGACCCGGTGGCCTGCTCCACGGGGGCCCCGGAGGCGAGTTCGCACGCCGAAGAGGAGGACACCTTGAACCCACGCTCCCAGGAGACCCGGGATCTCGTCGCCCAATGGGCCTTCGACGCCCGTCCCATCCTCGGCCGGTTCCACCTCTGGCTCGAGGACGTCGACATCGCCTGGGTGCGCGGCAAGCCGGCCAAGGAGTTCACGAGCGACATCTCGTTCATGGACGGCAGCATGGAGCGGCTCTTCGCGGTGACCGGCGCGGTCACCGCCCTGGGGACCCGCCTGTTCGGCGGCTACGGCGCCGGCCAGGGGCTCGACAAGGCCGGGCTCAACCAGGCGAAGAAGGAGGCCGACGCCATCTCGGCCTATGCCATGAGCGAGAGCCTGTGGTACCTGTCGCGCCAGCTCCCCGAGAACCACGCCATCGTCGTCTGCATCGGTGAGGGATTGATGCCCAAGGCCGGCGAGACGCCGGAGATGGGTTCGAACCCCCAGCTCGGGTTCGGTCGGGTCTACGCCAGGCCGGCCGTGGCCCGCTGGCTGGACCGCAAGGTCGTGCGCCTGCTCAACCACGAGGGGTACGGCTGGGAGGAGTTCTACCGCGACATCAGGTCAGCCGGCATCACCATCTGGGGAGCGGCGATCGACACCCTGGAGAACACCTCGCGCTTCTCCAAGGGGGCCGAGACCGGGCCGATGACGATCCTGCACCTGTTCGACCAGCCGCTCGCGATCACCCGCCCCTACGAGGGTTACATGGGCAACCTCTTCCTACCGCGCGAGGTGGCCGACCGCGCCGCCGAGGAGTCGATCCTCCTCTCGTTCCGCACGCCGCGCGAGCAGGTGATGCGCGCCATCTGCAGGACCTACCCCGGAATGGCGCCGGAGCGCGTCCACGTCTGGACCCTGGGCGGCGCGAGCCGCGAGGCGCGCATCGGCGACCTGTGGCGGGAGTGGACCGCCCTCGGTGCGCATGTCGTCGAGGACGGCTTCCCACTGCCGAGCGGTATCCCCGCCTTCACCGACTCGGGCACTTACGCCCCGACCTATCACGTGGGCCCGTACATGCACGACGGGGAACAACACCTGTTCCTGTGTGACGGCTACGCGGCGTCGGCCGAGGCCATCCAAGCCGCCAGTTTGGCCCCGATGCTGGGGCTGGCCGCCTTCATCTCGCCCTTCACCTCGACGTTCGAGGTGCCCTCGTCTCGCGAGCGGCGGGTCATGGGCCTCGACCCGGACGCGGAGGCCTTCGCCGACCATCTGGGGAGGGCGCTCGGCCGGGAGGTCGACGCGACCACCGTCGCCCGCTTCCGGGCGATGATCGACGACGCCCGCCAGGCTGGCATCCCCGTGCAGAAGTCCTCGGTCGAGGCCGGCGACTTCTTCCCCGAGAAGAAGTGGGACGTGCTCGCCGTCTCGGGCTACATGTGCCCGGACCCCTATTCCGGGGCCCCCGGAGTCGAGGAGGTCGCGCCGGGGTGCTACCGGGTGACGGTGCGGCTGGCCGGCTCCCGGGGCGACAAGCGGATCACGTTCACCCTGCGGCTGATGGAGACCCTGGCGCAGAGCTGGCTGGTCTTCAACCCGCTGCTCAGCCGCTTCATGAGGGGAGAGGACTACCGGCACCGTGCGGTCCGCATCTCCGACTCGGGGCGGATCCGCAACGAGCTGCAGACCCTCTGCTCCGAGGCGCTGGAGTTCCCCGAGCAGGACCGCATCCGGGTCCACTTCGACCGCATCCCCCCCGAGGTGATCCCCCCCGCCTCACAGGTCAAGCTGCGGGAGATCCTGCAGTGGTACACGAAGCATCACCCGATCTGGTTCGCCTGGCTCGACATCGCCACCAGGCGGGGCCGAGCGGCCGGGAAGCCGTCGCGGTGATCCGATCGGGTCACGCCCGTCACGCTCGGAGCGTGACCAGGACGATGCCGGCGAGGGCGATCGCCGACGCTGCGAGCTTCCTGCGCGTGAACGGCTCCCGTAGGAAGACCGCGGCCAGGACCAGGACGTAGATCGCGCTCGACTGGTTTAGGATCGCGGCGATCCCGACCTTCGTGTACTTCATGCCGGCGATCCAGAAGATGAGCGCCAGGTACGAGCCGAGGACGGTGGCGGGGAGCGAGAACCGCCAACCGCGCGACGGCCGGAAGACGCGCAGGATCTCGCGGCGCCGGGCCGACAGGAGCGCGATCGGGAGCATCACGACGAGGCAGCCGACCTGCCGGACTGCGGTCGCCCAGAGCAGGGGAGCGCGGTCGAGGACCGGCTTGGCGATCACGATCCCCAGCGCCAGCGCGACCATCGCGAGGATGCCCCAGACCACGCCCTGGACGAGCTGGCGCGGGGCGACGCCGGAGGACGGCTCGTGCTGCGCGGCGACGAGTACGCCGGTGATCACCAGCGCCATCCCGACGAGCTGAGCCGGGGCGAGGCGTTCGCCGAGCAGGAACGTGGCCATGAGCACGGTGAGCGGCGCGTAGAGGCTGTCGATGATCGCCGAGATGCCCGCGCCGACCGCGTTGAGGCTCATGTGGAAGAGCGTGTCGGAGGTCGCGATCGCGATGACCCCGCTCGCAAACAGGATGAGGACGTCACGCAGCGAGGCATCGCTCCAGCTCGCCTGGCCGGCGAGGATCGCGGTCGGCAGCAGGAGGGCGGTCGAGACGACGACGCGGAAGAGGTTGAGCGAGAACGGCGGCACGGTCTCCCCGGATCTCTTCAGGAGGATCACGGCGGCCGCCCAGATCAGCGCCGTCAGGAGGGCAAAGAACTCGCCCACGGGTCACCGGTCGAGAGGCACGGGCGGCAGAGTACCCGATCGGCTGTCCCGCGACCCGGTCGTGCCGCGCGCGCCGTGCCCCGCGCCGGGCCGCCACAGGCCGGCGACGAGAGGCTCGCGCCGGTTGCGCGACCTTGACTCCGCCCTTCGCGGACCTACACTCGAGGCCGGTGAGAGGGAATCTCCCGCGCCGCTGCGATCCCGAGCCCCAACAGAGCAACGTCCCGTCGGGACTTCCCCGAGGCTGAACAGCATGGGCACTCGAAAGCTGGACCGTATCTTCAACCCTCAGCGGATCGCCCTGATCGGTGTGTCCGTCAACCCCAACAGCGTCGGTGGCAAGGTCCTCTCGAACCTCGTGACCGGAGGGTTCCGGGGGGTCGTTTACCCCGTGAATGCCGAGAGCGAAGCGGTGATGGGCATTCCCTGCTTCCCCGACCTGGGGTCGCTCCCGAAGACGCCGGACCTCGGCGTCATCTGCGCGCCCGCCGGCCAGGCGCCTGGGCTGGTGAGAGCGTGCGGCGAGGCGGGGATCCACGGGGTCATCATCATGTCCGCGGGGTTCAAGGAGACGGGGGAGGAGGGCCAGGCCCTCGAGGACCAGGTCCGGGCCGAGGCCGCCCGCTTCCCCGACATGCGCATCCTGGGGCCGAACTGCCTCGGAATCATCATCCCGTCGCTCCGGCTCAACTGTAGCTTCGGGGGCGGCATGCCGAAGGCGGGGAGCATCGCCTTCATCTCGCAGTCGGGAGCCCTGTGCACCTCGGTGCTCGACTGGGCCATCGAGGGGAAGATCGGCTTCTCGGCGTTCGTCTCCATCGGCAACGGCCTCGACGTGGACTTCGGCGACCTCATCGACTATCTCGGCGAGGATGACGGCACCCAGGCGATCATCCTCTACATCGAGTCCATCTCCCGGGCCCGCAAGTTCATGACCGCCGCGCGCGCCTTCGCCCGCTCCAAGCCGATCCTGGCCTTCAAGGCAGGGCGCTTCCCCGAGTCGGCGCAGGCGGCCGCCTCGCACACCGGCGCCATGGCCTCCGAGGACGCCGTCTACGACGCCGCCTTCCACCGGACGGGGATCACCCGCGTGGACGACATCGGCGAGATCTTCGACTGCGCCGAGCTGCTCGGGCGGGGCAAGGTCCCGCTCGGTCCGAGACTGGGCATCCTCACCAACGCGGGGGGCCCGGGGGTGATCGCCACGGACGCCCTGATCGCCGCGAAGGGGACGCTCGCCCGGCTCGCGGACGACACCCGCGAGGCGCTGGACGGGGTCCTGCCTCCCGCCTGGTCGCACGGCAACCCCGTGGACGTCCTCGGGGACGCCAACTCCAAGCGGATCGAGAAGGCGGCGCAGATCGTCGTGGCGGACAAGAACGTGGACGCGCTGCTGGTGATCCTCACGCCGCAGGCCATGACCAACCCCACGGCGGCGGCCAGGGTGATCGGTGCCCTCCAGCAGACCACCTCCAAGCCCATCCTGGCTGCCTGGCTGGGCGGACAGAGCATGCGGGAGGGGGCCAAGATCCTGACGGAGAGCGGTGTCGCGGCCTACCGCACGCCGGAACAGGCGGTCCGCGCCTTCATGACCCTGGTGGCCTACGCCCGCAACCTGGCGACCCTCTACGAGACACCGAAGGACGTCCCCCTCGACTTCGAGATGGACCGCGAGGTGCATCGGTCCGAGTTCCTGAAGAAGGTGGCCGGGGCGGGTCCCGTGCTCTCGGAGGCACTCTCCAAGGAGCTGGTGGAGACCTACGGCATCCCGACGACGCGGCCGGTGGCTGCGGGTTCGGCGGAGGAGGCCGTCCGCACGGCCCAGGAGATCGGGTTTCCGGTCGCGCTCAAGATCCTCTCGGCGGACATCACCCACAAGACCGACGTGGGCGGCGTGGCGCTGAACGTCCGATCGGAGGCGGGCGTCAAGGCCGCCTACGACGCCATGATGGCGGCCGTCGCCGAGAGGAGCCCTGCGGCCCGCATCGACGGGGTGAACGTCCAGCGAATGGTGGACGGCCGCGACGGCGTGGAGCTCATCCTCGGCATCAAGCGGGACGCGGTCTTCGGGACCGTGATGATGGCGGGCATGGGCGGGGTGGGCGCGGAGCTCCTGGGGGACCGGGTCCTCGGCTTCCCTCCTTTGAATGAACGGCTCGCCAGGTTGATGCTCGAGCCGCTGAAGATCTGGCCCATGCTCAACGGCTACCGCGGCAGGCCGCCGGTGAACATCCCGTGGCTGGTGGAGGTCATGATCCGCCTCTCCTACCTGGCCGCCGACTACCCCGAGATCAGCGAGCTGGACATCAACCCGCTGCTCGTCACGCCCGAGGACGTGATCGCCCTGGACGCCAGGGTCGTCCTCGACACGGCCCTGCTCGGCCGGGGCTTCGAGTCCTATGCGCACCTCGCGCTGCGGCCTTACCCCGAGAGGTACATCAGGCGCGTTACGCTGAGCAACGGGACGCCGGTCACCTTCCGGCCCATCAAGCCGGAGGACGAACCGCTCTGGCTGGAGATGCTGGGGAGCTGCTCGAAGGAGACCATCTACTCGCGTTTCCGGTACTTCTTCCACTGGGCCTCGCACGAGGTGGCGACGCGTTTCTGCTACATCGACTACGACCGGGAGATCGCGATCGTGGCCGAGCTCGAGGAGGAAGGCCGGACCAAGCTCATCGGCGTGGGGCGGCTGATCGCGGACCCGGACCGCGAGACCGTGGAGTACGCGGTGCTCATCACCGACGCCTGGCAGGGCAAGGCGGTCGGCAGCATGCTGACGGACTACTGCCTCGAGATCGCGGAGCACTGGGGGATCAAGCGCGTCGTGGCCCAGACCACGACCGACAACCGCCCGATGATCGCGGTCTTCGAGAAGCGCGGCTTCTCCATCCGCATCGACCCCGTCGACTCCACCGTCGACTGCGAGAAGACCCTCGGCTAGGGAGGCTCCGGCGAGCGGCGGTGCCGTGGCGGTGGGTTTCCGGGGGGCCGGGGGGCCATAGCCGGTCGGCGGTGGGCTGGGTGACCGGCGTGCCTCCCGCAGGCAAAATCGGGGGGGCTGGCGGACCCCCCGCAGTGGATTATGCCGGAGGTGGGATTCGAACCCACACGACCCGTAGGGTCCCGGGATTTTAAGTCCCGTGCGTCTGCCATTCCGCCACTCCGGCGCGCGACGATAACTGCAAGTCGACAGCTAACAGCCGCCAGTCTACTGCTCCACCCGTCCCACCGCTCGGCGCCCAGCCTGCCGTCTCTTCAACCCTTCAACCCTGGTCGGGTGGGCGGGCGGGCACCCCTGGGTGGGCGGGCGAAAGGGCAAACCTGGTCGGGTGCGAGGGTGTGCAAGCCCCAAGCCCCAAGCCCCAAGCCCCTCGTTCACGAATGCATGATCGCGGCGACCTCGGAGACCTGGCGCAGCGCCTCGGCGGCGGGGCCATCGACCACCTCGACGTGACCGCCGCGCTCGAGGACCGCCCGGGCCATGCGGTCGACCAGGTGGGTCTCCTGCTCGACCGGCTTGCCGCACAGCGGGCAGCGCTCGTCGGCGGGGTCGGTGAGGACGTTGCAGTCCGAGCACGACCCGCCCTCGAGCTTGAGCCCCTGCAGGTAGACCAGCTTCCACACCCGGCCGTGGTTGACCGCCTCCAGGGTGGCGCCGAGGCCGGTCACCGCACGGCCCCCCTTGCGGACCTCCTTGAGCAGGTCGCGCACGACCTCGAGCTCTTCCTGACGCTCGATGCGGAGCTGCACCTCGCTGCACCGGGCGAGGATGTCGTCGGTGGGCGACGTGATGGGAATCGGCAGGAGCTCGACGAGCCGGCCGCGCAGCCGCTTGGGCAGGATGCGGGCGAGCTCGGACGCGACGCCGACGGTGCCGCCGATGATCAGCCGGTCGACCTCGAGCTGGTCGAACAGGCGACCGAGCTCGGTGGCCACCATGCGGACGTGGGACGACACGCTCTCGTCGTGCCGGCGCTCCATGCGGGACTGGGAGCGCAGCTTGTCGGAGGTGGGCGCGTCCGGTCGCGGCGGCACCTTGGAGATGAGGTCCTTGTGCTCCTCGATCTCGCCGAGGAACACCGTGAACAACCGCGCGCGCTTGGAGTCGACGAGGACGATGCCGAAGCGCTCGTGCTCGTCGAACGCCTCGAGGAGGGGCCGTAGGAACGCTCCGCTGCCCCAGTACGCACCCGACGGCAGCGCGATCTTCAGCACGGTGCGGAACGTGACGCCCAGGCTGCGATGGCGCGCCAGGGCGAGCGTCTTGCCGCCCGCTTCGATGCGTTTCACGATGTCCTCGACGTCGTCGGCGGCGAGGGGCAGCTCGTCGTCGTCCGGATTCGCGGCCTTGAGCTGCTTGAGCATGTCGCGCAGGTGCGTCTCGAACTGGCGCTTGCGATTCGCAGCGTTCGTCTGGTCGACGTCGAGATACACCGTGAGCGTCTTGCCGGGGGCCTGGGACAGCTCCTGCAACTGCTCGAGGTCACGGTGACGGATCATCGCGTTCTCTCCTTCCGATCCTTCAAACCAAGTATAGGAGCGGGTGCAAGCCCGTCGACCGCGATCCCCGCACCGGCCAGCCGGGCGAGCAACACGCCGGCCGTCACGGCGACGTTCAGCGACTCGACCCCGGCGGCGAGCGGGATCGAGACCGTCTCACGGCAGGCGGCGACGATCCCGGGGTCGAGACCCTGTCCTTCGTTGCCGAGGGCGAGGAGGAGGGGCAGGCGCGGCTGCCACTGCGGCAGCGGGACGCCGCCCAGGCCCGCGGTGGCGACCGTGTCGCCCCCGGCGGCGGTCACTGCCGCGGCGATCCGTTCGAAGCCGGCCTCGCGCCCGACGGGCAGCAGCAGGGAATGGCCGGCCGACGACCGCACGGCGCGGGGCGAGAACGGATCGGCGCAGCCGGGAGAGCACAGCACGCCCGTCGCCCCGAACGCCGCCGCGCAGCGGATCGCGCCGCCGACGTTGCCGGGGTCCTGGACGCGGTCGAGGTAGAGCACGACGCCGGTCGGCGGCACGGTGCGCTCGGGGATCTCGACCACCGCGAGCAACCCCTGCGGCGTCCGGGTGGGAGCGACGTGCTCGAGGCTCGCCGGCTCGGCGGCGAAGACCCTCCCGGAACGGAAGAGCCGGGCGAAGCGCGGATCGTCCGCGAGGAGGCGGAGCTGCTCCGGCGAGGCGTAGACCTCGTGCAGCGGCACGCCACGTCCGGCGAGCTCGACCGCCAGCTTGATGCCGTCGATGACGGTGAGCCCCGGCTCCTGCCCCCTCGCGATTCGCCGCAGTCGCTGCAGGCGCGGGTTGTGGCGCCCGAGCAGGGGCACGCGGTCGGAGTCCGTCGTCATCGCGGGCCGGCCGGGTCGCAGCAGGCAATCGGTTTCGGTCGTGGGCGCGGATCGCAGGTGAGGAGAGTCACCATACGAGTTTAGTCGCAGTTGCAAGGCGTCTGTCAGCGTGCGAAACTTGATCGGGATGGCACAACCACACGACCCCCCAGGCAGCACGGTGATCCACCGTGCGGCCGCAACGCGCGCCTCGGGTTCGCTCGCGGTCCTGACGCCGCCCGCCCTGTTCGACGCGGTCCGCCACGCTCGCCGCGACCTGCGCCTCGTGATGCGCAGCCCGGCCACCGGCGGCCTGGTGGTGGTGGTCTTCTCGCAGGGGGAGCCGACGATGGTGTTCTCCCCGGGCGACGGCCGGTCGGTCGGCGAGCTGCTCCTCGCTGCCGGCGTCATCGACCAGCCGACCCTCGCCATGCTGGTCCAGGAACGGCCGGCGAGCGGGTCCTCGCTGGAGGACCTCGTCCGCGAGAAGACCTCGCTGACCCGCGGCGAGGTGCAGCGCTTCCTCGACTTCCAGGCCCGCATGCGGATGCTCGACGCCCTCGTCTGGGAGGAGGGTTTCTTCGAGCTCGAGGAGTATCGCGGTGGCGGAGAGGTGTCGTTCAGCCTGCGCCTGCCGAACCTGACGTCGCTGCTGGTCCGGGCGAGGGCTCGCGTCGAGGCGTTGCCGCGCCTCGTCGACCGCCTGCCGGCGTCCCCGGGCAACACGCTGGTCCGCCGCCGGCGCGGCGGGGCACGGCCGTCGGACGCCCTCCAGGCCGGGATCTATGCGGCGCTGGAGCAGCCTCTGCTCGTTCCGCAGCTCGTGGCGCGACTGCTGGTCGACGACGACCTCGTCCTCGATGCCGTGCTCGACATGGTCCAGGAGAAGGTCCTGGCGGTGCAGCCGCGAGCCGTCCTGGCGCCCACGCCGAACGGCGAATCGGCCGACCCGCGCTGTGGGGCGTTGCTCCGCGCGGTCATCGAGAAGGTGCGCGACGCCGAGGTCGGGCAGGGCGCCGTCGCGCTGTGGGTCGTCCTCGTGTCGGCCACTCCCGACGACGCGACACACGTCGTCTCGTTCCTCGGCGGCGAGCCCGGCGTGGTCATGGTCTCAGACCCGGCGGGCGTGTCGACCGGGCTGGCCAGCCGGACCATCCGCCTCGGCGCGGACGGCAGGCTCTGCCTCCTCGCGGTCCGGCCGGAGTCGTTGTCCCGCGGGGCGCTCGAGGGGGTGATGGCACGGTGCGACGGCGTTGCGCTGGTCCGCACCTCGGGCGAGGAGGAGGAGCTAGACCGGTGGCAGCAGCTCCGGCGCCTGGCCGAAGGCCCCGGCTTCGGCTGGCAGCCGTTGCTCCTCGGCCTCGAGCTCGGCAACCGGACGCTGTCCTGGGGCGACTACCCCGACGCCACGCTCACGATCAGCGAGTGGGAGACGAGGGAGCCTTCATGGCTGGTCGAGCGCCTGCTCGAAGGGCTCCTGGCCGCGGCGGGCTGCCGTCAATCACGACAGAGCGAGGGGACAGGGAACAGGGGATAGGGGACAGCCCCCGTTCGTCCGGTCACGACCTCAGGCCCGGCCCCGCGCCGGGTCTTTCTGTTTCCAGTTCCCTGTTCCCTGTCCCCATCCCTGCTCGAAGGGCTGCTAGCATCGCAACCGTGACGACATCCGAGCTCCATCCTGCGTGGGTCGACGAACCGGCGGCCCTGGCCGCCATCTGCGAGCAGGCGCGGCAGGCCGGTCAGGTGGCGGTCGACACCGAGGCCGACTCGCTCCACTCGTATTTCCACAAGCTGTGCCTGGTGCAACTGTCGTTCGACGGCGCCCACGCGCTCGTCGATCCACTGGCGTTGGGTCGCGACAACCTGCAGCCGCTGGCGCGCCTCCTGGCCGACCCCGCGGTGCGCAAGCTGCTCCACGGCGCCGACTACGACCTCCGAGTCCTGGACCGCGACCTCGGCGCGCGGGTCGCCAACGTGCGCGACACCCAGGTGGCCGCCCAGCTCCTCGGCGAGCCCCAGACCGGCCTCGCCGCCCTGGCGGAGAAGCTGCTCGGCATCGCGCTCGACAAGAAGTTCCAGCGCGCCGACTGGGGCGAGCGCCCGCTGTCGGCCGAGGCCAGGGCCTACGCGGCCGGCGACACGGCGTTCCTCGCGGCGCTCTCCGCGACGTTGACGGCGAGGCTCGCCGAGCTCGGCCGCCTCGACTGGTGGGAGGAGGAGTGCGCGGCGCTGGAGGCAGTCCGCTGGGAGCCCCCCGAGCCCGATCCGCTGGCCTTCGAGCGGATCAAGGGGTCGCGCGCCTTGCGCGGGGCGGCGCGCGACCGGCTGGCTGCGCTGTTCGCGTGGCGGGAGCAGCGGGCGGCCGGCGACGACGTGCCGCCGTTCAAGATCCTCCAGGCCGAGGCGATGGTGGCGCTGGCGGGCGCGCCGCCCGCCGACCTCGACGCGCTGGCCGCGGTCCGCGGCGTCGGCCGCTCGACCGTCCGCCGCTTCGGCCGTGAGCTGCTCGCCGTGATCGCCGCGCCCCCGGCCGCGCCGGACCGCCTCGCGAGGGAGCGCTTCGTCGTCGATCGCGAGCGCGAGGAGCGGTTCAAGCGGCTCCGGGCGGTGCGCGACGAGGTGGCCGCCGGGCTCGCGATCGACGGCGGTGTGCTGGCGCCGCGCGCGGCGCTGGAAGGCGTCGCCGACCGGCTGCCGGCCGACGAGGCCGCGCTCGCCGACTGCCTGGGCCGGCGCTGGCGCGCCTCGGTGCTGGCGCCGTTCCTCCTGCCGGTTGCCGCCACCTGGCGCGGCGGGTCGTAGGCCATGCCGGCCCGCGCTGACGAGGCGTTCGTCCTCACTCGTCACGCGTACCGCGAACGCGACCTCGTGGTGGTCCTGCTCACCCGCGCGTCGGGCATCGTGCGCGTCCTGGCCCGGCGCGCCCGCGGCATCAGGGCGCCGCTCGCCGCCGCGCTCGAGCCCCTGTCGCTCGTCCGCGTGAGCTACTTCGAGAAGCCCACCCGCGAGCTGGGCAACCTCGACGAGGCGACGGCGGTGCGCAGCGCCTACCCGCTGGCGTCGTCGCCGCCCGGCTGGGCGGCCGGGCAGGTCGTGGCCGAGCTGGCGCTGACCTTCTGTCAACCCGGACAACGGGCGGAGGCGGCGTTCCGCCTCGTCGACCACTGCGTCGAGCGGCTGCTCGCCGGCGGCGATCCGCTCACCGTCGCGCACTACGCCGAGCTGTGGTTCGTCAAGCTCGGCGGCGTGTTTCCCGAGCTCGACCGGTGCGGCGTCTGCGGCGAGGCGCTGCCGCCGGGAGGCCGGTCGTTCGACCCGTCCGACGGCACCTTCACCTGCGCCGCCCACCGGCCGGCCCGCGGGTCGCTGCGGATCGGGGACGCCGGCGTGGAGTGGCTTCGGAGCGCCATCAGGCTGCCGCTCGAACGCCTGACGGCGGCGCCTCCCGAGGATGCTGCGACCTTGCTCCAGTCAGTGCGGCGCCGCTTCACCGAGCGTGACCTGCTCTCCTGGCGCTATCTGACGCAAACGACGGGGTCCGGCGAACACGGATAGGGTGCCGGTTCGAAGCCGGCCGGCAGTGACGAAGGGCGGCCGCAAGGGCCGCCCCAAGGGTCTATCGGGGTCGGGCGGGGGCCGGACCGCGGACCACGGGCCACGGTATCCGATCCGTCAGGCCGGCACGGCCTTGTGCCCGTACGCGATCACGCCGGCCTCGCCGTCCTCCTGGATGCGGCGGAACTCGAGGCTCACCGGCATGCCGGTCTTGACCGCGGCGGGATCCACGTCGGCGACCTGGCACGTCACCCGGACGCCGTCGGCCAGCTCGACGACGGCCAGGACGTAGGGCGCCTGGCCCTTGAACTCCGCCGGCGGCACGTGGATCACGGTGAACGTGAGCACCTTGCCCGCCGGGTCGAGGGTGACGGCTGTGTGCTTGGTGCCCCGGCAGGCCGGGCAGACGAGGCGGGCCGGGAAGGCGACGTGGCCGCAGCCGGCACACTTCGCCGCCTCGAGACGGTAGCGGGACGGGAACTCGCGGGCGACGCGGGCTGGGTTGAGGCTCATGACGCCACCTCCACGACGGTGACCACGGTCGAGGCGCCGGTGCCGCCCATGTTCTGCGCGAGCCCGACGCGGGCCTTCGCCACCTGGCGCTTCTCGGCCTGGCCGCGTAGTTGCGTGGCCAGCTCGACCATCTGAGCGATGCCGGTCGCGCCGACCGGATGGCCCTTCGACTTCAGGCCGCCGGAGACGTTGACCGGCAGCGCGCCGCCGAGTGCGGTGCGACCCGACTCGGCCTGCTTCCCGCCCTCGCCCGGAGCGCACAGCCCGAGCGACTCGAGGACGACGATCTCGGCGATGGTGAAGCAATCGTGCAGCTCGACGAAGTGCACGTCCTGCGGCCCCTTGCCGGCCATGGCGAAGGCCCGTTGGGCGGCCTTGGTGGTGGCCGGGATCGAGGTCATGTCAGGCCGGCTGTGCAGCGCGATGGCGTCGGTGGCGTGGCCGATCCCGGTGATCTTGACGACCGGGCGGCCCTTGGCGAGCTTCCTCGCGACCGACAGCTCGGCGAGGATCACTGCGGCGGCGCCGTCGGTGATCGGCGAGCAGTCGAGGACGTTGAGCGGGTCGGCGACCTTGGCCGAGCGCAGGACGTCCTTGATGGTGATCTCCTGGCGGTACTGCGCCCGTGGGTTCATCGATCCGTGCTTGTGGTTCTTCACCGCGACCATGGCGAGCTGCTCGCGGGTCGTCCCGTAGCGCTCCATGTGGGCGCGCGCCATCATCGCGTACAGCCCGGGGAAGCTGGCGCCGTGGAACACCTCGAGCTCGGCGTCGGCGGCGGTCGCGAGGGCGGCCGTGCACTCGTCGCCCGACACGTCGGTCATCTTCTCGACGCCCGATGCGAGGACGATGTCCGCCATGCCCGACGCGACCTCGGCGAACGCCGCCTTGAGCGCGACGCCGCCCGAGGCGCACGCCGACTCCACCCGGGTGGCGGGCACGCCGGGCATGCCCAGCTCGTCGGCGAGCAGGGCGCCGAGGTGCTCCTGGCCGACGAACAGCCCCGGGCTCATGCACCCGACCGTGATCGAATCGACCGTGTCGACACCGGCGTCGGCCAACGCCGCCAGCGCCGCCTCGGTCCACAACGAGCGCAGCGAGGCATCCCACACTTCGCCCCACCGCGAGAGTCCGATTCCGACGATTGCGACCTCTCGCATGTCTTCCCCCTCATTCGCCCATGCGGATCTTGCCGCGCAGCTTGGCGTAGGTCCCGTAGTCGACGTAGATCTTGTTGGTGTCGAGCAGCACGCGGGTGTGCGGCGCGAGGGCACGCACCTCGTCGATGCGCGGCGTCACCGTCCACACGAACCCGTCGGAGCCCGAGCCCGAGCCGTACGACACCATGAGGATCCGGTCGCCGGGCTTGGCGATGTCGAGGATCGCGGTCAGGCCGATCGGCGAGGCGCCGGAGTAGGTGTTGCCGAGCCACGGCGACAGCCAACCCTGCTGCATCTGCTCGGTGGTGAAGCCGAGCATCTTGCCGGCGCGCATCGGGAACTTGCCGTTGGGCTGGTGGAAGACCGCGAAGGCGAAGTCTGCCGGCTTGGTGCCCGACTTCTCCATCAGCATCTTCGCCGCGCCGAGGGTGTGCTTGAAGTACGCCGGCTCGCCGGTGAAGCGGCCGGCGTGACGCGGGTAGTGCATGTACTCGCGGCGCCAGAAGTCCGGCGTGTCCGTCATGAACGAGCACTGCGCGTCGAGGGTGGCGACGAGCTTGTCGGCGCCGAAGATGAAGGCGGCGGCGCCGGCCGCGGCGGAGTACTCGAGGGCGTCGCCGGGGGCGCCCTGCGAGGTGTCGGCGCCGACCGCGAGGGCGTGCTGGACCTCGCCGGCCTTGACCAGCGACGCGGCGATGAACATCCCCTCGCTGCCGGCCTTGCAGGCGAACTCGAGGTCCGCGCAGTGCACCGCCGGCGTCGCGCCGAGCGCCTCGGCGAGCACCGTGCCCGACGGCTTGACGGCGTACGGGTGCGACTCCGAGCCGACGTAGACGGCGCCGATGGTCAGCGGGTCGATGCCCGCGCGCTTGAGGGCGCGCCGCGCAGCGGTCACCGCCATGGTGATGGTGTCCTCGTCGCGCGCCGGCACCGACTTCTCGTGCAGCTCCAGGCCGCGCTCGTACGACTCCGCGTCCGCGCCCCAGACGCGCGCGATGTCGGGCAGCTTGATCCGACGCCGCGGCACGTAGGAGCCATACCCCACGATCCCCACGCTCATGCTTTCCTCCCCGGGAAGGCGTTGTCTAACGGGAACTCTCTTCCGACGAGCATCGGGGGAGGACGTTACGCGAAAACCGGACAGGCGGCAAGGCACCGCCCCGGCGGGCCACGCCGGGGCGGAGATCATGGAGCGCGCCGGCGGCTCAGGGCGCTGCGGCGCGCGGGGGATCAGGGCCGCTGCTGCCTGACGGGCGCGGTTGGGCGAGGGAAAAGCGGCGGTTTGTACTCCTTCTCGATGGTCGCGTTGTTGGCCTCGCCCGGCAGGCCCTCGTAGACCCGCCCTCCGCTGTCGACGACGATGCGCCACCAGTTCCAGTTGTTGTCACTGCAGTTGTTGGCGGCGCGGGCGTCCAAGGTCTTCGACCTTCCCGCAGGCAGCCCGGAGGGCATGTCGAAAGTGCAGGCCTCGCATGCCTCGACGTACTCCCAGTAGTTCCCTGAGTTCTTCTTGCGCTGGAGCTGGACTTTGAACCGCCCCGCGTCCTGCTGGCCCTGGTTCTTGATGGTCGGGACGACGTTGTACTGCTGGCAGGGCTTCCCGTCCCCCCATGTGGTGCGCTGCGTGACCGTGAACTGGATGCTGACCCCGACGAGGTCCGGCAGCGAGTGCGACTGTGCCTGGGTCGGCTGGGCCCATGCAAGGGCGGTAACGACCGACGCGATCAACGCCAAGAGCTGGAGTCTTCCGGCTGTGAATCTCATGGTGCAGCCCTCCCTGGAGGGGAACCCTCGACCCCTGCTCGGTGCGTGGCGGTCGCCCGCCTTCCGTGGGGTTCGGCTCCGCTCACCCCTGAGAACGTCGGCGGGACGAAAAGCGCACTGACTCTTCGGTCGCTACACTGTGTCCATGTCACGGATGGTGCGGATCGGCAACGGGCAGGGGTTCTGGGGCGACTCGCCCGATGCGGCGTACGAGCAGGTCACCCGCGGGCCGCTCGACTACCTCGGCCTCGACTACCTCGCCGAGGTGACGCTGTCGATCATGATGCGGCAGCGCCTGCGCGACCCGCACAAGGGTTTCGCGACGGACTTCGTCGGCTTCCTGCGGCGCGCCTTGCCGATCATCGCAGCCAAGGGAGTTCGGGTGGTGACCAACGCCGGCGGTCTCAACCCGACCGCCTGTCGCGACGAGATCTTCGGGCTCGCGCGGGAGCTCGGGATCACCGGCCTGTCCGTCGGCGTGATCGAGGGCGACGACCTGCTGCCGCGCCTCGGCGAGCTGTGCGCCCTCGGTCACCACCTGGAGAACATGGAGACGGGGCAGCGGCTGTGCGACCGCCGGCTCAAAGTGCTGTCGGCCAACGCCTACCTCGGTGCCCGGCCGGTCGCGCAGGCCCTGGACAGGGGCGCGCAGATCGTTCTGGCCGGGCGGGTCACCGACACGGCGCTCGCACTGGGACCGCTGATCCACGAGTTCGGCTGGGGGGAGGACGACTGGGACCGGCTCGCCGCCGGGACCGTCGCCGGGCACATCATCGAGTGCGGGGCCCAGTGCACCGGCGGCAACTTCACGCGCTGGTGGGAGGTCCCGGCTCTATGGGACGTCGGCTACCCGGTCGTCGAGTGCCACGACGACGGAACGTTCGTCGTCACCAAGCACCCGGTGACGGGAGGCCTCGTCTCGGTGGCGACGGTCTCCGAGCAGCTCGTCTACGAGATGGGCGAGCCGACCTCGTACATCACCCCTGACTGCGTCGCCGACTTCACCTCGATCCGGCTGGAGCAGGCCGGGGAGGACCGCGTGCGGGTGAGCGGGATCCGCGGGCGTGACAAGACGCCGTTCTACAAGGTCTCCGCGTCGTTCCACGAGGGGTACAAGGCATCGGGAACGCTGGTGATCTCGGGTCCGCGCGCGGTGGACAAGGCGCGGGCCGCCGCGGACATCGTCTGGCGGCGGTTGGAGAAGGCCGGGGTGAGCTTACCGGAAGGCGACCGGTCGGTCGAGATCATCGGCGCCGGCGCCTGCCACCCCGCCACCGTGGCGCCGTCGCCGGTCGACCCGCCCGAGGTGGTCCTCCGCCTCGGCGTGCGCGGGCACAACCGCGAGGCGATCGCCCGGTTCGGCATGGAGCTGGCCCCGCTCATCACCGCCGGCCTGCCGGGGGTCACGGGCTTCGCCGGCGGCCGCCCGAAGCCGCAGGAGGTCGTCGCGTTCTGGCCGGCGCTCGTCCCCAAGGAGGTCGTCGACCCCTACGTCCGGGTGAGCGTCGAGACGGCCTGACGTTGGACCGGGTCCCGGACCCCGGACCCCTGCCTTTCGTGCTATCCTCCGCGGCCGTTGATGCGCGACGACGCGCATGAGGTGTGCTTCCGTGGATCTGCAGACTTTGATTCTTACGCTCTCCCGCTTCTGGGGCGAGCATGGCTGCGTGGTGCAACAAGCCTACGACCTCGAGGTCGGCGCCGGGACGATGCATCCCGAGACGTTTCTGCGTGTCCTCGGCCCCGAGCCGTACCGGGTCGCCTACGTCCAGCCGTCACGACGCCCCGCCGACGCGCGGTTCGGCGAGAACCCGTTCCGTCTCGGCAAGCACCTGCAACTCCAGGTGATCCTCAAGCCGTCCCCGGCGGACGTGCAGGAGCTCTACCTCGCCTCGCTGCACGCGCTCGGCATCGACCCGGCCGTCCACGACGTCCGCTTCGAGGAGGACAACTGGGAGTCGCCGACGCTCGGCGCCTGGGGTGTCGGCTGGCAGGTGCTCCTCGACGGGATGGAGATCACCCAGTTCACCTACTTCCAACAGGCCGGCGGTCAGGAGCTGAAGCCGATCTCCGCGGAGATCACCTACGGGCTCGAGCGGATCGCGATGTTCCTGCAGCGGAAGAACTCGATCTACGAGATGACCTGGAACGGCGAGCTGGCCTACGGCAAGGTGCGCCACCAGGACGAGGTCGAGCTGTCGCGCTACGCCTTCGACGTCGCCGACGTCGAGATGCTCCGCCGCCACTTCGAGGACTGGGAACGGGAGTCCGGCCGCTGCCTGGAGTGCCCGGAGCCGCTGGTCGTCCCGGCGCTCGAAGCTGCGCTGAAGATGTCGCACCTCTTCAACCTGCTCGACGCCCGCGGCGCCGTCGCCGTCACCGAGCGGGTGGCGCTGATCGGTCGGGTACGAAAGCTGGCCGTCCGCTGCGCCAAGGAGTACGTCGTGCAGCGCGAGCGCCTCGGGTTCCCCCTCGGACGCAACGGCAAGAAGAACGGCACCAGCAAGCCGAACGGCGGGTCCCGATGAGCACGCACGAGTTCCTCCTGGAAGTGCGGTGCGAGGAGATCCCGGCCAACGCCCTGCCCGGTGCGCGCGCCCAGCTCGTCGAGGGCTTCGCACGGGAGCTGACCGAGGCCGGCTTCGGCGGCGTCGAGACGCGTGCCTACTCGACGGTCCGGCGGCTGGTCGTGTCGGTGCTGGGCCTGCCGGAGCGCCAGCCCGACCGCGACGAGGAGGTCACCGGCCCGCCGGTCAAGGCGGCGTATACCGGCGACGGCGCGCCGACCCAGGCCGCGGCCGGGTTCGCCAAGGCGCTCGGGATCTCGGTCGAGGACTTGCGCGTCGTCAAGGGCCCCAAGGGCGAGGTCATCGCCGGGACGAAGCACCTGATCGGACGGGCGACCGCCGAGGTCCTCGCCGAGGTCGCGCCGCGGGTGGTCGCCGGGCTGCACTTCCCGAAGACGATGCGGTGGGGGAGCGGCGAGCACGCCTTCGTCCGTCCCGTCCACGGGGTGGTCGCCCTGTTCGGCGCGGGCAAGCTCGCGACCCAGATCCCGTTCGAGCTGTTCGGCGTCGCCTCGGGGACGGCCACGGTGGGCCACCGGGTGATCAGCCCGGGGCGTATCGAGCTGCGTGCGGTCAGGGGTTTCGCGTCCTACGCCGAGATGCTCGGACACGCCGGTGTGGTCGTCGATCCGGCGGTGCGCCGCGAGCGCCTGGAGCACGGCACGCAGGCACTGGCCGCCGAGGTGGGGTGCGAGGTGCGGCCCGACCCCGGGCTGGTCGCCGAGCACGTCGAGCTGGTCGAGTATCCCGGTGTGATCCGCGGGAAGATCGAGGCGCGTTTCCTCGACCTGCCCGAAGAGGTGCTGATCACCACGCTGCGCCACCACCAGAAGTGCCTGGTGCTGACCCGGGACGACCAGGTGGCGCCGTACTTCCTGGCGGTCTCCGATCGCAAGGACGACCCGCAGGGCGTGGTGAAGCAAGGCAACGAGTGGGTCGCCGGAGCGCGCCTGACCGACGCCGCCTTCTTCTTCGCCCAGGACCGCAAGCAGCCCCTGTCGGGCCAGGTCACCAAGCTCGAGCGGGTCGTCTTCCACCAGAAGCTCGGCTCGTTCGCCCAGAAGTCCGCGCTCGTCGGGGCACTCGCTCCGAAGCTGGCCGCCGATGCCGGCGTGACGACGGACGCGGCCGTGTTCGCTCGCGCCGCGACGCTGCTCAAGGCCGACCTGTCGACGGCGATGGTGGGCGAGTTTCCGGAGCTCCAGGGCGTCGTCGGCGGCATCTATGCCCAGCGCGACGGCGAGCCGGAACAGGTCTGGCAGGCGATCCGCGATCAGTACACGCCGGCCGGCCTCGACGGTTCGATCCCGCGCGGCGACGTCGGCGCGCTCCTCGGCGTGGCCGACCGGCTCGACACCCTGGCCGGGCTGTTCGCGGTCGGCGAGATCCCGTCGGGCAGCCGCGACCCGTTCGCGCTGCGGCGTGCGGCGCTGGCGATCGTCCGTATCTGCGCCGAGTTCCCGCTCGCCGTGAGCCTTCCTCTCGCGGTGGAGCAGGCGCTGACCGGTCGCGAGAGCTTCCTGAAGGGCGACCGCACCGAGGTGCTCGCCGCCCTGCGCGACTTCCTGCTCGAGCGGGAGCGCTTCTACCTCACCGGCGCGGCCGGGCTCTCCGCCGACGTGACCGAGGCGGTGCTGGCCGCACGGTGGGGCGTGGTCCCGGACGACCTTGCCCGTGCCCGGGTGCTGCAGTCCGTGCGGCAGGAGCCGGTCTTCGCCGATCTGGCGACGGCGTTCAAGCGGGTGCGCAACATCGTGTCCAAGAGCGGCTCCGGATCGCTCGAAACCAAGGCTCTCGAGGAGCCGGCCGAGCGCGACTTGCTGGCGGCGCTCGGCGTGGTCGAGTCGAAGGTCGGCACGGCGCTCGCCTCGGCGGACCACGGCGCCGCGGTACGGGCCCTGGCCGAGCTCGCCGCGCCGCTCGACCGCTTCTTCACCGACGTGCTCGTGATGTGCGACGACGAGGCGCTCAAGGCCGCCCGACTCGGGCTCCTGGCCCGCGTCGAGGAGCTGTTCTTGCGCTTCGCCGATCTGTCCCGGCTGGGGGCGTGACGCTTCGTGGTTGGGCGGGGGAAACTCTCGACTCTCGACTCTGAACTCTCGACTCTTCGTGACGGAGGCAACTGTGAGCACTGAGAAAATGGTCTACTTCTTCGGCGGCGGCTCGGCGGACGGCCGGGCAGAGATGAAGAACCTGCTCGGCGGCAAGGGTGCCAACCTCGCCGAGATGGCGAACATCGGCATCACCGTGCCGGCCGGTTTCACGATCACCACCGAGGTCTGCACCCACTACATGCACTCTCACGACTACCCGGCGACGCTCTCGGCCGAGGTCGACGCCGCGGTCAAGCGGGTCGAGCAGATCATGGGCGCCAAGTTCGGCGACCCGACCAACGCGTTGCTCGTCTCGGTCCGCTCCGGCGCGCGCAAGTCGATGCCGGGCATGATGGAGACCGTCCTCAACGTCGGCCTGTGCTCGACGACCATCCCGGGCCTGGTCGCCAAGACCGGCAACCCGCGCTTCGTCTACGACGCCTATCGCCGGCTCATCGCGATGTACTCCGACGTGGTGATGGAGAAGGCCGCCGGCATCGAGCCCGCCGAGGGGATGGGCATCCGCCAGCAGCTCGACCGGCTGCTCGACGCCATGAAGAAGGCGCGCGGCCGCGCCTCCGACGCCGACCTCACGGCCGACGACCTCACCGAGCTGGTCGGTCAGTTCAAGGCCAAGGTCAAGGACGTCCTCGGCAAGGAGTTCCCCGACGACCCGAAGGCGCAACTGTGGGGCGGCATCGGCGCGGTGTTCGGCTCGTGGAACGGCCGGCGCGCCGTGTCGTACCGGCGCATCGAGGGGATCCCCGACGAGTG
>JACQZW010000061.1 GCA_016213675.1 Acidobacteriota bacterium | reverse complement strand
CTGGTGTCGCACAAGGCGGTGGCCGAGGCGGCGGTGGTCGGGTTCCCGCACGAGATCAAGGGCCAGGGCCTCTACGCGTTCGTCACGCTCAAGAGCGGGTTCAACGCGACCGACGAGCTGCGCAAGGAGCTGATGAGCCACGTCTCCAAGGAGATCGGCCCGATCGCCAAGCCGGACAAGATCCAGTACGCCCCGGGCCTGCCCAAGACCCGCTCGGGCAAGATCATGCGCCGCATCCTGCGCAAGATCGCCGAGGGCGAGGCGAGTGCGCTGGGCGACACCACGACCCTCGCCGATCCCACCGTGGTCGATGACCTCGTGAAGAACCGGCAGTAGACTGCCCCCCATGCGGGCCTGGCCGCTGCGCTACGTCGAACCGCTCTACCGGCCGCCGAGCGAGGCGTGGTCGCTCATCTTCCAGGTCACGCTCGGCTGCTCGAACCTCAAGACGAAGCGCGACCCCGCGTCCCCTACGGGCTACCGCGTCCACGGCGGCTGCGCGTTCTGCGTGGCCTATCAGACCAAGCCGTTCCGGGCGAGGCCGGAGGCGGAGGTGCTGGCCGAGATCGACGCGGCCGGCGCCCAGGTCGGCGCGCGGGCGGATCGCGTGTTCCTGGCCGACGGCGACGCCCTGGTGCTGTCCGTCGATCGGCTGCGCCGCATCCTGGAGCGGCTGTACGAGCGGCTTCCGGGGCTCCGGCGGGTCACGTGCTACGCCTCGCCGCAGAACCTCATGGCGCGCTCGGCGGCCGACCTGCGGCGGCTCCGCGAGGCCGGCCTGTCGATGATCTACGTCGGCATCGAGTCCGGCGACGACGAGGTCCTGGCACGGATCGACAAGGGCGCGACCGCGGCGCAGATGGTCGAGGGGGGGCGGCGCGCGAAGGAAGCGGGTCTCGCCCAGTCCCTGACGGTCATCCTCGGCCTCGGGGGGCCCGCAGGCTCCGATCGGCACGCCGACGCGACGGCCCGGGTGCTCGACGCGATCGCGCCGGAGTACGCGGCCGCGCTGACGCTGATGGTCGAGGAGCGGGTGCCGTCGTTCGCGGAGCAGGTCGCGGACCCGTCGTGGCGTCTCCTGACGCCGGCCGAGTCGCTCCGCGAGTGCCGCCGCATGCTCGCCGCGATGGACGCCGACGGCGTCGAGTTCCGTTCCAACCACGCCAGCAACTGGCTGGCGCTCAAGGGCCGGCTGGCGCGCGACAAGCTCCGCCTGCTGGCGGAGCTCGACGCCGCGCTGCGCGATCCGCGGCTGCTGCGGCCGGAGTTCCTGCGCGGGCTGTAGGAAGGGTCAGACTCAGGTTTCGCCCTTCGAGCTGAGAATCGGCAGCGACCTGCAGGACGGTCCCGAACCCGGCCGCCTGTTCGCCGGCGAGCAGCGCGTTCCGCTGCGCGGCGTGGCGATCGACGTCAAGGTCCGCGGCATCGCCTGCCGCACCACGGTCGCGCAGCGCTACGAGAACGTCGAGGCCGTGCCGATCGAGGCGGTGTACACGTTTCCGCTGGAGGAAGGCGCCGCCGTGTGCGGCTTCGAGGTCGAAATCGGCGGGAAGCGCATCGTCGGCGGGGGCAGCGGAGCGCGAGAAGGCGTTCGAGAAGTACGACGACGCCCTGACCCGGGGCCACGGCGCCTTCCTGCTCGACCAGGATCGCCCGAACATCTTCACCGCCGGACGAAGTGCACCTCGAGGAACGAATTGCCGCCGCGCAGCGGAATCTCCCGCTCGAACACCGGCGGCAGTCCGGCACGCACGGCGACGGGGCGGAACTCTGCCGGCGGCACCAGACGCAGGACGGGTGCAAGCGCCCGAAGGCTCTGGCAGCCCGTTGCGGGCGCCGACGGGGTCACCGCGCTCGGAACGTGGCGCCCTCGTCGTCGCCGGCCGGAATGCCGAGCTACCGAGAGGCGCTCTCGTCCTCCGGACCTCCCCGGATCACCTTCCGCATCACCCGGTTGCCGCCCTCCACCCCGTCGTGGCGCCAGCCCGCCGCCCGGTAGAAGCGGTACGCGCGGAGAGACGGGTCGGGGTCGGTGAACAGCCAGGCCTCGTGCCACTCGTAGCACGTCGTGCCCGCAGGCTGCCAGCGGACCGGTGGACACGCCCGCGCGGTCGGCGGGGACGTGCCGTGGCGTCGCGACGTTGCCGGCGTCACGGTGCCGGAACTCCGACGCCGCCGAAGGCGAGTTGGCAAACCGAGCAGGAACTCGTATTCATGGGGTCATGGTCGTGAGCAACGAGACGCACGGTCCACCGTCGGTAGCCCAGCCCGAGGCGAAGGGACACGTCTGCCCGTGGTGGATCGGCTGGCTGCTCGTGAGCCCCCTTCGCCGGCTGTTCGAGAACCCCGACTCGTTGCTGGGACCGCATGTTCGGCCGGGGATGACGGTGCTCGAGCCCGGTTGCGGCATGGGGTTCTTCAGCCTGCCGCTGGCGCGGATGGTCGGGCCCACCGGGCGGGTGGTTTGCGTGGACCTCCAGCCGCGGATGATTGCCGGCCTGCGCCGCCGCGCCGACAAGGCCGGGCTCGCACCGCGGCTGGAGTCGCTCGCCGGCACCCTGGACGATCCGGCGCTGGACGTCCGCCGCGGAACGGTGGATCTGGCGGTCGCGATCCACATGGTGCACGAGGTCCGGGACCCAGCGGCGTTCCTCCGCCGACTGGCCGGGCTGCTGCGGCCCGGCGGGCGACTCCTGATCGTCGAGCCGAAGGGCCACGTCTCGGCGGCGGCGTTCGAGCGCACGGTGCAGACGGCGTCGGCCGCCGGATTCGTGGAGCGTGGTCGTCCCCTGGGAGACCGGGGCCGCGCCGCGCTACTGGAGCGGCCGGCGGGCGGTCCGACGTGACCAACGGGCGCCGCGCTTGCCATCGTTTCCCTCGGATCCGGTTGGCAGTCCGAAATGGAGTCCGCGATGTGGACGGCGAAGTCCGCGTCGGTCGACGATCTCAGGAACGCCCCCTCCCGGTCGGCGCCTGACGCCCGGCCCTCCGCTTCGGAGCGTCCTCCGCACCGACCCGAGGTCGCGACGTCCGTGCGCTCGTTTCTCTTGCGCGCGCTCGGCGGCCGCGACGCCTTCCGCAACGTCACCGATCGCGCAACGGACGATGCTGTCGGCGCAGGCGGCCTCGGCCGAGAACCTCCGCCAGCCGTCATCGCTCTTCTCCTGTCGTCGGGCCCGCCGCCGCATTCGGGCGGGGGGAGAGCGGGTCACGATTGCTCTTTCCTTCTCGTGGTCGTTCGGCGCCGACCGGTCATCGGCGCGCACGCCCGGTCGGCACCGACATCCGTCCCGGCGCCGGTCGATCGCCGTGCCTCCAGCAGCCGACGCGTCCGGGTCAGCTCGTCGGCGAGTGCTCTCTCTTCCGGCAGGGCCGTCCGGTACTCCGCCGCGAGGATCTTGTTCGACAGGCCGCCAAGCGCGTACCGGGCGACGGCGGCGTCACGGCCGGCGCAGAGGATGAGCCCGACTGGCGGGTTCTCGTCCGGCAGCGTCCAGTGCTCGCGCGCGTAGTTGAGGTACAGGTTCATCTGCCCGGCGTCGCCCGGCGTCAGCCGGTCGAGCTTCAGGTCGATGATCACGAGGCAGCGCAGGCGCCGGTGGAAGAACAGGAGGTCGATCCGGAACCACGAATCGCCGACCCGCAGCCGTCGCTGCCGACCGACGAACGTGAAGTCGCCGCGGAGTTCCAGCAAGAACGATTCCAGCCGGGTGATGAGCGCGGCCTCCAGGTCACTTTCGGAGTACTCGTCCTTGAGGTCCAGGAACTCGAGGACGAACGGGTCCTTGATCTCCTGTTCCGGGGTCACGGCGTCTTCCGGACGGCGCTGCTCGCCGTCTCGCAGCATGGCCGCTTTGTTCCGCGAGAGCGCCGTGCGCTCGTAGAACTGGCTGCCGATCTGCCGGTCGAGCTGGCGTACGGTCCAGCCGCCGCGGAGCGCTTCGGTCTCGTAGAACTCCCGCGCGCTCGGGTTCCGCACGGCCAGCAGCCGGACGTAGTGGGACCACGGGAGGGGGAAACGTGCCGCGAGGGCGGCGATCCCGGAAATCCGCGACGCCGTCGCGGATCTTGCCCGCCTCGATTCCGCAGACACCGTCTGCGCAATCTCCGTCGTGCGGCCACCCGTGGAATCGCCAGACAGCGTCGGGCGAATCGGGGCTCCGGCCAATCCGCCAGACACCGTCTGGCGAATCTGCGCCGCGGGGTAGGCCATGTAGAACGAACGCATGAGCTGCAGGTTCTGCCGGGAAAATCCTCGACCGAACCTTTTCGTGAGGTCGCCGGCGAGCCGCTCGATCAGCTCCTCGCCATAGCCCGCCCGTGCCCTCCCGCCCTGCTCGTACTCGACGACCTGACGACCGATCTCCCAGTACGTCGCGGTCATCACCGCGTTGATCGACCTGGCGGCCGCACGGCGCGCGGACTCCAGGAGGCGAGCCACATCCGCCAGCACCTGGCCGTACCCTGGCAGGTCCGGGGAGTTCTCCCGGCGAACCACGATCTCCTTCTTCTTCGTCATGGCGGACGGGGGCGTGCCCGCCGGTTCGGGAGCCGTCAAACGTCGCGGAGCCACGAGTCCGGCCACGCGTCCCGCACTTGCGGACGCTCCGCGAGCGTGGAGCAATCTGCCTGCGAATTGCTGAAACGCGCGACGGGGTGCCCGAGAAGACTCGCCAGGAGAGGGCGGTTCCCGCACCGTACTGGACTCCCGTGGCTTCCTTCCTCGCCGCGCCGTCCGACACGATCCTCGGCCGCCTCGCACGCGGCAGTGCCGGCTCCATCGAGGGCGAGCAGCAGAACGCGTGGGAGCAGGCGATCCCGATCCTCAGGACGGCGCTGGCGCCGGGTTTCGGAGCGCTGTTCCTCGAGTTCGAAGTGCCACGGCGCGCCAGCCGCGTTGACGCCGTCTGGCTCGCCGGTTCCGCCGTCTTCCCGATCGAGTTCAAGTGCGGCGCGACCGGGTACCTGCGCGCTGACCTCGACCAGGCCTGGGACTACGCGCTCGACCTCAAGAACTTCCACCGCGGCAGCCGCAAGGCGGCCATCCTGCCGATCCTGGTGGCGACCCATGCCTCGTGGAGCGACACGACGTGGCCTCCGCCGCACGCGGACGGCGTCCGCGTGAGCGTCGATCCCGTGCAGTGGTTCCTGCATCCGGTGACCGACACGCGATCCTCGAACTACCTCGAGGATGCCGCCACGGAGTTCCAGGTCCAGGGTCTCGAGCTGGACTGGACGTGCGTCACGTGGGACGCCGACCTGCGTTCGGCCGCGGACGGCTGGGAACACCGTTCGTTCCGCGGCGACGCCTGGACGCACGTCCGCCAGCCGGAGCGTCGGCAGTACCTGCTCAATGCGTACCGTGTGCTCCTCACGCGCGCCCGGCAGGGGATGGTGCTCTTCATCCCGCCGCCGGGCGACCCCACGGATCGGACCCGCCCGCCGGGGGTCTACGACAGGACGTTCGAGTACCTGGCGCGGGCGGGGATCGAGACGGTGCAGGGACGGTGCCCTCGCCATCCGGGAACGGCCTGTGCCGGACAACCACGGTCAACCGACGCGGCGCCCGGCCGGCCCGGTCTCTTGCCGGAGAGCCCCGCACCGGGCAGTATCGTGTCGTGGCAAGCTCGGACGAGCGAGGATCCCTCGACGCCCTGGAACGATACGTTCGCGCGTTCTCGCGGTTGAATCGCTTCGCCAACCCGGCCGGTCATCGAGCCCCGCACAAGCCGGCGTTGCTCCTGGCCGTGCTGGACCTGGCGGAGGCGGGCCGCCTGCCGCGGAACGAGATCGAGTACGGGACGGAGTTGCTGGAGCGCTTCGTCATCTACTTCCGCGTCGTGAGCAGACAGGGTGATCGGTTCACCCCGTACAACCCGTTCGGACGGCTGGCACGCGAGGGCTTCTGGCACCTGGAACCCAACCCTGGCCGTGGGCCCGTCGTCGCATCGCCGAAGTTCACAAGCCACGCGGACGTCCATCGGAACGTCGCGTTCGCTTCGCTCGACGCCGGGCTTTTCGATTTGATCCAGAGGCCCGCCACGCGGGAAGCCCTTCGCCGGACGATCATCGAACGTTACTTCCCGGACCACGCGCGTGCGCTTGGTGACGTGGGGAGGCGGGAGCACGCGGCCAATGCCTACGAGCGTGTTCTCGAGGAGCGGGTCGCCGGCGTCGCCCGTGATGCACCGGCGCCGGAACTCCAGGCGCGCGATGCCGCCTTCTCCAGGGTCGTCCGGAGCGCCTATGACCACCACTGTGCCGCCTGCGGCCTGCGAATGATCGCGGATGACACCGGCCACTCGCTCGTGGAGGCGGCCCATCTGATCCCGCGGCCCGCCGGAGGCGACGACCCCCGCAACGGTATCGCGCTGTGCCGGAACCACCACTGGGCAATGGATGAATTCCTCATTGCCCCGGGTCCAGACATGCGGTGGCGCGTCGCGGATTTCATCGACGATCGCGTCGATCCGGCCTGTTTTCTCCTGCCGCTGCGGGATCGCACCGTCGCGGGCCTGCGGGACAAGAGGTACTCGCCGTTCGCGGAGTCGTTGCGATGGCGAGTTCGGCAACTGCGTCATCCGGCAACCCCGACGTGAGCGGCTGGTGCCGCCCCGCCCGGCCCTCCATCGCCGACAAATTCCTGAACGTGGAGTCGGCCGGGCATCGCAGCCCCGTCTCGACGAACATCCGCTCGCACGTCCGCTCGGGGGGTGCCCGAGGCCGCGAGCAGGTTGAAGGAGAAACTGGAACCCATGCCGGCTCCAGGCGAACGGCTGGAGAATACCCCAGCCAGATCCTCAAGGTGTCGTAGCTACTGGCGGATCTTGGAGCGGGAGACGGGATTTGGACCCGCGACGTCCACCTTGGCAAGGCAACAGGCCCCATTGGAACCATTGGCGAATTCGAGGAGTCCCGCGGACTTTGCGTCACACAGCGTCACGCAGCGTCACCCAGCGTCACGAAAAGTTGGCTATCCGTTGGCTATCGACTCTCGGCCTCCACGGCCGAGCAGCTACCGCCCCGTCCTCGGCTTCGGCCGGGGGCGGGGCGGCCGATTCTGTCGTCCCTTCTTCTTTGCCTGCGCTCCATCGGCGGGGGCGTTGGCGGGTGACGGTTCGGGACCCTTCCATGGCTCTCCTGCGAGTCGGCTGATGAACTCCCGCCGGACGTACGCGGCCGCGGCATCGGGATCCCACTCGACGCCTGCGGCGACCAGCGGGACGACGTCGGCGACGAAGGACGGCTCCGCGAGCTTCTCATGCAGGTTGGCCTCGAACTCGCCCCGCGAGACTGCATGGCCTTCGTGCTCCATGTACCGCCCGAAGCAGTTGACCACCCGCGCCGGATCCACCGCTCCGGCACGGCCGACAAACCAGAGGTCGAACAGGTCGCGACCCTTGCGGCGCTGGTAGAGCGCGCGGAGCTTCGTGCCGAGCAGCTCGTCGAGCGCGTACGCCCGGACGATCGCCGACCCCGCGAACCACCGCGAGCGCACCTCGAAGGGACGATCTTCGAACCCGAGCACGGAGAAGTGCTCGCGCGTGTTGACCTCGACCTTCAGACGCAGCGGGAGGGACCCCGGGCCCTCGCTGGAGAACCGGTAGATGAGCTTGACGCCGCCCTCGGCCCTGTCGCGCTTCGGGACCCCCAGCCACGGATCGAGGCCGGCACGGATGGCGTCCAGCGCTCCGCCGATCGGTCCCGGCGCGACCTGGACCAGATCGATGTCCTCCGAGTACCGCGCCGGCGGCGCGACGTGCAGCTTGTACAGCGCCGTTCCGCCGCGGAAGCCGAAGGTCTCGCGCACGTCGTCGCGACGGAACATCTCCACGACGGCCCGAGAGATGATCAGGTCCTGCTCGACCTGGGCGTCCTGGATCCACGGCGCGCGGGCGCGCCACTCGGTGATGAAGTCCCGCGGGATCATCGATCCGGCTCCACGCGCAGGTTGACCAGCAGCTTCCAACGGGTCGAGCGCTCGGCCGAGGACAGGCTGCGCCGCGGATCGAGCGGCACGTACTCGCGCGCGCGGCGGGCAACCCAGCCGGCAAGCGGCTCGGCGACGGCGTTCGCTTCGACGGTCTCGAGCAGATGCCCCAGGCGCTGCGCCCACGGCAGGGGAGACAGCGGTGCGGCCGCGACCAGATCGCCGCCCGTGATGGACTCGGCCAGTTCCGCAAGCACGGTGGCGACGTGGTGGAGTCCGCCGCAACGAGGGAAGTAGCCGACGAGGTCGAAGGCCGTGGCCGCCGGGGTCGCTACGCGCACGGTACCCCGCGGGGTGTTGCGATCGATCGTGGAAACCCGGGCGACGTTGCGGCGCGCCACGAAATCGACCGCCACCTTGCCGCACCGGATCGCACGGTGATTCGCGGCGAGCACGACCTGGAAGCGCTGTGGGCGCTGGTGCGCCGCCCCGTGGATCTCGGCCGCGCTGAGCAGGCCCACGTAGTAGTCCAGGCCGAGGTGGGCCATGAGTTGCGGCACGAACTGCTCGGCAGGAAGGCAACCGAGCCGCCGGTACTCGGGGGGCACGATCACGCCGAAGCCGCGGTACGGCGTGGCGAGACGTCCCTTCTGCCGCAGCCGGCGAACGGCGGCACGAGCGGCAACCTGCGAGACGCCCAGGGCCCGGGCCATCTCCTCCATCGTGAAGTGCAGTCGCCCGTTGGAGGCGATGTCGTCGATGTAGGCGCCCAAGTCCACGTCGGACCTCCATCCGGAAGCACTGACGTAACGTAACGGATCCCGTTCGCTTCGGCAAGCGGATCCGGCGATCGGTCGCCGCGGCTGCTGTGCGCGGCCTGTCCCTCCCGGAATCCCCGTGCACCCCGCAACCATGGCACTTCTGGCCCCGTCCGGGCCTGCCTCGACGCGCCCACGGTCGGGTTGCTTCGGCCGTCCCGCCCACCTACGGTCCGCCGCCATGGGCCACCTCCTCACGTCTCGGTTTCGGTCCCACCTCGCCGTCGAGGTCGAGATGATGAGCCTGCGCCAGCAGTTCGCGATCCACCAGCGGTCGATTCCGCGCCCGCGTCTCCGCCTTCGGGATCGACTCTTCTGTAAGTCCTCGCCGTAGCCCGCCCCCCCCCCCGGCCGCGCCCCTCGGCCCGCACCACCGGCGCCGCCCCCGCCCACAGACGCGCCGCGTCGGTCGAGCCCGTCCGCGTCGCTGACTGCCGCCCCGGCGGGTCGCGTCCGGAGCGCGCTGAGGCGCGGTCGGGCAGCGGCCGGCCGCATTCTCCGGCCCATGTCGCGCGACATGGCGCCCTACGCGCTCCCGGCGAGGAGTCCGACGACCTGATGTCGCGCGACGAGGGGGTGCACCGCCGTCAGGAGGCTCCTGCCGGCCGCGACACGTCGCGCGACGTGACGAGGCCGCGGCGCGCGATCACCGCGGCGACGTTGGTGGGGGGAGTTGGCGAGAAGGGTCAGGTGGCGAGGAGTTCGTGGGGGAGCGGCACCGGCTGGTCGGCCGCGGCCGCTTGCGCGGCACGCCGGAGGTACTCCCTCGGCTCGAGGCCGACGACCTTCGCGCTGTGGAGCAGCGTGTAGAACAGACCCGCGACTTCGAGGCCGCGCTTGGATCGCGAGCCGTGGAAGTTGTGGCGGCCCATGACCGGATCGCGCAGAGCGGACTCGACCCGATTGTTGTCGAGGGGAATGCGGGGATCATCGAGGAAGCGCGTCAGCCCGCTCCAGATGCCGGTCATGTAGCTGATCGCCTTGCCCAGGCCGCTCTCGGGCAGCGCCGGCGTCGTCATCGCCGACGTCCGGAGCTTCTCGACGATCGGTCGCGAGCGCTCCTGCCGGAGTTGGAGCCGCAGCGCGTCGCCGGCCCGGCCGGCCGGGCAGAGCCGCTCGACCGCGTACAACTCGCCGATGAGGTCGAGCGCCTGCTTGGTCTCGATCGGGAAGGATTCGCGGACCTCCCACACGCGTCGCCTCGCGTGAGCCCAGCAATTCGCGATCGTCAGGCTGGGCCGCTGCTTGGCGAGCGACAGGTACGCGGACATCGCGTCGCACATCACGACTCCGGCGTAGTCCCCGAGGAGCGTCGCGGCGGCCTCCGCGGAACGGTGCTCCTGGATGCGGTAGAACACGCCGGCGGGCGTGGCGATCGACCAGACCCAGCAGCGCTTCGTTCCCGCGCCCTTCTGGCCGCGACCGGGGATCAGCCGCCACGGCGTCTCGTCGACCAACACCATGCCGTCCGACAGCAGATGCTGGCGAAGTCGCTCGGGCACGTCCTTGAGCAGGACGGCCAGCCCCCAAAGCTGGTCCCACAGCGTCTGGCTGTCCACGACCAGCCCTTCGCGCGTCATGATCCGTACCTGCCGTTCCAGCGGCAGGTGGTCGAGGTACTTCTGCACGGCGACGTCCACCGCGAAGTCCAGCGAGTAGCGACCGCCGGCCACCGCCTTGGCCGGCGGCGGCGCGGTGCGGATCGTGCAGCCGCACTCGCACTTCCCCTTCTTCCGCTTGTGGTGCTTGAGCACGAAGTGCCGCTCGACGACGTCGACCTCGTCGGACTCCTCGAACTGGCCGGGCCACTCCTCCACAACCCCGCCGCACAGCTCGCAGACCCGTTCTTCTTCCGGCAGCTTGTCAAGCTCGTGCACGACTTCCACGACCGGAAGCTCCGTCTGCTGGGCGCGCGGTCCGTGGCCGCGGCGGGGCTTGACGTCCCTCCCCCCGGTGATGTCCGCGGAGTCGCCCTCGCCGGGTCGCTCACGGCGCTCGGACTTGTCGCCGAACAGCGCGTGGTTCCGGTTGGCCAGCTGCCGCTCCAACTCCGCCGTGTCCCGTCGGCAAGCGTGCGTGACCCCGGCGGTGCCGCCGGCGTAGCGTCCTGAGCTGCGGCGGGGGGCCGCAGGAGGAGGCGCGATGCCGAGGACGACGGGGCCGGCGATGCCGGCCGGGGTGAAGCTGCTTCGGAAGCGGATCGACGAGTGGCGCCGGACCCGGGACCGGCGGACGGCGATGCCGGCGGACCTGTGGCAAGAGGCGGTCGCGTTGGCACGGCCCGGTCGGGCCTGGGCGGTAGCCCGGGCGCTGAGGGTCAACTTCCAGGCGCTTCAGCGTCGCATCGCCGAGACGGCGCCGGGGGCGCCGGGACCAGGTGCAGCCACCGGGACCTTCGTGGAGCTGAGCGGCGCCCAGATCCTGAGGGCGGCGGGCGGGGCGACGGGGACGGTCGTCGAGCTGTCGGACGCCGGCGGCATCCGGATGATCGTTCGGGTAGCTGCCGGTGCGGCGCTCGACGTACCGCGGCTGGTGGCGGCGTTCCGCGGGGTCGGCGCGTGATCCAGGTCACGCCGCAGACCAGGGTGCTGGTCGCCGTGGAGCCGGCGGACTTCCGCCGGGGGATCGACGGCTTGGCCCAGGCGTGCCGCGCGGTGCTGCGATCGGATCCCATGGGCGGTACGGTCTTCGTCTTCCGCAACCGCCGCCGCACCGCGATCAAGGTGCTCCTGTACGACGGGCAGGGATTCTGGTTGTGCCACAAGCGGCTCTCGCAGGGCCGGTTCCGCTGGTGGCCGGCGTCGGCGGATGCCGGCGCCACGCTGCGGGCCCATGAGTTGCAGGTTCTGCTGTGGGGCGGCGACCCGACGGCCACTTCGGCACCGCCGGACTGGCGCCGCGTGAGCACCCCGGCCGCGTGAAGAAAAAGCTTGCGTTCTGTTTTCGCCCCTGATACGCAGAGGCCATGGACGCGTTGCTCACCTACCGCGGGCGATCGGTCACCGGCGACGAGGTGTCCTTCCTGCGGTCGTTGATCGCGGCACATCCGAAGGCCAGCCGCCGGCGCCTGTCGCTGGAGGTCTGCTCGGCGTGGGGCTGGACGCAGCCCAACGGGGCGCCGCGGGATGTCGTCTGCCGCGGGCTGCTCCTGGCGCTGGCCCGCGCCGGCCACATCGAGCTGCCGCCACCGCGATCGCGCTGCCTGCAGCCCTGGATCCGGCGGACTCCGACCTTGCCGGCGGGCGTGGACCGCACGCCGATCGCCGCGAGCTTGGCGGCCTTGGGACCCGTTGAGATCCGGCAGGTGCGCCGCACGTCCGACGAGCCGCTGTTCGGCGGGCTCATCCAGGAGCACCACTACCTCGGCTACGTCCAGCCGGTCGGCGAGCACCTCAAGTTCATGGCCTTCGCGGGTGGGCGACCCGTGGCGTGCCTTGCGTGGAGTTCGGCGCCGCGGCACCTGGGGCCGCGCGACCGGTTCATCGGCTGGTCGCCCGAAACGCGGCGGGCCAACATCCGCTTCGTCGCCTACAACAGCCGCTACCTCATCCTGCCGTGGGTCCAGGTGCCGCACCTGGCCTCGCACCTGCTGGGCCGGATGGCGCGGATGCTGCCGTCGGAGTGGGAGCGGGTGTCCGGCCACCCGGTGTACCTGCTGGAGACGTTCGTCCACGCCGAGCGCTACCGCGGCACCTGCTACCGCGCCGCCAACTGGACGGTCGTGGGGCGGACGACCGGACGCGGCAAGGCCGATCGCGATCACCGCGGGCCGAATCGGCCGGTCAAGGATGTGCTCTGCTATCCGCTCGTGCGGGACTTCCGCGAGCGGCTGTCGAGGATGCCGTGAGCCGCACGCGGATCAAGCCCAAGAAGCCGCAGCCGCAGCGGCGCGAGCTCCACCTCGATCAGCTCAAGGCGATCCTCGACCGCGCACAGGCCGGGCCGCTCGCCGCCCAGGACCTCGCGCTGCTCCACGAGGCGGTCGACACGCTCGCGTTCCTCACCCAGGAGCTGGAGGCGAAAGGTACGACGATCGATCGCCTGCGGCGCATGCTGTTCGGGGCGACCACGGAGAAGATGAGCAACATCTTCGGCGAGCCGCCCGGCCCGGCCGGCCAGGCCGGCGGTGCCGGCTCCTCGGCGCAGGGAGACAGCCCGGCGACCGGTCCGGCCGCGGGCGCGCCGGACGCTCCCGCCGGCCAGCCCGCGGACAATCCGAAGCCGCCGGGTCATGGCCGCAACGGCGCCAAGGCGTACGTCGGCGCCGACAAGATCCCGGTGCCGCACGACAAGCTGCACCCCGGCGACCTCTGCCCCGCCTGCCAGAAAGGCACGCTGTACCGGCTGGCCCAGCCGGCGGTACTGCTGCGCATCCGCGCGATGGCCCCGCTGCTCGCCTCCTGCTACGAGCTCGAGCGCCTGCGCTGCAACACCTGCGGCGAGGTGTTCACCGCCGAGACCCCCGACGGCGTGGGCCCCGACAAGTACGACGAGACCGCCGCGGCGATGATCGGCCTGTTGCGCTACGGGAGCGGGTTGCCCTTCAACCGAATCGCCCGGCTGGAGCGGGGATTCGGCATCCCGCTCCCGCCGCCGACACAGTGGGGGATCGTCGAGCACGCCGCGCGGCGGATGGCCCCGGCGTTCCAGGAGCTGATCCGGCAGGCGGCGCAAGCGAAGGTGGTGCACAACGACGACACGAAGATGAAGGTGCTCGAGCTGATGGCCGGCGCACGCTGCGAGGCCGACGATGCGGACGACGACGAGCGCGACAAGCCGGCCGGTGAGCGCACCGGCATCTTCACCTCCGGCATCCTCGCCGACGCCGGCGAGCACCAGATCGCGCTCTTCTTCACCGGCCACCAGCACGCCGGCGAAAACCTGGCCGACGTACTGACAGGCCGTGCCGCCGAGTTGCCTCGGCCCATCCAGATGTGCGACGCCATCGCCGCCAACACTGCCGGCGAGCTGAAGACCATCGTCGCCAACTGCATCGTGCACGCACGCCGCAACTTCGTGGACGTGGCGGCCAACTTCCCCGACGAGTGTCGCCACGTCCTGGACCAGCTTCGCCTAGTCTACCAGAACGACGCCGTCACCCGCGCGCAGAAGATGTCCGACGACGAGCGGCTCGTCTTCCACATCGAGCACAGCAAGAAGGTCATGGACGACCTCAAAGCGTGGATGCAGGCGCTGCTCGCAGAGCACAAGGTCGAGCCGAACTCCGGCCTGGGCGAAGCCATCAAGTACATGACCAAGCACTGGCCCAAGCTGACGCTGTTCCTCCAGCAGCCAGGCGCTCCGCTCGACAACAACGCCGTCGAAAGAGTTCTGAAGAAGGCTATCTCGCACCGCAAAAACTCGTTGTTCCATAAGACGCTCAACGGTGCGCACGTCGGCGACATGTTCATGAGCCTCATCCACACCTGCGAGCTGCGTGACGTCGGCCCGTTCGACTACCTCGTCGCGCTCCTGCGCCACCACGACCGCGTCGCCCAGAGCCCCGCCGACTGGATGCCCTGGAACTTCACCGACGCGCTTGCGCGCCTGACCTCCGCTGCCGACCCGCCCCGCTGACCGCGAGCCGGTGTCGCGCAGACGAGCGTTTCCGCGACACCCGCCCGCACGGCTCGAAATCGCGGCCTCCGACCCCCGCGCGCTGTCGCAGATCCCTGTCGCGATACCCGCCGTCGCACAACCAGCCTATCCTCGCCCTTTCGCGACACCCGACGGGAAGGAGGATCCCATGCTGCTCGGCTACGCCCGGATCTCGACCGACGACCAGAAGCCCGACCTGCAACAGGATGCGCTGCGCGCCAACGGCTGCGACCGCATCTTCGACGAGACGGCATCCGGCGCCGCGGCCCGGCTGCCCGTCCGCGACCGGCTGCTCGACTACGCCCGGCCCGGAGACGCCATCGTCGTCTGGAAGCTCGATCGCCTTGGCCGCTCGCTGCGCGACCTCATCGACATCATCACGCGGATCGGCCAACGCGGCGTCGCCCTGCGCTCGCTGCACGAGTCGATCGACACCGCCACGCCGGCCGGCAAGCTCACCTTCCACGTCTTTGCCGCCCTGAGCGAGTTCGAGCGCGACGTCCTGCGCCAACGCACTCGCGCCGGCCTCGCCGCCGCCCGCACCCGCGGCGCCAGGCTCGGCCGCCCTCGGGCCCTCACGCCCGAACAGCTCGAAATGGCCCGCACGCTGCTGGCCAACCCGAACCTCTCGGCGCGCCAGGTCGCCGGGCAGCTCGGCGTCCACCGCGCCACGCTCTACAGGAATCTCGGCGGCCGGTAGGCCTCGCGCTGCCCCGGCGGGGCCGCCGGCGGCGGGTCTACACGCTTGCCGAAGGGACACGGAGGATCCGGGAATTGCGGTCGTCACCCGGCCCTGTCCCGTGGTCGCGACGACGCGACCGGAAGCAAGGTTGGGTTGCTGCCCGCTCCCGCTCGTAGGCCTCAAGCCCCGTGACGGCGTCGTCGCGCCGCCCGCAGGATCTCGCCGCAGCCCAATCTCGGCCCCGTCTCCTCGACGGCATCCGCGATCACCCGGGCCTTGCTGGCGTGAGCGTCTACTCGCCATCGCCCTCCTGACCTCGTCGGCCGTTCCCGGCTGCTACCTCAGCCATGGCGACGAGTACGAAGACGCCGTGCCCGACGACGGAGATCGGAGAGACGGCGTCGGCGACGCGGCAAGCGACGGCGCCACGACTGGCTGCGAGGCGGCCTTGCCGCTGCCGTGCGGCAGTCGCCTGGAAGGAAGCTCGTCTCTCCACGGCCGTCCGGACCGGTGGCGAGGCTACAGGTGCACGGCCCGTGCAGAGACCGGACGAGAGGTGATCTACGCCTTCCGGACTTCCGTGGACTGTCCGGTACAGGTTCGGCTGAGGAATCTCGACGTCGATCTCGACCTGCTCCTGCTGCCCGACTGCGCGCCGGAAAGCTGCACGGCGGCGTCGTCAACGCCGTTCACCCACGATGAGCTGATCGAGTTCACCGCGGTGGCCGGCACCGACTACTTCGTCGTGGTGGACGGCTACGATGGGACGGCCGGTCGCTACACGATCGAGGTGGACTGCTCCTGCGGCTCCGACTGAAGCGAGCGGCCCGGAACGACGAGGATGCGCGGATGGCCAAGGAGCAGAACCCGCGCTGTGCCTCTCAAGCATTCCAGCGGCGCGCCATGCCCCGCGTCATCCTGCCGTGCGAGGTTCTTCGTCCCGTTGAGGTATCCACGGCTTGTCGTCTGCGGGGCTCGGCGTCGCGGCTGCTCGTCGCCACAACCTCGTCCGCATAGTGATCGCTGACCTTCTCGACGCCGCCCGCGGCTTCCCCCCATGCAGACGGCGACGATCATCGTCGCCAGCGCGCGCCCCTGGGTCCGGTGCATCTCCTTGACCACCGACGGTCGCTGCGGCGTCGCGCGGGACGAGGGAGGTCCTATTCCCGCGAGCGGCGCCAACTCGCGCGGCCCACGGCCCCGGGGCTCGTCGCAACCGTAGCCGCATCAGCCGCCGTCCACACCCATCAGCACCATCACCAGCGGAGCGGCATGGCACCCGAACACCAGCACGAACGTCAGAAGCATGCCGTACTGAAGGGCCGCGCTCCTCGAGCCCTGCGGATAGACGACCTGCATCACGACTCTCGCCGCCCACAGGACGCACGTTGCACCCAGCACGACCAGCTGGGAGTACGGGTCGGCGCGCCCATGTGCCAGAAAAAGGTTCATCAGTCCGAACAAGACCAGGCACAGCGAGAAGAACACGTTGATCGCCCGGACCGCCAGGACAAGCTCGCCGGCCGACGGCGTGATGTAGGAGTACCAATTCCAGATCCTCGGGACGAAGAAGTGCCAGATGCCGAAGCCGATCGACACTGCACCGCCCACGGTCATGAGAACGGTCGCAACGTCCCGGGAGACTCCTTCCACGTTCCGTCACTCCGTGGGATTGCCCATGGTGTCGAAGTAGAATTGCCTGTCCGGCGGGCCGTCGCACCAGATGTTCCACGACCAGACCGCGCCGGCCGGCCACCACAGATTGCCGTGCAGGAGGATGCCTCCCGGCGGCGTGCCCGCGGACGTGATCGGACAGGCGTCCGGGTTCACCCCGTCGTCCGCGATCGCGCGGAACAACGGCCCGAGGCTCAGCGGGACCGTGCCGGGGATGTCCGCAGGAGCAAGGTACGCCCCCATGGGCGCCGCGTCGACGACCGTCGCCGTCCACCCGGGCCACACGACCTCGACCCCCTTCACCGCTCCGGGCGGCTCGCCGGAGATGTCGGTCGCCGCGACCGTGTAGTTCCACCGGAAGGGCGTCTGCTCGTAGGTCGGCGCGCTGCCCTGCGGAATGCCGACGAGGGCGTTGAAGCTGAGCTCGTGCTGCGGGATGTCGCCGGCGATCGCCGCCGACGCCGTCTCGAAGAGCTGCGCCAGGCTGCTGGGGGCCAGCGGGTCGAAGAACGCCTCGCCGCCGTCGGGGCGACCGCCGTCGTCGGACGGCTCACCGTCGCGGGCATCGCCCGACGGCTCGCTGTCGAAGAACGCCTCGCTACCGTCGGGGCGTTCGGCGTCGTCGACGTCGTCGGAAGTTCCGCTTGCGTTACCGCCGCCATCGCAGGCGCCGACCGCCGCCGCACACATCAGCGGAAGGAGCAGATGCCGGTACCGTCTCATGTGCCCGTCCGTTCCAGCGCCGACGGCGCCTCCAGCGCCGAGGGCGACTTGCAGCCGACGATCGCCGGCGCCTCGCGGATCAGCGCGTCGTTGCCGAGCGCCTCGACCATGAACAGCGCGTAGTCGATTCGACGAGTCTTGTTGCTGGCGAGAACCGAATCCCCGACGTGCCGGCTCCAGACAGGCAGGCCCTCGCTCTCGCCTTCCTCCAGGTCGCTTCCCCGCACCACGGTCCACCGGGTATCGCTGCCGAAGATCATCCGGCAGGCCTTCACCTGGTCCCTGATGTCCACGACGCGGAGCGCGCGCCCGATCCACGTGGCTGCCTTCTCGATGGCTTTGAAGCCGCGGGAGTAGACGTCCTGTCCGTCCCGCGAGATGTGCCAGCCGCACGAGAAGACGAGCCGCGCCTCGGGCTCGGCGAAGTCGAGAACGGCGCGGGCCGTTCCCGAGGCGTAGTCGTGCATGCCCCACGGCACCAGCACGACGAGGACTCCATCGCAGTCGGCGACGGCCTGCCGGATGACCTCCCGGTCGTTCGTCGCGCCGGGGATGATCGTGATGCGATCCCTGAAAGCGTCCAGCTTCCCGACGCTCTTCTTCCGGCAGACACCGACGACTTCGTAGCCCTTGTCCAGCGCGTGCCGGACCATGTACCGCCCGAGTTTCCCCGACGCGCCCACGATGCAGACCTTCTTCATGTTTCGCTCCACTGGTGTCGTGTCCCTACTCGTCATGCAACGGACTCGCGCGGGCGGCAGGTCCTCGAGGCGACGAGTTCTCCTCGAGGTGCCGGGCCGAACCCCTTCACCACCAACAGGAGGGCCAGAACCAGCTCCTGCGCCGCCATGGGAGCGTTCATCACGAGGTAGAGCGACGAGACGACGGGGACGGAACCGAAGAGCACCAGCAGACTCGCCGCAACGGCCAGCGCCGCACCCGCCAGCCCCCAGGCGGCCAGCCAGGCCGGGAGCAGCCGCGTCCGAAGGAGCAGGAGGTTGAACAGGAGCGCACCCAGGCTCGATGCGATCACCATCGCGACGTGGTTCACCAGATCGCGCCAGGTCCGCAGGAGCTCGCCGAGCACCTGGAACGCCGATCCTTCCGGCGCGCCCGCCTGGAGGAAGGCGCGGCTCAACGTCACGAACAAAGGCAGGATGATCGCCCCGCACAGGATGAACGCGACCGCAACGAAACGGCTCCCGATGAAGCCGACGGCGAGCGCGGGATCGTGCCGTCGCAGCACGGGATACAACGCCAGGGCGAAGCCCAGATAGGCGGGCGCCATCAGCAACTGGAAGAAGGCTCCGCGCAGGACCTCGGGCCAGGCGTCCGCGACGTTCAGCAGATACCCCGGGTCGTCCACGCTCGGCACGACGCTGAAGACGCCGGCTATCATGCCCGCCAGCACGCAGATGCCCGCGACGATCGCGGCTCTTCGTTCGTTGTTCTGATCCTCGTGCATCGCCATCAGCTATCCGGCCCCGCCGGATCCGGTTTCACAGGATTCGAGCCGCCGAACCGCTGGCCCGCATTCCGCACCGACTCCAGCCCAGGGGGCTTTTCGTTCCGTGGGCGGAGCCCACGATGGTCACGTTCCGGTGTGCGCGGCCAACGGCCTTTTCGATGCGGAACTCGTCCTCGACGAGGAGATCGAGTCGTCGAGGGACCGATCTGGTGAGGCTCGGAACCAAATTCTCCACGCGTGCGTGCCGCGGCGAAACGCGGATCTCGTGCTCGGAACACACCTCGAGATCCGCGCGCGCCGTCGCCGGGCAGCTGCGGGCCGCTCACGCCGCGGCGCGCAGTCCGATCACGGGAGGATGGCGACGGCCAGCGTTGTGACCGATGACCAGGGCAGGGACACCGTGTCCGGCTGTCCACGGCTCCCAGCAGCCGTTCTCGTTTCGCGCGCCTCTTACACCGTAAGTTCATCTTGACCAATCTACCCTTACGCTGTAAGGTTGTCAAGTCCGCCAACGCACCGGCGGACGAGAGGCATGCCAGATGAAAGCGACACGCGAGAAGAAGAAGAACGCGAGGAAGAAGAGCCCGCTGCTGGTCGACATGACCGTACCCGGCCCGGACGCCGGGCCGGTCATCGACGCGGCCGGCTCTCTCCGACCGGGCCTCGCGGTGCTGATCCTCGGCGGCGTGGTCCTCCGGCCGGAGACGGTCGCGCTTCGCGCGCGGGGCATCCCGATCCTGCGCAAGCCGTTCACTCCGGACGAGATGGGACGTGCCATCGAGGACGCGCTCGGCCGCCACGGCGGCGGAGGAGGCGGGCTTTCATGAGGCGCCGAACGCCGCTCGGCCGAAGGCGCGGGGCGGCGAGCAAGTGCCGCGCGCGACGAGAACGCGGTTTCGTCAACCCAGGGGGCTCGAGAGGAGAGGTCCGTCCATGAAGCGATCGCCGTTCGAATCAGCGAAATTGCGCACCGTCTTCCTTCTGGGGATCGCCGTTGCGGCGGCCGCCTGCGGCGCCGGCGGGGGCTACGACGACGGGCCCGACGCGTCCGGCGACGGCGACGCGTCCGACGCTCCCCTCGACGGCGACGCGTCGTCCTGCACGCCGCTGGAGCTCGGCCGGCGCGACCTGCAGCTCAACCTCGTCGGCCAGCTCACGGGCGTGCGCTACCCCGTCACGCCGGGCATCGACGGCGGGACGATCGATTGGCTGCTGGTCGAGCTCTACGATTCGGATTCGACGACCGAGGGGCTGCCGCCGCTGGAGCCGGGGACCTTCGAGCTCGGCGTCGCGCCGAACGACGACCTGGCCACCTGCCAGCACTGCGTCTGGCTCCCCGTCGATTGGGACGGGGAGTCGCCGTTCGGCACGATCTTCGTCGCCGTCTCCGGCCGCCTGAACCTCACGCGCGTCACCGACCCGCTCGAGCTCAGCTTCGCCGGCAGCATCGTGGACGTCGAGCTGCGAGAGGCGACGATCGACGAAGCGGGAAGGACGCACCTGGTGGAAGGCGGGCGCTGCCTGCTCGCCCCGGACACGTCGTTCGATACCGAGCCGACGCCGGGCCGCGCCTGCCTGTCGGCGGAGGATTGCGGCAACCCGCTGCTCGAGGTCTGCTCGCCGTCCACGTACACCTGCGGCGAGATCGAATGCGGCGAGTTCTTCGGCTGTCCGGCCGAACGCCCGCTCTGCCTCTCGCAGTACCCCTCCCGGGCCTTGGAGGGAGCGTGCTACGAAATGTGCGACCCCACCTCGCCCGGCGGGTGCGCGGACGGCGAGGTCTGCCTGCAGATCGCGGTCGATCCCCGGTTCGGATTCTGCACCCGCAGCGGCGACGGCGCCCTCGGCGAGTCGTGCACGGTCGAGGACACGTCGTCCTCGTGCACGCCGGGCCACTTCTGCTCGTGGGACACCCTCACCTGCACTCGCTCCTGCGCCTTCTTCGCCGCCGACCCGGGCTGCCAGAGCGGCGCGCAGTGCACCGTGCTGGGCGAGTGCGCGCCGGCGCCGAGCGGCGTGGATGTCCCGTTCGGGGCGGCCTGCGGCGAGGAGGCCGCGCTCGCTCAGGGCTGCGCTCCGGACGGCACGGCGTTCCGCGGCATGTGCTTCGCGTTCCGGGAGGACGATCCGCTGATCTGCGAGGAGGCGTGCCTGGGCGAGCTGGGGTGCGAGCCCGGCGAATTCTGCGCGCTGCGCTTCACCAGCGGCCTGGGCATCTGCCTGCCCGACCCGGTCTGCGGCGACGGCCGCCTCGGCGAGATCGGCGAGGTCTGCGACGACGGCAACACGGTCTCCGACGACGGCTGCAGCGCCGACTGCAGGACGGTGGAGTATGACGCCATCTGCGGCGGGCTCCCGTCGCTCGCGCTCGACGGCTCGGTCGCCGGCGACACGCGGGACGCGTGGGACGGCTTCCAGGCGTCCTGCCAGGCAGGCATCGCACGGGCCGAGATCTTCCGCCTCTCCCCGCCGTCCCGCGGCCGCCTGCGCCTGATCGTGGACTCTCCCACGATCCACGTCATGTCGCTGCGAACGGCGTGCGCGGAGGCCGGGAGCGAGTCGGCGTGCGGCAACAGCGCGGGCATCTGGGGCGCGCCCGAGCTCGTCTACCAGGTCGTCGACCCCTCGGCCGAGCTGACGGTGCTGGTCTCGGCGTTCACGGTGCTGGAGGAGGGCCCCTTCACGCTGCACGTCGAGTTCGCGGCCGAGGCATGCGGCGACGGCGTGATCGCGGGGCTCGAGCGGTGCGACGACGGCAACACGGTTTCGGGCGACGGCTGCAGCGCCGACTGCCGGACGGTGGAGTACGACGTGTACTGCGCGGCGGCGACCGAGCTGACGGCGGCGACGCCGGCGGAAGGCGACAACTCCGACGGCCCGTTCGTCTTCGAGGCGAGCTGCTCGAACACGCTGTTCGGCTCGGGCCGCGACGTTCTGTACCGCTACATCGCCCCAGCATCCGGCACGCTGCACCTGCAGCTCGACCCGGGTGACGCCGATCTGACGCTGGCGGTCTTCGACGGCTGCGGCGCGCCGGGGTTCTTCGCGGAGCTCGGGTGTTCGAGCGTGTACGGTCCGGAGCAGGTCGACCTGGAGGTCGAGGCGGGGCAGGTCGTGACGATCCTGGTCGAGGGATTCGGCGCCGAGGACGCGGGGCCGTTCACCCTGACGGCGCAGCTGGTTCGGTGACGGCGCGGCGAGGGGACGGTTCGCGAGGCGGCGCGAAGCCGCCGGCGGGCGGCGCCGCGTGGCCCCGGGCAGTCGCCTGCCCGGGGCCACCCCGCAGGGACACCGTCTCCGGCTGCCCACGGCCCCCGACGGCCGTCGCCGCTTCGCCGTCCGCTTACACCGTACGTCCATCTTGACCAATCTCCCCTTGCGATGCAAGGTCGTCAAGTCCGCCAACGCACCGGCGGACGAGAGGCAAGCCAGATGAAAGCGACGCGCGAGAAGAAGAAGACGAAGAAGAACGCGAGGAAGATGAGCCCGCCCCTCAGCCGTGCGCGCATCCTGCGGGCGGCAATCACGCTCGCCGACAGGAAGGGCATCGCCGCCCTTTCGATGCGCAGGCTCGGCCAGATGCTCGGGGTGGAGGCCATGTCCCTCTACAACCACGTGGCCAACAAGGACGACGTGCTGTCGGGCATCGTCGACGCCATCGTCGCCGACATCGACATCGTCGCCTCGGGGCTGTCGTGGAAGGAGTCGATGCGCCGCCGGGGCATCTCGATGCGCGACGTCTTCGCCCGCCACCCGTGGGCAGTCGGTCTGCTCGAATCGCGCAGGAGCCTCGGTCCCGCCGCGCTCCGGTACTGCAACTCGGTGCTCGGCGTCCTGCACCGCGCCGGCTTTTCGCCAATGATGGCGATGCGGACCTTCTCGGTCCTGGACAGCTTCGCGTACGGCTACTGTATCCAGGAGAAGAGTCTTCCGTCTCGTTCTGCCGCGGAGGCCATCGAAGCGACGGAGCGCCTTCTCGGGCAGATCCCTGAGCGCGACTATCCTTACGTCGTCCAGATCGCGGCCGAGTTCGTGCAATCCGGTTTTGACTTCGCCAAGGAGTTCGAGTTGGGCTTGGACCTTCTGCTGGAGGCGCTGGAGACGTGGCGTGTCGCGGACGAGGAGCTGCTCGCGCACGGCACGCCCTCACCCAGGGAATTCCCCGAGGGACCGGTCCCACCGACATTCCGTGAATGAATGGAGGAGAAACCATGGGAAAGCACATGCGAGCGGTTGTCTGCACGAGATACGGGCCGCCGGAGGTGCTTCAACTCAAAGAGGTGCCCAAGCCTTCGCCCAAAGACGACGAAGTGCTGGTCAGGATACTCGCGGTGGCCGTGGGGGTGGAAGACCCCATGCAACGACGAGGCAGGCCGTACTTCGTACGACTATCCGTCGGCTTCACGAAACCAAGAAGACCCATTCTCGGGACCGAGTTTGCGGGAACCATCGAGGCGGTCGGTGCAGGCGTAGAGCGATTCAAGACAGGCGACGCGGTCTTCGGGGTAACAGGCGCAGGATTCGGTTGCAACGCCGAGTATGTGTGCATGCCGGAAGACGGACTCCTGGCGACAAAGCTGCCGGCGACATCTTTCGAGGAGGCCGCTCCCGTCTGCGGGTCATTGTTGGTTTGGAACCTGCTCAAAGCCAAAGCGAACATCAAGAGCGGGCAGAGCGTTCTCATCATGGATGCCTCGGGAGGCATAGGGTCCGCGGCGGTTCAGATCGCCAAGGCACTGGGGGCCGAGGTTACCGGGGTGTGCAGTACGGCCGATCTGGCATTCGTGGAGTCTCTGGGCGCCGACAAGGTGGTCGACTGCGCAACAGGGGCTCTCACAACGAGCGGTCGGACCTACGACGCTGTCTTGGACGCGACTGGCATAACGGCGCCTTCACGGTGCAAGAAGTTGCTGAGAAGAACGGGCGTCTATCTCACCGCCTACCCGACACCGTCCGTGTTGCTTCGGATGTTGTGGACCGGAGTATTCGGCGGCAAGAGAGTGATATTCTCAGCCGCCGGACTGATGTCGGTCTCGAAGCGCCTGGGGATGCTCAACGAGCTTATGCCGCTTCTCGAGGAGGGAAGGCTGAGGACGTTCATTGATAGGAGCTTTCGGTTGGATCAGGTCGTCGAGGCTCACCGATATGTTGAGGAAGGGCGCATGAGGGGAAACGTCGTACTGACCGTGACGCACGGCGATGAGCTGGCGTAGTTAGGAGTGACGTCGTGTCGTTCCAGAAACCTGTCGGTCGCCGAAAACGCATCCGGGTTCGGGATGGCGACGAACGGCAGGCCGTTCTGTCAGGGCGCCCGGTACGCCGGTCGCGTTGGCTTCGCGCCGACGACCGGACGCTGCCCGGGTGCGGTGAGAAGGTCAACGATCACGACGCGGACGGGGTGGTGGCGAGCAACACGCGATTGAGAGTACTTGTCGACGTGTTGTCGATGCCACCTATAGTTCGTGCAGGCGTGCGAGCGCGCGACCTTGACCCCGCAGGCACGCCGGGATAGCGTCGTTACATGTGCTACCTACGTTGGACTATGCGAACCGCGTCGCCGGAGCCTGAGACATCGAGGCCTGCACCGATCCGCACGACACCGACGGCGACACATACGCCAACGGCGGTTGCGTCACGCCGCGCGGTGGCTGCTGCTCGACGGATCGCGACTGCAGCGACGACGCTCCGGACGTCCATCCGGCCGCGACCGAAGTCTGCAACGGCACCGACGACGACTGCGACGGGACGACCGACGAAGGCCGGCAGTAGGTGGCCGCGATGGAGGTGAGGAATGCCCGCGAAGGGCACCCGACCGCCGCCGGGCGTCGCTCTCGGCGCCCTCGTCGCGACGCTCGCCGCCTGCGGCGCGCCGGGTCCCGCCGCGCCGGGAGAACCCTCGGCGTCGCCGGGAGACGGCGGACCGGAAGTGCAGGAGCGCGGCGCGCCGTCGCGCTCGGACCTGACGCTGTGCGCGCTGCGCGACGGGCCGGAGCGCGAGACGCCGCAGACGGTGTTCGTCGCCGCCTGGTACCGGGGGCGCTCCGGCTGCGATCCTTGTCCGCCCGAGCTCAGCTGCCAGCCGTGCGCCAAGATGCTGCGCTTCTCCGACACCCCGGACGCGCCGGAGAACGACGTCTTCCTGCTACACAGCTTCACCGACGACGGGGACCTCGTCGAGGGACAGGCCTACACGCTGCAGCTCGAGCTGCGGGAGCGCTACCGCGAGCAAATCGGGGCGCGAGAGAACGACCCGTTGTACTTCGACGGCGTCCCGGATGTGCGGATACTGGCGATTGAGTAACGGCGTCGGGGTTGCATCTCCTGGCGCAGGAACTCCAAGCGCCGGCACGTTGCGCCTCCCGAAATTCCCGAACGCTCGGCAGCGATAGCGCTTCTCGGCCGGACTACGAGCACCCTGCTTCGACCCGCCGGCCGCCAGCCCCGGCGCGGCGGCGGTCTGGCCCCAACGGAACGGTCCGGCCATTCGGTACCGTTCGGCCGCTCGCCGACGCCGGCGACACCCGTCCCCGCGGCGGCGGTCGTGCCGGTCGCCGGCCGTTGACGCGCTCCATGACGGAATCCCGATCGTGTCCACGATCGTGAGCTCCGTTTCCTGAGGGAGCGACGTCGATTCGGGTCGAAGCGCCCCGGTCCATCCGATCGTTGCCTTGTCGCGCAACAAGCGATATGTCTTGTTTCGGTGGAGCCGTGAGAGAGGCGAGAGGAACCAGCGTTGCGGTTGAAGAGGACCACAGGTCTGCCGGCGGAACTCGCTTGGACGGCCTAGCCACACCGCCTCCGGTGTCAGTGCGCCGGTTGCGTCAGAGTCCGCGTCCGCGTCCGAGCCCGCGTCCGCGTCTTCCGCCATTCCCAGCCTCCTCGCCCCCCGATAGCCTACCGACCATGCGCATCGCCCCCATCCTCGCGGTGCTCGTCGGGGCCACGGGCTGCTACGCCTCCCACGTCCGCGACGACCTCCGCGAGGACGCCGCCACGCCCGACGCGTCCGCGCCCGACGACGCCCCCCCAGCGCCTCTCGAGTGTCTGCCCGCCAATGTGTGCGAGGTGATGCGCGAGGTCGGGGTCGTCTCGGACCGCGGCGCGTTCGGCGGTGTGTACGGCGCGTTCGACACCATCGAAGGCCAAGTGATCGTCACCGAGGTCGACGGGCGCCTCTGGGTGCTGAAGCTGAACGGCGATCGGTCGGCGCCCCGCGGCGAGGAGATCGGGCCCGAGGCCCACTTCGCGTCGGCGTCCTCCGCCAACCACGTCGCGATCCTCTCTCAGCCTCCGATGGGGCCCATGCAGTTCCGGACCTGGAACGTCCGGGGCGGTGGCTTCGACTACGTCGGCGACGCTCCGATCACGACGATCGCGATGGCGGGCAACGACGACGGGTTCCTGCTCGTCGACTTCGAACACGCGACGCTGGTGCCCGTCGATCACGAGGGCGCGGTCGAGGTCCCGCGGCCAGTCGACCTGGCCGGTCGCGACTCCCACTACAGCCCCGCGCTGCTGTGGGTGGAGGAGACGTCGGAGCTCGTCCTGCTCGCCGGGGACGCCGAAGGCACGACGTTCGCGCGCTGGCTCCGCCCCGACGGCCGCGCGATCGGCGAGACCGCGCTCGCGCGCCCGACCCGCGACGGGTGCCGCACCTACCCGGCCGCGGTCGGCCGCGTGTGGGCCGGGGGGATCCCCATGGTCCTCGCCGAGGAGTGCCCCGACGCGCCGCCGACGTGGAGCGCGGGGGTCGTCGAGGCGAGCGGCGGCGCGGACGGCGCGTTCCGCTCGCTCGCGCTGCCCTGCGCACGCTGGCTGCCCGTCGTCGAGCTCGACGATCTGGGCCTGCGCGTGCTGTTCGGCGCGCTCGATCCCGAGGGGCTCGGGGTGTGGACGGTGTCGAGCCTCTACGACGACGACCTTCGGTTGGCGGAAACGACGCGGGTCGGGCCGGTCGGGCGCATCCCCGCCGCCTTCTTCCCACGCCCCGGCCACGTCGTGTGGGGGGGCGCGAGCCCCGAGACCACGTCGTTCGGGCGGGTCGCGCAGGTCTGCCCCCGCTGAAGGTGTAGGCGACCATCGACCCTTTCGGCGGGAATTGGGCTGTCGATGGCGGATTGCGGAGGTCGGTGTGGGCGGCCATCGACCTTGTCGTTCCCGAAATCCGGTACACCCCGCAACCATAGCACTTCTCCCGTACGTCGTCCGCGGCTTGCTTCGACCGACCCGCCCACCTACGGTCCGCCGCCATGCCCGACTTCCTGGCCTTCCTGCCCCGCCTCCTCGGCTCACCGTTCCGCTCCAACCTCGACCTCGAGATCGAGCTGCTCGCCCTGCGCCAGCAGTTCGCGATCCACCAGCGGTCGATTCCGCGCCCGCGTCTCCGCCTTCGGGATCGACTCTTCTGGTGCTCCCTCGCCCGCCCCTGGTCGTGCCTCCCGCTACCATCCCGATCTGCGTGGGCCCCGCGAGCGCACTGGTCGCCGCGACCCGCGCCACCACGGCGTCCAACGCGATCCACAATCGGGATTTCGGGAGGGACAGCCCGGACCGCGGTCGACGACCGCGGACGAAGATCGCCTTCCGCCTTGCTCCCAATCGGCTGGACATCGCGCCCGGCGGACGATAGGGATCCGCGCCGATGGACGAAGCAGCTCTGTTCGAGAAGCTGCGGAAGGTCGAGGCGCTCTTCGCCGGCGCGACCACCGCGGGCGAGCGCCAGGCCGCGCAGGCCGCGATCGAGCGCATCAAGACGCGCCTGCGCGAATGGCGCGGGAAGGAACCCGACATCGAGTTCCGTTGTTCGCTGGCCGATCGCTGGTCGCAGCGGCTGTTCGTCGCCCTCTGCCGTCGCTATGGGCTCAAGCCGTTCAGGTACTACCGCCAGCGCCGAACGACTTTGATGGTGAAGGCGCCCCGCTCGTTCATGGACCAGACCTTCTGGCCCGAGTTCGAGGAACTGTCGCGGGAGCTGCAGACGTACCTCTCGGAGATCACCGACCGGGTGATCCGCGAGGGCATCCACGGGGACGACTCCGACGCCGAGGAAGTCGACGAGCCGAAGCAGCTCGAAGGGAGCCGGTGACGATGACGACCGCTGGCCGAAACGATCCATGCCCTTGCGGCAGCGGGAAGAAGTACAAGCGGTGCTGTCTGGTGCGCGAGGAGGCGGCTCGGGCGGCGGATCGCCCCTCGCCGGTGCACGAGCAGGACAACCGGACGGTGGTGGAGATCCTGCGGTTCGCGCGTCGGCGTTTCCCCGGCCTCGAGGACGCGATGACGCACGTTCCGGGCGGGATGGACCTCGGCGGCCCGGCAGACGCGTTCCTCGCCCCTTGGGTGGCCTACCACCTGCGGATGGACGGGCGGCCGCTCGTCGAGTGGTACCTGGAGGAGCGGGGCCGGCGGTTGTCCGTCGAGGATCTCGAGTGGCTGAGTTCGCAGCGGCGGGCGTGGGTCTCCTACTGGGAGGTGCTCGACGTCGTTGCCGGCAAGGGGATGTCCGTCCGGGACATGCTCACGGGCGAGGAGCGGTTCGTCCACGAGGTGCTCGGGTCGCAGGGGGTCCGCAAGTGGCTCGTGGTGATGGCGCGCGTGGTCGACCACCAGGGCGCTTCCGTGTTCGGCGGGCTGTACCCGCATCCGCTGCCGCCGGCGGAGGCGGCCAAGGCGTTACGGGCGGCGAAGCGCCGGCTGGGCACGCGGGCCCGGCATGTCCCCATCGACCGGCTCCGCGCGCCCGAGGCGGAGACGGCGCTCATCGAGTGCTGGGTCTCCGAGGCGGCGGCTCTCGCGAGGCGTCCGCCGCCGCGGCTGCAGAACACGGAGGGTGACGATCTTCTGCTGACGACGGACCACTTCCAGCTGCAGCCCGGCGCGGGGCCGGAGGTCTTGGCGCGTCTCTCGCGGCTGAAGGGAGCGGGCGATCCGGTGCGCAAGGGTGGTGAGACGTCGCTCACGTTCTGCCGCGAAGGCAATCCGGTCCACCGCGACTGGGAGAACACGATCGTCGGGACGGTCCGGGTGGGGGACGACGACGTGCGAATCGAGACCAATTCCGCGCGCCGTGCGGATGCGCTCCGCGCGCGGGTGGAAGAGGCATGCGCGGGCCTCCTGCGCCACACGGCCCGCGAGCACTCAGATCCATGGGCGATGCTCGAGACGATGGATCCGGCCGCGCTCGACGAGCAGGAGCGCGAGCTGCGGGAGGACGAGGGTCCCGAGCTGCGCGAGTTGATGCGACGGTATCGGGCCAAGCGCAGCAGGAAGTGGCTCGATGAGAGTGTCCCGGCCTTGGACGGAATGACGCCGCGCGAGGCGGCGGCGGATCCTCGCATGCGCGGCGAGCTGGAGCTGCTGCTCAAGCACATCGAGTACGGGGAGGAGGGGGCTCCGTCCGAGGAGCGCGTGGACATCTCCGATCTCCGCAAGGAGCTGGGCCTCGACCCTTCCGGCGAGCCGTCGCCGGCCAGGCGCACGACGAAGACGCGGAAGGCTCGGTAGGCTGGGTCCGAAGGAGGCCTACACGCCCGCGCCGCGTTCCGCAACGCTTCGACTCGTTTCTGCTTTCGGGGAGCGGGAGACGGGATTTGAACCCGCGACGTCCACCTTGGCAAGGCAACAGGACCCCTTGGAACCATTGCCCAATTCGAGGAGTCCCGCGGACTTTGCGTCACACAGCGTCACGGAGCGTCACCCAGCGTCACGAAAAGTTGGCTATCCGTTGGCTATCGATCCCGTGTCGCTCTTCCACATCCGACCCGCCGCCGAGGGATCCCCCGCCGAGCAGCTACCGCCCCGTCCTCGGCTTCGGCCGGGGGCGGACCGGCCGTGACGGCCCCTTTCCTTTCTTCGTAGTGGTCGTCCGTGATCCGGAATCGCGCATGCGTGCGCGATTCGTGCGCGATTCGTGCGCGATTCCGGAACCGCGCCCGGGCCGTCCCTGGGCAGCACGGTAGGTCGTCCCGCGGCCCCCACCGATCGCGACGATCTCGCCACCACGTCGGAGCCGACCAAGGTACTTCTGAAGCGTCCTCATCGCAACCGACACACCGAGCCGCGACAACAACGCGCGCGCCCCGAGCGGCCCTTCCTGCTGGAGGAGTTGAACGATCCGCGCTTCGAGTCTTCCTTCGCTCGCCTGCTGCGGCCGTTCCTGGGTTGGATTCGCGACGCCGCGGTTGGATCCTGTCGCGACACGTCGCGACGTGTCGCGACGTCGTGTCGTGATCGTGTCGCGATCGTGTCGTGACCTTCCCTCGAGCCGGCGGTTTCCCCTGCGAACGCCGTATCTTGTCGCGGACCCGCTGCCTTCAAGCCCCACCCGACCCGCTTCTCGAAGCCTCCGAAGGTCCCGCTGGAGCGACCGGAGGTTGAGCGGTTCCCCCAGTCTGTCGAGTATCGCTGATGGCCCGAGCGGACCAAACCGCTGGAGTATCTCCATGATGCGATCGGCCCTGGCTGTGCCGGCAGACATCGCCTTGCCGACGCGCGCGCCAGCAACCGGCCGGAACCGCACCACCACCGACAGCCCCGTGTCCTCGAAGTCCGGCGCCGGGCAGCCGGCACGCTCGCACTCCTCGATGATCTTGTTTGTCCCCCGGCCCCACCGCTCGATGAGGCCCCGCCGATGGAACGTCGTGGCCACCAGCGGGTTGCGGGGCACCGAGTCGTGGAGCCCCTTCAGCTTCTCGACCGTCACGCCGGGCGGCAGCGGGCCCGTGCTCGTCACCTCCAGGCGGTCGTCGTAGATCCCCAGGCTCAGGGCGCCGCCGCCGACGGAGTAGTCCCGGTGGATGAGACCGTTGATCAACGCCTCCCTCACCGCGAGCGGCGGGTACCGCGGGATGTCGATCCTGGCCATCTGGCCCGGCACGAAACGGCTCGCGACCGGGACCGTCTCGCGCAGAAAGCGCTCGGCAAGGTCGAGCAGGTGGAAGGCGTTGCCGTCGTACTGGCGGTTGTCCAGGAACTCGCTCTTCGTGGTTCCCGCGAAGCGTGCCAGCCGCAGCTCGCCGACGGGGAAGGTGACCCGGTCGTTCTCCCCGAACAAGATCACGGCCGCCCGCGTGAGCCTGTCGCCGTCCAGCAGGTCGAGACGCCGCAGCACCTGCACCGGAGGCTCGTCCGGCGCGGCGAAGAGCCGCTTCGTGGCAACGGCATCCCGTACGGCGCTGCGGATCTCTGCAGCGTCCAGCTCTTCGATCGTCCAGCCCTGCGCCGGCCAGCCGTCCCACGGTTTTCGGGCGTGCAGCCGGTCCGCAACCCGCTGATCGAACTCATCGCGGCTCATCCGCTGCGTCGTGCGTCCGACCCGGAGGTACGGCCGACCGTCGAAGGTGAACGGGCCGGGCTCGGCGGCGCGGGCCTCGACGATCACGACCGTCCTGCCCGACGGAAGGTCCAGCCGCGTCGTGGTCACCTCGGCTTTGGGCTCGAGCTTCCGTGACTCGTTGGCGATCTCCTCCAGGGTCTTCTCGGCGAACTCCTGCCCGACCACGGCTCCGTCGTCGGTCACGCCGAAGATCACCTTGCCGCGGCCGGCAGCGTTCAGCATCCCGCACAGTGCAGCCATCGCCGCCCGCAGCTCGCCCGTCGACTTCTTGAACTCGAGCGTGGTCCCCTCGCCCTGCTCCACGAGCCGCTGGACTTCAGCCAGATCCATCGTCGCCCTCCGGGCGGTCGGATACTACCATCGCAGCCGACGGACCGCAGCAGGACGAACGAGCCAGCCGCGATGTCGGTCCCGCGGCCTGGTTCTCGGACCGGACCGACCGGAGGTCGCCGCCCATGCGATACCTCGACGCGCGTCAGCCGATCGTGCGGTTGCCGAAGAACTGGCCGCGGGTGGCGAAGTCCGCGATCGTCCACGCACTCGCCCGGGCTCACCTCGTGATCGTCCACGTCCGCGGCTGGTGCGCCCACAGCCCTCTCCGTCGGCCCCGTCCTTGACGCCCGACCCGGCACAAGCCCAATTTCTTCCGATGGTCGCCTGCCCCGCCAAAGGTCGTGCTACGATGTCGATGCTGCGGCCCATCCTCCTCCTCGAGCTGACGGCGGCGCTCGCCTGCGGAAGGTCCGCTCGGCCCGGCCCTGCGGACGGACGAGCGGACGCTGCGGAAGAGGATCTCTCGTCGGTCGCCGCCGGAGGGACCGGCACCACGGCGGCGTCCACGGCTCCGTCGTTCGTCGCGCCGGTCGCCTGCCCGCCCGACCTTGGCTGCGCCGTGCGCAACATCGTCGACCACGACCCCGGCCAGGACGTTTGCGACTTCCGCGGTTGTCCCTCCCGGAATCCCCGTGCACCCCGCAACCATGGCACTTCTGGCCCCGTCCGGGCCTGCCTCGACGCGCCCCACGGTCGGGTTGCTTCGGCCGTCCCGCCCACCTACGGTCCGCCGCCATGGGCCACCTCCTCACGTCTCGGTTCCGGTCCCACCTCGCCGTCGAGGTCGAGATGATGAGCCTGCGCCAGCAGTTCGCGATCCACCAGCGGTCGATTCCGCGCCCGCGTCTCCGCCTTCGGGATCGGCTCTTCTGGTGCTCCCTCGCCCGCCCCTGGTCCTGCCTCCCGCTACCATCCCGATCTGCGTGGGCCCCGCGAGCGCGCCGGTCGCCGCGACCCGCGCGCCACCACGGCGTCCAGCGCGATCCATAGTCCGGATTTCGGGAGGGACAGGTCGACGGCACTTCGACGCCTTCGGGCTCCGCGCCCTAAGCCATCGACGCTGTTGCTGAAATCGGAGAGCGGGAGACGGGATTTGAACCCGCGACGTCCACCTTGGCAATACTCCTCCGGCCCTCATAACCACTACCGAATTCGTGACGTCTCGCGGACTTGCTGCAACAGGCCGTCACAGGCTGTAACAGGCTGTAACAGCTTAGGAGTCCGAAATGGAGTCCGTCACGTGGACGGCGGAGTCCGCGTCGGACGGTGAAGCATCGGTCGCGCTCGCACCAGTCGCGGGCCGACTACGCCCATGACCAACGGTCTTTGACTATGACCGCCGGTCATAGCGTGCATGGCGACGTGTGCCGTGCATCACGAGCTTGCCGGTACGGACCATCCGCTGAAGCAGGCGCCCAGCCTGGCGGGGATTGATGCGGCAGAGATCGGCGACCTGCGCGCGCGTGATCGCCCCGTGGGCCTCGATGTACTGCACAACCATCTGCTCCTGCTGCAGCGGTTCGAAGCCGCGTTGCCGGACGTAGGCCGCTTGCTCGCCCAGGCGCCGATAGGTCGCGGCAGAGAGATGGTAGGTCCGTCCCTTCCGTTCGCCCCGCGCTTCGACCAGGCCTGCCTCGACCAGCCCTTGGAGCACGGTCCGCGCCGTCGACTCGGGTTTCTGGATGAGGCGCGCCGCGCCCTGCGTCGTCTCGGAACGTTCGAGCCACAGGCGGTTCAGCAGCAGAAGCTCGTCCAGTCCGGGCAGGCGGCCGGCGCGGTTCTCCTCGACGACCAGTCGGACGAAGTCCAGGTTCGCCTCTCCGCCCGGGAGCGCGAGCACCACATCGGTGGCGTTGCTGCGCTCGTAGGACGGCGCCGGCCGGCCGTTGCGGAGTTGCTGCAAGAAGATCGTGTCGATGCCTCTCGCCGTGCGCTCCACAAGTCCCGCCCGCTTGAAGGCGTCGGCGAGCAGAGCGCTCCGGGGCTTCGGCGGCGTGACGAGGATATTCTCCAGCGTCACGCCATCCGGGAGTCCGCCGGGGTTCGAGATCTCGATACGGTCCCTGTGCCATTGCACGTGGATCGCTCCGAGCCTGGCGTAGTCCCGATGGATCATCGCGTTGGCCAGACCCTCCCGGAATGCCGGCTCGGGGTAGTCGGGCACTGCGACCCGCAGCAGACCCATCATCAGTTCGCGCTCGCGATACCGCGCGCGGAACCTCGTCATGATCTCGTCCATCGCGCGCAGGAGCGGCCAGCGGAAGAAGTCGTTGACCCGGACCTCGGTTCCATCGAGTTCCTGGAACGCGATCTCGTGGGTCGGGATGCGCTCCCGCAAGGCACCCTCCCGCCCGAACAGCAGGAGCCCGAGCACGCGCACGGCGCGGACCTCGTGATTCGCCTCCACCGCCCCGAGCGCCTTGGCCAACTCCGCATCCGGCAGGTCGACCAGGGAAGCGTCGCCTCGTCCCTGGCCCTCTCGAATCGCTCGCCGGAAGCGCTCGAACTCCAGCGGGTCGAGGTCATCCCACTTCGCCTCCGCGACCACGAAGCTCGAGTAGTCCAGCAGTCCGCGGTCCGCTTGGCGCGCCTGCATCTCGTGGAAGTGGAAGGGAACGCAGGCCGGCCTGCCGCGGCCATCGATCGTGCGCCGCACATAGCGTCCATCCGCGGTGCCGACCGGCAGGCCGGACGGGGGCACGCGGATAGCGACGATCTGCCTGCCGTCGACCACGACGACGTCCGCATCCACACCGACCGACGGGCGCGTCCGATTCGCGACCAGGGCCTGGAGGCGCGCCGGGTCGGTGCTCCCCTCGTGGCGCGGACGAGCACCGGTGACCCGGCCATCGTCTTCCACGCCCACGAGCAGCCAGCCGGGCTGGTCACCCCGGCGGTTGCTCAGGCAGACGACGGCCTCGACGAGATCGGCATCCGAGAGCGGCTGCTTCGCCTCGCCCTTGAACTCCACGGCGAGCGTCTCGCCGGCGGCGACGATCTCTCGCAGCTCCTCTGGGGTCATCCTTTGCATGGCGACCCCACAGCGCGATCGAGTTCGGCGCGAAGCGCGGGGAAGCGCCGGTACTCGGTTCGGATCGATGCGACCCAGCGGGCCGCCTCCGACGAGCGGTCGCACGCCACGCAGACCGCGACGATCTCCGCGGCGTGAGCGTAGTGGCGGCGCCGCTTCTTCTCGGTGACCCCCGCCAGCCGGTGTTCGGCGGCCTTGCGCATGGCGGCGATCACGGCGCGCCGGGCCGCATCGCCCGGGATGCGGTCGACGCCCGCCTCCTTCAGGAACTGGTCGATCCCGGGCGCGGCGAGCCGAGGCTCGTCTTCGGCGGCGGTCATCAGTTCGAGCTCCTCGATGTCCATCTCGCGGTGCGCCGTGAGCGCTCGCCGAGCCGAGGTCGGCGCCGTCTCGCCGGCGAGGAGATCCCCGAATAGGGAGAAGAGCAGATGCCCGGGATGCCCGTGGTCGGACCAGCCGAGGCCCGGGGCCGCCGCCAGCAGCTTCGCCGCGGGCTCGAACTCACCGAGCAGCAAGTGAAGAAAGGCGCGCTGGCGGTGCGCCTGTTTCGGGCAGGCCTCGAGCGCTTCGGCCGCGCGCGTCTGGACCGCGGTCTTGTCGCCCGTCGAAGCGAGCCATCGGCGCAGGCGAAGCATGCTCGGGGCTACGCGCCAGGCGCGTTCGAGTCGCGCCGGCAAATCATTCCGCCCCAACTCCTGCGCGGCCAGCGCGGCGCCGTCCAGCAGTTCGCCCCGGACGTACTCCCGGTCGGCGACGGTCCCGGCCGCCTCGTCGAACGCGGCCAGCGCCGCGTTCCAGTCGCCGGTTTCGACCAGGCCCCGGCACCACGCCCGGAGATCGTCCGCGCGCCTCGTCGAGCGCGCGATCTTCGCGAGGCCGTCGGCCCCTTCCAGGCGGTGCACGACCTCGCGCAGCCACCGGTCTTCGTCGCAGTCCGGGTCGCTGCGACGCTCGCCGCCGACCTCCCGCGCGACGAGAGCCCGCCATTGCGGCAGGAAGTCATCGAGTCCGGGGAGAGGTCCGACTGCGACTCGTTCCAACTCGCGGATCGGCTCCCAGAAGTGCCCAAGGCTCCGTACCTCCTCGATCGCCGCACGCACCCCCTCGGCGCGCTTCGCCGGAGAGGCGATCATGTAGGCGGACACGACGTACTGGGCAGCGCAGCCGCCGGCATCGGCGCCGAGCACCTCGTCCACCATCTCGTCCTGGCCCAGGAAGATCTCCCCTTCGCCGATGGGCCGCAGTAGGGCCCCGAAGATGCAGTGGGCGGCGTCGTAGTCCTGGCGAAGAAACGCGGCCGAACCGCGGCGCAGGTGTTCGTCGACCACCGAGGGATCGGCCTCACCGATCCGCTCCGCAGCCTTCGCGAAAGCCAGCACCTCGACAACCTCGTCGTCGGTCGGTGCCGCCGGCTTCCAGCCCGAGCCGTTCCGAGCGGCGCGCCCGATCAACGAGTCCACGGCGCGGTCGTGGGCGCGCTGGTCGAGTCCGAGGAACATCTCGCGAGCCGCCTCGCGCAACTCGTCGGCGTCCAGCGCGGCAAGCGCCGAGTCGACGTCGTTGTCCCTCTGCTGCGAACCGCCCTTGCGCCTTCGCGACATCGTGCTCGGATGATCTCCCAAGGCAGTCGTCGTTGTCCACACCGGGAAGACCGCTGGACATCGCCCGCCGTGAAGGATACCGATCGGGTGCCATGGGTGGAAGACGGAAGAGGCCACGATCCGCGTCGGGACGTGAAGTGAGCCGCTCCACTCGCCCACTCGCGTGGACCGCGAATTCGGTCGCCGCCGAGATCGAGCACGTCGTCGCCTGCGCCCGGCGCGGGAGCGTGCACATCGTCTCCTTGGGCCCGCTGGTGCTCTTCTCCGCGCGTTCCGGGGATGCCTGGATGCTCGACCCGGAGGACACCCTCGCGCTCCCTCTCGCACGGAGCGGGGAGGCGCAACGCTCGCGCATCCTGGAGACCGCGACGAAGTTCGTCGTCGAATGGACCCACTTGTACGCGATCAATGGCGAGGCGTTCGTCGTGGTCGATGAGGAGACCGGCCGGGTGATGACCATCCTGGGCTACGAAGTGGACGATGTTGCCAAGGCATGCGACGACGCACGTCGCAGTGGCAGTTGCTGCCCGAAATCCTCGATGCGTTGAGCGACGCGTTGAGCGGGCCGAATCCCTTGCAGACTTCTGGAGAAATGCTGGAGGAGGTTCCCGACGAGACCGGGAACATCACGTAACTACTGGTGGATCTTGGAGCGGGAGACGGGATTTGAACCCTCTAGGCCAGCCAAACGCAACCCCGCGATGGCGCACGCCTTTCGGCCAGATGGTTCATGATCCCGCCACCTTCGAGGTGGTTCCGGTTTCCCCACCAGTCCCCGCCAGTCCCCATGGTTCCCCAGAGTAGTGGGAGAACGGCGGGAGAACAGCACACAGCCCCGATTCGACCTTCCTCCCCGCCTCTGCACGCTACGGCACATCCTTCACACAACGAACACCCACGTCCGGGCCCACCCGATTCGCTACCGAGCGGCACGTTACGGGCCGTTCGCTGGATTCCTCCCCCTCCGTTCCGCCAAAACTATCTCCGCGAATCACGTGACAAGCCGCGCTCGCTGGCATGTCCGGGCACCTGCCCCATGCCTCCTCCTCCGTCGGACCCTGCGGGTCCACCTCCGCCCCCGTCCCGTAGTACTCCGCCGAGAAGAAATCGCTCACGACCTCCCGAACGTTGCCCCCCATGCCTCGCACCCCATAGGGACTCAGATCGAGCGAGAATGCCCCAACCCGCGCCGTGTCCCCGCCCGCACACTCCAAGGCCACGTTGCCAAACTCGCACGACCAACCCCACCCCCAAGGGTAGTCCCGCGCGTCTTCCGGCAGCTCGCACCCACCCCGACTCGCCCCAAGTTCGCACCCTCCACGGGCGGCCTTCTCCCACTCGGCCTCCGTCGGCAACCTCTTCCCCCGCCATGCGCAGTATGCCTGCGCGTCTCCCCACCAATCCATCCCGATCACGGGGTACTCACCGAATGCAGCGGAGTCGAAGTAGTCTGCACGCGTCAACGACTCCACCACCGCCGGACGAGCACACGCACCCGCAGCGACACACGCGCGATACTCATCATTTGTCGTCTCCAGAACGTCGATGTAGAAGGACGACACGTAGACCTCATGTATCGGGTCGTCCCATGCGCAACGCGACCAGTCACTGCCAATCAGCACCCCACCGCCGGGAACCATCACCATCCCGGTGTAGCCATCACCTTCGCTCGACGACGAGTAACAAGAGCACACCACACATGCAATCCCAAGCAACGCGCGAGACACCCTTGGTCCGCCCGCCGCCACGTCCTAGTCCTCCGGCTCCATGGTCCAATACACGTACGCATTCACGGACCACGTCTTTCTCACAAGAAGCACCTCAGGATCGGTGAACGTGTCCGAGGATGCGCACCCCACGGGTACCCACCCATAGGGCATGACAGAGTACACCTCGTACGGGTTCTGCGGCGACCAGTACCAGTGCATGTGCTTCGTATGAATAGGCGCGCTGACCGAGTCGACGTAGCTGTGAGCGATCCGATATGACGGACCCCAGTACTCACATCCAGCATAGAGGTTCGGTGCGCTTCCGTTCCAGTCGTCGCGGGCCGAGCGCAGGCGACCGTCCTGATACAAGTAGTAGACGTTCTTGCTCGTCATCGCCACGAAATACTGCGACATGTTGTGGTAGTTGTCAGAGTAGACTAGTACCATGCCTTGCGGCATATGGTCCTGCCGGGATTCGATGGTCTGATGTCCCGGCACGAGAGTGCCGTCCAAATTCAGTCGCGCCGTGATGTAGTTGGGATCAGGCGAGAGGTCGAGCTCGTACCAGAAGGCCGACACGAAATGCTGCGCACCGTCGTACTCGATGTCCCAGTGCTTGGCCTTGCTATCGTCGTCAAAGTACTGCGCCTGATCAACTCGGCTTCCCGTGTCCGTGAACGTCTCGAAGAACAGGCCGCAGCCCGCCGGTTCACCACCCACGAGGGCGACATTGGTGGCGACCACCAGCCGTCCATACGGCGACCACGCGACGCGCGGACGGTAGACGTACGAAGGGAATAGCGGGTTGCCCGCGATGTGCGTTCCCACCTGCGCCGTCCACTCCACAGTGTCGTAGTTGATGGACGCAAGCCTCGCGGTGGACTTCCAAGTGCTCGCGTTTGGGCGACGGTCCCACGCGATGAAGACACGATCCCAGTCGTCGGTCGTGCAGTCTACGTTCGTGATGCCGTCGTAGCTCCAGTCAATGAACGTCGTGTGCGCCAACTCACCGTAGGCTCCGTACCAACTGAGACCGTCCACCCGGAGGTAGTGCAGCTCGTCCCATTCGTATCCTTCCCATGAGATGTGGAAGACTGCGGCGATTCCGTACCAGTCTTCAAATATCGAGTGGCAGGTCGCGGCCGTGACAAAACGGGTTGCGTATGGCGGGCTCCAATAGTGGAGCGGGGTCAGGGAGTCCGTTCCGAGCGACGTGTCGACTGAGGACAGATCGCGGGGGACTCGCGTCGCGAGCGTCTCCTCCGACGGCTCGTCGGCGGACACCGGGTCGCGCGGTGGGCCGACGTCGTCTTGGGCATAGGCGGTCGCGGTCATGGCGGACACAAGCAGGACGCTGAGCACGCGGCACTGGGAATCCCTTGCTATCGGCATCTTCGCCTCCTTATTCGGGGCTTCTGGAATTGTTTGCCAATGAACGCGGGAGAGGCCGGTTGCCGGCCGGAATTCGTCGATCTCGCGGAACCACGAAACTCGTCTACTCGAGCTTCCCGCAGATGCGGAGGATCTTGAGCTTGAGGTACTCGCG
>JACQZW010000060.1 GCA_016213675.1 Acidobacteriota bacterium | reverse complement strand
GTTCACATTGCCCGCGCGGACGCAGAAACCCAGCGCTCGGCGGCTCGCAGAGGTCGAGTGAACACGCCACTTCCCTTCGCGTGGCCATACTCCCTGGTCTTCTGGACCGTCTACCTCTGGGCCTTCATTGCGGAGTCTCGGGTCCTGAGGCGTGCCCGGCTGCGCGCACCGGCGCCTGTCGAGGATCGCGGCTCACTCCGCGTCATCCTCGCGGGTTTCAGTCTGGCGACCCTCGCGGCGTTCCTGCTGCCCTTCGCCGCGCCGCAGGCGACCCTTCCGGGTAACCGCGTGGCGTGGTTCGTGATCGGTGTGCTCACCCTCGTGTCCGGGAGTCTCCTGCGCCGGCACTGCTTCCGGGTCCTCGGCACCTTCTTCACCGGTGCCGTCACGATTCAGGCCAATCACCGCGTCATCGACTCGGGCGCCTACCGCTGGGTGCGGCACCCGTCGTACAGCGCCGCCCTGCTCCTCGTCGGGGGTGTGGCTCTGTCGCTCGGCAACTGGCTCGGCGTCGTGGTCTCCTTCGTCCTGGCCTTCCCCGCCTACTGGTACCGGGCGCACGTCGAGGAGCAGGCCCTGCTCGCCTCACTCGGGGCGCCCTACGCGCGCTTCATGGCCACCCGCAAGCGCTTCATCCCTTTCATCTTCTGACCCGGGCGGCGGCGAGCCTGCTTGCACCTGCGGGCTGCTCGGGGTAAGAATCGTGGGGTGCCGAGGTCCCGCACGTCTCGCGCCGTGCGGTTCGAACCGGGCGCCTGTCCGGAGAGGAGGCGAACGTGAACTGCCCGTCGTGCTACGAGGCCATGTCCGTCCAGGCGTGCGACGGCGTGGCGGTCGACGTCTGCGTCAAGTGCCCCGCGGCGTGGCTCGCCGCCGGTGAGCTCGAATCCCTGCAGGCCGCGCACGGGCGCCGCGGGGGGGTCGTGGTGCTGCCGGAGTCGTCGCGTTTCTCGCCCGAGGCGGGCGTGTCGCTCGTGCGCTGCCAGTCGTGCCGGACAGGTCGCCTCGTCCCCGGCCGGCTCGGGACCGCCGAGCGGCGCGCTGCGAGCGGTGCGGCGGACTGTTCGTCTACCTCCCGGAGTCGCAGTTCCCGGAGGCCCGTGGGCGTCGGTCGGGATCCCAGTCCCCGGAGCTCGCCGGCGCCGCATGGGTCGCGCAGGAGGTCGTGCTGTTCGTCATCGACGTGTTCAGGCTCGTGCGTTGACCCGCGCCCGGGGGGAGCGCCGGCTCACCGTGCCGCGCGACGCCGGCCCCGGCGAGGCCCACCGAGGACGCGAGCCGCGAGACCGCGCTGGGGCGTCGGCGGAATCGGGCGACGGTGGAGCGCGGTTCGATAGCGAACGAAAGGCAGGTTCCGCGGGAAGGCGCAAGGCCGGGCGACGACGCGCGGCATCGCCGGGAGCGCGTGTATGCAAGCATCGGTCTTCATCGCCGCCAGCCTCGACGGCTACATCGCTCGAGCCAACGGTGACCTCGACTGGCTGGAGCCACCCGAGGGCGGCGAGCACGGCGAGCACGGCTACGAGGAGTTCATCGCCACCGTGGACGCGCTCGTCGTCGGCCGCAACACCTACGACAAGGTCCTCACCTTCGACGCCTGGCCGTACGGCGAGCGGCCCGTCTTCGTGCTCAGCACGCGCGAGCTCGCACCACCGCCCGGGGGAGCCGTCGTCGAGCGGATGGCGGGGGAGCCGGCCGAGATCGTCGCACGCCTCGCCGCGCGCGGGCTGCGCCACCTCTACGTGGACGGCGGGATCACGATCCAGCGGTTCCTGCGCGCCGGGCTGATCCAGCGGCTGGTCATCAACCACATCCCGGTGCTCCTCGGGGCGGGGATCCCGCTCTTCGGCGCGCTCGAGCGCGACGTCGTCCTCCGCCACGTCGCCACCCGCCAGTACTCCGGGGGCCTCGTGCAGAGCGAGTATGTCGTGGTCGCCTGACCCGCTGCCCGATGGCGGGCGCCGGGCGATCCCAGCCGCGGGCAGGACTCGAGAGGAGGGAGGTCGATGATCCGTGCCCTCCACGCGATGTTCTCCTCGTCGTGGGGTCGTCTCGACGTCGGAGTTCGGGGACCGCGGCTGCGGCCTCGTCACCCTCTTCGCGGTCCCCGACGACTCCGTCGTCCAGCTCTATCAGCCGGAGTGCGCGACGTGACTTACCCCCGAGGCGGTCACGGCCCAACACGGGAGTCTGCCTGGTTCACTTGGATCGGCCACACCGCTGGGGCCTGCGGCCCGCGGCGCACCGCGGAGCTACCGAGCCATCTCCGATAGCCATTCCGCCCGCACCATGACCGTGGGGACCGTCGCCGGCCTCGCCATCTGCATCGTCTACCCAGTCCTCACGGTGACCCGGCCAGACCGACGCCGGCGTCCGCTTCGTCCGACGAGCGGCTGGGGGTCGCGCGCGTGCCCGTCCTCGGGCGGGCGTCACCGCAGCTCCTGCGCGGCGGACAGCCGACTGGGGAAGGGATGCGCGCGCTCGCCGCGCTCGGCGTCGCGGTCGTCGTCGACGCGCTTCTCGATGGGGTCAGGTCTTGTATTATGTGAGTATGAACCTGACCAACCGTGGCGGTTTCACGCCTGGCCGCGAGCGGTGAACGACCGCGCCCCGCCGAGCGGCGGGGCGCGTTGAGCTTCGGTGTCTCGGAGCTACTCGACCTGCAGGTTCTGCAGCTCGACCGGGCTCGCCGAGGTGAAAACGAGTGTGTCGAGGCCGATGTAGTTGGAGTTCGCGCCGCTCGGACCGCCGTTGGTCACGTAGTAGCGGAACGCGAAGCGGCCCGTCTGGAGGCCGGGAAGGCCACTGACCGTGATCGTGTATTGCGTCCAGGTGTTCGGGTAACCGCCGGCGGCGAGAGTCGGGTTGATGTCAAGGAGCAGCGTCGTGAAATCGCCGACGTCCTCCGGCAACGTGCCGACATTCGTCGAGGCGCTGTTGAGGCTGAGACGGACCTGGAGGCGATCGGGGTAGTCCGACGGGTCCGGACACCTCGTGTAGAACGACAAGGTGTCGCCGTTCATCATTGTCACTGCAGGCGTCATCAACCAATCGGAGATCGTGCTCGCCCCGGTGGTCGCGTTGTAGTTGTCGCCGATGTAGCCGGTGCCGGTGTTCTGCGGGAAGACCGTGGTGTTGCCCTGAAACTCGCCGCTGCCGCGGAGCAGCAGGTTTGCGGTGAGCGGTGCCCAGCTCGCCGTGCCTACCGCGGTGCTGTTGTTGTCCCATGCCCACCCGGCCGCCGGCAGGGTCGTGATGTCGTCGAACTCCTGGGAGAAGCTCTGGGCCGCCGCCGGAACCGCGGCGAGCACCCATACGAATGTGAGTGCGATGGCTGAGCGCATTGTGACGAGTCCTCCTTTTCGTCACATTGTTGCACCTAGTGAAGCTCTGCACAACCGGAATCACCACGCGCTGTCGGGCGGCGCACGGCTCTGCTACCGTGCCCGCGGGAGCCCGCCATGGAGGACATCGCCCTGTTGCGCGCCTTTCCCCTCTTCGCCGACCTCGCGGAGCCGGAGCTCGCGAGGCTCGCCCTCGTCACCCGCCGGGAGTC
>JACQZW010000005.1 GCA_016213675.1 Acidobacteriota bacterium | reverse complement strand
GCAGGTCGCGCACTGCGACCCCGGCCCCGTGAGCGTCGTCAGGTGCGCCAGGTGCGAGTCCGTCACCAGCGTCCCCGTCGTCGCGTTGTGGCACTCCGTGCAGCTGTTCGGCCCGTTGATCGCCGTCCCCCAGGTGTAGGAGGCCGTGACCGGCGCGTTGTTCTTCCCGTCGTTGTGGCAGGCGTTCGTCCCGCACCCGCCGAAGGAGGTCACCACCACCGGCCGGTTCGCGGCCGGGTAGTTCGCGGCCTTGTTCGCCAGGGTGACCGTCCCGTCGCCGTGCGTGTTCACCGTCGCCGCGGCGTGGCAGTCCGCGCACTGGGCACCGGCCCCGGAGAGCGTGGTCAGGTGCGCCGGGTGCGAGTCCGTCGCGATCGTCGTCGTCGCGTTGTGGCATTCCGTGCAGCTGTTCGGCCCGTTGATCGCCGTTCCCCAGGTGTAGGCGGTGACGGCCGGGGCGGCGTTCTTCCCGTCGTTGTGGCAGCGGTTCGTCCCGCAGCCCCCGAAGAGGCCGGGGGTGACGACGACGACGTCGCCGCCGTACGCGAGCCCCGCGAGGTTGACCGTCCCGTTCACGTGGGTCGCCACCGAAGCGGCGGCGTGGCAGTCCGCGCAGACCGCCGCCCCGCCGGTCGCCGTCGTCAGGTGCGCCGGGTGCGACTGGGTCGCGATCGTCGTCGAGGTCTCGCCGTGGCACTCCTGGCAGTTGGCGATCGCGGTGCCCCAGGTGTAGACGGGCGTACGCGGAGCGGCGTTCTGCCCGTTGTTGTGGCAGGCGTTCGTCCCGCACGAACCGGGGGTCGGGAACGCCCCGGTGTAGGCGAAGCCTGTGCTGCCGGCGACGACGAAGGCGCCGTTGATGTGGTTCGCCGAGGGGGCGACGCCCGGCGATCCCCAGGAGATCGCCGTCGCGGAGCTGTGGCAGTTGTCGCAGGCGATCGTCTGGCCGAGCCCGTTCGCCACGGTGTTCATGTGGGAGTTGTGGGTGAGGCCGGTCGGCACGACGCCGCTCGTGACGTCGCTGTGGCACATGATGCAGGCCGTGGTCGTCGCGCCGTACCAGGCGTAGCCGCCGGAGGTGGGCTTGTTCAGGTGGCAGTCGACCGTGTTGCAGACCGCGCCGCCGGTCCAGGCAGGCGGTGCGTACGTGGCCGCCGTGTAGCCGCCGTCGGCGTCGACCGCGTAGGCCGGCCACATCTGGTTGAAGGAGCCGACCTCGGCGGGGATGCCGCCGGTCTCGTGGTTGGCGCCGCCGGGGACGCCCGCGGCGTCGTTGTGGCAGAAGTCGCAGGTCTGCTCCTGCTGGACCGTCGTGTAGGCAAGCTCGTTCGTCCCGAAGCCGAGGCGCTCGCCGATGCGGCGGACGTGGAGCGGGTGGCGGCCGACCCGGTCCGGGTAGCCCGTGTTGTCGGTGGTGGCGCTGTCCGGCCACATCGCCGTCGACGTCGAGTTGCCGTGGCAGGCCGTGCAACTCCCCTCGAAGCTCTTCTTGTGGTCGTGGCAGGTGAGGCAGGTCGCGCCGTAGTTGTGGTTGTTGACGTGGCCGAAGTTCGTGGTGTTCGCGTGGGCCTGCCCGCCGTCGGCGTGGCAGCGGTCGCAGACGCCGTTGTCGAGACCGGCGTCGGGGTCGAGGCCGGTCTCGGCGGCGAGGGTCACGCCGGTCGCGTCGGCGCCCATGCCGTCGACGATCGTCGGGTTCACCATCGCGATGTTCGAGGTCCCGTGGACGTCGTGGCAGACGGTGCAGGCGTAGCCGGCGTTGTAGGCCGCGACCCCGGCGTAGCGGCCGGTCACCGCGGAGGCGTGGTCGCTCGCCTCGACCGTCGCGTCGCGCCCGAGGATGGCGCCGTTGCCGGCGCGGTTCGGGACGTGGCACTCCGAGCACCAGTTCGTGGCGTTCAGGCCGACGGCGAGCCGGTTGTTGTTGCCGGCCGTCGCGTCGATGTGGGCGGTCGTCGTGGTGTGGCAGACGGCGCAGTCGTAGCCGGGCATCGAGTTCCCGGTGCCGGTGCTCGCCCCGCTGTGCCCGTGGCCGCCGTTGTTCGCCGTCCACCAGGTCTCCTTGTTCGGCGCGGTGCGCGCGGCGCCGCCGGTCCCGGCCGCCGTCTGCACGATCGAGGGGTTCGCGTCGTGGCACCAGAGGCAGTACTGCTGGCCGCCGGCGATCGTCCCGTCGGCGCCGCCGACGAGGCTCGAGGTGGCGACGGCCGAGGCGAACCAGCTCCCCGCCGGCTGCGCGGTCGGCCAGAAGTACTTCGCGAGGAGGGCCTCGCTGTTGTTCCCGCTGTCGTTGCCGTGGCAGCTATCGCAGACCGCCGTGTTCGCGAGGACGGTGCCGCCGGCGAGGTCGAAGACGCCGTTCACGTGCGCGGCGCCGGTCGTCGAACCGTGACAGTCCGAGCAGGCCGCCTGGGGTCCCTGCGTGCCGGTGAGGTGGATCGTGTGCTTCCCGGAGGTCGGGGTGAGGGCGTGGCAGGTGCCGCAGGCGCCGGTCGCCCCGTTCGTCCAGACCGGGGTGGCGTTCGAGCCGCCGAGGTAGTTGCCGTGGCAGTAGGTGTTCGAGCAGGAGGAGCCGCCCTCGTTGTAGGGGGCGGGGATCGCGAGCGAGGAGAAGGTCGTGTCGAAGTCGATGAGGCCGACCGCGTCGAGCGTCCCCTTCACGTGCGCGGTGTTCGTCCCCCAGGTCTCGTGACAGACCTGGCAGGCGTACCCCTTCGCGAGGTGCGGGTCGTGGGCGTTCGAGGCCTTGTTGTTGTGGCAGAAGACGCACCCGACGCCGTTCGTCGCACCCCAGGTCGGGTTGTTCGTCGTCGCGACGTCGTGGTTGCCGACCCGGTAGGGGTTGTGGCAGTTCGTGCTGTCGCAGGTGTCGCCCGTGAGCGCGGTGTAGCTCAGCGCCGGCCAGGAGGGGTTCTGGGCCTCGACCACCTGGTTCACGTCGATGATGAAGCTCTGGTGGGTGTAGCCGCTGTGGCACTTCGAGCAGGAGAAGCCGTAGGGGGCGGCGTTGTGGGTCTGGTGGGCGCCCGCGGAGCGCCCGCCGAAGGCCGGCGGCGGCGGGTAGCCGTGGCAGCTGTCGCAAACGGGGCGAAAATCCGGCTTTTTATGCTCGTGGCAACCGGCGGTCGAGCAGTTCGTGCCGTCCCGGTCGACGGAATCGAGGTGGCTGACATCCTGGGTGTTGTTCGCGTTGTGGGCCGTCGCCGTATGGCAGACGGAGCAGACGCCGGTCGACACGGCCTCGTCGTTGTCGAGGGAATTCGGGCCGCTGAGAGCGGTGAGGACGGCCGCGCGGTTGCCGCTGTTCGGCGTGGCGATCGTGGCCTTCACCATCCACATGTTGTCCGCCGTGCCGTCGCCGTGCTGGTTGTGGCAGGGCGTGCAGAGCAAGGAACCGCTGGCCGGGTGCTTCTCCGCCGACGCGACGTGGCAGATGCCGCACTGGTTCACCGACTCGTCCCAGGGGATGCGGTTCTCGGTCCCGAAGTCGTGGGGGATGCCGGTGTCGTGGCACTGGGTGCAACCGTAGGGGAGGAAGTCGGTGTTGAGGGTGCCGTCGACGTTGAGCTTCGCCTGCTTGCCGTGGCCGCCGCTGTAGTAGTTCGTGCCGTCGGTGCCGACCCGCGCCGCGCCGAAGAAGTTGCCCCCGTCGGCGGTTTGAGCCTTGTGACAGCGATCGCACTGGCTCGGCGAGGCCACGGTCGAGGGGATGAGGTTCGCCTGGTCCGCGAAGTGCGAGGCGTGGCAGTCCTGGCAGTCGGCGACGGCAGCGACCATGCCGCGGATGCCGGCGACCGAGGTCCGGGCGACGTGGGCGTTCTTGCCGGAGTCGAGGACCGGGTCCCCGGGGCCCGAGACGTGGCAGAGGTTCGAACAGAACTCGATCACCTCGGCGGAGCTCGTGGCCGGGTTGCCGGCGCTCCGCGCCGTGCCGGCATTCCCCTCGCGCAGACCGAAGGGGTTCACCGCCTTGTTCGCGGGGAGGAGCCAGACGGCGCTGTGGTCGGGGACGGTGACGAGCGCGGGGTCGTGGCAGCCGGTGCAGTGGAGGTTGCCCGGGTTCGAGGTGTGCAGGATGCCGCCGAGCCACTCCCACTCGGTGTTCAGCCCGCTCGCGTAGTTCCAGCCGACCGGGTGCCGGTGGGTCTGGACGGAGAAGTCCCCGATGACGTCCTTCATCTTCGAGTTGTCCGGGGAGTAGGGAGGAGTGACGGAACTGGTCCCGCCGCCGGTGGAGTGGCAGTAGGTGCAGGCGAAGTCCTGGGTCGTGACCGCGTTTGGCACGAAGCCCTTGGCGATCATCTGGTCGAGGGTGCGCTGGTTCCTCGCGATGTAGCTCGTGTCCGGCTGGCCGTAGGTGGTGCCGGAGATGTCGTGGCAGGTGGAGGTGCAGTTCAGCCCTCCGTTGTGCAGGGCGACCACCGTGGAGGGGGACAGCAGCAGAAGCGCGGCCCCCAGGATGACCGAAGCACCGATCGCCGCAAGGTCGTTTTTCCGTGCCACGACTTTCCCCCTTCGCGAAGCAGGTGGCCGCAAAGCGTCTCCGGGGAGCGTGGCTCCCCGCCTCTCGATCATTGATGACATCTCAAGCACAGGCTCGGCTGGGAGAACCAGGCATCGATCAGCATCCGGTTTTTCGCGTTGGGCCCGCCGCCCCTGACGTCGGTCGTCGTCGTGCCGTGCGGGTTGTGGCAGGCGCCGCAGGGGGCGTAGTGGGGCGCGCCGCCGGCGTTCGTCGTCAGATCGCTATCCATGGGAACGGTCACCGTTTCGCTCGGCGGCGGCGGCGCGCCCGTCTTCGTCAGGTGGGTGCCGAGCTCGACGGAGTGGTAGTTCGGGTCCCCCGAGGTCGTGTCGCGCTCGTGGCGCATGTCGGCGACGTTGTTCGTGCCGAGGGCGTGGCAGTCGGAGCAGAACTTGTCCATCGCCACCTGCCAGCTGTAGTTGTTGCCGCTCGCGCCGGTGAAGTACCCGGGCACGAGGTGCGAGGTGTTCGCGTTCGGGTTGGCCTTCGGCCGCGCCACGGCGCGGTTCCAGGGGGCCTGCGGCATCGGGATCTCGGTCCCGAGGCTGTTGTACTGCCCCACGCCACCCCCGACGTCGAACATGTGCGTGTTCGGCGGGTCGGCGATGTCGTGGCACTCCGTGCAGCCGACGGCCGGCAGACCGTCCGCGTCGCCGTGGCCGCCCTGCTGCGTCGCGTTGTTCCCGCCCTGGTTCGTATCCCACCACGTGCCGTCCCAGACCGAGACGCCGGGACCGGTGGGGCTGCCGTCCGGGTTCCCGGCGGGGCAGCTCGTGGTGATGACGTTCGGGGCGTCGTCGGCCGTGCCGGGACTGCCGTCGACCCCCGTGCTCACGTTGCACTCCTTGCCGTGGCACCCCTCGCACCCGGTGGGGGCGAAGGCGGTCGGGTGCTTGTGGCAGTCCGTGCAGAGGGTGCTGATGTGCGCGCCCCCGGGGTTGCTGCCGTCGCGGCGGTAGTAGGTGGTCTGGGTGTGGCAGACCTGGCAGATGCCGGTGTTCGAGCCGTTGACGAAATCGCTCCCGCTCGTATCGCCCGTCATGGCGACCGGGGTCTGGTTTGCCGCGTAGTTCGGTCCCGGGGGGAAGCCGTAGGCGTTGCTCTGGGCGCGGGTCACGCCGAAGCGGTCGCCCTTGTAGATGACCGGGCCGCTGTACTCCATCGTGGCGCTGGCGCTGCTGGCGCTCTTTTCGGCGTCCCCGTCGTAGAGCATGTACCAGTTCGGCTCGCCGTGCGGGTCGTGGCAGCTGACGCAGTTCGGGGTGAAGGAGCTCCAGGGGCCCACCGGCGGGGGCGGGTTGGAGCCCGTGTCGTACTTCGGGTTGTACCTGGCGAAGTTCCACATGTTCTGCGCGGTGTGGTTCCGCGCCGTGCTCGACGCGGCGTGGCAGCTGTCGCAGAGCCCGTCGGGGTCGTTGGCGTAGGGGGCCTTGAGCCAGTAGGGGTTCGTGGCGAGCGCGGCCCCCGCGTTGCCGGTCGCCATCGGGTCGCGCTCGTAGTGGTAGCTCGCCTCGAGGGGGCCGTTGGTCGCGAGCCGGTCGGTCGCGAGGTGGCAGGCCTCGCAGCCGAGATCGGCACCGGAATTCCCCGAGGCGTACGTGGAGGCCGCCGGGAGGCCGTGGCCGCTCTGCATGTACTTCAGCTGGTTGTCCTGGGGATTGCTGGCGTTCGCCGGCCGGGTGATCCGGCCGCCGGGGGAGTCGAAGATGCGATCCTTCCCGTGGCACCCCATCCCCGCCAGCGCGCTGTTGGTGCAGTTGTCCGCTCCGGGGGTCGTGCCGTGCTTGTCGCCCCAGTTGCCGCCGTTGTGGCAGAGGGCGGCGCAGGCGGTGACCTCGATCTGGCGGTTCACGTGCCCGGCAGCCGGTCTCGTCACCGAATCCGCGGTGCCGTGGCAGCTGCAGGTGCCGCCGGAGCTGTTCGGCAGCTTGTAGACGTGGATGAAATGCGTGTTGGACCCGGTGGTGTTGTAGGGACCGACCGGCGCCGCCCCCGCGTTGAGGTAGTCCGGGGAGGAGACCGGGGTGCTGGTGTTGCCCGCCGTCATCTCCTTGAGGACGTCCGGGTCGCCCTTGCCGTGGCATCCCTTGCAGTCGAGGCTGCCGCCCCACGTCGCCGGCTTCGCCGGGGTGGTGCCGTAGAAGGTGGTCATCCCGGCGCTCTCGGCGTACTCCCCGCGTCCGGAGGGGCCCCCCTGGCCAGTGCCGTTGTCGGCCGGGTTCAGGCCGTTCTCGACGAGGGCATTGCTGTGGCAGTAGAGCTGCGTGCAGGAGTCGAGCGGCGGGGTCCCGCCCTGGGTGTACACGCCGTTCGGATTCCACGCGTCTCCGGCGGGGTTCGCGGGTGACCTGAAGGCCACCTGGACGTTGCCGCGGATCACCGTGCCGTTCCCCTCGTTGTGGGTGGTGCTCGGGTGACAGGATCCGCCGAGACAGCCGAAGCTGTACACGTCGGGGTCGGTGACCAGCATCCCCGCGCCCTTGATGTGGGCGAGGTGGGCGCCCGCCGACCCGGGATAGCTCTCCCCGGTGCTCCCCGGCCCGGCCCACGGGGCCGCGGTGATCGGCGGGTTGCCGTGGCAGTCGTCGCACCGGGCGACGATCTTGTTGTGCCGGTGGCAGCTGGTGCAGGGGGTCGTGGTGTCGTTCACGGAGTGCTGGGAGAGCGCCACCGACGGCGCAGGAACCGGCTTTCCCCAAAAGCTCTCCGGAGTCCCGGAGTCGGAGTACTGGTGGCAGGCGGCGCACATCTCCCGGCCGGTGCCGGTCGTGTGCTCGCGGCTGCTCGGGCTCGCCTTGAGGTTGTTCCCGAGGATCACCGGGCTGCTGTTCCCGATCCACGTCTCCGTGAGGAAGAAGACCTCGTTCGCCCCGGTGCGCGCCTTGTGCGGGTCGTGACAGAGGGAACACCGGATCTTGTCCCCGCGCTCGGGGGCGCCGGTGCCGACAGGGACGGATTTCCAGTAGTGGCCGCCCGTCGCGGAGCCGTCGATCGGGGCCGGGGCGGGACTGGGGTCCGTCCCGTCGATCAGCTCGTAGTAGCCGACGTTCGTCCCGAAGAGGGCGACGTCCTGCGGCCGGCGGCCGTTCCGCCAGAAGCCCGAGTCGGGATCGTTGTCCACGGTCGTGGCGTCGTCGTGGCAGTCATAGCAGAGGAGGGTCTCGGCCGGGATGTAGTTCGGGTCGAGCGTCTGATTGTAATAGGTTATCTCGTCCGTGAGCCCCGTGTTCCTGCCGGTCCAGAGCCTCGGGCCGACGGCGGCGTGGGAGACGTGGCAGAAGGAGCAGGTGCCGTTCGCGGGGATGGCGGGCGCCTGCGGGCCGGTCGCGCTCCAGTCGTGGAGCGAACCGGTGATCCCGGCCGCGGTCGGATCCGCGCCCGAAAACACGAATGCCGCGAGGCAGCAAAACAGCGCCGCCCCGCGAGCGATTGCTCGCAGCGTGCTCCTCATCCCTCTCCTAGCAAGTGAAATTCTTCCTTATCATGATGATAGCCGAAGCTCTCCCCTAGGGGAAGAGCTTTCGGCGAATCTCCCCGATGCCCTCCCCCGCGGAGATCGAATCGACGAGGATGCCGCGGATCTCGCCGGACTCCCGATCGCTCTCGAGCGCCGCGGCGACGTCGGGGAGCAGCTCGTCCCGGTCACGGACGTCGAGCCCCGCGAGCACGACCGCGTTGAGGAGGGAGTTCGCCCGGCTCAGCATGAGCGCCCGGCGCTCGGCGGCCTGAAGCACCCGCTCCGGGGCGACGCGTTTGGCGACCCCCTCCTCGAGCTTCGCCGCGAAGCTCGCCGGCGGCAGGTGCTGGAGCTCGAGCTGTGCCGCGAGGGTGAGGACGCGGGCCAGCTCGACCGCGTCGAATCCCCCCTCGACGCCGACTTCCACGAGCGAGAGCGCCTGCCGCTCCGCCATCCCGGCCTGCACGGCGGCCCGGAAGGCGCGGGCCACCTGCCCCTCCCCGTCGGCGTCAAAGCGCCCGGCGATCGCCTTCTCCAGCCCGCGGTTGCGGGGGTCGGCCGCCAGCGCCCCGGGCGCCGGGGCGAAGGTGAGGGCGGCGGCGATGAGCCCGACGGCGCCCGTGAATCCTATCAGTCTTTTCATGGAGTTACCCCTCCTGAAGCCGTGCGTCATCCGTCGACGACCATCACCGAGTTTTCCCCGCCGAAGCCGTCGGGGATGCCCGTCTTCGCGCCGGGATCCCGGGTCCAGCGGCTGCCGTCGATCACGAAACTGTACTGATACGTCCCCGGAGGGAGCTTGAGCCGCGCCTTCCAGACCCCCTCGTGCCCCGAGCGGACCAGGCGGTTGCGCTTCGGGTCCCAGCCGTTGAAGTCGCCCACCACCGCCACCGTGACCGCCTGGGGCGCCGCGATCGCGACCTCGACCTCCCGCGCCCGGTCGACGCTCTCCATGACGTAGCGCCCCCGGAGCAGAAAGCCGACGGCGAAGAGGAAAAGCGCCGCGAGCGGCGCCGCGGCGTACCGGAGGATGCGGCGCCGGGGGGAAGGCGCATAGGCGTCGAGGGGGAGGCGGTCGAGGATCGCCCCCGCCAGCCCCCCCGGGACGTCGACCTCGCCGAGTTCCTCGAGCTTGTCGTCAATGCGGGTGATCCCGGCGAGCAGGCGCCGGCAGGAGGGGCAGCGGGCGACGTGGCGCTCGAGGACCTCCCGCTGGCTTTCGAGGAGATAGCCGTCCAGGTAGTCCTGGAGCATCAGCTCGACGTCGCCGCAGTAGTGCATCCCGTCACCTTCCGCACGTGTAGCCATACACTCCGTACTACCCGAAGGGGTGGGGCAAAGTTACCCCTCCTCCCCGATCGGCGCCTCCCCCTCCCCCCCGAGTTCCTTCCATTTCTCCAGGAGAACCTTTTTTGCTCGGAAAATCCGGATCTTGACGGTGCTCACCGGCAGGGAGAGGGACTCCCCGATCTCCTGGTAGGAAAGCCCCTGGAAGTAGTGGAGGAGGAGGACCGTGCGGGCGTCGGCGGGGAGTTCCTGGAGCGCCTCGAGGAGACGGAAATCGTCCTCGCGCCGGATGCACTGGAGCTGGGCGCTGCGCTCCGCCATCCCCTCGGCCCCCTTCGCCTCGACCGCGGTCATGGCGTCGTCCAGGGCGACCTCGTTGGCCGACTTGCGCTTCTTGAGCTCGTCGATGCAGAGGTTCTTGGCGACGGTGTAGAGCCATGTGGAAAACTTGCGCTTGGGGTCGTAGCTCTTCAGGAACTGATAGCAGCGCAGGAAGGTCTCCTGGGTCAGCTCCTGGGCGAGGTCGTAGTTGCCGTAGAAACGGTAGACGAAGTTGAAGATCGGGCGCTGGTAGCGCTCGAGGAGGACGCCGAACATCTCGCGGCGCCCCTTGAGGACGAGCTTGACTACCTGCGCGTCTTCGAGCGGCTGGTCGGCCGGGGGCACCCTTCCCTCCCCTTTCAATACTTCTTCTCGTCGTGGCAGCTGTGGCAGAGGACCGTGAAGTCGACCTCGGGGTGGAAGGCGCGGGGGTCGGCATTCCCGCTCTCAACCGCCTCGAGGATATAATACCCGCCTTTGGTAATCGCCTCGTGGGGCCGGTGGCAGGAGTCGCAGTTGACCTTGCCCAGCGGCGTCACCGTGACCGGCGGCGTCGGCGCGCGCCCCTCCCGTTTCATGTCCGCGGCCATCAGCGGGTGGGTGTGCCCCTTCTGGCCTCCCGCGGTGCCCGGTTTGAGGCCGTGACAGCCGGTGCAGAGATAGGCGTCTTCCCCGTCCGCCTCCCACTCCACGCCGTCGCCGGAGCGGGCGACCAGGCGGACCGTCGCGCCGGCGCCCGAGCCCACCGACCCCCTGGTGAAGGAGTGGCAGGAGAGACAGGTTACCATCTGGTCCTTCTCCCCGTCGAGGGCCGGCTTGAGCCCCGTTCCCGGCCAGGCTTCGGTGCGCACCGGCGGCGACTTGTCGCCATAAGTGGCCTCGAGCGACGGGTCGCCGACGAAGTGCGAGGCCTGGTACTCCTTCCTCGGGGAGCAGGTGGGATTCGCGGCGGGGTGGCAGCGGGCGCAGATGGCCCCGGAGCGCAGCGAGTCGACCAGCTGCGGCACATAGTCCGCCTCGCGCGCCTTGGCGAGACCGGCGTTGTGGGCCCGGTGGCAGCTCGAGCAGGAGAGAGCGCGCACGGTGCCGTAGGCCGGGTCCGGCACCTGGGCGGAGCAGCCGGCGTCCGCGAGCTCCCCCACCTTGTGGTGATGGGCGGGGACCTGGTCGTGGCACTCCTCGCAGAAGGCGGTCGCCGTGACGGGGGGGCGCAGCAGGGGCGTCTCGACCCAGGCGCCGTGCGCCCGGTGGCAGGTCGTGCAGAGCAGCCGTCGCGGGTTGCCGCCGCCGAACGGCCACTCCGGCGGCTCCCGGACCGGGAGGATGCGGTCGCCGCCGTTCCCCTCGTCGTCGTCGGCGGCGTGGTACGTCCTCGCGGTCGTCGTCCCCCCGGGGTTGGGGTGCGCGGGGGCGGTCTTTCCGTCCCCGCGGGTCCCGGCGTGGCACCCTTCGCAGAAGAGGTTGGCGACGATGTTCACCGGGGCCACCGCCAGCAGCTTCTCGGCCGGCACTCCCCCCTCTTCCCCGTGCACGGCGTGGCAGGTGGCGCAGGTCATCGCGCCGCCGACGCCCTGTTCGAGGTGGCCGCCGAGGTCCCAGTGCCAGCCGCCCGCCCCCCTGCCGTCCTCGGCCGGGTACGGCGACGGGAATCCCGTGCGAAACGCCTGGCCGATCTCAAGGGGGACCTCCGGCCGGGGGGGGCCCAGGGGATTGGTCGCGAGGACGTGGCTGCCGGTGCGGTTCTCCTTCCCCAGGCCTTGCCCGGCGAGCTTGCCGTGACAGTCGAGGCAGAGCTCCTGGATCCCGGCGCGCAGGAACGGCCGGTGGCTGTTGTCGTGCGGGTCGTGGCAGGTTATGCAGTCCATGCGCTTTCCCGCGACCAGGGGCAGGTCGAGCCCCCCGTCGAGCAGCTCCTCGTACCCCGTGAGATCGTTGCCGTGGGATGCCGGGTGGAACGCGTTCCGGCTGGCGTCGACGTTGGGGCTGACGATCGTGGTCCCGTCGTGGCAGGAGAAACAGACGAGACTCGAGGGCCCGAAGGCCGGCGAGAGCACGCCGGGCACGTCGGGCAGGAAGCCCTGGAGCGCCGCGGAGGAGGCGATGTGGCAGCGGCTGCAGCGCTCCTGCTGCAGCGTGACCTTGACCACGTCATAGCCCTGAGAGATCAGGTCGTGGGGCGACCGCTCGACCGCCGCCCGCAGCGGGGCGGGCACGGCGGCGAGCGCGACGAGGAGCGCGGCCGCCGCCCTAGCGCGCATCGACCAACTCCCGGACCTGGAGGCGGGCCGCCAGGCGCTCGGCCACGTAGACGCGGTTGTCCGCGCCGAGCGCCACGCCGTTCGGCGCGCCCAGGTCAAGCGGCCGGCCGTGTTCGTCGCCGAGGATCGCGACGAACCGCCCCTCGGCGTCGAAGACCTGGACGGTGTTCAGCCAGGAGTCGGCGACGTAGATCTCCCCCGCGGCGCTGACGGCGACCCCCTTGGGCCGCCCGAATCCCCCCGGGCCGCGGCTGAAGCGTCCGAAGGCCCGCACGAACTCGCCGTCCGCGGAGAAGACCTGGACCCGGGCGTTGAGGCAGTCGGAAACCAAGAGGCGCCCCGCGGCGTCGACGGCGCAGAACGTCGGCGCCGAGAAATCCCCCGGCTGGGCGCCCTGCTTCCCGAAGAGCTGCGCCCCCCCGCGCCCGAGGATCGCGACCCGGTTGTTGAAGTTGTCGACGACGTAGACCTGTCCGGCCGCCCCGACCGCCGCGTCGATCAGCCCCGTCGCCCCGGCGGCCCGCGACGGCACCTCCAGGCGGCGGCCGTACTGCCCCTGGGGAGAGACGACCTGGACCGCGCCGGCCCCGGCGTCGACGACGTACAGGTTCTCGTCCCGGTCGGCGGCGAGGCCGAGGAGGTTCCTGAAGGCGCCCGACCCGCCGCCGCCCGCCCCGATCGTGCGCTGGAAGACCCCCTGGGGGGAGAAGACGAAGACCAGGTTGCGCCCGGAGTCGGCGACGTAGACGTTCCCGGACGCCGGCCCGACCGCGACGTCCGCCGGCCGCTCGAAGGCGAGTTCGCCGCCGCCGGCGACGAGCGCGACCAGCCGCGTGCGGCGCACCCGCCAGGCGACCTCCGGCTTCTTCTCGGCCGGGGCCGGCGCCGCCGCGAACGTGACCCGCAACTCCTGCGAGAGCGGCGTCTCCAGGAAGGAAGCGTCCAGGGCGGTGATCGCGTAGACGTAACTCCGGCCGGGCTCGACGCTCTCGTCGAGGTAGCTGGTTCCCCGCGAGGAGGCGAGGAGCTCGAACTGCGGCTCCCCGGGGTCCTTCCGGTAGACGTTGTGGGCGATGGCATCCTCCCCGTCCCGGGCGGACCACTTGAGCCCGATGCCGTTCGCCAGGATCAGGTGCCCCTCCCAGTCGGGCGGCGAGAGCACCCTCGGCTCGACGGCGGCGGGGCGGAGGCTCATCTCGGTCGAAGGCTTCCCCTCGCGCCCGGCGACCCCGATCCCGGTGAGACGGTAGGTGTAGGCCACCCCGGCCTGGACGGCGGTGTCGAGAAAGGAGTTCTCCTGCGTCTGCCCCACGGCGACGAAGCCCTCGGCGCCGTCCGCGCGCTTGCGGAAGACGCGCACGGATTCGAATTCCGGGTTCTGGATCCACCTCAGGCGGATCTTCCCGCGCTCGTGCGAGGCCCCCACCCACTGCGGGGCGGGGAGGGGAGCCGCCCCCTCGAGCGCGGGCGAAAGACCCGACGCGACGAGGAGGGCGAGCGCGAGGAGGGCTGCTCCGCTGTTCCAGCGCATGGTTTCTTATCTTGACACAAGCGTTTCCAGGCTGACAAGGCGAACGCCGCCGCCGCGGACGCCCCGGAGCTTGGCGCGCGGGGTTGTGTTCGCCGGCGATATTCATATACTGCGCCCCATGATCAGGGTGGCTTGTCTCGTCGCAGCGCTGGCGGTCGCGGGATGGTTTCCGGACGCCGCCCGGTCCGCGGAGCCCGGCACCCCCGAGCAGGAGATCATCGCCGTCTTCGGCGAGAAGATCGTCGACGGGTACGGCGCGCGCGACGCCGCGAAGATCCTTTCCATGTACGACGGGGAGGCGCGGGTCGCCACCTTCACCCGAGGCGTCCTCGATCGGGCGACCTTCGCCGCCATGCTCCAGGAGAGCATCGCGCAGAGCAGCGCCATGAAGGTGACCCTCGAGGTCGGCGCCGTGGAGGTCCTCGGGGACACGGCCCGCGTGCCGCTGCGCCTGATCCTGGAGAGCACCGATGCCGGCGGGAAGAACCGCGTCACGTCGGACCGGCTCTACTGCACCCTGAAGAGGCGTGACGGCTGGAAGATCGTGGTCCAGACGTATCGAAAGGATTTCACCTTGCCGCCGGACGCCGCCGCGCCGGCCCTGCATCACTAGGAGCGGCCGGGACGATCGGATCGCCGCGTCGCTGACGCTCCTCGCGATGACGACGGGGCCGGGCCGGGACGACGAGAACGGTCGTCATTGCGAGGAGGCCGGAGGCCGACGCGGCAATCCGACGTGCCCGGCCGATTGCACGGAATTTAAGTGACTGTCGTAGGGGCCGGCCATGGTGCCGCCCGATTCTGTCCCGTCCGGGGGCGCACCGTGGCGCCCCCTACGCAAGGCCCTGGCGTCGGGTGCCGATGCCGGGCAGAGTCAGATCGCGGTGCCTGCCCCGAGCGAAGCGCGGCGGCCGGTCAGAGGCGGCGGCGGATCCCCTTGAGCTTCTCCTGGATCCAGGACGATTCCTTGTCGCCGTGGCAGCGGATGCAGCTCTCCTCGACCGTGAGCGGCTTCGGCTGCTGCACCGGCCGCAGGTTCCACGCGTGCTTCGGCTGCTGCTTGAGCCGCTCGTCCGCCGCGTCGTGGCACTCGGAGCAGGCGACCTCGGGCTGCGAGAAGTCGAAGAGGTGGTCGTGCACCGAGTAGCGTGCGCCGCCGGCGGCGGTCTTCGGCATGTGGCAGTCGTCGCACTGCACCGTCCCCGGCTTGTGCTTCGCGTGCTTCTCGAGCGAGGTGTCGTACTGGTAGTGGCAGGTCGCGCAGTACTGCTCCCTCGTGTAGTAGCCCTGCTCCGCATCCTGCGGGGCTGCGACCCCTCAGACCCCGCACGCTCGCATCTTCGAGTAGAACTCCGCCTGGTAGAACATGAACATCCGGTGGCGGTCCTCGTACGTCGCGTTCCCCTTGTACCACTTCTTCGAGCCTGGCTTGGGGAGGAAGAACTCGGAGTAGTACTCCTCGATCGGCCGCCCCGGCTGGAACCCGGCGGCGAAGGGGAAGGAGCCGTCGACCATGTCGTTGCCGTCGGTGTGGCAGGCCTCGCAGATGTTGTCGGCGAGGCGCTTCGGGAGCTTCTCGGGGTTGACGATGTCGGCGGGGTCCTGGCTCTCGACGTGCTTCTTCCCGGGGCCGTGGCAGGACTCGCAGCCGATCGAGTCCTCGACGAGGGTCTTCGACACGGGGTCGAAGCCGACCGTGTGGCAGCCGTAGCAGTTGAGGGAGTACGGCTTGCTCCGCCAGTTGAAGATCGAGTAGGGCTCCCAGTCCCCCTTCGAGATGCTCCAGTACTTCGGGAGGACGAAGAACTCCCCGTCGATGACCGTCAGGTACTTCTGGATCCAGTGCGACCCGATGGTGTAGAAGATGTCCTTCTTCCGGAAGGGGATCTCGGGGCTGAACTTGTCGGCGACGATGGCCTCGGGGTCCTTGCGGGCGTCGCGGAGCATGCGCGCGTGCGGCGTCATGCTCCACTGCCGCCAGAGCTCCGGGTGGCACTCCCTGCAGCTCGGCGAGCCGGCGTAGCCGGGGAGGCCCTTCGGCGCCGGCGCGGCGGCCGGGGCGCCCTCGGCTGCCGCGGCGGCCGCGGCGAGGCACAGGGAGAGGGCGGCCCCCGCGAGGATGCCGGGGAGCGCGGCGGAGCGTGGGTTCACTTCTTCTTCTGGGCGGGGAGCGACTCGAGGAGCTGGTCGAAGACGTCCACGATCTCGGGGGGGTAGTCCGCGTAGTCGCCGACGTGGTCGTAGACGACCCGCCCCTCGGCGTCGATGACGACCTTGTAGGGGATCGGTCCCGAGAGCTGGTAGACCTCGGTGGCGACCTTCTGGTCCTGGTCGATCAGGATCGGGTAGGTGACCCCCTTCTCCTCCAGGATCTTCTTGATCTGCTTGACCTTGTCAGCGTTGTCGAGCGCGACGCCGAAGAACTCGACGCCCTTCGGCTGGTACTCCTGGTAGACCTTTTGGAGGACCGGCATCTCGCGCTTGCAGATGTTGCACCAGGTCGCCCAGAAGTCGATCATGACGATCTTCTTCCCCTTGAGCTCGGAGAGCTTCCAGGTCTTGCCGTCGACGTCCTTGAGCGCGAAGTCCGGCGCCGGCTGCCCCTTCTTGAGCTTCGAGCCCTCCATGGCGGCCGCGGGGGCGGCGGCGAGGCAAAGCAGGAGGGCGACGGCCGCCCCGGCGATGCGCATCGTCCTCATCACAGGGCCTTCTTGACGGCGTCCTCGTAGTGCTTCTCGGCCCCCTTTTCGAAGCCGGTGTGGATGTAGGTGATGACGCCCTTCCTGTCGATCACGATCGTGAGCGGGACGAGGAAATTCGTGTAGGTGTCCGTCACCTTGAACTCCGGGTCGAGCAGGAGCGGGTAGGTGATGACGAGTTCCATGTCCTTGAGCGTCGCGACGACGTCCTCGGCCCCCACGCCGTCGGTGTCGACGCCGAGGACCACCACGCCCTTGTCCTGGTAGCGCTTGCTGATGTCCTCGAGGTAGGGCATCTCCTCGAGGCAGGCGCCGCAGCGCAGCCCCCAGAAGTTGAGGAGGACGACCTTGTTCCCCTCGAAGGAGGAGAGCTTCACGTCGGCGCCGGCAAGGTCCTTGACCGTGAAGTCGGGGGCCTCCTGTCCGGGCTTGAACTTCTGGTCGGACATCCCCCCCTCGGCGCGGGCCGGGACGACCCCGCAGAGCAGCAGGGCAACCGCGAGCGCCCCGGCGAAACCCCTGGCTACCGACGATGACGGACGGCGCATGCAATACCTCCTGTGGGTGTCTCTTCCGGAGGGGGAGTATAAGGGGATCGCCGTGCAAGTCAAGAAGCCCCGCGATCTGGACGGCCCCGTCGATCCTTGCTAATAATAGCCCTCACAGCCAACAAGGGGGGAGCACGATGATCCGGTCGATGCAGCGCGTCTCCGCGGCGGCCCTGGCCGCCTGGTTCGTCGCCGTCCCCCTTGCCGCGGGGCCGGCAGGGGCCGTGGATCCCCTCTCGCAGGTGAAGCAGGGGAAGGAGGCCTTCGCCGCGCAGTGCCTGGGCTGCCACCAGACGGTCGATGAGGCCGCCGCCGGCTACCGCAAGACGCCGGCCTGGCGGGAGGTCGTGGCGGACATGGTCACCCGGGGTGCCAAGCTCGACCCGGGGCAGCAGGAAGCCGTCGCCGAGTACCTCACGGGCAGGAGCCTGATGATCGCCAAGTGCACTTCCTGTCACAGTGCCTTCCGGGCGCTGACCGCGAGCAAGAGCCCCGAGGCCTGGAAGGCCGCGGTCGAGGACATGGTGCAGCGCATGCCCCCCGACCTGCGGCCGAGCGCCGAGCAGACCGGCAGGATCGCGATCTTTCTCGCCGTGGAGCGCCCGACCCGGTAGCGCGGCTTCAGGGGGCGTCCCGCGCCACCCGGAAGCCGACGAAATCGCTCTTGTTCCGGCTGCGGTACGAGGTGGCGCTCGAGTTCCGGGCGTTCTCGGGCACCGACTGCCACGATCCCCCGCGCAGGGCATAGGAGAGGCCGCCGAAGGGAACGCCCCCCGACCCGCCGCCCATGGCCCCCCAGCTCGTCGAGGTCCACTCCAGCACGTTGCCCGTCGTGTCGAAGAGGCCGAGGGCGCTCGGCGCGTAGCTGCCGACCGGCGCCGTGTATCGATACCCGTCGTCGTGCCCGGAGAAGATCCCCTGTCCGCCCCACCCGAACGCGCCGCCCACCTCCCGGCCGGCGAGATTCCCCGACTTCTTTCCCTCCGGCTTCCCGTCCCCCCACGCGTAGTCGACTCGCGGAGCTCCGTGGCCGGCCGCGTACTCCCACTCCGCCTCGGTGAGGAGCCGGACGCCGGCCCAGGCGCAGAACGCCTCGGCGTCGAACCACGAGACGCAGACGACCGGGTGGTCGTCCCCCTGGGGGAATCCCGGGTCGCGCCACGTCGCCGTCCCCCCGGCCTGCCAGTAGCCCGCCGCCTGCAGCTGCCGGCACCCCCGGTCCGTCTCGGCCCCGGTGCGATAGCCGGTCGCCTCCACGAAGGCCCGGAACTGCCGCACGGTGACCTCGTGCCGCCCGAGGAGGAAGCCCGCCACCCGCACGAGGTGCTTGTCGCGCCCGCCGCCGGTCGTCTGCATCTCGAACTCGCCCCCCGGGACGGGGACGAACTCCAGGCCGATCCTCCGCCGGAGTTCCTCGAGCCGGTGCCGCAACGCTTCCGCCGTCTCCGGCGGGGTCGGCAAAGCCCGGGCGGCCGGCGCCTCCTTGACTTGACCCTGGTCCCCACCCGCGGGACTCCCGTGCGCACCGCCGGCCGACAAGCCTGCTGCCGACAGGAGCGCCGTCGACACCATCACCATCGGAGTAAACCAGGACTTGCCCTTGCCCTCGCTCTTCACGCCTGAATCTCCTTGTCTCTTCATTTCCACCAATTTGATCCTCGAAGGGGACCAGGGGTTCCTTGACTTCCTCCGTGTATACCGTTAATTTCAGGGGATTGGGGCATGTGTGCCCGGGAACAGGAACTTGCGACAAGGACGGGATACACGATGAGCGTTCGGATGCACGCCCGGTCGCTGGCGGCTTTTTTCGCCGGCGCGCTCCTGCTCGCCCTCGCCGCCCCCCCGGCGGCCCGGGCGGTCTCCCCGCTCAAGGAGGGGGACCCCGTCCCGCACTTCACCGCGCCCGACATGGGGGGGGCGACCGTGGACACGAAGGCCCTCCTGGGGCAGAAGAAGACGATCCTCATCGACTTCTGGTCGATCTACTGCTCGAGCTGCATCCAGGAGATGCCCCACGTCGTCAAGCTCCACGAGAAGTACCAGGCGCAGGGGCTGCAGGGGCTCGGCATCGACCTCGACGCGTACGGGGTCGCCCGGGTGAAGAAGTTCATCGACGGCCTCGACTTCAAGATCCCCTACCCCAACATCATCGACGCCAAGATGGAGCTGAAGAACAAGCTCGGGGTGAGCATGCTCCCGACGACGATCCTCGTCGACTCGAGCGGCGTGGTCCGGCTCTTCCACGTCGGCTACAAGCCGGGTTTCGAAAAGGAGCTGGAGGAGAAGATCAAGAGCGTGCTCGCCGGGGTGAAGAAATGAGAGGGACGCTCGCCGCCGTCGCCGCCGCGCTGCTCATCGCCGCCGCTCCCGCCCGCGCGCTCGACGCCGAGACGCTCCCCGTCGGCTCCGCCGCCCCGGACTTCGAGTCCGTCGACACCGAAGGGCAGCCCTTCAGGCTCTCCGAGGCGCTCAAGCAGGGCCCCGCCGTCCTCGTCTTCTGGTCGATCTTCTGCGGCACCTGCCGCGACGAGCTGCCGATCCTCGAGCAGGAGAAGCCGAAGTACGCCGACAAGGCGCAGATCTTCACCGTGAACCTCGACGAGGCGCAGCGGGCGAAGACGGTCAAGGGCTTCGCGAAGCAGCAGGGCTTCACCTTCCGCATGCTCCTCAACAAGGCCGAGGGGAAGGAGTACCTCATCGACCAGGCCTACCAGGTCAAGGCGACCCCGGCGCTCTACCTCGTGAACCGGGACGGGACGATCGCCTACGGCCACTACGGGGCGCTCAACCCCGAGGAGCTGGCCGAAGTCATGGCCCTCGCCCGATGAGCCGCCCGCGCCAGGCGGACCAGGAATTGACAAAGCAGCAGGCGCTTCCTAGTATCCGCGAGACAACCTTGGTACTTGCGACTGGAGGGGAAGGGAATGGGGAATAGGGTTCGGCCGGACATGCATCGCGCGCGCGCACGGGTGGTCGTCGGGGGTATCGCGGCCGTCCTCTCCTTCTGCCTCGCCGCCGCCCCGCTCGCGGCCCAGGGCCTCAAGCTCGACACCGCCAAGGAGAAGGAGACGGAGGCTTACGACAAGCCGAACCCCCACAGCGAGCTGGAGTGCGTCGAGTGCCACGACGTGAAGCCCCCCGAAGGCACCACGGCGGAGAGCGTCAAGTTCAAGAACGGCGACAAGGGGAACGTCGACCTCTGCATGAGCTGCCACGACGCCTCGGACAACGTCCACCCGATCAACATTGACCCCACGAAGGCCACGCCGCCGATCAAGGCCCCGGAGATGTTCCCCCTGGAGAGGATGGGGGCGCTCAAGGGCTCGGTGGTCTGTTCGACCTGCCACTTCATTCACACCAAGACCGCGGGCCTCAAGCTCCTGCGCGGCTTCCCCGCCTCCTCCGACCCCGAGGACGTCGCGAAGGCGCGGTTCAAGGACCGGCGCGACCTCTGCCGCTCCTGCCACGGGGACGGCCTCAAGGCGAAGAGCCCCCACCAGGGGAAGGGCGGCGGGGAAGGGCAGAAGAAGTCCTGCTCCTTCTGCCACGGCAAGGAACCGAAGGAGGGGGAGAAGGTCCAGTTCACGAAGAACCCCGTCGAGCTCTGCGACTTCTGCCACGCGGCGACCCGCGGCGGCCACTTCCTCCTCGTGAACCCCTTCGCCGACCCGAACCTCAAGGAGGAGATCGCCAAGGCCAACCTGCCGATGATCGGCGGCGACTTCACCTGCGTCTCCTGCCACAACCCCCACGGCGGCACGGGCGAGGAGAAGTTCCTGCGCAAGGAGTTCGTGACGCTCGCCCTCAAGTCGGCCCGCGTCCGGCCGCACTTCATGAAGGCCTTCTGCGAGGCGTGCCACACGGTGCGCCCCAAGCTTCCCAAGGGCGCCCCGGGGGCGCAGACGCTCGCCGAGGTCCCCCTGCGAAGCGAGGATCCGAACGCGCTCTGCAACCGCTGCCACGAGTCCGGCCTCTCGAAGGCGAACGCCCACCCGATCAAGGTGGTCGAGGGCGTCTACAAGGAGCGCATCCCCGCCGGCTGGCCGCTCCACAACGGCTCGCTGACCTGCCTCACCTGCCACACCGGCGGCGACTCGCCGGTCTTCGACCCCGTCAACCCGAACTTCCTGCGCGGCGGCCCCTACAAGGTCCGCAACGAGGTCTGCTGGAACTGCCACCGCCAGGCGGAGTTCGCCGCGACCAACCCCCACGAGCGGATCAACAACCTCGAGGGGTGCGAGTTCTGCCACCAGACCAAGCCGGACATCGAGAAGCTCAAGGCGGGGGTCGAGCAGAGCGTCAAGTTCAAGGGCGACATCGTCCTGCTCTGCATCCGCTGCCACGAGACCTTCGACCACCCCTCGAGCGTCGCCCACGTCGGCAAGCCGAACGCCGAGAAGATGGCGGAGAAGAACATCAAGATCCCGAAGGAGCTGCCGCTCGACTCCCTCGGCCGCGTGACCTGCGCCACCTGCCACAACCCGCACGCCACCGGCGAGCTGCGGGGGGTCGCCGGCGGGATGGGGATGGCGATGATGCTCTGCTCGAAGTGCCACCCCTTCTAAGGGGCTAGCTCAGCCTTTCGCCTTCAGCCCCCGGTCGCGAGACCGGGGGCTGAAGTCTTTCAGGGACGGCCGTCGGTCGTGCCCTCCATGCAAGTGAGACGATAGGCCCGGGGTTGCGATTCTTCCTTGACAGCCTTTGAGCTGGACGTACAATTGTACCTGTGCGATTGGTTGCGGACGCAACTGTCTATCTGGCCGTTGCCCTCGACGAGCCAGAAAAACAGCGGATCATTGAGGTCACGCGGGGGCGGACTTTGACATCCCCGGAAGCATTGCCGTTTGAGATCGGCAATGCGCTCTCCGCGTTGATTCGCCGCGGCAGACTCTCACTTCAGGAAGCACAGACTGCCTGGCATGCCTGCTCTGCGATCACCGTTGAACTTCGGAGTGTAGACGTAGATGCCGCGCTGGAAATCGCTGCCAAGCACGGCATATACGCCTATGACGCCTATTACCTGCAGTGCGCGGCGAGTCTCAGGTCACCGTTGTTGACCCTCGACCAGCGTCTGGTTCGAGTGGCGGTGGCAGTCGGAGTAAAGGTCATGGAGGTCAAACGGTGAAGGTCTATACCTATTCGGAGGCCCGGCAGAAACTTTCCGAAGTTCTCGATCGTGCGGCACGCGAGCCGGTACGCATCAAGCGTCGCCGGGGCGAAATGTTCGACGTTGTCCGCCGCCCGGTGCCCGATTCTCCATTCGACATTCCCGGGGTGAAAACCAAGGCCACGACGGAGGATATCCTCCAGGCCATCAGAGAATCGCGCTCACCCCGTCGGATTGCAAAAGGCTGACCCGCCCTCCCCGTTCCATCCTGTTCCCGCCTACTTCGTGTGGCACTGCACGCAGAGGGACTGGTAGTCGAAGGTCGTCCCCTCGGCGTCCGGGACTTCCCACTGGCCGTAGAGCGTGATCGTCTGCAGCGGGCCGACCTGCCTGATCGCCGCCGGCTTGATCTCGAGGATGACCGTCGCCGCCGCCGCGTCGTGGGTCTGGTGGCAGGAATCGCAGTTCATCGCGTCCGCGCGCGGGTAGGTGGCGGGGCCGGTCGGCGCCCCCGGCGTGTTCGCGCCCGTCCCCTCGATGTTCTCCGGCACCCGGAATTCCCCGCCTCCGGTCTTGAGGGTCGCCTGGCTGCGCCCGGCGTCGATCGCGAAGGAGACCGTGTCGCCGGTCATCGGGTGGTTGCCGCCCTTGTTGCTGCCTTTCCCGTGGCACCCCTCGCAGAGCGGGTTGACGTCCACGGGCGCGCCGTCGACGTACGGCTCGAGCAGCAGGGCCGAGCCCGGCACGGCGGTGGCCATCCTCAGGTCGTGGCAGGCCTCGCAGACCATGACCGGCTCCTCGGCCGTGCCCCCGAATCGCGAGTACCCCCCCCCCGTCCAGGGGCTGGTCTTCGCGTTCCAGGGCGCACGGTTCCGGGAGCCCTGCGAGAAGTCGAGCTTCGTCTTCCCGAGGAAGTGGCTGCCGTCCCCGAGGGCCTGGTACTGCGCGTTCCCCCGGCGCCCCCCCTCCTTCCCCCGGGTCGGCGTGAAGCGCGCCCCCGACGCCGTGTGGCAGCGGAAGCACTCGAGGGAGCGCTCCTCGACGAACCTGACGCCCTTCTCCTCCTGGATCCGGCCGTTGTCCGACGGCTGCCCGGCGGTAAGCGAGCTGTCCTTGGGACGCCAGTCCGGGTCGAGGCCGGGAAGGGCCTTCGCCGGCCAGTTGTGCGCCCCGCCGCTGACGTGGCAGTCGTCGCAGGTCAGGTCGGCGTCCTGGTTGCCGATGAACGGGTCGCCGAACCCCCCTCCCATGAGCCCCGCTCCGGTGGGGTGGTGCGGGGAAAAGCCGTTCGTGTGGCAATCGAAGCAGATGGCCGTCGTCTCGTCGCGCAGCAGCGGCGTCCCGATCCCATCGCCCCGCGGGGGGGCCTCCGGCTGCGCGATGAAGGCCGCGCGCGGGTGCGGGAGGTGGCAGGACCCGCAGACCAGGTTCGGCCGCATCACCGTCGTCGCGTTCACACCCGACGGCCAGCCGGCCGGCAGCACGGACACGGCCAGATCCCGGGAGGAGTCGAGGTCGTCGACGGGGTGCGTGTAGGGGAGGCCCCCGGGGTTGGGCCAGGCGGCACCGGCGTACCCGGGCGGCTGCGGGCCGCGGTGGCAGCTCTCGCAGAGCGCGCTTGCCGCTTCTCCACCGCCGTTCGCGTGACCCGAGGCATCGCCGCCCTGGGCGACGGCGAGCAGGTCCTCGGACGGCGGCGTCTCCGCCCCCCCCTCCGGATACCGGCCGTGCACCGCGTGGCAGGTGTTGCACCCGATCCCCGCTCCCGCGCCCGGCGCCGCGCCGCCCCCGGTGAGGTGCGGCCCGAGGTTGTGGGTTCCGGGGACGCCGCCGTCCCAGGGGAGGATTCCCAAGGCGCCGAAGGTGGGATCGACGGGGGCGGCCTCCCTCCGGGAGCCAAAGACATCCGTGCCGACCGGGTGGCTGCCGGGGTTCCCCGCGCCGGAGAGCTTCCCCCACTCCCCCACGTCGACGGACTCGGCGCCGCCGACGAAGTTCCTCCGCGGGTGGCAGCGCAGGCAGAGCCGGTCGATCGTGTCCCAGAGGAAGGGCTTGTGCGTGTCGTCGTGGACGTTGTGGCAGGTGGTGCACTCGAAGAAGCCCCCCGCCGCCGCGGTCACGTAGGGAAGCGTGGCGTCCACCGCGGCGGCGCCGTCGGGGCTCCGGGCGATCTCCCTGCCGTGGGAGTGCTCGTCCCAGACGTTCCCGAGGTTCGCCGAGACGATCCCCGAGCCGCCCGCATCGCCGGGCCCGTGGCAGTAGTAGCAGAGGGCGCCGATGGCCCCGTAGCGGTTCCGGCCGCTCATGTCCGTGGGCCAGAGCTTCTCGCCGCCGGCCTTGTGCGGCAGATGGCAGACCGCGCAGACGCCGCCCTTCTCGTCGCCGATCTCGTGCGCCGTCCCCACGACCCCGGCCCCGGCCGGTGTCGCGAGGCCGATCGCCAGGATGGCAGCCGCGGAGACGACCCGCGCCGCCCGCCCCCTCACCGGGGCGCCTCGGCGCTCGCCGGGAGCAGCTCCCGCACGGTGAGCGCGTGGGCCATCGGCATCCCGATCCAGAGCCGCCCGCTCTTCGGCTCGATCGCGAGCCCGACGGGGGTGATCACGTCCCAGAGGGGGCGGGTCCCGCCGGGGTCCATCGCCCCGTCCTCCCTGCCGAGGTGGTACCGGTAGGCGCCGCTGGCCCGGTCGAACGCCTGGACCGTCGCCATCGGCGAATCCGCGACGAGGAGCGCCCCCTCGTCATCCCACGCGATCCCCGAGAGGCCGATGAAGCTCCCCACCATCGTCGGGGACCGCCCGATCTCGAACAGGAACCGCCCCTCCCCGTCGAAGGCCTGCGCGCGCTTGTTCTGGGCGTCGAGCACGAAGACCCGCCCCTCGGGGTCGACCGTGATCTTCGACGGCCGGTTGAACTCCCCCGGCTTGTCCCCGGGAAGGCCGAACTCCCTGATCAGGGCCCCGCCCGGGCCGAGAACGCAAACCCGGGCGAAGGTGTTGTCGGTGACCACCATCTCCCCCCCGGGGAGGAAGGCCACGTCGAGGGCGAAGGGCCGCTCCCCCCGCAGACGGAGGGGGAGCCGCTCGAGCGCCTCTGGCCGCGGCGGCACCTCGAACGGGACGGTCTTGAGCGTCCTGCCCGAGGCGGGGTCGAACGCGACGATCACCGACCGCTCGCGGTGATCCGTGACCCAGATCGTGCCCTGCGCGTCCACGGCGATGCCGTACGGCCTGCGCAGCCGCTCCTCCCCCCTGGCGTCCGGCCCGCCGATCACCCGCTGCAACGTCCCGCCCGGCTCGAAGACGAGCACACCCGGCAGCTGGTTGTCGAGGACGAGGATCTCGCCGTCGGCGGACGCCTCCAGGTCGACGGGAGCCTTGATCGGCCTCCCGGCCTCGCCGCGGAGCACGAGGGCTTCCCGGCTCGGCCTCAGCCGGATCGACGGCCCCTTGTCCCGGGTCGCCGACGGTTCGGCGCGACGGCCGAGCGTCAGGGCCCGGACCTCCGAGAGCGCCCCTTCCACCAAGGTCTGGCTGACGGCGCCGACCCGGTACTCGTAGCGCTCGCCGGGGCGGACGTCGCTGTCGGTGAAGCGGGCCTGTCCGACGCTGGCGAGGAGCTGGAACTCCGCGTCCGCCGCCCCCGCTGCCCCCGCCGGCCGCCGGTGGACGCTGTACGCGATGGCGCCCCGCACCGGCGCCCAGAGCAACTGCGCCTTCCCGCCCTCCCCCTCGACCAGGTCCGTCCAGCGCGGCGCCTCCGGGGGGATCAGCTCGGCCTCCAGGGCGTACACCTCAGCTTCGACGGACGGCGGTCCCGACCCTCCGGGGCCGTCCGCGCGGACGGTGTACCGGTAGCGCACGCCGCGCACGACCGACGAGTCGAGGAGCTGAAGGCCCGGGGTCGCGGCGATCTGGCGTGCCTCCCCCTCGCCTTCGGCGGCGCGCAGCACGAGGTAGCGGGCCGCCCCCGGCACCGCCGTCCAGGCGAGTCCCACCGCCGTGCGCTCGGCCACGAAGCGCCGGGCGACCCAGCGCGGTGCGCCCAATCCTTTCGGTGGCTGCTCCGCCGCGGCGGCGGCACCGAGGAGCAGTGCGGCCGCGAGGGAGCGGAGCGCGAGCTTCAGAGGCCTCACTTCCCGAGGCTTTCGAGGAGGGGCTGGTCGATCTCGATCTTCGCGCCGGCGCGCAGCCGCTTCGTGAGCGCCGCGCGCAGCGTCGTTTTCGCCTCGCGCTCGGCGGCAACGGCGACCTTCGCCCTGACCTGCTCGAAGGTCGCCGGTCCCGCCGGGCCGGCGTACTGGTCCCGGTGCGCCTCGAAGTAGGCCGTCAGCTCCGGATCCCCGAGGGCGGCGCGCCCGTCCACCTCGAGCGCCAGCAGGCGGCGGGTGACGACCGCGCGCACGAGCCGCTCGCGGGCCCGCTCGTATGCGTCGCGGAACGTCGGCAGGGCGGCCTCGGCCTCGCGCTGCAGCAGCTTGCGCCCGGCAACCCGCCTGATCCCCGAGACGAAGCTGTAGGCCGGGATGCCGTTGAGCGGCGGCTCCAGCCCGCGGACCGAGCCGACCAACTCCTCGACCTCGCTCCAGAGAATCAGCTCGCCGCCGATCCGGGCGACGGCGAGCTGCCCCCGCGGCAGGCCGCTCCAGTTCTGGTTCTGGTAGACGTCGGGGAAGAATTCGATCGCGGCGCGCTGGGCCGCCTCCTTCTCGAGGCGTTCGACGAGCTCCTTGAGCTGGGCCGCCTCGGACATCATGCCGCCGTGCGGGCCGCGCATCTCCGGGGAGCTGTGGATCCCGGGCTCCCGCGCCTTCCGCAACTCGGCGGCGCGCGTCGCGAGGACGTGCTGCTCGACCAGGAGGACCCTGCCGTCGCGGTCGAGCGCCTCCGCAACGGCCTGCTCCTCGCCGAGCCGGCGGCGCATCGCCTCGGTGTACAGGAGCTGGCCGTCGATCGCGAGGTCGAGCGCAGCCCCGGCTCCCACCTTCCCGGCGCCGGTGACGCGCTGGATCTCCCGCACCGCGCCGACGGTGACCGGAGTCCCGTCGATGCGGGCGACCACCTCAGCGTCCCCGGACGGCGCACCGGCAGGCGCCGCGGCAAGCCCCCCGGCAGGGGCGAGCAACAGCCAAAGAAGAACCGCCGGGGTGGCCCTACGGCCCAGCGGCAACGAGCGCGTCGATCGCCTTTTCATCAAGCTTTACCTTGAGTTCCTGCTGCTTGCGCGCGAGGAACTCCTGGTAGGAGTCGCTCTGCTTCGCCAGCAGCGCGCGGGGGCGGACCTTCTCCCTGACCTTCTCGTAGGGGATCGGCTCCGGCTCGGCGCGGCTCTCGAGCTTGAGCAGGTAGAGGTTCCCGCCGACGTCGACCGGCACTGAGATCTCGCCGGGGCGCAGCGCCTCGACGAAGGGACGCAGCTCCTCGCGGATGTTCGACTCGGCCACCCACCCCTGGTCGCCGCCGACGACGGCGCTGCGGCGGTCGATGGACTCGCGCTTTGCCAGCTCCTCGAAAACCGCCCGGCCGGCGATCAGGTCGGCGCGGTAGCGCTCGGCGAGGAAGCGGCTCTGCAGGACGATCTGCCGCACGCGGACCATCGCCGGCTTCTCGAACATCTCCCGGTTGCGAGCGTAGTAGTCCCGGACCTCCTCCTCACCGACCGAGAAGCTCTTGAAGACCTGCTCGCGGTAGAGCTCGGCGAGCTGTTCGAGCGAGAAGTAGCCGAGACGCTCCGCGAACCCCGGCTCGCGCGCCGCGAGCTTGAGGCGGCGCGCTTCCTGAGCCGCGAGCAGCTCGTCGATCTGCTTGTCGAGATCCTTGCGCAGGATCTGGTCCATGCCGCCGTGCTTCGGGAAGCCGTGCTGCTCCTGCGGGGAGAAGGAGATCTTCTCCCCGTTGACCGTCGCGACCGCCCTGCCGGCGCCCGGGTCTGCGGCGGCGAGGGCTTTCTCGTCGATCACGATCTTCGCCTTCGCGCGCAGCCCGGCCAGCGCCCCGGCGTAGGCCTGCTCCCGCTTCGTTCTGAGCACTTCCGCACGCATCTCCTCCCGCTGCTGCGCCCGCCGCTCTTTGGCGCCGGCGCGGTCGATCGCCTGGACGACGTACCACCCGATCGACTCGGAAAGCGGCGCGCTGACCTCCCCCTTCGCCAGGACGAGGATCCGCTGCAGGGACGCCGCGGAGAAGTGGGTCTGCCCCCCTGGGCTGACCCGGGTCTCGCCGACCATCGGTGCGGCGACCTGCGCCGCGCCCGCCGCAGCGGCGAATTTCGCCCCGGCGCGAATCGCGGCGGCGAACTTCGCGGCCTCCTCCTCCGAGGGGAAGGAGGCCCAGTGGACGAGTACCTCGTCCTCCAGCTCCGGGACCATGCGGTCGAGATCGGCATCGGAGACCGAAACCTCCGCGCGAACCTTCCGGCCCCACAGCGCGGCGAGCTGCCCGTCCTCGTACTGCTTGACCCTGGCCTTGAAATCGGCCCGCTCCTGCAGCCGGTTCTCGCGAGCGAGGATTCCGACGACCTCGAGCAGCGCCTGGCGCATGAGCGCCGCCCGCAGCGCCGGGCGGTCCTCGAGGAGCTCCCGGTACCCGGCGGCGTCCTTCTTGAATTTCTGGAATCCCTCGAACTCGCTCCGGGTGACCGCGCCGCCGCGGTACGTCGCCAGCGCCCGATCCTCGGCGCCGGCGGCCGGCGATGCGGGGATCGCGAGGGAGATGAGCAGGCCTGCCGCAGCCGCGGCAAGCCCGTCGAGGAAAAGGCGCGGCAGGAAGCTCGTCGCCCTCCGGCCGCGCCCCGTCGTCATCGTTCCGTCGTCCGGTGCCTGGCTACTTCGCGGCCGCGATGGCCTGGAGGAGTTCCTTGACGCCGCCGGGCTCGAAACCCGTGCTCTTGTAGGAGATGTCCCCCTTCTTGTCGACGATCAACGACGAGGGGGTCGCGCGGAGGCGGTACTTCTGGGCCGACGCGAACTTCGGGTCGTGGAGCACCGTGAAGTCCTTGTGCACGAAATTCTCGCGGTAGCTCTTGATGTTGTCGTCCTTGAAGTCGATGTTGACGACGTAGACCGCCGCGTCGGTGATCTTCCCCTCCTCCATCGCCAGCTTCAGCTCGTTCATCTCCGCGAGGCAGGTCGAGCAGCTCGACGAGATCCAGACGAAGAGCATCTTCTTCTTCTTCAGCTCGGAGGCGAGCGTGAAGTCCTTGCCGGTGTCGAAGTTCTTGACCGTGAAGTCGATGGCCGGCTGCCCGATCTCCCAGGCCTTCGCGGCGGGAGCGGCGGGAGCGGCGGGAGCGGCGGGAGCGGCGGGGGCGGCTGCCGGCGCGGTCTGCGCGGTCGCGAGCGGCGCGGAGAGCATTCCCATCGCGGCGGCGAAGGCCAGGGCGGTCTTCCAAGTGCGCATGCGTTCCTCCCTCATCGTGTTTGACTCCATTATACAAAATCCGGGGAGGGCCTGGCAGGCCCCCCCCGGTCTTCTGTCGGATCCCGGCCGGGAAGGGGATCGCACCCTTCCCGACCGGTTGCTTCCTTTGATTCTAGTAGTTGTGGCAGTTGACGCAGAGCGCGGGCGAGTAGACGCCGGCGGCGGCCTCGGCCTCCTCAAGGATGAAGTCGACACCCTTGGTGATGCTGGCCGGGCTGTACGTGACGGTCGTCGCGGAAGCGGTGCCGCCCGGGGCCGCGTCGTGCGGACGGTGGCAGGAGTCGCAGTCCATCGCGTCGGTGTTCGGGTACGAGGCGGTGTTCGGGCTGCCGGCGGCGTTGGCGTAGGAGCCGGCGCCGGTGATCAGCGTGGTGGTGCCGCGCTCGTTGTCCTCAGCGGCGGTGATGACCTGGCCGGTGATCTGGTGCGTCCCCGGAGGTCCGGTCGTGCCCTGGGTGGCGCCGTAGTGGCACATCATGCACATGGTGGAGCCGACCGTCGCGCCCCCGGCGCCGGCGCGGTTGCCGGTGCCGTCATCCAGGTAGTTCTCGAGGAGCAGGTTGTTCGCCCAGCCGCCGTCCTGCTGGGTTTCCGTGGCGGCACTACCGGCCGCGACGTAGCCGATGTTGCCGATGATGTTGTGGCAGGACTCGCAGACGAAGGCGTTCGTGGCGACCGAGGTCGCCGCCGCCATCCCGTAACGCGAGAGGTTGTCGGCAAAGCCGTCGAGGCTGCCGGCCTCGGGGTCGAAGGCGTTCGCCCACGCGTTGATCTTCGGAGCCGTCACGACCACGGCCGCCGCGCCGAAGGTGAAGACGCCGTCGGTGCCGAGGACGTGCGAGGCCTCGCCGCGGTCGACGCCGTGACCCATCGGGGTGATGTTGTTGCTCCCGTCCGTGTGGAGGCCGCCGTTGATGGCGGTCATCGTCGTGGCCGCGGCCAGGTTTACCGGCTGCATGATGTCGGTCGGGTTAATGGAGTGGCAGTAGTTGCACCAGACGCCGCTGGCGGCGTGGTTGCCGGCGCCGAAGTCGCGGGTCGCGAAGAAGGAGCCCGTGCCGTTGTGCGCGAAGGTCCCGCCGGCAGCGCCGTGGCAGTCGTCGCAGCCGAGGATCGAGGTCATGGCGTCGCTGTTCGGCGCCGCGGTGTTCAGGTTCCCCTCGTGCGAGTGGTGGTTCACCGGAGAGGCGTTCAGGTGGCAGCTGTAGCACCAGTTGGTGGCGTTGCCCTGGGTCCGGCGGAGGCGGCCGGTCATGTTGTTGCCCTGGGTGGCGCTCGCGCCGGCCGGGAGGCCGCCGTGCGCGTCGTGGCAGCTCGAGCAGACCGCGGAGTCGCCGTCCGCGTCGTTGCCGGCGGGCCAGGCGGTGACCGCGGAACCGTGGTTCGGGCCGCCGTCGGCCGGGAAGTTGACGACGTACTTGCCGGCGTTCGCATCGATCGGGTGGTCGACGCCGCCGGTCACCACGGGAAGCTCGTGGCAGCCGTAGCAGAGCGGCGAGGTGGTGTAGTTGAGCGGGAAGTTGTCGATCGCGAGCTTGTAGTTGCCCTGGCCCTGCGTGCCGGCGGCCTCGTCGCCGTGCACCGCGTGGCAGGTCGTGCAGTCCATCACGCCGGTGGCCCCGCCGGCGAGCGTCTTGCCGCCGAGGCGGTAGTCGCCGTTGGCGTCGCCGAGGACGGCGTTGCCCATGTTCGGGGCGCCGGCGCCCGACGGCGTCAGGCCCGCGACCATGTTCGCGCCCTGGGTCGGGACGGTCACCGCGATCTGGATCGGGTGGAGCGAGAAGTTGCCGCCCACGTAGGCGGCGATGTTGGAATCACCCTGCTCGGCGGCGGTGTCGACCTCGCCGCGGCGGTGGCAACGCTCGCAGAGGTCGCCGCGGTACGTGGAGGCCGCTCCGGAGCGCAGGTACGGCCGCACGGCGTCGGTGTTGTCGTGCACGAAGTGGCAGGAGGTGCACTGGATCGCCTGGATGCCGCCCTGCTGGAGCGGGTTGGTGGCGCTGGTGTACGGCAGCGTGCTGGCGTTCAGCCGCACCGATCCGGCCTCGGCGGTGCCGGCAGGGCCGTCGGGCATCGCCGGGATGGCGTTGTACAACGGGCCGTGCGCGGAACTGCCGGTGTAGAGGTAGACGTTCATGTTGGACGCCGGCGGCGTCCCGTCATGGCAGGAGTAGCAGAGCTGGCCGATCTTGTTGGCTCCCCAAAGACTGGCATTGCCGGTCGGCGCCTCGACCCAGAGACGGTCGCCGCCGGAGGCGTGGGGGATGTGGCAGTTGTTGCAGACATACGCCGCGTGCGGTCCGCCGAGCGCGAAGACCTGCCCCGGCACGGCCATGAGCCCGGCCGCCAGCAGCATCGTCGCCACGAGCAATACTTTTTTCATCGAACCCTCCATCCTGTTGAAGACCTTTTCAGCCTTTCCTACCTTTCCCGCGCGCCGGCATGCCCGCCGACCGCCTCGACCCCTCGTCCCCTCTCGATCACCCCCTCCCCAGGAAGCGTTCAGACGAATCCGAAACCTACTCCGCCGCCGCGAACGGCGGGGGCGACTTCTCCCAGAGCAGCTGCAGGATGCTGTAGCGCTTGGCGAGGTTCTCGGTGATGTAGAGCTTGTCGCCGACGATCTCGCCGCCGTTCGGGTTCGCAAGCCCCGGGGTGCCCTTCCCGTCCTCGCTCGAGAGCATGTACTTGAAGTTGCCGTTGCCGTCGAAGATCTGCGCGGTGTTGATCGTCTTGTCGATCGCGAAGAACCAGTCGGTCTTGGCGTCGTGGGCCATGCCGTTGAGGTACATGAAAGTGCCGGCGCCGGCGCCGCGCTCCCCGACCTGCTCGAGCTTGGTCCCCTTGTCGTCGTAGAAGGTCACGTGAGCTTCGGTGTCGACGACGACGATCCGGCTGCCGTCGTTGCTGACGTCGACCCCGATCGGGTACTTCAGCTCCATCGGCTCGACCGCCTTCCCGGTGTCGTCGTACTTCGTGCCGAACAGGAACTCGAACTTCAGATCTTCGTCGTAGACGTGAATCTGGCTGTTCAGGCTGTCCACGACGTAGAAGCGCTTCCGGTTCTTGTCGAAGGCGATCCCCCAAGGCTGAGCCTTTTTCAGCTTCGGGTCCTGATAGGCCTGGACGGCCTTCACCCACTTGCCGTCCTGCCGGTAGATGTTGATGAAGCCGTTCGTCTGGTCCGTCACGTAGAGGTCGTCGTTGACGATGATGATCCCGCTCGGGGTGTCGAGCTGCCCCTCCGCCCGGCCCGGCTCGCCGTAGCGCTCGACGAACTGGTTGTCCTTGTCGAAGACCACGATCTTGTGCCCCGCGCCGTCGGCGACGTAGACCGTGCCGTTCTCGGCGACGGTGAGGTCGCGCGGCTGGTTGAGGAGACCGAGATTGTTGTCGAGCGTGAAGAGCTTCTTGCTGTGCAGCGGGACGCCGGTGACCTTCTTCTTCTTCTTGACGACTTCCTTCTTGATCTCGACGATCGTGACCTTCTGCTCCGGCGAGTAGGAGGACTCCTGGAAGGAGTCGTCGAGGGTGGTCAGGACGTAGTAGTAGGTCTTGCCGACCTCGACCTTGGCGTCGATGTAGCTCGTCTCGGCGGAGGAGGCGAGGCTCTGGTAGTCCTTCCCCGGGGTCTCGCTCCGGTAGAGGTTGTAGGCGATCGCCTTCCCGCTCTTCGGGGCGTTCCAGGCGAGCCCGACGCGGTAGTTGGTCTTGCCGAACTCGGTGCTGGCGTCCGGCTTGACGGCCGACCATTCCGGCGGGACGGTCGCGACCTTCTTGGTTCCCGGGATGGTGATCGACTTCTCGTCGCTGTTGGGGCTGACTTCGGCCCCGGCGACCGCCTGGAGGATGTAGAAGTAGCTCTCTCCCGGCTGGACGGTGTTGTCGAAGTATTGCGGCTGGGCCGGGGCGGCGATTTCGACGTGACCCGATCCCGCCGTCGCGCTGCGGAGAACCTTGTAGCCGGTCGCCCCGGCGGCCGCGATCCAGCGCAGGCCGACCGCGCGCTGACCCTCGACGTAGATGGCGGCAACCCACTTGGGCGCGTCGACCGCGAGCGCCGTGGACGCCGAACCGGCAAACAGGGCGAACGCACAGACCAGTGCGGCCGCGATGGACAGAAGACCGGACCTTGCTCCTCTTCTCACAGCCTCGTACCTCCCTTTGCCCGCGCTGTACGGGCGGTTAGTGAACAGCGAACGCAGGGAGGCAGTGTAATTTTCCGTCCATGGGCTGTCAACCGGCCGTTCACGTGTGATCATCATTCCCTCCGCACCCCCCAACGAATGCAACATCAGTGCCATGAAATACGCGCTCCGGTGAGATTTCTAAATATCTATATTGCATTTAAAAAACAACAAGTTACAGGCACGCGTCCCCGTCCGTACGCCTGCCATCCACCGATGCCCCCGGGACAGGCCGCGGCGGATGCCCCACTCCTGCGGAATCTCACCCAACCCCCCCCCGCCCCTCACTCCATCCCCCTCAGGTACTCGTCGCGGAAGTGCTCGATCGTCTCCTGCCTCATCTGCTGGGAGACGAGGACGAGGGTGATCGCGGCGCGGTTGAAGGATTCGTCGAGGCTCGCCGTCACGGTTCGCCAGCGCGCGGGGATCGGCTGGATGAAGCGCTCCTTGAGTGCCTGTCGCAGCCCCGCCTCGCGCAGCCCCTCGGCAGGGCGCTCGTAGGCGGCGCGGATCTCGCTGAGCCGGTTGCGGTAGTCGAAGGTGAGCTGCAGGGAGCGCATGCCGTGCCCGGGCTCGACCGCTTCCGTCCCCGCGGCGTTCAGGGTGTAGACCTTTCGCACCTCCTCGGGGCTCATGCCGAATCTCAAACCGTAGAAGACGAATTCCTCCGGCGCAGCGGCCGCCGGCTGCGCGCCCGCGAGCCCGGCGTTGCCCAGCAGGAGACACACCGCGACTACCGTCATGACCATCCACGCTCTCATCCCCACCCCTCCTTTGCCCATGCCGTAACTGCACTGGTAACGCGCGAAGAACTGCCGTCATTGCGAGCGCAGCGTGGCAATCCGACAGGAACGGGCCGACGGCATCGGATTGCCACGTCGCTTCACTCCTCGCAATGACGACTGTTGCGGTGCTCCTCCCTGGGCAGTTACCCCTTGCCTTCACCTACCCGTGCGCGATCGTCACTCCCTGAGCAGAATCTCCCCCGCCAGCGCCGTCAGCGCCCCGAGGAGGAGCCAGAAGACCGGGTCGAATCGCCTCGCCGGGGGGGAACCCACGTGCCGCTCGAGGTCGCCGGCCCGATCGAGCCACGCGCCGCCGCTCCCCGCCACCAGGGCGTCGAGGGCCGCCCGCGCCTGCACGGCCTCCCGCCCGGCGTCGTCGACCGGGGACGCGAGGAGGGCCGCGGCACCGGCGGGCGCCCAGGGACCGGCGACCGTGAAGGCGGCCGGCTCCCTCTCCGCGGGAGGCAGGGGCGCCTCGAAGCGCTCGACTCCGCGCCGGAGGAGGGGCTGCGGCGCCCCGCCCTCGAACGAGACGCTCGCCGGCCCGGCCGGCAGGGCGGCCCCGCTCCCCCCGCGGAGGGTGAAGCGAGCGAACCCGCCCCGGCGGTCGGCCTCGGCGCGCAGCTCGACGGCGGGCGGCTCGGGCGCGGCGGCGAGGGCCTGCAGCGTCTGGGACCAGAAGCGCTCCGCCTCGCCCCACCCGGCCCACCCCGCCGCCCAGCGCCCGCCGCTGTCCGGGGAGAAGACGGCCGCCCTCCCGCGGCCGTAGCCCCAGAGGGCGAGCACCGGCGCCCCGGCGGGGTCGATGAGGATCTCCTCGGCCCCCGTCTTCGCGGCGACGAGGCTCAGCCCCCCGAACGCCGGGAGGGCCGCCGGGTCGAGCCCCCGGAGCAGCGGGTTGAAGTCCCGCACGAGCGGCACGAACTCGCCCTCCCGGAACCACTCTCCCGTGCGGCGCTGGTACTCCGCCCGGAAGAAGCGCGGGAGGTTCCCGAGGTCGGGGACGAGGTAGAAGTCGCCGCGCCCGAGGCTCGTCATCCGCTTGAGGAAGAGGACGTCCTTGTCGCTCGGGTAGCCGATCGCGAAGATCGAGAGCGTGACCCCCTCCCCCGCCATCGTGCGGACGAGCTCCTCGCTGCGCCCCTCGTCTAGGATCTCGAGCTGGTCGACGTCGTCGGCGTCAGCGACCACCATCACGTGGCGCAGCCGCGTCGGCTGCTCGCGGAGCGACTCGGCGGCCTCCCGGATCGAGGAGTAGAAGTTGATGCCGCCGCCGATCACGCCGAGGGACGCCACGCGCGCCTCGAAGGCCTCCCGGTCGTCGAGCAGGGCCGGCCGCCGGATCCAGGTCAGCCGGTCGTTGCTCGCCAGCAGCCCGATCCGGTCGTTGGGGCGGAGGGCGCGGACGACCTCGAGGACCGCGAGGCGCGCGACCTCGATCTTGCGCGGGCTCCCGCTCGCGTCGCTCGCCCCGCGCCCCCGGAAGAACATCGAGAGCGAGGCGTCGAGCACGATCGCGAGCCCCACGTCCGCGTCCGGCCCCCCGGGGGGCGGGCCCGCGGTGGCGGGGAGGATGCGCTCGAGCTGCGTGCCGCGGTACTCGCCCGACCCGAAGCCGCGCACCCCCCCGACGACGAGCAGCCCGGCGCCGGCGCGGACCCGCTGCTCGAGCCGCGCCATCCCCTCCTCGCCGAGCGCTTCGACCGGGACGTCGTCGAGGACGATCACGCCGGGGCGGGTGCCCGCGGCCCGCAGCCAGCCGTCGGGGTCCAGCGCGGCGACCCGCATGCCGGCGCGCCGGAGGATCGCGGGGAGGGGCGCGGCCTCCTCCGGGGATCCGGCCACGTACTCCACCGCGAGCGGCGGGGCCACTTCGACCACCGCGAGGCGCGCCTCCCCCGCGGGGGACGCGGCACCATCGTCGCGCCGCACCTGCGTGCGCAGGCGCAGGGGGCCGGCGGGGGGTGCGGTCAGCGGGAACGCTTCCTCCTGCTCCACCCCGGGGGCGAGGGTCGCCGACCGGCTCTGATCGAGGACGTCGTTGCGGAAGAAGTCGACGACGACCGGGCCCGGGCGCGCGGAGGTCAGCAGGACCCGCGCGTCGAAGCGCTCGCCGGGGAAGACCAGGCGCGGCGCCGAGAGCGTCTGCCGGACGGCCGGGTCCGCCGGGCGCGGCGCCGCCGCGGG
>JACQZW010000058.1 GCA_016213675.1 Acidobacteriota bacterium | reverse complement strand
CGATCGGCGCGTCCGGTGACCCGCTCGCTCCGCAGAGATGGGCCGCGCACCCCAGGGGCGGACTTTTCTCCCCCACCCACCCTCGCGCCCCGCCCCCGTCCCCCACCCACCCGGACGTCGCGCTTGACCTCCTCCGACCCGAGCCGCAGAATCGCGACATTGCAGCTCACCGCAACGACGAACCGGAGGCGCCATTGGTGACTGTCGAGTGCTCCCCATCCATCGGCAGTGTTCGTCGGCAGGCGTTACGCGGCGCCTCGCGCGGCCTATCGCCTGGGCGCAGCCATCAAAGCAGATGCACCTTCGCGAGGGGATTCAGGGAGTTGCACGAGTCGACCGGTCCACGGCCGTTTCACCAGGTCTGCGCCGCGCGCAGCCTTTCCTGCAGTCGATTCGGATAACTGATTCGAGTTAGGCCGCACCTCGAGGAGTCCTGCCATGAATAGGCGTCTTTCGAACATCGATGCGATCCTCGATCGATCACGACGGGACCTTACGGAAGTGATGAACCGCTTTAAGGCCTCACTCGCTGCAAAACACATCGACCCGGACTTGAGGATCGACATCAAGAACCTGTGTGGGAACCTCCGCTCAGTCCTTGATTACCTAGCTCAGGACATTCGCGCCAAGCACTGCCCTGACGCCGAATCTCACACCCGCTTCTACTTTCCCGTCCTCCCCACCTTGGACAACTTCCAGGACAAGATGGCCGCTTGGTTCCCAGGTCTCGCAGTAGCCTGCCCCGATTTGTGGACGTACCTAGAAAGCGTTCAGCCCTACCACCAAGGCTTCGAGTGGCTCGGACAACTCAATCGTGTCAACATCGAGAACAAGCATGGGGACCTGCTCGAGCAAACTCGCGTCGAATCAGAACGAGTAACTGTCACCGGCCCGGCCGGTGGGCAAGTCAGTTGGAACCCTCGAGCTGTCAAGTTCGGCCCGGGCGTCTTCATTGGCGGAGTTCCCGTGAACCCCCGCACCCAACTGCCAGTGCCGCACCCCTCACAGACGGTCGAGCGAGTGGTCTGGGTAGACTTCCAGTTCGGCGGGTTGGGCGTCTCGGCACCCAAACTCCTCAGCGAAGCTGTAACCGGCATTACTGCCATCGCTGCAAGCGTCAGGAAGTGGCTTGAATGAACGGGTGGCGGCCTAATCAGGCGCTGAAGGTGACACCGCTCTTGGCTTGATTGCTTGGCCGGCCCGGCTTCGGTGAAGATCGTGTTATGCAGCGGCCCTGCCCCGCATCCGCCGTGCAGCCTAGCGCCAGCGTCAAGCCGTCAGGAAGAGCGAGGGGCGAGCAATGGGGACGGGACGGTACCAGGACCAACACCCTTGCCGAACGTTGAGCACCTGCGAGGGTGGGCGGGGGACGGGCGCGGGGCGCACGGGTGGGTGGGGGAAGAAAGCCCGCCCCTGGGGTGCGCGGCCCATCTCTGAGGAGCGAGCGGGTCACCGGACGCGCCGATCGCCGTGGGGAGACGCCAGCGCCGTCCTCTCGGCGAATGGCGAGGGGCCCCGCGGCGAGCGGCGCTGTCCGGTCGCGAGCGGAGCAGTCTCGTCCCGGCCGCGCGGGGGCGAGGCCGGGACGGGGGGGCCGCGCACCCCAGGGGCCATATCAGGGGACGGACCTGGGTCCGTGACGCGCGGCAAGCCGTGGGGTCGGCCCTCCAAGCGCGCCGGGACCCTTCGCTACGCTCAGGGTGACAGGCAGGGTCGACGAGCACGCCCTCACCCCGCCCCTCTCCCGCCTGGAGAGGGCACCCCCGCCCACCCGCAGGTGGACGAGAAGGGGACGGACCAGGGTCCGTGATTGGCGGCAAGTCTGGGGGCAGGCCCTCCAATCCTGACGGTGTCCTCTCGTGGCGCCGCAGGTGATCCCGCAGTTTCACGCGGGATGACGAGACAGGGTGCGCCGCGTGCGGTACCCTGGCGACCGGACGTTACCCGTGCAGGAGGCCAACCTGATGACCGAACAAACGACCCGAAGCTCCAGGCTCATCGCAATCGCCGTGTGCGGGGTGCTGCTCGCCGGCGCGGCCGCGGCGGCGCCGCCGCCGACAGCAAAGCCGGGGGTGCAACGCGCGCCGGTCGCCGGTGGGCAAATCCCCTTCCTTTGCGCGGACCTCAAGGCGACCATCACGGCGACCAAGGCGATCGTCAACGGCAACGGCGTGATCACGGTCCACGGCAAGGTGTGCAACCTGGGGCCCGGAGTGTTCAAGGTGCCGGCGGGCAGCTCGCCGGCCGGCGTGCTCATGGTCTACACCTGGCACCCGCCGAAGACGCCGGCCCAGGAGGGCGACGTCAAGGACTTCGGGAGCAAGCCCATCACCGGGAACCTCGCGAAGGGCCAGTGCGTCGACGTGGACTTCGTCTACAACGTGCCCAACGTGATCCAGTGGGGCCACCGGACGCCGCAGCCGGGCGAGCGGAAAACCTCCCGCCAGTTCGTCCTGCGCATCGACAAGTTCTACCCGCCGCAGGTGGGCCCGTTCGAGTTCACCAAGGCCGAGGACTGCAACCTGGACAACAACCGGGCGGTCCTGCCGAACATCGACTCGATGGAGAAGACGCCGTAAGCGCCCAAGCAAACTAGGGGGCCGACCAGCGCGTCCGGGCGCGGGCAATCTCGCGCCCGTCGGCCGGGCGGACGACGCGGTGGAGGAACGACCCGTCGTCCGCGGCCCGGGCCTCGGCGAGCACGCAGTCGCCGAGCAGGCTCTCGGCGCGGAACTCCACCTCGAGCTCCTCAAGGCGGCGCCCGGCCAGCACCTCGGTGGGCAGCGCCTCGAGCGCCCAGCCGATGACCACGACGTTGTTGACGTGGCGGTTGAGGTCGAGGTCGGCGAAGCGCACGTCGAAGGCCCGCTCGTGCGCCGCAAAGGCCAGCTCCGGGAGCTTCTCGAAGGGATCGTCGAGAAGCCGGCCGGGCGTGTGGCGCGCCATCTCGTGGATCCCCTCCGGCGGGCGCACCGGGCGACGGCTCGCGAGGTTGACGAGGAGCCACCCCGAGGTGCCGACGGCGAGCTCGCCGCCGTCCGCGGCCGACACCCGGAACTCGCGCAGCGCGTAGGCGCGGGCCGCCCCGGCGGGCCAGGTGGCGACGTGCACCTCGGCGCGCCAGCGCGGCAGCCTGCCGACCCGGACGTGCAGGCGCGACAACACCCAGGTCAGGCCGCGGTCGCCGAGCTGGTCGACGGCCCAGCCGAGCGCCGTGGCGTGGTTGCCGGCGGCCTCCTGCAGCCAGTCGGCGAGCGCGGTCGGCCGCGCCAGGCCGTCGGGGCCGACCTCGCTGGCCCGGACCCGCAGCGTCTCGCTCCACACCGCCGGTACGTCGTTCATGCCCGGCAACGGTAGCAGAACAGCCGACCGGGACGGACGGACGGCGCGAGGACCGTCGAAGAGGCCGGCTCTTCCCTCTCCCCTCATCCCTCTCCCCTGCTTCCAACGCCGGCGCGTAAAATGGTCGCGACGTCGTTCCCACCGACTCCTGCGTGATGGAGGTCGTCATGGCCAGGAAACCAAGAGACAACGAGCACACCTGCCCGCACGGGGTGAGCCGGCGCGGCTTCCTCGGCTCGCTGGGCGCCGGCGCGGTCGCCGCCGCGACGCTCGGCCGGCCGGGCGAGACGGCACCCCCCGAGGTCGCCGACGCGGTCGAGCCGAGCAAGGTCACGCTCCTCGTCAACGGCCGGCGCCACCGGCTGCTCGTCGAGCCCCGCTGGACGCTGCTCCACGTCCTCCGCGAGCGGCTCGGCCTGACCGGCTCGAAGCCCGGCTGCGAGCGCGGCGAGTGCGGCGCCTGCACGGTGCTGATCGACGGCGTGCCGCGCTACGCCTGCCTGACCCTCGCGCTCGAGGCCGAGGGCCACGAGGTCACGACCATCGAGGGCCTGATGCGCGGCGAGGAGCTGGGGCCGACCCAGCAGGCGTTCGCGGCCGAAGACGCGTTCCAGTGCGGCTACTGCACGCCGGGACAGATCATGGCGGCCGAGGGCCTGCTGCGTGCGAAGCCGGCACCGACCGTCGCCGAGATCCGCCTCGGGATGAGCGGCAACCTGTGCCGCTGCGGCGCCTACCCGCACATCGTCAAGGCGGTGCGGCGCGCCGCCGAGGCGCGCAAGGGAGGTGGACGATGAGCCCGGTGTGCTTCGCTCCGGATTCGGGGGGTGGCGGCGGCGCGTCCACCCCGGCGCCCTGGGGTGAGACGAAGGTCGTCGGCGCCCGCCTGCCCCGCGTCGACGCCTACGAGCGGGTGTCCGGGTCGGCGGTCTACACCCTCGACCTTCAGCTTCCCGGCATGCTGCACGCGGCGATCGTCCGCTGCCCGCACGCCCACGCCCGGGTCAAACGGATCGACACCGCGAAGGCCGAGACGATGCCCGGGGTGCGCGGGGTGCTGACCGGCGAGTCGCCGGGGGCGGCGATCCCGTGGTACCAGGGCCGGGAAGGACCGCTCTCGCTGCTGTTCGACCCGCACTGCCGCCACGAGGGCGAGGAGGTCGCGGCGGTCGCGGCCGACACCGCGCTCCAGGCGCACGACGCGGCGCGCGCGGTCGTCGTCGAGTACGAGGAGCTGCCGTTCGTCGTCGACCCCGACAAGGCCCTCGCCCCGGACGCGCCGAAGGTCCACGACTGGGGCAACCTCCTGGGCCAGCCGCGCGTCACCACGCGCGGCGACGTCGCCGCCGGATTCGCGGCGGCCGATGCCGTCGTCGAGATGACGTTCCGCACGCCGGTGCAGATGCACACGCCGATGGAGGTCCACGTCTCGGTCGCGCAGTGGGACGGCGACCGCCTCACGGTGTGGGACAGCACGCAGGGCGTCTACGCGATCCGCGAGGCGCTGGCCGGCGCGCTCAAGCTGCCGCTCGCGTCGGTCCGGGTGGTCGGCCACTACATGGGCGGCGGCTTCGGCTCGAAGCTCGAGCTCGGCAAGTACACGGTGATCGCGGCGCTGCTCGCCCGCCGTCTCGGCCGCCCGGTCAAGGCCGCCCTCACCCGCGAGGAGACGTTCCTGGTCGCCGGCAACCGGCCGAGCAACGTGATCACGCTCAAGGCCGGGGCGAAGCGGGACGGTGCCCTCACGGCGCTCGAGGCGCGCCTCTCCGGCCCGGTCGGCGCCTACCCGACCAGCGCCGTCTCGGCGTACCAGATCGGCGACCTCTACACCTGCCCCAACGTGAAGTTCGAGACCACGAACATCCTCATCCACGCCGGCAAGGCGCGGCCGTTTCGGGCGCCCGGGTTCCCGTCGTGCAACTGGGCGCTCGAGCAGGTGGTCGACACCCTGGCCGAGAAGCTCGGGCTCGACCCGGTCGAGCTTCGCCTCAAGAACATCCCGACGGTCAGCCAGCTCAACGACAACGCGCCGTACACCTCGACCGGCCTGGCCCGCTGCCTGACCGAGGGCGCCGTGGCGTTCGGCTGGACCGAGGCCCGGCGCCGGCCGAAGACCGCGGGACACCTCCGCCGCGGCGTCGGCGTCGCGGCCGGGATGTGGGGGTACGGCGGCGACCCGAACGCGACCGCCATCGTGACGCTCTACGCGGACGGCAGCGTCAACCTCAACACCGGCGCGAGCGACCTCGGCACCGGCACCAAGACGGTGCTCGCGATGGTCGTCGCCGAGGAGCTCGGCGTCGCCCCCGACCGCATCCAGGTCGAGCACGCCGACACCGCGACCACCAAGTTCGCGCCGTCCTCGGGCGGCAGCCAGACCGTGCTCGTCAACTCGCCGGCGGTGCGCGCGGCGGCCATCGAGGTCAAGCGCCAGGTACTCGAGATCGCCGCCCGCCAGCTCGACAAGCCGGTCGGCGACCTCGCCGTCGCCGACGGCGCGGTGGTCGTCGCCGGCGCGGGCGGGAAGCGGGTGCCGTTTTCCGAGCTCAAGGGGCTCGGCGAGCGCCGCATGCTGGTCGGCGTCGGCATGCGCCACCCCCATCCGGAGGGCAAGCTCGCCCTGCCGTTCGCCGCCCAGTTCGCCGAGGTCGAGGTCGACACCAGGAGCGGCGCGGTGCGGGTGCTGCGCGTCCTCGCCGCGCAGGACTCGGGACGGGTCATGAACCGCCTCACCTTCAACAACCAGGTCTTCGGGGGCGTCGTCCAGGGGCTGGGGTTCGCCCTCACCGAGGAGCGGGTGCTCGACCGGGCGACCGGCAAGATGGTCAACGCCAACTGGCACGACTACAAGGTCCCGACGATGCTCGACAGCCCCGCCGAGGCCGAGTGCCTGCCGATCGACCCGCACGACACCGAGTGCAACACGGTGGGCGCCAAGGGGCTGGGCGAACCGGCGCACATCCCGGCGGCGACGGCGATCGCCAACGCGATCCACGACGCCGTCGGCGTGCGCCCGCTCGAGGCGCCGGTCACCCCGGCCCGCCTCGTCGCCCTGCTCGCGGCGCAGGAAAGGAAGGGGTGAGCCATGCTGCCGAGTTTCGCCTACGTCCGGCCCACCACGCTGAAGGCCGCCGTCGCCGCGCTCGCTGCCCCCGGGACGCGGGCCCACGCCGGCGGGACCGACCTGCTCGGCTGCCTGCGTGACCGCGTCTTCCCGGCCGACACGCTCGTCTCGCTCGCCGGGCTTCCCGAGCTCGTCGGTGTCACGCCGACCGCCGAGGGCGGCCTCCGCCTCGGCGCGATGACCACGGTCGCCACGGTCGCCGGACATCCGGACATCGCCGCGCGCTACCGCGCCCTGGCGGAGGCGGCCGCCGCCGTCGCCAGCCCGCAACTCCGCAACCAGGGGACGCTCGGCGGCAACCTGTGCCAGCGGCCACGCTGCTGGTACTTCCGCGGCGACTTCCACTGCGCGCGCAAGGGCGGCGGAAAGTGCTTCGCCGTCGACGGCGAGAACCGCTACCACTGCGTGTTCGGCGGCGAGACGTGCTTCATCGTCCACCCCTCGGACACCGCCCCTGCGCTCGTCGCCCTCGACGCCCTCGTCCGCCTCGCCGGCGCGGGCGGCAGCCGCGTCGTCCCACTCGAGAAGTTCTTCGTCCCGCCGTCCGCCGACTTCACACGGGAGACCGTCCTCGAGCCCGGTGAGGTGCTCACCGAGGTCGTCGTCCCGGCGCCGCCGGCGGGGGCACGTTCGACGTATCGCAAGGTGCGCGCGCGCGGTGCGTGGGACTTCGCCCTGGCCGGCGCGGCGGTCAGCCTCGGAATCGAGGGGGGACGGGTGAAGCACGCCCGCGTCGTGCTCTCCGGCGCCGCGCCGATCCCGTGGCGGGTGCCGGCGGCGGAGCAGGCGCTCATCGGCCACCGCCTCGACGGAGCGACGATCGCGAGGGCCGCCGACGCCGCGGTGGCGGGCGCCGAGCCGCTGGCCGACAACGCGTACAAGGTGCCGCTCCTGCGCTGCGCCGTCGAGGAGGCATTGACCGCCCTGAATTCGTGAGTCCCGAGTCCCGGGCCCCGAGTCCCGGGTCCCAGATCCCGAGTCACGGGTCCCGAGTCACGGGCCACGCTCTTTCAGCTACCATGCGCGGCGGGAGGACGTCATGCGCCGCTCGGTCATCGCCACCCTGGTCCTGCTCCTCGCCGTCCCCGCCCTGGCCGCCGATCTCTCCGGCTTCGACACGTACTTCGTCGACGCGACGCTGCGCATCGACTACCTCCACACCGGCAACGCCAAGGAGGAGATCGCCACCCTCGACCAGGTCTACCGCCAGGGGATCTGGGCCGGCAGCCGGGTCCACCTCGTCGACGGCTGCCCGACCGGCAACTACTGCGCCCGGCTGTTCGACGCCGCCGGCGGCGCGCTGCTCTTCTCGCGCTCGTTCGACTCGTACTTCGGCGAGTACACCACCACCGCCGAGGCGGGAGAGGGCGTGCGCCGCGCCTACCACGAGAGCATCCTCGCGCCGTACCCGAAGGCGAAGGTCCGCTTCGTCCTCGAGCGCCGCCAGCGCGACCGTACGCTCAAGCCGTTCTTCTCGACCGAGATCGACCCCGACGCGTTCACGGTGAACCGCCAGCCGCTTTCGAGGGGGGCCGTCGTCGTCGAGTCGCTCGTCAGCGGCGACCCGCACGGCAAGGTCGACGTCGTCATCCTCGGCGAGGGCTACACCGCCGCCGAGGAGGGCACCTTCCGCACCGACCTCGCGCGCTTCACCGAGATGCTCTTCACCGTCGAGCCGTTCAAGTCGGCGAAGGCGAGCTTCAACGTCCGCGGCGTGCTCTCACCCTCCGAAGAGTCGGGATGCGACGAGCCCTCCCGCGGCGTGTGGCGCAATACCGCCCTCGGCGCGAGCTTCGACGCGCTCGGCTCCGAGCGCTACATGCTCACCGAGGACAACCGGGCGATGCGCGACATCGCCGCCCACGTCCCGTACGACGCGGTCTACATCATGGTCAACTCGCCGCGCTACGGCGGCGGCGGAATCTACAACCTGTTCTGCACCTTCACCACCGGCAACCAGTGGGCGTCGTACATCTTCATCCACGAGTTCGGCCACGCCTTCGCCGGCCTCGCCGACGAGTACTACACCTCTTCGGTGGCGTACAACGAGTTCTACCCCAAGGGTATCGAGCCGACCGAGGAGAACATCACCGCCCTCCTCGACCCGAAGAACCTCAAGTGGAAGGACCTCGTGACCGCCGGGACCGCGGTCCCGACGCCGTGGGAGAAGCGGGCGTTCGACGAGATGGACAACGCCTACCAGAAGATCCGCGGCGCGGTCAACGACGCGATCGCCAAGGCGATGCGGGAGGGCATGTCGGCCGCCGAGGTCGAAAAGCTCAAGGCCGAGTCGGAGCGGTTGTCCAAGGCGCACGCCGACAAGATGGACGCGTTCCTCGCGAAGAGCGCGTTCGTCGGCAAGGTCGGCGCATTCGAGGGCGCCGGCTACGCCGCCGAGGGGCTGTACCGCTCGCAGCTCGACTGCATCATGTTCACCAAGGGCGACAAGCCGTTCTGCGCGGTGTGCGACCGGGCGATCCGCCGGGTCATCGCCCGCTTCGGCGAGTAGGCGGTCCCGGCCAGGGCCTCGTCCGACGCGGGCCTCCTCGAGTCGCGAGGTTGCCCGGTCGAGCCGGGTCGTGCTACAAGCCCGCATGCTGAGACAAGGCAGGGTTGCACTGCGTCGCTGCGCACTCGTGGCCGCGTTCTGGATCGCCGGGACGACCACGCCGGCCCGCGCGCAGGTCCACCGGCTCGCGGACATCGACCCGACGAGGTGGGACGGCGCGGCCACCGGGATCTCCGACGCCGCCAGCGTCGGCGACCGGCTCTTCATGAGCGCCATGGACCCGGTCAATGGCGTCGAGCTGTGGACGACCGACGGCACCGCCGCGGGTACCCGCCTCGTGCGCGACATCGAGCCCGGTCCGGGCCACTCGCTGCCGGGCGGCTTCGTCGCCCTCGGGGACGCGGTGCTCTTCGGCGCGGCCGACTCACTCCACGGCGGCGAGCTGTGGCGCAGCGACGGCACCCCGGGCGGGACGCACCTGCTCGCCGACACGGTGACGGGACCGGAAGGCGGCGCACCTCGCGAGCTGACGCGGGTCGGGGCTCGGGTGTTCTTCGTAGTCACGAGCCTCGCGGAGCGTACGGTGGAGCTGTGGACGTCGGACGGCACGCGGGCGGGCACCGCCGTCATCCACGACTTCGCCGTGGGCGGCTCGCCGGGAGCGTGGGTGTTCGGCCTGACCGCCTGCAACGGCCGGCTCTTCTTCATGGTGACCTCCGACCAGTCCGGCGACTTCACCCTGTGGACGACCGACGGGTCGGCCGGGGGCACGGCGCCGGTCAAGGTCGTCAGCACCCACGACGAGAACCTCAGCAACTTCCCGCCCGGGCAGCTCGTGGCGCTCGACGGCACCCTGTACTTCGTCTCCTACCACCGGGACCGCGGCACGTTGCTCTGGCGTTCCGACGGGACCGAGGCCGGGACCGTGGTGGTCAAGAGCATCGCCGGTTCACCCTCGCCTTTCAACGAGTACCTCACCGTCGCCGGCGACCGGCTGTTCTTCGCCGGCGGGAACGCCGCGGACGAGACGGTCGGCCTGTGGCGCAGCGACGGCACCGAGGCGGGGACCACGTTCGTCAAACGCCTGGCGGGCGTGCCGCACGGCTCGGCCCCGCCGGCGTTCCTGACGGCCTGCGGCGAGCGGCTCTACTTCAGCGGCGACGACGGGGTCCACGGCCGGGAGCTGTGGTCGAGCGACGGGACCGAGGCCGGCACCGTGATGGTCGCGGACGTGCAACCCCTGGGTGCGGCGTCGCCGGTGGAGCTCACACCGGTCGGGGCGACGCTGTTCTTCGTCGCCAACGGCGTCGAGCTGTGGCAGACCGACGGCACGAACGCGGGCACGCGCCGGGTGACGCCCCGACCCGGGCTGCCGCCGTTCCTGCTCTGGATGGGGCCGAGGCTCGACGCGGCCGGCGATGCGCTGTTGTTCCTCGCACTGGTCGGCGACGACTACCGCAACGAGCTGTGGGCGTGCCGGCCGGGCAGCGACGGCGCCGAACCGGTTAAGCGCTTCGGTCCGACGGCGAGCGGCTCCGGCCCGCACGGGGCGGTCGAGTTCGGCGGTACGTTGTTCTTCGCCGCCGCCGAGCCCATCACGGGTGAGGAGCTATGGCGCACCGAGGGAACGGCGGGCACGACGCGACTGGCCGCCGACATCGAGCCGGGCGAGGCCGGCTCGTCGCCCGCCGGGCTGACCGTTGCCGGGACTCGGCTCTTCTTCACGGCCGGCACGACCTCTGCGGTCCTGCCGGTGCGGGAGTTCGGGCTGTGGTGCCTGGACGCGCCCGACGGTGCCCCACGGCAGATCACCGGCGCGGGCCAGCTCGAGCTCCACCCTCAGGAGCAGCTCACCGCCGCCGGGGGGCTCGTCGTCTACGTCGTGTCGCGCGACCGGCTGTGGCGCAGCGACGGCACCGCCGGCGGCACGTTCGAGCTGCTCGCGACCAACGGCCGCGAGATCCGGGGGCTGTCACGGCTCGGCCACCACGTCGCCTTCTGGATCGTCGAGTCGAGCCTGCCCTGCCCGTGCACCGCCGAGCTGTGGGAGACCGACGGGACCACGGCCGGGACACGGATGGTCAAGGACCTCAGCGCGCCGGACCACTCGGTGGACCCCAACCCGCGTCGGTCCACACCGGCCGGCACGACCCTCTACTTCGCCCTCACCGACGCCGAGCACGGCGAGGAGCTGTGGAGCTCCGACGGGACTCCGGCCGGCACGGCGCTGGTCAAGGACGTCTCGCCGGGATCCGCTTCGTCGGCGCCCGACTGGCTGGTCGATCTCGGCGGCACGCTGGTCTTCGCCGCCGACGACGGGGTCCACGGGATCGAGCTGTGGCGCAGCGACGGGACCGAGGCCGGCACCGTGCTGGTCGGCGACGTCAACCCCGGCGTGGCCGGGTCCCGGCCAGGAGGCGGCCTGCCGGTCGGCGATCGCCTGTTCTTCCGGGCCGACGACGGTACCCACGGCTTCGAGCTGTGGTCGAGCGACGGGTCGGCCGCGGGCACCGGCCTCGTCGCGGACATCGACCCGGGGCCGGGCGACTCCTCTCCGACCTCGCTGCACCTCGCTCACGGCAGGCTCCTGTTCGCGGCGGGCACGCCTGAGTCCGGCCAGGAGCTGTGGGAGAGCGTGCCGGGGTCTTTGGGCGCCCGTCTCGTCGCCGATCTCGAGCCCGGTCCGGGCTCGTCGGCGCCTCGCGACTTCGTGACGATCGGCGAGGTCACGGCGTTCTCGGCGGCGACGACGCTGGATGGACGCGAGCCGTGGGTCTACGTCCCGAGCCGGCTCAGGCCTCGTCTGTGGGCTCTTGCCGGGCCTCCCCCCGTCGAGTGATCCGCCCGTGCCGCCCGGTCGACGGCCCGTACCGTCGCCCACTACGGAGAGTAGTCTCCCCCGAGGACGGCGGCCGGCTCGGCGGCTAACATACCTGGTTGTCGCCGAATCCGGCCCAGGGGGTGCGAGGTGCCCTTCGAGTCCGAGCTGTACAAGTCGCTCATCGACAACTTCGCCGACGGCGTCTACTTCGTCGACCGCGAGCGGACGATCACCTACTGGAACCGCGGCGCCGAGCGGATCAGCGGCTTCACGGCGGAGGAAACCGTCGGGAGCAAGTGCTTCGACGAGCTGCTCATGCACATCGACGGCGCCGGCACGCGCCTGTGCCACGCCGGTTGCCCGCTGGCCGCCACCATCGAGGACGGCGAGCCCCGCGAGATCGAGGTGTTCCTGCATCACAAGCAGGGGCACCGCGTGCCGGTGCTGGTCCGGGCCGCGCCGATTCGCGACCAGGTCGGCACCGTGATCGGCGCCCTCGAGGTGTTCTCCGACAACTCGCCGAAGATGGCCGCGCTGCAGCGCGCCCACGACCTGGAGAAGATCGCCTTCCTCGATCCGCTTACCGGTCTCGCCAACCGGACGTTCACCGAGATCACCCTGCGCGCGCGTCTCGAGGAGCTGGTCCGCTACGGTTGGTCGTTCGGCGTGTTGTTCATCGATGTCGACCACTTCAAGGAGATCAACGACCGCCACGGCCACCCGGTCGGCGACCAGGCGCTCTCCATCGTGGCCAACACCCTGAAGGCCGCGGCGCGTTCGTTCGACCTCGTCGGGCGCTGGGGCGGCGAGGAGTTCGTCGCCGTCCTCGTCAACGTCGGCGACCGCAAGCTCGACGCGATCGCCGAGCGCTTCCTCACCCTCGTCGGCTCGTCGCGCCTGCCGATCGACGGGACTCACACGCGGGTCACGGTGTCCATCGGCGCGACGCTCGCCGACCCTCGCGACACGGTCCAGGAGCTCGTCGCCCGCGCCGACGCCCTGATGTACGAGAGCAAGCAGGCCGGCCGCAACCGCGTCACCGTCGGAAACCGCGACTGACGGGGGACGCGGTACAGGGAACAGTCCCCCACCCAACCGGGAACTCCGCTGCCGGCGGCACCCGCTCCGTTCAGTGGCGCACCACCCAGCCTGCAAGGATCGGCCTCCAACCGCCCGGAGACGGGTGGGCGCGAGCCCGGCGGTCGTCGCTCGCCGACGTGCGACGCGGTCGACTGGGCTCGTTCACAGCTCCCGCAACTTCTCCTCGGGCACCGTGTATACAACTCAGTGGCCTGCGATAAGGGCGTGACGACCCCGACGGAGGGCGCGCGATGCCGAGGGTGAAGCTCACGGTGGCGGCGACGATCGTGGTGCTGGTCGCGGCGGGATCGATCGGGGTCGGCGAGGTCCGCGATGCCGTGCGGGCCGCCGATCGGGCGAAGGTCGCCGACCGCGACGTCCGGTCACCGGCCCGGAGCACGCCCTGGCGCGTCGCCGCGCTCGGACCTTTGCCGCCACGCGGCCCGGCGCCGCCCAAGGGGGGCGAGACCATCCCTCCGGTCGCGGACGGCCACAACCACGAGGCGCTGTCCGCCGACGGCGGCGCCATCGACACCTCGAAGGTCGCCGGGCTCCAGGCCCGCGGGCTCGGCGTGGTCATCGTCGGGCTCCCGGTCGACCGGCAGCGGCCCGCAGACGTGGAGGCCCGCGTCCGCGAGGAGCTCGCGTTGCTGCGGGGGATGTCGGCGAACGCCGCCGGGTTCTCCCTCGCGGACGACCCGGCGGCGCTGCTCGCCGGCGTCCCGGCGGGTCGCCTCCAGCTCCTCTTCTCGATCGAGTGGCCCGACGGCGTCTTCGGCGGCGACCCGTCGAGCGTGCGCCGCTACCGGGACCTCGGGGTGCGGGTCATCGGCCTGAGCGAGAAGGACGGCGACGGGCTCTTCGGCCGCGGCGACCTGTCCGCCACCCTCACACCCTTCGGCACGCAGGTCGTCGCCGCCATGAACGAGGCCGGAGTGCTGATCGACGTCACCCACCTCTCGCACGCGCAGAAGCTCGCGGTGATCGCCCGGTCCCGCGCCCCGGTGGTGGCCTCGCACTCGCTCGTGCAGGCGGTCACGCCAGTGCGGTTCAACCTCCCCGACGAGGTGGTGGCCGCCCTCGCCCGAAGCGGCGGCTCGGTGTGGGTGTCGTTCAACCGCTCCGACCTGCTCAGCGGCGCTCCCGACGACGAGGCGCTCGGACGGCTGGTGGGGCACATCGAGGCGCTGGTCCAGCGCCTCGGGGAAGACCGCGTCGGCATCGGCACCGACCTCCAGGCGGGGGGCAGGTACGTGCCTGCGTCGCTCAACCGCGACGACGCCTTCGCCCTGATCGCCCGCCGCCTTCGCGAGCGCGGGTGCTCCCAGGCGGCGGTCGACGGCATCCTCGGCGGGAACGTGCTGCGGGCGCTCGCAGCCGCGGCGTCGGCGGGACGCTCGCCGTCCCCCGCGACACCGTCGAGGAGCTCACCGCCCGGGCCGACGTCCTGATCGACGCAAGCACGCAGGCAGGTCGCGACCTCGTCACGGTGGGAAATCGGGAATAGCCAGGAGAGGGGAGGGGGCAGAGTCCCCCGCCCACCCGAAGCACCGCAGCACGGTTCGTCCCTCTCGCTTCACCCTCGCCGCTTCCTGCATCCCTGCGGCGCGCCTACCTCTTGGCAGTCGGAGATCTCCTCCCTCTCCCCACGTCCCTCGTCCCTCTCCCCTTCTCCTCCCGCCCTTGAGCGGCGGGGCGCCCGGCGCCTACAATGGTCGGTTCCCCGCCGCCGGGAAGAGGCGCGGCGGGGCCGGAGTTGACGACCACGATGCGTGACAAGATCGCGATTCGCGGGGCCCGCGAGCACAACCTGAAGAACATCGACCTCGACATCCCGCGCAACCGGCTCGTGGTGGTCACCGGGGTGTCGGGCTCGGGCAAGTCGACGCTCGCCTTCGACACCCTGTTCGCCGAGGGCCAGCGCCGCTACGTCGAGTCGCTGTCGGCCTACGCACGGCAGTTCCTCGAGCAGATGGACAAGCCGGACGTCGACCTCATCGAGGGGCTGTCGCCGGCGATCTCCATCGAGCAGAAGACGACCTCCAAGAACCCCCGCTCGACGGTCGCCACGGTCACCGAGATCTACGACTACCTGCGCCTGCTCTACGCCTCGATCGGCCAGGCGTTCTGCCCGGACTGCGACATCCCGATCCAGGGCCAGACCACCCAGCAGATGGTCGACCGGATGATGGCCCTCGGCGCCGGCACCCGCTTCCTGCTCCTCGCGCCGCTCGCCGCCAACAAGAAAGGCGAGCACCGCAAGCTGTTCGAGCAGATGGTGCGCGAGGGGTTCGTCCGCGCCCGGGTCAACGGCGAGCTGGTCGACGCGGCGGCGCCGCCCGACCTCGACAAGAAGAAGAAGCACACCATCGAGGTCGTCATCGACCGCCTCGAGGTCCGCGACGACCTCGGCAACCGCCTCGTCGACTCGCTGGAGACCGCGCTCAAGGTCGGCGAGGGTGTGGTCCGCATCGCGCCGACCGGCGGCGAGGAGTTCGTCCTCTCCTCGCGCCACTCCTGCCCGAGCTGCGGCTTCGCCCTCACCGAGCTCTCGCCCCGGCTGTTCTCCTTCAACTCGCCGCAGGGCGCCTGCCCCGAGTGCACCGGCCTCGGCGTCGTCCAGGAGGTCGACCCCGACAAGCTCGTCGCCGACCCCGACCGCTCGATCGCTGCCGGCGCGCTGGTCGGCGTCCAGGAGACCGGCCGGTCGTTCCGCTGGCGGCAACTCCTCGTCCTCGCCGAGGCGATGAAGTTCTCGCTCCACAAGCCGTGGCGCCAGCTCCCCGAGACCGTGCGCCAGGCCATCCTCTTCGGCACCGAGGAGGAGATGGACTTCGCCTTCATCGGCAAGCGCTCGCGCTGGGAGTACCGCGGCCGCTTCGAGGGGCTGGTGCGCAACCTCGAGCGCCGCCACCGCGAGACGCAGTCGATGGACATGCGGGGGGAGATCGAGCGCTTCATGTCGATGCGCCCGTGCCACACCTGCGCCGGCAAGCGCCTGCGCAAGGAGGCGCTGGCGGTCCGCGTCGCCGGCCGCACGATCCACGACGTCGTGCAGTTGGCGGTCAAGGACGCCGTTGTCGCCTTCCGCGCCCTCGCCCTCGCCCTCACCGAGCGCGAGCACGCCATCGCCGCCAAGATCTTGAAGGAGATCGCCGACCGCCTCGGCTTCATGGCCTCGGTGGGGCTCGACTACCTCTCCCTCGACCGCACCTCGGGGACGCTGTCCGGCGGCGAGGCGCAGCGCATCCGCCTGGCGACGCAGATCGGCTCCAAGCTCATGGGCGTGCTCTACGTCCTCGACGAGCCGTCGATCGGCCTGCACCAGCGGGACAACCGCAAGCTGCTCGAGACCCTGAAGGGGATGCGCGATCTCGGCAACACCGTGCTCGTCGTCGAGCACGACGAGGAGACCATGCGCGAGGCGGACTGGATCGTCGACCTCGGCCCCGGCGCCGGGGTCCACGGCGGCGAGGTCGTCGCCGAGGGCGCGCCGGGAGTGATCCAGGGGTTCCCGCGCTCGCTCACCGGCCGCTACCTGGCCGGCGAGCTGGTCATCCCGGTGCCGGCCGCGCGCCGGACGGGCTCGGGCCGCACGCTCGTCGTCCGCGGCGCCCGCGAGAACAACCTGAAAGGGATCGACGTCGCCTTTCCTCTCGGCGCGTTCGTCGCCGTGACCGGCGTGTCCGGCTCGGGCAAGTCGACGCTCGTCAACGAGATCCTCTACAAGGGTTGCGCCCGCACGCTGTACCACGGGCTGGACAAGCCAGGCGCCCACGATCGCCTCGACGGCGTCGCCTACCTCGACAAGGTCGTCGACATCGACCAGTCCCCCATCGGCCGCACCCCGCGGTCGAACCCCGCGACCTACACGAAGATGTTCGACCCGATCCGCGAGCTGTTCGCGATGACGCCGGAGGCGCGGGCGCGCGGCTACCTGCCAGGGCGCTTCTCGTTCAACGTCAAGGGCGGACGCTGCGAGGCGTGCGCGGGGGACGGGCAGATGAAGATCGAAATGCACTTCCTGCCCGACGTCTACGTGACGTGCGAGGTGTGCAAGGGCGAGCGCTACGGCCGCGAGACGCTCGAGGTGCGCTACAAGGGGCTGAACATCGCCGAGGTGCTCGACCTCACCGTCGAGCAGGCGCGCGACCTGTTCGCCGCCCACCCGAAGATCACCCGCGTCCTCGACACCGTGATCGCCGTCGGCCTCGGCTACGTCAAGCTCGGCCAGCCCGCGACGACGCTCTCCGGCGGCGAGGCGCAGCGCATCAAGCTGTCCCGCGAGCTGGCCCGGCGCGCCACCGGCGCGACCCTCTACATCCTCGACGAGCCGACCACGGGCCTGCACTTCGACGACGTGAAGAAGCTCCTCGCCGTGCTCCACACCCT
>JACQZW010000057.1 GCA_016213675.1 Acidobacteriota bacterium | reverse complement strand
GGGCACCGTGGTCGCCGAGGTGGTCGTCGGGGAGGAACGCCACCCGCTCCGGGCCGGCGTCGAGACGGTGGAGTGGGCGCGGGCGCGGGAGGATGTCTCCGGGGTCGCGGCGCACGGCCTGCCGCCAGGGGTGGTGTGGCGCACCGGCGCGCCGGGCCGGGATGCGCTGTGGACCGCGAGCGGTCGCCTGGAGGTCGCGGTCCCGGCGGGCGCCGTCCCGACCGTCGTGCGGGCGGCCGCGATGCCGCTGGAGGTCGCGCTGACGGTGACCGCCGGCCCGACCGGGGCCGCCGGCCCGGCCCGGGGACGGCTGTTCACCCTGCTGCTCGGCGCCGCCGTCGCCGTGGCGATCCTGCAGGTGTCCGCCGGGTCGTGGCGCTCGCCGCTCGGCTGGCTGCCCTGGCTTCCCCTCGCCGTCGCCTCGCTGGCGGCCCGGACCGCCGTCGAGCCGCTCCGCCTGCTCGGCGAGCGGTACGGCGTCGACCTGCTCCTCGCCGCACTCCTCCTCGCCTGGGCGCCCGCCGCCCGGAATTGGCTGGCGCGCGGGCGCACGTTCGCGGCCGCCGCGGCCCTGCTCGTCCCCCTCGCGGTCGCCACCCCGGTGATCACGCCCCCGCTCGGCGACGAGCCGTACCACATCCTCCTCCTCGACTCGCTGGTCGGCGACCGCGACCTCGAGGTGTCGAACAACTACGACCTCGCCCGCATCCCGGCCCAGTCGATCTACCGTCGGTGGGAGGGCACCTTCGTCCACTCGCCGGCCCTGGCCGTCCTCCTCGCCCCCGCCTACGCTCTGGCCGGGCGACCGGGCGCCGCCGGCCTGCTCGCCCTGGCCGGGGCGACGCTCCTCGCGCTGGCCGCACGACGCATGGCCGGGCTCGGCGTCGGCGGGCGCGCCACCGCGGCGGTGAGCGCGGCCCTGCTGCTCTCCTACCCCCTGCTGACGTTCTCCTCGCAGCTCTGGGTCGAGGTCCCCGGCGCCCTGCTGGCGATGGCGGCGCTCGCCTGGGGGACCGCCAGCCGGCCGCGCCCGCTGGCCGCCTCGCTGGCGGCGGTCGTCGCCACGCTGCTCAAGACCCGCCTGGCCCTCGTGACCATCCCAGTCGCCGCCGCCGCCTGGTGGGTCCGACTGCCCCGCCGGCGCCGCGCGCTCGCGCTCGTGGCCGGCGTCGTCACGGCCGGCCTGGCGTGGGCGGCCGCCAGCCTCGTGGTCTCCGACCCGCTCGACCCGCTCGGCCGGCGTCGCTTCGTCGCGCTCGTTCCCCACGACCTCCACCAGGCGGTGATCTCGGCCGGCGGGCTGCTCTTCGACGCCGCGGCGGGGATGACGTTCGCCGCGCCGTTGCTCGTCCTCGGCATCGCCGGCGGCACCGCCGCCCTGTGGCGTCGGGGCGGGCCGGGCGAGCGTGCGCTCCTCCTCGGTGCCGTGGCGACCGTCGTGCCGCTGCTCGCCAACCCCGAGTGGCGCGCCGGCGACTCGCCGCCGTTCCGCTACCTCGTGCCGCTGTGGCCGTGGTTCGCGCTGGCCGCGGCAATGGCCTTCGCGGCCCCGCATCCCCGGCGGCGGCTGGCCTGGCTGCTGGCGCCGCCCGCCCTGCTGGTGTCGTTGGTCGCCGCGACCCGCCCGCACCTCCTCGTCAACCTCGGGGACGGCGGGTGGTGGCTCGCCGACGTCCTGGCGCGCCGCTTCCAGGCCGATGCCAGGCACCTCTTCCCGTCGTTCCTGCGGCCGTCGCCGGCCACCGTGGCGGTGCCGCTCGTGCTGGTCGCCGTCGTGGCCGCCCTGGTGGTCGCCGCCCGGCGCTGGCCCGTCCTGGCCCGGGGCGGGGCGCGCCAGGCCGTAGCGGTCTGGCTCCTTGCGTCCGCCGCGCTCCTCGTCGCCCTGCACGGCCGGACCGACCGCGTCGTCGAGGTCGAGGACCCGCAGGTGTCCAGGCTCGGCGGCGTCCTCGAGCCGCCCGAGGGCACGTTCTCGCGGTTCCGGCGGCCGAACGGCTGGCGCCTGGCCGGCGGCGACGCCGTCGAGGTGCCGCTGCGCCTGCCGGCGGGCGCCGTGCCCCGGCTCGAGGGGTGGCTCGACGGCGCGGCAATCCGCGGCGCGACGCTGGAGGTGTCGTGGGACGACCGGCCGGCGGTGGCCGTGCCGGTGGCCGGCTCCGGGCGGAGCCTGACGTTGCCCGCCCCCCCCGGCGACGGCCGCCACCGGCTGCGGCTGCGGCTCGCCGCCCCGGCCGGGGGCACCGCGGTGCTCGACCGCCTGGTGGTGGCGCCGTGAGCGACGTCGACGTCGTCGTCGTGAGCTACCGCCACGAGCGGACGCTCGCCGCCACCCTCGCCGGCGTGGCGGCCCAGACGAGGCCGCCCCGCCGCGTCGTGGTGGTGCGCAACGCCGCCGCCGGCGACACCGTCGCGACGGCGTTTCGCGACCGGCTCGGCCTCGAGATCGTGGACTTCCCGGACAACCGCGGCTTCGCGGCGGCAGCCAACGAGGGGATCCGCCGCACCGACGCCCCGTGGGTGCTGTCGCTCAACCCCGACTGCCGCCTCGAGCCGACCTACCTCGAGCGGCTGCTGCCCGCCGCCGCCGGCCGGCGCCGGGTCGGCACCGCCGCCGGACTGCTCCTGCGCGCCGCCGGCGACGAGCTGGCGGCAACCGCCACGGTCGACTCCGCCGGCATGGTCGTGAGCCGCTCCGGACGCCATCAGGACCGCGGGGCTGGCCTCCCCGTCCGGCCCGACTGGATCGTCCCGGCCTGGGTGTTCGGCGCCACCGGGGCGTGCGCGCTGTACCGCCGCGAGGCGCTCGACGACGTCGCGTACGCGGGCGGCGAGGTGTTCGACGAGGCGTTCTTCGCCTACCGCGAGGACGCCGACCTCGCCTGGCGCCTGCAGCGCCGCGGCTGGCGCTGCCTGTACTGGCCGGACGGCCGTGCCGCCCACCTCCGCGGCCTCAAACCCGAGGAGAGGCGGCGCGGCACGCCGGAGGTCAACCGCCATTCGGTGCGCAACCGCTTCCTGCTCCGCTGGTCGAACGCCGACTGGCGCTGGCGGCTCGCCTGCCTGCCCGAGTGGGTCGTGCGCGACCTCCTCGTCGCCGGGGCGTGTCTGACCACGGAACGCTCGTCGCGGCCGGGGCTGACCGAGGCGTTCGCGCTGCGCGCCCGGCAGCGCCGGCGCGGCCGCGGCAATGCCGGCCGCGCGACCGTGTCAGGATGGGACGTGGCCTCGTGGTTCATGCCCTGGGGGCAGGTCCGACCGCTGGAGGAGCCGTGAGGCTCGCGATCCTCGGCACCCGCGGCATCCCCGCCCGCTACGGCGGGTTCGAGACGTTCGCCGAGGAGCTGTCGGCGCGCCTGGCCGACGCCGGCCACGACGTCACCGTCTACACCCGGAGCCACGTTGCCGTGCCCGGATTGACGTCCCACCGCGGGGCCAGGGTGCGGGTCCTGCCGGCGCTGCGCGCCAAGGCGTTCGAGACCCTGACCCACACCCTGCTCTCCTGCCTCGACGTCCGCCGCGCCGACACCGACGCGGTGCTCCTGTGCAACGCCGCCAACGCCCCGCTCATCCCGCTGCTCCACGCCCGCGGCCTGAAGGTCGCCCTCAACGTCGACGGCCTCGAGCGCAAGCGCCGCAAGTGGGGCATGCTCGGGCGGGCCTACTACCTGCTGTGCGAGCGCCTGTCGGCGCGCTGGGCCGACGCGGTCGTCACCGATGCCGACGTGATCGCCCGCTACTACCGGCGGACCTGGCGCCGCGACTCGACGATGATCCCGTACGGCGGCGACCTGCCGCACCCGACCACGCTGACGGCGTTGCGCCGCCTGTCGCTGCGACCCGAGGGGTACCTGCTCTACGTCTCGCGGTTCGAGCCGGAGAACAACCCGGACCGGGTCGTCTCCGCCTACCGTGAGGTGCCGGGCGACACCCCGCTCGTGCTGGTCGGCTCCGCGCCCTACGCGGCGGCGCTCACCCGCCGCGTCCGCGCCCTGGCGGAGAAGGACCCCCGGGTGCTGCTCGCCGGCCCGGTGTACGGCGAGGGCTACCGGGAGCTGCTCTTCAACGCCCGCGCCTACATCCACGCCACCGAGGTCGGCGGCACCCACCCCGCCCTCGTCGAGGCGATGGGGGCGGGTCGCCTGGTGTTCTTCCTCGACAACCCGCCGAACCGCGAGGTGGTGCGCGACACCGGCGTGGCGTTCACCTTCGGCGGCACCCGCTCGCTGCAGCGGGCGCTGGCGGACTTCCTGGCCGCGCCGGCCCGGCTGGCGCAGCTCGGCGACGCGGCGCGGGCCCGGGTGGCCGAGGCCTACCGCTGGGACGACGTGGCGCGCGCCTACGAGCGCCTGTTGGAGGGGCTGTGCTCCGGGAATCCAGCCGGCTGATCGCCTACCGGCGGCTGCTCCTCGACGAGCTGATCACAGCGGCCAGCTTCCTCGCCGCCCACCAGCTCCGCTCGCACGTGCTGCCGGCGATCCTCCCGTCGGTCTTCCCGAGCGGCCTCTACCCGCTCGGCGACTACCTGCCGCTGCTGCCGGTGGTCCTGGTGGTGTGGGGCGTGATCCTGGCGGCCATGCGACTCGCCGCCCCCGGCGAGGTGTTCGTCCTCCCCAAGGAGATCACCCGGGTCCTGCGGGCGGTCCTCCTCGGCGTGCTCCTGCTCGCGGCGGCCGGCTACCTCCTGCGTACCCAGTTCGTCTCCCGGCCGTTCCTCGCGCTGTTCGGCGGCATCAACGCGCTCGCGCTGACCGGGGCGCGCGTCGTCGAGCGCCGCACGCGCTGGGGACGCAAGCTCCTCGAGGCGCCGGAGCGCGTCGTCGTCGTCGTCGGCTGCAGCGACGACGCGGTGCGGATCGCCGAGCGGATCCAGGCCCACCGCGCCTGGGGCTTCTCGGTCCGCGGCCTGGTCGACGCGGATGGCTGCGGCGCCGCGCGGGTCGGCGCCTACCCGGTGGTGGCGGCGATCTCCGAGCTGCCCGAGTTCCTCGCCCGGGAGGTCGTGGACGAGGTCGTCCTCGCTGTGCCGCTGCGCCAGCTCGGCGAGCTGGAGGACGTCATCCTGCGCTGCCAGGAGCTCGGGGTGCGGGTCCGCGTCGCGCTCCGCCCCTTCCCGCACACCCAGCCGCACCTCGAGGTCGAGTCGCTCGACGGCGTGCCGATGGTCACCTTCGCGACCACCCCGACCGACACGCTGGCCCTGTTCGCCAAGCGGATCCTCGACGTCACGGTGGCGGCCGCCGGGCTCCTCCTCGCGCTGCCGGCCTGGCCGGTCGCGGCGGTGGCCATCAAGCTGTCGTCGCCCGGTCCGGTGTTCTTCCGCCAGCAGCGCTGCGGGCTGCGGGGCCGTCGCTTCGAGCTGGTCAAGCTCCGCACCATGGTCGAGGGGGCGGAGCGCCGCCAGAACGAGGTCGCGCACCTGAACGTCATGGACGGCCCGGTGTTCAAGGCCCCCGACGACCCGCGGGTCACCGCCGTCGGCCGCCTCCTGCGCCGGTCGTCGCTGGACGAGCTGCCGCAACTGTGGAACGTCCTGCGCGGCGACATGTCGCTGGTCGGGCCGCGGCCGCCGATTCCCGAGGAGGTCGCCCGCTACGAGCCGTGGCAGCGCCGGCGGCTCGCGATGAAGCCGGGTCTCACCTGCCTGTGGCAGGTCTCCGGCCGCTCCGACCTCGACTTCTCCACCTGGATGGAGCTCGACCTCGCCTACATCGACAACTGGTCGCTGTGGCTCGACGTCAGGATCCTCGCCCGCACCGTCCCGGCGGTCCTGCGCGGCCACGGCGCCGCGTAGAGACGGTCGGGAGCCGGGCGATTCTTCTACCCGACCAGGGGGAAACGGCGCCTACTCGTCGTGTGGTTGTCGAGTCTGGACCTTCGACCCTGAACCCCCGACCAGTCGGATGCGTGCCATGGCGGGACGGACGTTCGACGTGGTGCGCTCGGTTCCCCACAGGAGCGCCTTGGCGCGACCGTCCGCCGGGGCGCCCGCCCACGCCGCCGCCAGCGCGACCACCACCCCGGCCAGGCCGGTCGCGACGAGGCGGCGCCACGAGAGCTCGCGGCCGGGCCGGAGCGGCGCGTGCGGCACCCACAGCGCGGCGCCGACCGCGCCAGCGATCACTGCCATGGCGACGGTGGCCGTGGACCGCAGCGGCAGTCCCCAACCGAGCAGCAGCACCGCGGCCGCCCAACCGATCGCGGGGACCGCGCCGTGCGCGAGTGCCGCGAGGATCCGGCGGACCCGCTTCGGGCCCCCCGGCGCCGCCCACAGGTGGCCGACGAGGCGCAGCAGCGCCGGCTGCACGGCCACCGCGGCGGCGACCGCGGCCACGGCCAGCACCGTGTCGGGCTTCGCCTTCCAGAAACGGACCAGGCCGGCGATCGGCCCGTCGTCGACGCCGAGCGGCGGGGCCCAGCCGAGGCCGAGGACGGCGCTGGCGAGCGAGAACTGGGCGACCGCCACCTCGCCGAGCCAGCTTCCTGGCGTCGACACTAGCAGCGGTAGTCCGAGCGCGAGGAGCAGCGGCAGTACCAGGGGCGGCAGCCAGTACGACCACAGCGCCGCGCCGCGGGCGGCGAACGCGATGTCGGGCTCGTTGACCAGCCCCCAGGGCTGTGCCCCCCACGGCACGGCCACGCCGATCCACCCGCCGCCGGCGGCGAGCACCCCGACCCCCTGCGCGACGGCGATGAGCAGCCAGGCAACCGGCCAGGCGGCCAGGGCGACCGCCCACGACAGCAGGATGACGCGTCCGGACAACGGGTTCGGGACCATGCCGGTATGATAGCGACATGCTGCACAGGATCCTCTGTCTCGTCGCGCTCCTCGCGGCTGCCGTCGAGGCGGGCGCCCAGGCGGTCACCGAGTGGCGGACCGCGTCCGGCCTGCCGGTGGCCGTCGTCGAGGTCTCCGGCGGCGACGTCGAGCACCTCGCCGTCTTCGTCCCCACCCAGGTCGAGCTCCCGCCGACGCTGGCCTCCTTCCCGTTGGTCGCCACGCCCCGGCGGGGTGGGACGGTGGCCGTGCTCACCGTCCCGGCGGCGCTCACCGCCTCCCTCGTCGTCGAGGCCGGCGGCGCCTTGAGCCGCGGCGGCGCCGCGGCCGTCGTCCTCGTCGGACCGACGCCCGCCCGCGAGCTGCAGGCGGCGCTCGCGGGTCTCGACGGCACGCCGCACCACCCGCTGTCGCGACCGGACTGCCCGCTCGCGGAAGGCGGCGTCGAGCTGCGCCGTGGCACGCCCGAGCGGGTCGAGCTCTCGCTCGCCGTCCCGGGACCGGACGACCCCAGGTCGGAGCTGCTTCCAGGCCTCGCGGGCTGGCTGCACGGCCGGCTGGAGAGGCAGTTCCCGTCGATCCGGACCGACCTCGAGTCGTCGCCCGGCCCTCGCCTGGTGCTGCGCGCCGAGGCGGGCAGCGAGCACCCCCGGGTGACCCTCGGCCGCCTGCGCTCGGCGCTCGCCGAGCTGGCGGTGGCCGCCCCGGCCCCGGCCGAGGTCGACAACGCGGCGGCGGCCGCGCGGCGGGGACTGGCGACGGTCGCGCTGGACGGCCGGTCGACGGCGCGTGAGCTCGCGGTCCGGCTGGCCGGCGGCGGCCGCGCGGCGGGGGCGATGCTTGCCGCGCACATCGACGCGGCGAGTCTCGGCGGCATCGCAAACCTGGTCCTGGCCGGCCACCCCGGCTATGCCGTCCTCGTGGAGCAAGAGCGGCGCGGCGTCGCTGCCGACAGCCAGACGCTGGAGACCGGCGTGGTGCTGAGCTGGCGCTGGGTGGCGGGCGAGACCGCGGTGGCCGCCGTCGCGGTCGGCGGTGTCACGCCCCACCAGGGACGCACCGCCGTCGAGGCCGCCGCGGCGGCCGCGGCCGACCGCGGGTGGGCCGTCGAGGCGAGCGGCATCGTCGGCGTCCCCACCGTCGCCGTCGTCGTCCCGGCCGCGGAGCTCGACGAGGTCCTCGAGGTCCTCGCCGAGGCGATCACCGGCGCCGGCTCCACCGCCCCCGCGACGCCGGACGAGGAGCTGGCCCGCTCGTTCGGTCTCGCCGACGCGGTGTCGGCGGACTCCCTCTCCGTCGCCCTCGTCCTCCCCGAGGAGATCGAGGAGGGCCACGAGGCGGCGGTCAAGTTCTTCGCCGGGCTCCCGGCCGGCGGGGTCCGCGCCAGCGTCCTCGAGGGCCCGGTAGCCCTCGGTTGGACGCGGCAGCCCGGCACCCCCCGGTTCGCGGCCGCCATCGAGCTGCCCGCGACCGTCCCGGGGCTCGTCGCCGGGGAGGTTCTCGCCTCCCGCGTGGCGGAGGTCGCGGCGGCCACCTGGCTGGCGCTGCCCGGACGGTTGTTCCTCGTCGTCGGCGCCGAGGGCGGCGCGAGCGTGCCGGAGCTCGACGCCTCGGCCTCTGCCGCGCTCACCGCGCGCCGCGGGGCGGTGTCGCCCGCCGACACCGCCGAGGCCGGGCGTCGCCTGGCCGCCATGCTGTTCGGCGACGTCGCCCGCTCCGCCGCGCGAACCGCTGCGACGCCCTTCCTGCCCGTCCTGCCGAGGCAGGAAGAGCTGCTGGCGGTTGATGCCGCCGACGTCTCGCGCATCCTCGCCGGGCTGCCGCCCTGGGCCGCGCTGGTCCGGCGCGCGACCGGGCCCGAGCCGGTTGCGGCGACGCCGCCTGCCGGTGTGCGAAAATCCCCCCCTCGCCGGCCCTGAGCCGGCGGCACGACACGAGGAGAGGTCATGACGACCGCCAGTCGCCCGATCAAGGAGCAGATGGAGCTGTTGCTCAAGGGGTGTGTCGACGTGGTCCGGCCCGAGGACCTCGAGGCGCGCCTGGTCGCCGCCGCCAAGGCCGGCCGGCCGCTCACCGTCAAGGTCGGCTTCGATCCTTCGGCGCCCGACCTCCACCTCGGCCACACCGTGGTCATCCGCAAGATGCGCCACTTCCAGCAGCTCGGCCACCGGGTCGTGTTCCTCATCGGCGACTTCACCGGAATGATCGGCGACCCGACCGGCAAGAAGTCGACCCGCCCCCAGCTCACACGGGAGCAGGTCGCGGCCAACGCCGAGACGTACAAGCGGCAGATCTTCCGGCTCCTCGACCGCGACGCGACGGTCATCGACTTCAACGCCCGCTGGCTGGGCGCGCTCTCCTCCGAGGAGTGGATCCGGCTCACCGCCAAGGTCACGCTGGCCCAGATCCTCGAGCGCGACGACTTCTCCAAGCGTCTCGCGGCGGGCGAGCCGATTTCCCTCCACGAGCTGCTCTACCCGGTCGCGCAGGCCTACGACTCGGTCGCCCTCGAGGCCGACGTCGAGCTCGGCGGCACCGACCAGCTCTTCAACCTCCTGGTCGGCCGCGACCTGATGGGAAAGCTCGGCCTGCCGGCGCAGATCGTCATGACCCTGCCGCTCCTCGAGGGGCTCGACGGGGTCGAGAAGATGTCGAAGTCGCTCGGCAACTACGTCGCCGTCGAGGACCCGCCGGAGGAGATGTTCGGCAAGCTGATGTCGGTCTCGGACGCCCTGATGTGGCGCTACTGGACGTTGCTCACCGACCTCCCCCCGGCCGAGATCGCGGCGATGAAGCGGGACGTCGAGGAGGGCGCCCGGCACCCGATGGACCTGAAGTTCGACCTCGCCCGCACCGTGACCGCCGACTTCCACGACGACGCCGCCGCCCAGGGCGCGGAGGCGCACTTCCGCGGCGTCCACCAGCGCCGCGAGACCCCGGACGAGGTCGACGAGATCGCCCTCCCCGCCACGGCGGCCCCGCAGCTCCTCGCCAAGCTGCTGACGGCCAGTGGGTTGGCTGCGTCGAACGGAGAGGCGAGGCGCCTCCTCGAGCAGGGCGGCGTCAAGGTCGACGGCGAGCCGGTCCGCGACCCGATGGCGACGCTGTCCGCCGCCGCCGGGACGTCGGCGCTCGTGCAGGTCGGCAAGCGGCGGTTCGCCCGCCTCCGGTTCGTCGCCTAGCCGGCCGTCGGCGCGCCGGCGGCGAGGAGGCAGACGGCGTCGCACAACTCGCAGCGGTGCTCGGTCGGGCAGTGCTGCACGGTCTCGCGGAACGCGGTCAGGCAGGCCCGCGCCGCCGGATGCGTCGAGCGCAGGAAGCGGATCAGCCGGACCAGCGCCGCGCCGGTCTCCTCGGACAGCAGGTGCTCGACCTTGCAGGCGTCGAGCTCGGCGGTGGCGGCGCGGACACCGAGGATCTCGTCAAGGAACACCCGCACCACCTCGCGCTTCGAGGCCACCCGGCCGACCAGGTCGGCGCCGGCCCGAGAGAGCCGCAGCCGTTGCTGGACGTCCAACTCGAGCAGCCCGTGCTCCTGCAGGGCGCGGAGTTGGAGCGACGCCGCGGCGCGGCTGACGCCGAGCTGGCGCGCGATGTCCGCCGCTCTCGGCGGCGTGCCGGACTTGTGGGCGGCGGCGATGGCGAGCAGGTAGTGCGCGGCCGAGTGGGTGATCTCGTTGGCCTCGAACGCCCGCCACAGCGGTTCTTCTCGCGGCGCCTGGCGCTGACCGACCCTTCCCCGCGAGGTGCCCCGCGCCGCCATCACCACTCCGTCAGCGGTCGCACGTAGATGCCCTGCGCGATCTCGTCCTCGAGGGCGAGCAGCGTGCGGTCGACCTCGACGACCAGCGACGGCTTGCGCTGCCGCAGCGTGAGCACCGCGCCCGGCATCACCCCGAGGTCGGTGAGCTGCTCCAGGCGCTCGCGGTGGCGCGGGGCGAGCAGCACGACCCGGCCCCGCTCGCCGGGGTCGAGGTCGGCGAGGCGGCAGATCAGCGGTGCGACCCGCCTGGTGAGCGTCGAGCAGCACGGGCCGTTGGGGATCGGTCGCCCATGGGGACAGACCGGGGGATGGCCGAGGAACGAGCACACCGCATCGGTGGCCTGCGCCGTGAGGACGTGCTCGACGCCGCAGGCCTCGTTCTCGGTGACCGCCATCGGCAGGTCGAGCACCTGGTGGAAGAGCACCTCGGCGAGGCGGTGGCGGCGGACGATCTCGCGCGCCTGGTGCTGGCCGGCCGCGGTGAGCGTGAGCTCGCCGTCCGCAACCTCGACCAGGCCCGAGTCCACGAGCTCCTGGACGACCCCGCCCCACCCCTCGTCGGGCCCCGCGTGGATGGTCCGGGCCAGCTCGCGGACCGACAGGGCGTGCCCGGCCTCGTGCGAGGTCCACAGCTCCTCGAGGACCTCCTCGCGCGCCGCGGCCGGCGAGCGGACGTTGAAGATCGCGGTCTCGTTCATGTCCTCTCCTCCCGGGGCGCGCGGCGCAGCTTGCCGATCCAGCGCGCCAGGGTCGACTCCACGACGAACTGGTAACCGCAGTGCGGGCAGCACAGCGTCTTGCAGTTGCCGGCCAGGGGGCACCCGGACGGGCAGGCGCCGCGCCCGGGAAAGCACGCCCCGCAGAGCGGGCAGGTCACCCGGTCGGAGGCCTCGCTCACAGCGTCACCCCCAATGCCCGCAGCACGAAGTTGAGCACCCCGCCGACCAGGAAGGCGAACGGGACGATGAAGCCCGCCATCGCCACGCTGGCCGCCAGGCCGCGCTCCTTGATCATCATGAAGAAGTTCGCGATGCACGGCACGAACAGGGTGATCACCACCAGCGAGACGAGCGCCTGGACGCCGTCGAGGAGCCCCTGCTGACGGAGGACGAAGAAGCCGGCGGCACCGTAGTCCCGGCGCAGGAAGCCGATGAGGAACGCGTCCGTCGCCTTCTCCGGCAGGCCGAGGAAGCCGACCACCAACGGCCGTGCGGCCGCCTCGAGGGCCGGCAGCACCGCGAGCCGGTCGAGTACGAAGAGCAGGAGGGTTCCCAGAATGAAGAGCGGCACGGCTTCCTTCAGGTACCACTCGGTGCGCGCCGCGGTCTTGATGGCGATGTTCAACAGGCTCGGCACCCGCACCGGCGGCACCTCGAGGAGGAAGTCGGACCCGCGGCCCGGGATCAGCCGTGCCGCGGCCCAGCCCACCCCGAAGAGGACGAGCATCACGACCCCGACCCACAGCACCGTGCCGAGCGGGGCGATCGAGGCCAGCATCGCGAGGATGACGCCGAGTTGGGCCGAGCACGGGACGCCGAGCGCAAGCAGGAGCGTCACCAGCACGCGCTCCTTCTTCGTCGGCAGGATACGCGTCGTCAGGGTCGCCATGGTGTCGCAGCCGAGGCCGAGGACCATCGGCAGGACTGCCTTGCCGTTGAGGCCCATCACCCGGAAGCCGCGATTGAGCATGACGGCGAGGCGCGGCAGGTAGCCGGAGTCCTCCAGCACGCCGAAGAAGACGAAGAACGTCCCGACCACCGGAAGCACGATCGCGATGGCGTAGGTCAGGGCCATCGTGACGATGCCGTAGGGTCCGACGAGGAGGTCCTTGGCCCACTCCCACGGTACGAACCGCGTCACCAGCGAGCCGACCGCGGGGTTGATCACCTTGCCGAACAGGCCGTCCTCGACGAGGCCGACGAGCACTCCGGCTCCGAACACCCCGACGAACTCGTAGGCGACGAAGAGCACGGCGAGCAGGATCGGCACGCCCCACACCGGGTGCATCGACCACGCCCCGAGCCGGTCGCGCAGCGAGCCCCGCTGGGCCCGATCGACGTGGAAGACCTGGCGGAGCAGGCTGGCCACGGCACGGTGGCGGGCGCGGGCGATCGCCGTCGCGGTCGAGACGCCGAGCGCCCGGTCCACCGCCGCCCGGCGGGCGTCGATGTCGGCCCGCGCCGCCGCGCTCAAGCGGGCCGCGGCCCAGTCGGCCAGTGTGCGGTCGGCGGCGAGCAGCATGAGCGCGATGCCGCGCCGGCTCTCGCCCAGCTCCGCCGGCAGGAGGGCGGCGGTCTCGAGCACCGCCCGCTCGACCACCGCGGGATACGACGGCTGGAGGCGGGCGATCGCGGCCTCACCGAGCCGGCGCGGGATGGCGTCGAGCCCCGCGTTGCGGATCGCCGTCGCCGGGATCACCGGGATGCCCAACCGGCTCTCGAGCTCGGCGCTCTCGACCCGGACGCCGAGGTCGCGCGCCTCGTCCTGGAGGTTGAGGACGAGCAGTTGACGGCGCCCCATCTCGGCGAGCTGCGCCGTCAGGTAGAGCACCCGGCGGAGGTTCTTGGTGTCGCCGACCTGGAGGACGACGGCCGCCGGCTCGGCGAGCAGGATGTCGCGGGTGACCCGCTCGTCCTCGGACTGCGGCGTGAGCGAGTTGGTCCCCGGCGTGTCGACCACCTCGGGCCGGCCGGGGATCGCCCGGCCTTCGCCGCGCGTCACCTCGACGGTGGTGCCGGGATAGTTGGACACGGTCACGTAGCGGCGGGTGAGAGCGCCGAAGATCACGCTCTTGCCGACGTTCGGGTTGCCCACCAGAAGGACCGGCGGGACGACCGAGGCGGGTTGCGGGAGCTCGCTCATCGTCGTCGGAGCGGGCCCGGGGGACGCCCGCCGCACCTCGGATGCTACAGGTGGACGACCTGCGCGTCAAGCATACTTAACAAACGGAATGGGATCGGCTCAGAGGGCCCGGGGACTCCTACTCGGTGGCCTGGCAATCGGCGCAGAGGCCTTGGATCTGCAGCGAGTAGAAGGTCGGCCGGAACTGGTACTCGAGGCACACCTGGCGCTGCCGCTCGTCGAGATCGGCGTCGTAGAACTCGATGATCCGGCCACACCCCGTGCACACCATGTGGTCGTGGCGCTTGCCCGGGGTGACCCGCTCGTAGACGTAGTGCTCGCGGCCGAGCCGGGACTTGCGGGCGAGCCCGCACTGCACCAGGAGGTCCAGGGTCCGGTAGATGGTCGCGCGGGAGACCCGCTTGCTCTGGTTGCGGAGCTGGAAGAGGAGAGAGTCGGCGTCGAGATGACCGGTGGAATTGAAGAGCTCTTCGAGGAGCATGAGGCGCTCCTTGGTCACCTTCAAGTTGTTGTCACGCAAGTACTGTATGAAGAACTTCTCGGCTCGCTTCATGTCCGCCTCCCGGCACGCGTCTCAATTTCACCTGGGAGGAAGCTAGACGGTTCCACGTCTCGTGTCAAGAGGAGCTTGCGGCCTCGGCGCCCGGTCCGGTCATGTGGACCTGGCCCTCGAGGACGCCCCCGTCTTCCATCACCAACTTGGGCGCGTGGACCTCGGCGACGATTCTCCCGCCCTTGTGCACCACGAGGCGCTCCTTGACCCAGACCGTTCCCGTCACCGTCCCGGCCACGATCAGCCGGCCCACGCGAATCTCGCCCTCGATCACGCCGCCTTCGCCGACGAACAGCTCCGCCTCGCTCGTGACGGAACCGATGACGTGGCCGTGAACGCGCAGGAGGTCGACGAACGACACGTCGCCGCGGACCGTGCACCCCTGGTCGAGCAGCCCGTTCAAGGTCGCCTGTCGTCGCATCACCGACCCTCCCCGGAAAGTAGCCGGAACAGGCGGATCAGCTCGCCCTCGCCGTTGAAGGCGATGCGGATGTCGCCCCCCCGGCGCCGGCGCTGGATCTGCACCCGGACGCCGAGGACCGCGCTCAGGCGCTCTGCGGCGGCCGAGGTCTCGGGATCGACGCGCGGCGCCGTCTTCGGCACCGGCGGACGGAGTCGCCGCTCGAGCTCGCGGACGCTCCACCCCTCCCGTGCACACCGCTCTGCCAGTGCCTCCTGCCGGCTCGCCTCGCCGAGACCGGCGAGGGCGCGGGCGTGCCCGGCTGACAGCCGACCGTCGTCGACGGCCTCCTGAACCACGAGCGGCAGGCCGAGGAGGCGCAGCGAGTTGGCCACGGTCGAGCGGTCCTTGCCGACCCGTGCAGCGATCGCCTCCTGGCCGAGCCCCAGCTCCGCCCGCAGGGGGTGGTAGGCGCGCGCCTCCTCGATGGGGGTGAGGTCCTCGCGTTGGAGGTTCTCGATGAGCGCGAGGGCGAGCTGGTCGGTCTCGCCCGTGGCCTGCCGAACCACGGCCGGGATCCGGGTCAACCCGGCAAGCCGCGACGCCCGCCAGCGCCGCTCGCCGGCGATCAGGTGATAGCCACCTTCGGCCGCCGGAGCCACCACCACCGGCTGCAGCAACCCGTGCGTCCGGATCGACGCCGCCAGCTCGGCGAGGCTGGTCGCGGGGAAGTGCCGCCGGGGCTGGAGCGGGTTGGGCCGGATCTCGTCGATCGGCAGATCCGAGACCCCGCCCGGACGCAGCGCGGCACCCTCCGGGATCAGCGCGGAGATGCCCTTACCCAACGCGGACCGCTTCATCACTCCCCCTCCGGGCCAGCAGCTCGCCGGCGAGCTGCAGGTACGCCTGCGCCCCGCGGCTGCGGATGTCGTACTCCAGAATCGTCTTGCCGAACGACGGCGCCTCGGCGAGCCGCACGTTGCGCGGGATCACAGTGTCGAAGACCGCGTCGCCGAAGAAGGCGCGCACCTCGCTGACCACCTGCTGCGCCAGGCTCAGGCGCTCGTCGTAGAGCGTCAGCACGACCCCGTCCACGGTCAGGTTCGGGTTCCACGCCGCCCGCACCCGCTCCACCGTGCGCATCAGCTCGCTCACCCCTTCGAGGGCGAAGTACTCGCACTGGACCGGGATGAACACCGCGTCGGCCGCGGCCAGCGCATTGAGCGTGAGGATGCCGAGCGACGGTGGGCAGTCGACGAACACCCAGGGGTGGCGGGGCCGCGAGGCGGCAAGGGCCATGCGCAGGCGCTCGGCGCGCCGCGGATCGCCGAGGAGCTCCACCTCGGCGCCGACCAGGTCGCGCCGCGACGGGACGAGGTCGAGGTGTGGGAAGCGCGTCGAGACCACCGCCTGGGCGAGCGGTACGAGCCCTTCCAGCACCTCGTACGACGACACTCCGTCGCCCTCGCCCCGGCCGAGACCCGAGGTGCAGTTCGACTGCGGATCGAGGTCGATGACCAGGACGTCCTGCTCGTAGGCGGCGAGGGCGGCAGCGAGGTTCATCACGGTAGTCGTCTTCCCGACCCCGCCCTTCTGATTCGCCACGGCCACAACTCGCTGTGTCGTCACGTCTTCTCCCGGATGTTTCACGTGGAACACCGGCGCCAGACGGCGAGCACGCCACGGCGAGGATCCGGCAGCGGGGAGGTTAGCACAGGCCCGAAACCCGCCAAGCCCGGCAGCTCTGCCCGGTCGTGGCCCGCCCAGTACACGACGGTTCCGCCGGGACGGACGGCCTGGGCGGCCAGCGGCCCCCACGTCGGGATGGCCAGCGCGCGGACGCTCATGGCGTCGTGGGGGCCGTGGTGCTCGCTCAACCGCTCCCGCCTCACCTCGGCGTCGATGCTCAGCTCCCGGATCGCCTCCTTGAGGAACGCCCACCGCCGCTCGCGCGGCTCGAGCAGGACACCCCTCAGCCCGGGGCGCGCCAGCAGGAGCGGGACCGCCGGGAAGCCGTTGCCGCTGCCGACGTCGAGGAGCCCACCGCTCTCCGGCAGGAAGCGCGCGCCGGCCAGCGACTCGAGCACGTGGTCGTTCAGGATCGAGTCCACTGAGACGTCGCCGACCAGGTTGGTCGCGCCCTGCCACCGCCCGAGCAGGACCACGAACCGCGCCAGGCCCGACGCCAACTCCGCGCCCACGCCGGAAGCGGTCAGGTTCCGTTCCCAGACTGCCGCGGCGGTGCCCCGCCAACTGCTCACTGTGCCGAGGCGGTCCGCTGCATCAGGCGCTCGGTGAGCACTTGCTGGCCGATGGTCAGCACGTTGTTGACGAACCAGTACAGGACCAGCCCACTCGGGAAGCTGTAGAACATGAAGGTGAAGATGATCGGCATCATCATGAAGATCTTGCGCTGGGACGGGTCGCCCACCTGGGGTGCCATCTTCTGCTGCAGGAACATGCTCGCGCCCATCAGCAGGGCCAATGGCCGCAGCGGGAGGGCGAATCCACCGAGCGAGAGCGTCACCAGCGTGTCGGGTATCGAGAGGTCGCTTACCCATAGGAAGAACGGCGCGTGCCGGAGCTCGATGGCGTTGGCGAACACCGTGTAGAGCGCCCACAGGATCGGGAGCTGCACCAGCAGCGGCAGGCAGCCCCCCATCGGGTTGACGCCCTCCTGCTTGTAGAGCGCCATGATCTCCTGGTTCATCCGGTTGCGGACGTTCGGGTCCTTCTTCGCACGGTCCTTGTAGCGGTCCTGGATCGCCTTCATCTTCGGCTGCACGACCTGCATCCGCCGCATCGCGACGGTGCTCTTGTGCGTGAGCGGGAAGAGCAGCAGTCGGATCGCCGCGGTCAGCACGATGATCGCGACGCCCCAATTCCCCGCCCATCCGTTGATCCACCGCAGCGCCGCGAGGAACGCCACCGACAGGAACCCGAAGAAGCCGAACGACAGCGTCTCGTCGAGCCCCCGCCCGTAGCCGGCCAGGATGCGTTGGTCTTTCGGCCCGGCGTAGAGCGTGCCCTTGACGCCTTTGCTCCCCCCGAGCGCCACCACCTCGGCCACCGTCAGCTCGCCGAGCTTCCGCCCGCCCACCCGGACGCCCTCGAGCGTCCCTTCCGGCAGCAGCGCCAGCAGGAAATAGTGGTCCTCGGCCCCGGCGAACTGCACGGTACCGCGCAGCTCCTTCGGCGAGTCGAGCTTGCCGGCAGCGAGTCGATCGAACTCCCCGTCGACCCGCACGACCCCGCCGAAGCTGCCGAACCCGCCGGCCGATGCCTGCTTCACGGCCCGCCCGCTGCCCACGACCACGCCGTCCCGCACCGCGCGCCCGCCGCCTTCGACCTCGAACTCCAGGCCGTAGGCGCCCTTGCCCGCCTGCAGCCGCTTCTCCACCCAACTCCCGGCACCGTCGCTCCAGCGCAGCACCAGCCGCTCGCCGTCGCGCTCCACCACGTACGGCTCCTCGTTCCACGGGCCGTTCGCCCCCAGGCTCAGCGGTCGCGCCGCGCCGGCGCTGACCATCTCGAGCGGCTGGCCCGCGTCGTCCGAATACTCCGAGAGGACCAACGACTCGACCGCGCCGCCCCGTGAGCTCACCACCGCCACCCAGCCCTGCCCGGCCAACGAGATTCTCTCTTCCCCCGCGCCGCGCTGGACCCCGGGCCCGGCGGTGACCGCAGCCTCCTCACGACTGGTGGCCTCGGCCCCAGCCGCCACGGCAGCGGTCGGCGGCACGGCGGTCGGTCCCTTCTCGACCGGCTGCGGGGGTGTCGGCGGGAACAGCACGAACCACAGGATCAGGACCGCGGCCGACAGCAGTGCAGCGTAGAGCGCCCTCTTCTCCATCACCGACCCCCTCTCGCCGGCGGCACCGGGTCGAAACCGCCCGGATGCCACGGGTGGCAGCGCAGGACCCGCCGCAGACCCAACCACAACCCGCGCGCCGCCCCGTGCATGCGCACGGCGTCCAGGGCGTACACGGAGCACGTCGGCTCGAAGCGGCAGGCCGGCGGCAGCAACGGTGACACCCACCGCTTGTAGCCGCCGAGCGCGAGCATCAGCACTCGCGCCGCCCAAGACGACGGGAGATCTTCCTCAGACACTCGGCGAAATCCCCTTCGAGCTCATTCCACGGTGCGACGGCGCACGAGGACCGGACGTTGACGACGATGTCGACCCGGTACGCATCCGGCAGGCAGGTGGCGTGGCGGAACAGCTCGCGCACCCGTCGCCGGGCGCGATTGCGCACCACCGCCGGCCCGATCCGACGCGTCGCGGTGATCCCGAGACGGTTCTCCTCGTTCTCGTGTACGAGCGCAAAGACCACGATGTGGCGCCCTGCGACCTTGACACCCTCGGCGTAGACCCGCTGGAACTCCGCCCGCTTGCGCAGTCGCGCTCCAGCCTGCACACGTCGCCTAGACGGTCAAGCGCTTGCGGCCCTTACGGCGCCGGGCGGCCAGCACGCGGCGCCCGGTCGGGGTGCTCATGCGCGCCCGGAAGCCGTGCGTCTTCTTGCGCCGGCGGTTGTTCGGCTGAAACGTCCGCTTCATCGTTCACTCCCTCCCGCGACGGCAGAAAACGTAACGGGAAAGGAGAGTGTACCTGCATGCCACCTCTCCGGTCAAGGCGAGCCTGTGATAAGCTCCGTGATTGCCGGGTCGTCAACACCCATGGATCCCTTCGCCCTTTGGCTCAACATGCAGCCGCTCCTCCAGACGCACGTCGGACGCGACGAGTTCGAGGTGTGGTTTGCCCCGCTCCAGCCGCAACCGTCGGCTCCCGACACGCTGACGCTGCTCGCCCCGTCACAGGTCTACGCGGACTACCTCCGGGACCACCACATGTCGTTGCTCGTCGAGACGGCGACCGCCCTCGCGCACGGCGCAGTCTCGGTGACGATCACCACCCCTTCCGACGGCGGGCGCAAGCCCGACGGCGCCGCCCGGCGTGCCCCCCTCAACCCGCGCTACACCTTCCCGACCTTCGTCGCCGGCCCCTCCAACCAATTCGCGCGCGCCGCCGCGCAGTCGGTCGCCGAGAACCCCGGCCGGGCCTACAACCCCCTGTTCATCTATGGCGGCTCGGGCCTGGGCAAGACCCACCTCCTCCACGCGATCGGCAACGAGGTGCTGTCGCGGTCGCCGCGTGCCCGCGTTCGCTACGTCCCGACCGAGCACTTCGTCAACGAGCTGATCAACTCCATCCGCGTGCAGAAGATGACCAATTTCCGCGAGGCGTACCGCTCCGTCGAGGTGCTGCTCCTCGACGACGTGCACATCCTCGCCGGCAAAGAGCGCACCCAGGAGGAGTTTTTCCACACCTTCAACACCCTCCACGAGGCGGGACACCAGATCGTACTGACCTCCGACACCTCCCCGGCGTCGATCCAGGGTCTCGAGGAGCGGCTCCGCACCCGCTTCGTCTGGGGCCTCGTCGCCGATATCCAGCCCCCGGACCTCGAGACGAAGTGCGCCATCATCCGCGAGAAGGCTCACAACGAGGGGGTCGACCTCCCCGACGACGTGGTCCTGTTCATCGCCCGCCGGGTCCGCGAGAACGTCCGCGAGCTCGAGGGATACCTGAACCGCGTCATCATCTACCTTACGCTCACGGCGCAGCTCGCGACGCTCGACACCGTCCGCGCCGCCCTCACCCCGCTGCTTCCCGAGGAGCGTCACACGACACCCGCGGACGTGATCCGCTTCGTGGCCCATCACTACGGCATCAAGGTGTCGGACCTGAAAGGCCGCAACAACCGTCGCTCCGTCGCCTTTCCCCGCCAGGTCGCGATGTACCTGATCCGGGAGGTCCTCGACCTCTCATATCCCGAGATCGGCAAGCTGTTCGCGAAGCACCACTCCACGGTGATGTACTCCGTCGAACAGATCATCGACCAACGGCGCTCCAACCCCTCGCTCGACGCCACCCTGGTGACGTTCGTCGAGCATTTCCGCTGACCGCCTGCGGAAATTCGCCGTCTCCCTCCGCCGCCCCTCCGGTTTGGCACCTCCGTGCACAGCTCTTCCGCAACACTCCTCCACACCTTGTATTCGCCGAACCGACGCAGGCTCAGTAGCCTCCACCGCCCGTCCACATCCTCCACAAGCTCGACGACTACGGTGAGTACGTGTAGACTTACGCAGTCTCGCAGTCATCGTGGGGGTGACCCGTATGGATGCGTCCCTCAACCGTGCCGCGCTGCTCGAGGAGCTCCAGCTCATTCAGGGCGTCGTGGAGCGTCGCACCACGATCCCGATCCTCTCCAGCGTGCTGCTCAGCGCGGAGGGTGATCGGCTCAACCTCGCCGCCACCGACCTCGACGTCACCGTGTACTCGCGGTGCCCGGCGACCATTCGCCACGAGGGACGCGCGACGATCCAGAGCCGGATGTTCTTCGACCTGGTCCGCTCCCTGCCGAGCGACACGGTCGACCTGGTCTACCGCGAGGGTCGGGTCGAGGTCTCGTCCGGCAACTTCCGCTCGCAGCTCGCCAGCCTGGATCCGGCCGACTTTCCAACTCTGCCCGAGATCCCGTCGGGACAGGGGTTCGGCCTGTCGCTGTCGTTCCTCCGCTTGCTCATCGACCGCACCGCATTTGCCGTCTCCTCCGAGGAGGGGCACTTCCAGTACAACGCGGCCCTCCTCCTGTTGTCGGCCCAGAACGCCGAAATGGTCGCGACCGACGGACACCGCCTGGCGTACGTCAAGGCCGCGCACGGTTCGCAGACTCCGCCATTCGAGCAGCAGCTCCTGCCGCGCAAGGTTCTCAACCAACTCCACCGGCTCAGCCAACCAGTCGACGCGCCGCTCTTCCTGGCCCGCGGCGAGAACCACCTCGCCTTTCACCTGGGTGAGCGGGTCCTCCTGTCACGGCTCCTGGAGGCGCGATTTCCGCAGTACGAGCGCGTCCTGGTCCGCGACAACCCGCACCGGGCGGTGGTTTCCCGCAGCGACCTTCAGGCCTCGCTGCGACGGGTGTCGCTGCTCACCTCCGAGCGCACCCACGGCGTGCAGTTCCAGTTCGAGACCGATGCGATCGGTCTCGCGTCGGTCGGCTTCGACCTCGGGCAGGCGAACGAGAGCGTGCACTGCACCTACCAGGGCCCTGCCATCCGCGTCCTGGTCAACGCCCAGTACGTGCTCGATTTCCTCTCCGCCATCGAGGTCGAGCAGATCGAGATCCAGCTCCGCGACGGCGACGGTCCGGTGGTCCTCACGCCGCTCGGCGACGACCCGGCGATCGCCGAGTGCCTGTACGTGATCATGCCGATCCGGCTGTAGCAGCGTCGCCCGCGTGCCGCTCCTCCACCTCTCCGTCCACGGCTTTCGCAACCTGCGCCCCCAGGACCTCGACGTGCCGGCAGGCACCGTGGTCGTGGTCGGGCCGAACGGTGCGGGCAAGACGAGCCTGCTCGAGGCGGTTGCGGTGCTGGGGAACCTGCAGTCGTTCCGCCCGGGGCCGGCGTCGAGCTGGGTCCAGCACGGCGGGCAGGACTTCCTTCTCGGCGGTCTCGTCGAGCGGGGCGGGACGACCGTGGAGCTCCGCCAGGAGGGACGGCTCGCCCGGACGGTGTCCCGGCGGCTGCAGCGCGGTGCCCGGCGGCTCGGCGCGGCCGAGTACCTCGATCTCTTCCCGGTCAGCGTGCTGTCATCCCACGACCGCCAGCTCCTCTGGGGCGGGCCGGAAGGGCGGCGGCGGTTCGTCGACCGCGTCGCCTTCTACCTGCACCCGGACACGCTGCCGGTCCTGCAGCGCTACCGGCGGGTCCTCCGCCAGCGCAACGCCCTGCTGCCCGGGCGGGATCGCGACGCCGAGTTCGAGGCGTTCGAGCACGATCTCGCCCAGCTCGGGTCGCGCCTGGTGAGCCTCCGGCTCGAGGCGATCGCGGCGATCGAGAAGGTCCTGCCGGCGGAGCTCGAAGGCCTGGGTTGGGGGCTCTCGCGACCCAATCTGCGCTATGATGCGCCCGACGGGCTCGCGCCCGCCGACGTTACAAGCATGAACGGCTGGTTGCGCGTTCAACTCGCGCGGACTCGCGGTCGCGACCGGGCACGTGGCGCCACCGCGGTCGGCCCGCACCGTCACGACCTTGCCATATCGGTGGCCGGCTCGCCGGCCAGGGAGACCCTTTCGGCCGGGCAGGGAAAGCTGCTGGCGACGGCGTTCCGGCTGGCGGCGATGGCGGTGTTCGAACAGGTACGTGGGCGGATCCCCGCCGTGGTCTTTGACGATGTCGACGCCGAACTGGACGGCACCGTGCTGCAACGCGTGTTCGCGCGGCTGAAGGGTGCCGGACAGGCGCTGCTCTCCTCGGCACACGAGGAGATGGTCCTGCCCCGGCTGCCCGACGCGGTGGTCTGGCGGATGCGCGACGGCGTCGTCGAGCTCCCCGCAGGGGGAAGGAGTTAGGGCTTTGAAGGCGAAGGGCTACACCGCAGAGAGCATCAAGCTCCTGAAGGGGCCGGACGCGGTGCGCAAGCGTCCGGGGATGTACATCGGCGATACCGACGACCTTTCCGGGCTCCACCACATGGTTTGGGAGGTCGTCGACAACGCCGTCGACGAGGCGCAGGCGGGTTTCGCCGACCGGGTCGTCGTCCGCGTCCACACCGACAACTCGGTGACCGTCGAGGACAACGGCCGCGGGATCCCCGTGGATATCCACAAAGAGACGGGTCGTTACGCCGCCGAAGTGATCATGTGCGAGCTGCACTCGGGCGGCAAGTTCGACGACAACTCGTACAAGGTCTCCGGTGGCTTGCACGGCGTCGGCGTCTCGGTCGTCAACTTCCTGTCCGAGTGGCTGCACCTGGAGATCCGGCGCGACGGCGGCGTGTTCGAGATGGAGTTCCAGCGCGGTGTGCCGACCGGCAAGCTCAAGCGGGTCGGCTCGTCGAACAAGACCGGCACCACCGTCACGTTCAAGCCCGACTCGCAGATCTTCTCGATCCTCGAGTTCCACCACGACCTGCTCGTCCAACGGCTGCGCGAGCTGGCGTTCCTCAACCCGGGCCTCGTAGTCAGGCTCTTCGACGAGCGCGGCGGCCAAGAGCACGAGTTCGTCTACAGGGGCGGCATCGCCGAGTTCGTCGAGTACCTCAACCGGGCCAAGACCACGTTGCACCCCAAGCCGATTTTCCTCACCGAGGACAACGAGGCGGGCGAGCAGGTCGCCATCGCCCTGCAGTGGCACGACGGCTACAACGAGAACGTCCTGGCGTTCACCAACACCGTCTTCAACGCCGACGGCGGGACGCACCTGTCCGGGTTCCGTTCCGCCCTGACCCGCACCATCAATGCCTACGCGCAGGCCAACAACCTCGTGAAGAACGCCCCGGACCTCTCCGGCGAGGACGTCCGCGAGGGGTTGACGGCGGTGCTGTCGGTCAAGATCCGCGACCCCAAGTTCTCGTCGCAGACCAAGGACAAGCTGGTCTCCTCGGAGGTCAAGGGGTGGGTCGAGACGGTGCTCAACGCGAAGCTCGCCGAGTACTTCGAGGAGAACCCGGCGATCGCTCGGAAAGTCATCTCGAAGACCGTCGATGCCGCGCGGGCGCGCGAGGCGGCCCGGCGGGCCCGCGAGCTCACGCGCCGCAAGGGGGCGTTGGAGAGTGCCTCGCTGCCGGGGAAGCTGGCCGACTGCCAGGAGAACGACCCGGCCGGCGCCGAGCTCTACCTGGTCGAGGGAGACTCGGCCGGCGGCTCGGCGAAGCAGGGGCGGGACCGGCGGTTCCAGGCGATCCTGCCGCTGCGCGGCAAGATCCTCAACGTCGAGAAGGCGCGCTTCGACAAGATGCTGGCCAACCAGGAGATCCGCACGATGATCCAGTGCATGGGCACGGGCATCGGGGCGGAGGACTTCGACATCGCCAAGCTGCGCTACCACAAGATCATCATCATGACCGACGCCGACGTCGACGGCGCCCACATCCGCACGCTGCTGCTCACCTTCTTCTTCCGCCACTTCAAGCAGGTCATCGAGAAGGGCTACCTGTACATCGCGCAGCCGCCGCTCTACAAGGTGTCGTACAAGAAGGAGGATCGCTACCTCAAGGACGACGCCGAGATGTCGTCGTTCCTCCTCGACCGCCTCTCCGACGGGGCGACGCTGACGATGGCCGGGAGCGGGCGACAGTTCAAGGGGAAGGGGCTGAAGGAAGCGATCCGCCGGCTCGAGCGCGCGCTCGAGCACCGCGACCGCCTCGACCAGCGCGGCTGGCCGCGCGACCTGGTCCAGCTCGTGATCCGGCTGGGGATCGTCGGTCGCGCGGACATCGCCAGCGACGAGCGGCTCGCGGGCCTGGTCGCCGAGCTGGCGGCCGAGGGGTACGAGGAGCCGACCCTCGAGCACGACGAGGAGCACGGCGTCGGCGTCGTCCGCGTGGTGCACAACAAGAACGGCCGGCGGCGCGCCGTCGAGCTCGGGTACGACCTGGTCCGCACCTACGAGTTCACCCAGCTCGTCGAGCTGCACAAGCACCTGGCGGACTTCGACGTGCCACCGTTCCACCTCGAGCTCGACGGGGTCAAGGAGACGTTCGGCTCCGAGCGCGAGCTGGTCGGCAGAGTCTACGAGAGCGCCCGCCACGGCCTGTCGATCCAGCGCTACAAGGGGCTCGGCGAGATGAACGCCGACCAGCTCTGGGGGACCACGATGAACCCCGACACCCGGCGGTTGCTCCAGGTCCGCGTGGAGGACGGCGCCGAGGCGGACGAGCTGTTCACCGTCCTGATGGGCGATGCGGTGGAGCCGCGCCGCGAGTTCATCGAGAAGAACGCCCTCGAAGTCGTGAACTTGGACATCTGAGATGCGCGTGGGGATCTCGGGGGTTGGCGAGTCGAGCGTCGAGAGCCGAGCGTCGAACGTGCCGTTTTCGACTCTCGACCCTGGACCCTCGACCCATCGCACGTGGCTCGGCGGCGGCATCGCCGTGACGCGTTTGAAGGGTGTTTTCCATGACTGACATCCTGTTCAGCCGGGAGGAACGCATCCCGGTCGCCATCGAGTTGGAGCTCAAGCGCTCCTACCTCGACTACGCCATGAGCGTGATCATCGGCCGCGCGCTGCCCGACGCGCGCGATGGCCTCAAGCCCGTGCACCGGCGCATCCTCTTCGGCATGTGGGAGCAGAGCAACACCGCCGGCAAGGCGTACAAGAAGTCGGCCCGCATCGTCGGCGACGTCATGGGCAAGTACCACCCGCACGGCGACCAGGCGATCTACGACACCCTGGTGCGCATGGCCCAGGTGTTCTCCATGCGCCACGTCCTGGTCGACGGCCAGGGCAATTTCGGCTCGGTGGACGGCGACAACGCGGCGGCGATGCGGTACACCGAGGTGCGCCTCGCGCGCCTCGCCGAGGAGATGCTCGGCGACGACCTCGACAAGGACACCGTCGAGTGGTCGCCCAACTACGACGGCTCGATGAAGGAGCCGAACGTCCTGCCGACGCGCTTTCCCAACCTGCTGATCAACGGGTCGTCCGGCATCGCCGTCGGGATGGCGACCAACATCCCGCCCCACAACCTCGGCGAGGTGGTCGACGCGTGCATCGCCCTCGCGCGCAGCCCCGAGCTGACCATCGCGGACCTCATGAAGCACGTGCCGGGGCCCGACTTCCCGACCGCCGGCATCATCCGCGGCACGGCCGGGATCCGCGCCGCCTACGAGACTGGCCACGGCGCGGTGCAGATGCAGGCGCGGGCCCGCATCGAGCATGTCGGCAAGACCGAGAAGGCCGCCGTCGTCATCACCGAGCTGCCGTACCAGGTCAACAAGGCGCGCCTGGTCGAGCGGATCGCCGAGCTGGTGCAGTCGAAGGAGATCGAGGGGATCTCCGACCTTCGCGACGAGTCGGACCGCGACGGCATCCGCGTCGTCGTCGAGCTGAAGCGCGACGCCGTCCCCCAGGTCGTGCTGAACAAGCTCTTCAAGCACACGACGATGCAGAGCTCGTTCAACATCACCTTCCTTGCCATTGTCGACAACCAGCCGCGGGTGCTCAACCTCAAGCAGATGCTCGAGTACTTCCTCGAGCACCGCAAGGAGGTCGTCACCCGCCGGACCCGCTACGACCTGGCCCGGGCCGAGGAGCGCGCCCACATCCTGGAAGGCCTGGTCATCGCTCTCGACCGCCTCGACGAGGTGATCAGGACGATCCGCGCCGCGGCCGACCCGCCGGCCGCGAAGACCGCCCTGATGGAGAAGTTCGGCCTGTCGGCGGTGCAGTCGCAGGCGATTCTCGACATGCGGTTGCAGCGGCTCACCGCCCTCGAGCGCGACAAGATCATCGCGGAGTACCAGGAGATCCTCGCCCTCATCGAGCGGCTCAAGGCGATCCTCGCCTCCGCGGAGCTCGTCCTCGACATCGTCGTCGCCGAGCTCGAGGAGATCAGGAAGCGGTTCGCCAACGAGCGCCGCACCGAGATCCTCCCCGAGGAGGCGGAGTTCCGCATCGAGGACCTCATCGTCGAGGAGGACGTCGTCGTCACCGTGACGCGCTCGGGCTACATCAAGCGCGCGGCGGTGTCGCTCTACCGCGCCCAGCGGCGCGGCGGGCGCGGGCGACGCGGCGCCGCGGTGCGCGACGAGGACCCGGTCGAGCACCTCTTCGTCGCCTCCACCCACGACCCGCTCCTCATCTTCACGTCGGTGGGCAAGGTCTACTGGCTGAAGGTCCACGAGGTGCCGGAGGCGAGCCCGACGGCGCGCGGCAAGGCGATCGTCAACCTCCTGCCGGTCACCCAGGACGAGAAGGTCGCGGCGCTCATGGCGGTCAAGGAGTTCGACGCCGAGCACTTCCTCCTCTTCGCCACGCGAAAGGGGAAGGTCAAGCGCACCGAGCTGTCCGCGTACGCCAACCCGCGCTCGACCGGCATCATCGCCGTCGCCCTCGAGGAAGGCGACGACCTGCTCGACGTCCGCCTCACCGACGGCAACAGCCACGTCTTCCTCGGGACGCACAAGGGGATGGCCATCCGCTTCCCCGAGACGGACGCCCGGCCGATGGGGCGTGCGACCGCCGGGGTGCGCGGAATCCACCTGAAGGGCGACGACTTCGTCGAGGTGCTGGCCACGTTTGGGGCCGACGACGCCGGCGAGATCCTGGTCGTCGCCGAGCGCGGCTTCGGCAAGCGCACGCCGATCTCGGAGTTCCGCCTGCAGGGGCGCGGCGGCGCCGGGATCATGCTGATGAAGGTCACGTCGCGCACCGGCAACGTCGCCGGGATGCGCCACATCGGCGGGCAGGAGGACGTCCTCCTGGTCACGGCCAAGGGGATGCTGATCCGCACCGCCGCCAGCGGGATCCGCCGCACCGGGCGGGTCACCCAGGGCGTGAAGCTGATCAACCTCGAGGGCGACGACCGGGTGGTCGCCCTGGCCCGTCTCGCCGAGCCCGACGAGGGCGAGGACGACGCGGAGCAGGAAGAGCTGTTCTAGGGAGCAGGGGATCGGCGGAGCGACGTCAGGATCCGCCGGGGAGGCGAACCGTGAAGCTGTTCATCGACACCGCCAACGTGTCCGAGATCACCGAGGCCGCATCGTGGGGGATCCTCGACGGGGTCACCACCAATCCGTCGCTGGTCGCCAAGGAAGGCCGCTCGTACCGCAACCTGGTGGCCGAGATCTGTCAGATCGTGCCGGGCCCGGTGTCCGCCGAGGTGATCGCCACCGACGCCGACGGGATGGAGCGCGAGGGGCGGGAGCTCGCCACCATCGCCGAGAACGTCGTCATCAAGCTGCCGATCACCCGAGACGGGATCAAGGTGTGCGCCCGGTTCGCCGAGGAGGGCATCCCCACCAACCTGACGCTGTGCTTCTCGCCGGCGCAGGCACTGCTCGTCGCCAAGGCCGGGGCGACCTACGTCAGCCCGTTCGTCGGCCGCCTCGACGACATCGGCCAGGACGGCATGCAGCTCATCCGCGAGATCGTGCAGATCTACGACGCCTACGAGTTCCCCACCCAGGTGCTCGTCGCCTCGGTCCGCCATCCGCAGCACGTCGTCGAGTCGACGCTCGCCGGCGCCGACGTCGCCACGGTACCGTTTAAGATCCTCGAGCAGCTCTTTCACCACCCGCTCACCGACATCGGCCTGCAGCGCTTCCTCGCCGACTACCGCGCGGCGAAGGACGTGCATTAGTTAGGAGGGGGTCTCGCGACCCCCTCCCCGGACGGGCAAAGCCCGATCCGGGGCCCCTCCCCCGCGCGCCGGCTCGCGCGCTCGCCGGCGGGCGCCTGCACGTCCGGACCGAAGCGGGGCCGAGCGACGGGGGACAACTTGGAGTCGGAGGATCGGGTGGGAGGGGGAGCTCAAGCCGCAGGTCCCAAGCCCCAAGCCTCAGGTCCCAAGCCCCAGGTCCCAAGCCTTTAGCCGTAATGGCTGAGCCATTTTTGACAAATGGCCTAAGCCGATCGACGATTACGGTGTGGAGACGAGCCTCGTCGACGCCGCCCGCGCCGCCCTCCGAGCGGAGGCCACGCGGCCGCTCTATGCCCGCCTGGCCGAGGCCATGGCTGCCGAGCTGGAGCGCGACACCGGCCGGCCGGTGCCGTCGGCGCGTGCCCTCGCCGGCGAGCTGGGCGTCAACCGCGCGACGCTGACCGCGGCGTACCGCGAGCTGGCGCGACGCGGGTTGATCACGCTGCGGCCGGGCCGTCCGGGTCGCGCCGGCCGCGCCGCCGTCGAGCCCCTCGGGCTGGACGCCGATCCGCCTGCCGGGAGCCTCGACCTCGCCCGCTACGCCCCCGACCGCAGCCTGCTCCCGGCCGGCAAGGTGCTGCGCTGGCTCGGGCTCGGTGAGGGAGAGGGCGAGGCGGTCGCGCAGTACGGCGATGCCCGTGGCTACCGCCCGCTCCGCGACTGGCTCGCCGCCCGGTTGGCGAGCTGGGGGATCCGGACCGAGGCCGACGGGATCATCCTCACCGCCGGGGTGCAGCACGCCCTGGACCTCCTCCTCCGGGCCGTGGCGCGGCCGGGCGATACCGCGATGGTCGAGGACCCGACCTACCCGGGGCTGCCGCCGCTCCTCGCCGTGCACGGCATCCGGGCCGCCGGGATCGACGTGGGGGTCGGCGGCCTCGACGTCGACCACGCGGCGGCGCTGGCGGCCCGGCTGCGGCCTCGCCTGGCCATCGTCACGCCGACGCTGCACAACCCGTCCGGCACCGTGCTGGCAGAGGACGATCGCGTGCGGCTGCTGGCCGGGCTCCTCGAGTCAGGCGCGACCCTGGTCGAGGAGATCTTCGATCCGGCGCTGGTGGTCGACGCACCGCCGCCCGCCCCGCTGGCGGCCCGCGACCGTCGGGTCGTCGCCGTCGGGTCGTTCTCCAAGGCGTTGTTCCCCGGCCTCCGCGTGGGCTGGCTCGCCGGGCCGCGCGAGCTGGTCGAGCGGGTGACGGCGGTCAAACGCGCCACCGACCTGTCCGGCAGCCCGTTCCTCGAGGCGACCGCCTGGGCGCTGTGCCGCCGGGGTGAGCTCGACGCCCAGCTCGACCGCCTGCGCCGCGAGGCCACGACCCGCCGGCGGATTGTCACCGCGGCGCTCGGCGGCGCGCCGGCCGGCGTGCGGTGGAGTGCGCCGCGCGGCGCGTTCTCGCTGATGGTCGGCCTGCCGGCGGGATGGTCGTCCCGGGAGGTGGCGGCGCGCGCCGCCGCCCTCGGGGTGTGGGTGCTGCCCGGGCCCGCGATGTCGGTGTCCGGGCGCGACGACGTGGTCCGCCTGGCCTACGCCGCGGCGGGCGGCAAGGTGCTGCAGCGCGGCGTCGAGTGCTTCGTGACCGCGCTCCGGCCCGCGCGGGCCGCGGCGCCGATGGTGTAGGTGAGGCAGGCTTGAGGCTTGGGGCCTGAGGCCTGAGAAGGCGTGAACCGGCAACTGTGAACTGTCGACCGGGTGGTTGGCGGGAGGTTTGAGATGCACTTCGAGAGTCCGGAGTTTCGCGTCAAGGTCGGCCTCGCCGAGATGCTCAAAGGTGGGGTCATCATGGATGTCACCGATGCCGCACAGGCGAAGATCGCCGAGGACGCCGGCGCCGCCGCGGTGATGGCACTGGAGCGCGTCCCGGCCGACATCCGCGCCGAGGGCGGCGTCGCCCGCATGGCGGCGATCGACAAGATCGAGGAGATCATGCGCACGGTGTCGATCCCGGTGATGGCCAAGTGCCGCATCGGCCACATCGCTGAGGCCAAGGTCCTGGAGCAGCTCGGCGTCGACTTCATCGACGAGTCGGAGGTGCTCACCCCGGCCGACGAGGAGAACCACGTCTGGAAGCACGACTGCAAGGTGCCGTTCGTGTGCGGCTGCCGGAACCTCGGCGAGGCGCTCCGTCGCATCACCGAGGGCGCCGCGATGATGCGGACCAAGGGTGAGGCCGGGTCCGGGAACATCGTCGAGGCGGTCCGCCACCTGCGGGCGGTGCGGCGCGAGATGCGCCGCCTCGGGACGCTCGACGAGGCCGAGCTCATCCCGGCCGCCAAGGAGCTGCAGGCGCCGTTCGAGCTGGTCCGCTACGTCGCCGAGCACGGCAAGCTGCCGGTGCCGAACTTCGCCGCCGGCGGCGTCGCCACGCCCGCCGACGCGGTGCTGTGCATGATGCTCGGCGCCGAGTCGGTGTTCGTCGGCTCGGGGATCTTCAAGTCGGAGGACCCGGCTCGGCGCGGCCAGGCGATCGTCAAGGCGGTCACCCACTGGCAGGATCCCGCGGTCGTGCTCGAGGTCTCACGCGGTCTCGAGGGCGCGATGTCCGGCCTCGACATCGCCAAGCTCACGCCAGAGGAGATGCTGTCGCGCCGGGGCTGGTGATGGGTAAGGGCAGGGGTCCGGGGTCCGGGGTCCGGGGTCCTGGCTCCGGAGACGAAGCCCAACCGGAGCGAGGTCGTCGGCCGCGGGTCGCGGTGCTGGCGCTGCAGGGCGACTACGAGGCGCACGCCCGGGCGCTCGTCGAGCACGGTATCGTCGCCCACCAGGCGCGTACCGTGGCCGACCTCGACGGCATCGACGGTCTGGTCCTGCCGGGTGGGGAGTCGACGACGATGCTCAAGCTGATGGAGGGCACGGGGCTCGCCGACCGGGTACGGGAGCTGGCGGCGACCGGCACCCCGCTCCTCGCCACCTGCGCCGGGGTGATCCTGATCGCTCGCGAGGTGGGCAACCCGCCGCAGCCGTCGCTCGGTATCCTGGACGTCAAGGTGGAGCGCAACGCGTACGGCCGCCAAGCCGAGTCCACGGTCACGACGCTGACCGTCGAGGACACCGCCGAACTCGGTGACGCCCCGCTCGAAGGCGTCTTCATCCGGGCCCCGCGGATCGTCGCGCCGGGTCCGGCGGTCGAGGTGCTGGCCCGCCGGTCCGCCGACCCGGTGCTTGTCAGGCAGGGTAGAGTGCTGGCTGCCACGTTCCACCCTGAGCTGTCTGCGCGTTCGGCGGTGATCGGGCTGTTCGCCGCGATGACGGGAGGCCGTCGATGACCAAGGAACCGATCCAACTCGAGGTCCGCGACAGGCTCCACCTGCTCCGCCTGTCCCACGGCGCCAACGCCCTCGACGAGGTGCTGCTCGACGCGCTGCACGAGGCGCTCGATCGCCAGGCGGAGGCCGGGGCGCCGCCGCTCGTCCTCGCGTCCGCGCATCCGACCGTGTTCTGTCCCGGTCTCGACCTCAGGCGGCTCGACGGCATGCCGCGCGACCTCTTTCGCCCGTTCCTGCGCCGCTACAACGCGCTCCTCCGCCGCCTGCTGACCTACCCGGGCCCAACCGTGGCGGCCATCGGCGGTCACGCCGTGGCCGGCGGCAGCCTCCTCGTGCTGGCCTGCGACCGCCGCGTCATGGCCCGCGCCGGGGCGCGACTCGGCCTGTCGGAGATCAACCTCGGCATCCCGCTGCCGGCCGGGACCATCGCCATGCTCCTCGCCCTCTACCCGACCCGCGCCGTGGAGCAGCTCGTGCTCGACGGCGACGGCTTCGGCGGCGAGCGGGCGCTCGAGCTCGGGTTCGTCGAGCGGGTCGCCGACGCCGAGCAGGTCGAGGATGAAGCGTGCCGCCTGGCCCTGCGGCTCGCCGCACGCCCCGCGGCTGCCTTCGGCACCTCGAAGCAGTTCCTCCACCACGGGATCGCCGAGACGATGGAGCGCCGCGACGAGGCCGAGCTCGTGACGTTCCTCGACCACTGGTACTCCGCCGAAACGCAGGACCGCATCGGCGCCCTGGTCGGCTCGATGGCACGACGGTAGAGACAGTCAACGGTCAACAGCCGCCAGTTCACAGTCAGGTTGCGGACTCGAGCGTCCTGCGAGGCTCGCGATTCGACGGGGTGGGCGCCCTCGGGTGGGTGGAGGCAACTGTCGACCGTGAACCGTGAACCGGGTGGGTGGGGAGACCCGGCTCTCGACTAGAAGTCGTAGGTGTCGTCTTGCCGCAGCTCCTCGACGGCGTGCGGGAAGCTGGTCGCGGCGAGCTCGGCGCGCAGCTCGTCGATGTACGGCGGTTTGAGGTGGTAGAGGTAGACCGGCACGTCGCGCTGGAGCTTGGCCAGCTCCTCGGCGAGCATCGCCGGCGTGAGGTGCAGCGACAGCTCGGCGACCCGTTGCATCCGGTTGGGGAACGACAGCTCGACGATCACCGCCACCAGGTTCGCCGTGCGGTTGGCGACTTCCCACACCTCCCTGGTCGGGCCGGTGTCGGAGGTGAACAGCACGGTGCCGCCCGCATCCTCGACGAGGTAGCCGTGGGTCGGCACGGTGTGCCGCACCGGGATGGCGGTGAGCCGGAGGCCGTTGATCTCGAACGGCTGGCGCGGCGTCACCTCGGTGATCCGCAGCGCCGGCAGCATGTCGTTGGGGATGCGGGTGAAGTCCGGCCAGGTGTCGTTGTTGAACAGGTGGTTCTTCAGCGTGTGCATCACCTGCGGCGTGGCGAGGATCTCCATCGTCTGCTGCGGCTCGCCGAAGGTGTTCTCGATGAGGAAGGGGATCGACGCCGTGTGGTCGAGGTGGGAGTGGGTGAGGACGACGCGGCGGATCGTCCGCTGCTCCTCGATGGTCAGGGCCTGGGTGATCGAGCCGGCGTCGAGGGCGAGCTCGTCGTTGATGAGGAAAGACGTCATCCGGCACGTCGGTGACGAGCCCCCGAACGAACCCAGCACCCGCCATTTCATGGCGCAAGTATAGGGCCTTTGTGTGCACAAGTCTCGCAGGCTGACCGGCGATGATGGTGACCACGGCTACAATCCGCCCGGTGACTGCCGTCAACAGCCCGTCGGCGCCGCCCTCGCGGCACGCCCTGTCGCTCGCCGGCGTCGACCTCCCCGGCGCCGCGCCGCCCGTCGTCCGCGTCGAGCCGGCGCGCGAGGTGGTCGTCGTGCTGCCGCGCTCGCGCGTGGCCGGTCGCGAGGTCCACCTCGACCGCTGCCTGGCCGACACGGTGCCGGTGGTGGTCCGCCCGTCCGGCGGCGGCGCGGTGGTCCTCTCCCCCGGCGTCGTGGCCGCCTCGGTGGTGGCCGCCGTCGACCCGGCGCCGCAGTTCCCGGAGCCGTACTTCCGCGCGTTCGGCACGGCCACGACCCTGGCCCTGGCCGCCTGCGGCGCGCCCGGACTGGTCGTGCGGGGCGTGTCCGACCTGTGTTTCGAGGACCGGAAGGTCGCCGGCAGCGCGCTCCGGCTGTGGCGGAGCCGCGTGCTCTACCAGCTCTCGGTGCTGGTCGATCCCGACCTCGCGCTGCTCGAGCGCTACCTGCCGCCGCCGTCCCGCGCCCCCGACTACCGGCGCGGGCGTGGCCACGCCGACTTCGTGACGACGCTCCGCGCGACGGGGTGCCGCGCCGGCGTCGAGGAGGTGGCGGCGGCGCTCGCGGACTCCCTGGCCGAGGTCGTGGAGCGCTTGCGCGCCGGCGCGGCACGCGTGTACTCTCGGCGGGGCTCGAGCCCCTGGGAACCGTCAGACGAATGACCCGCCAACGCATCCTGTCGATCGCCGCCGTGCTGGTCCTGGCTGCCGCACCGCTCGCCGCCCTCACGGTGAACACCCCGAAAGGCCCGGCCGAGGTCTTCGCCCGCGGCGACCTCGTCGACCTCGTCGAGCTGCTCCGCCTCACCGGCGCCGACGTCCAGTTCGCCCCCGCGGCGGGCAGCTACACCGCCCTTCTCGACCCCCACGAGGCGCAGTTCACACCCGGCGGCAACCTCGCGGTGATCGACGGCAAGCTCGTCTCCCTGCCCGGGCCGGTCCGCACCCTCGAGGGCCACGTGGTCGGCTCGCTGGCCACCGCCGGCGCGCTCCTCGCCCCGCTCGGCTGGTCGCTGCGCGGGACGGCCGCGGCGTTGGAGCTGGTCGCCTCCGGCGGTGACCGGCTCGAGGTGGCGCGCGTCGTCTCCCCGACCGGCACCCTCGCCGTGATCCGCGGCACCGCCCAGCGCCCCCGCCTGGGCAGCGCCCCGGGGATCGTAACGCTCACCTTCGCCGGTCCCGTGACGATGGGCGCCCCGGTCCCGGTCGAGGCCGAGCTGCTCGGCGGCGACCTCCGCGAGGGCACCCTGACCCTCCGCCTGGCCCCCGGCATCGAGGTCGCTTCGACGTACCCCCTGGACAACCCGCCGCGCTTCGTCCTCAAGCTCGAGGCGAGCGGTGCCGGCGCGGTGTCGGCCCCGGCGACCAGCGAGACGCGGACGGGGCCACTGGTCGTCCTCGACCCGGGCCACGGCGGCGAGGACCAGGGCGCGAAGGGGCCGGCGGGCGAGCTCGAGAAGGACATTACCCTCGCCCTCGCCCGGCTCGTCGCCGGCCGGCTCCAGGCCGCCGGGGTCACCGCGCGGCTGACCCGTGACGGCGACGAGAGCGTGCCGCTGGCCGACCGCACCGCACTGGCCAACCGGCTGCGCGCCGACGCGTTCGTGTCGATCCACGCCAACGCCTCGCCGGCGCGCGGGGCCAAGGGCGCCGAGACCTACTTCATGAACGTCGACGCGTCGGACCCGCAGGCCGCCCAGTCGGCGGCGCGGGAGAACGCCTCCGCGCCGGCCGACACCGTGCAGCTCATCCTCTGGGACCTCGCCCACGTCGCCAACATCACCGCCTCCTCGCGCCTGGCGCGCGGCCTGCAGGAACGGCTCGACGCGCTGCAGGGGATCCGCGACCGCGGCGTCAAGCAGGCGCCGTTCGTGGTCCTGACCGGCGCCACCGCGCCGGCCGCCCTCGTCGAGGTCGGGTTCCTCTCCAACCCCGACGAGGCGGGGCGCCTGACCGGTCGGGGCTCGCAGGACGAGCTCGCCGCTGCGTTGAGCGAGGCGATCGTCGGCTTCCTGCGCACCGCCGCCGCCGCGACCGAACCGAGCCCGACGCCATGACTCCGAGCGGCCGTCCGCGGGTCGCCGGGCTGGTCCTGGCCGTCTCAGCCTCTCTGCTCGTCCCCGGCTGCCGCGGCCGCGCCGCGGCGCCGGCGCCGGAGACCCCGGGTGGGGCGGGCGCGCTCGCCGCACCGGCCGAGCAGATCGTCCTGTTCTACCCGGGCGACGACACCCTGCTCCACCGCGAGCGGCGTGAGGTGCCCGAGCTCCCGGGGGCGGTGCCGTCGCGCATCAAGCTGGTCCTGGGCGAGCTGCTCGCCGGCTCGCGGGAGGGCCGGCCGGCGGCGTTCCCGTGGGTGGCCACGGTGGAGGCGGTCTTCGTCGACCGCGCTGGCACCGCCTTCGTCGACCTCTCGTCGCCTCCCTCCAACGCCGTCGCCGGCACCGCGGCCGAGGTCGCCCTGGCGTACGCGACGGTCAACACGGTGGTCGCCAACTGCCCGGGCATCCAGCGGGTCCAGCTCCTGTTCGGCGGTCGCGAGGTCGAGACGCTCGGCCACCTCGACCTCTCCCGCCCGCTCGTCCCCCGTCCCGAGCTGATCGCCCCGTGAGCGATCCTCGGCCCATCGGCATCTTCGACTCCGGGATCGGCGGGCTGACCGTGCTCGCCGCGCTGCGCGACCGGCTCCCCGGCGAGTCGTACCTCTACCTCGGCGACACCGCCCGCCTGCCCTACGGCACCAAGTCCCCCGAGACCGTGATCCGCTACGCGCTGCGCGCCGCCAGCTTCCTCGCCGCCCACGACGTCAAGCTCCTCGTCGTCGCCTGCAACACGGCCTCCGCGGCGGCGCTCGAGGCGCTCGAGGAGGCGCTGCCCATCCCGGTGGTCGGCGTGGTGTGGCCCGGCGCCCGCACCGCCGCCGCCCACGCCCGCGCCCGGGTCGGCGTCGTCGGCACCGAGTCGACCGTCGCCTCGGGCGCCTACCGCCGCGCCCTCACCGCGCTCCGCCCGGAGCTCGCCGTCTCGGCGCGGGCCTGCCCGCTCTTCGTCCCTCTCGCCGAGGAGGGGTGGCTCGACCACCCGGTCACCCACGACGTGGCGAGGATCTACCTCGCGCCGTTCGCCGAAGAGGGGATCGACACGCTGATCCTCGGCTGCACCCACTACCCGCTCCTCCGCCCGGCGATCCAGGCCGCCGTCGGCGCCGGCGTCGAGCTCGTCGACTCGGGCCCCGCCGTCGCCGCCGAGGTCGAGGCGCTGCTCGCCTCGCGCGATCTCGCCGGCACCGGCGGGGGCGTCCGCCTCCAGGTCACCGACGGCGCCGCGCGCTTCTCGCGCATCGCCCGCGTCATCCTCGGCGCCCACGCCTCCGACCTCGAGCTCGTCGACCTCGCGGACTGAGGAAGGGGACAGGGGACAGCGCGCGCCCCTCGTCTGTGCCGTCGACTGTTGACTGTCAACGGTCGACTGCATCTCCCCTCGGTGCTATCGTGACCGCCCCTGGAGGCCCGATGAGCCAGCCGTTCACCCACCTGCGCAGCGACGGGCGCGCCGACGACGAGGCGCGACCGCTCGAGCTCACCCTGGACTTCGTCAAGTACCCCGAAGGCTCGGTGCTGGCCCGGGCGGGCGACACCGCGGTGGTGTGCAACGTGACGGTCGAGGGCCGGGTCCCGCCGTTCCTTCGCGACACCGGCGAGGGGTGGCTGACCAGCGAGTACGCCATGCTCCCGCGCGCCACCGAGGAGCGCACGCAGCGCGAGTCGTCGCGTGGCAGGATCTCCGGCCGCTCCGCCGAGATCCAGCGCCTGATCGGCCGCTCGCTGCGCGCCTCCCTCGACATGGGCCTGGTCGGCGAGCGCACCCTCCTCGTCGACTGCGACGTCCTCCAGGCCGACGGCGGCACCCGCACCACGGCGATCACCGGCGCGTTCGTCGCCGTCATCCTGGCGCTGCTCAAGCTCAAGACCTCGGGCGCCCTGCGGACGTGGCCGGTGAAGGACCAGGTCGCGGCGGTCTCGGTGGGAATGCTGTCGGGGCGGATGCTCCTCGACCTCGCCTACCAGGAGGACTCCCGGGTCGGCGTCGACCTCAACCTCGTCGGCACCGCACGGCGCGGTATCGTCGAGGTCCAGGGCACCGCCGAGCGTGAGCAGTTCAGCCGCAACGAGCTCGACCGCCTGCTCGACCTCGCCGAGAAGGGACTCGAGCGCGCGTTCATCGCGCAGCGGACCGTCCTCGAGAAGCGGATGGCGGACGCCGGGGTCGCCCAGCTCGTCGCGGCCCCGCGCGCTTGACGCCGCTTACACTCGTTGCTAGTGTGAGTTCCCCCTCGCGGGGGTAGCTCTTTGCGAATTCAGCCACACGGGCCGGGGCGTGGCGCAGCCTGGTAGCGCACCTGCCTTGGGCGCAGGTGGTCGGAGGTTCAAATCCTCTCGCCCCGACCAACCCCGGACCCCGTAGATCTACTGCCTGTAGCTCAGTTGGATAGAGCAGCGGACTTCTAATCCGCGGGTCGGAGGTTCGAATCCTCTCAGGCAGGCCACGCGTGGTGGGCGTAGCTCAGTTGGCAGAGCACCGGACTGTGGCTCCGGCGGTCGGGGGTTCAAATCCCCTCGCCCACCCCATTTAAGTGCGCCCGTAGCTCAGTTTGGATAGAGCGTCAGACTCCGGATCTGAAGGTCGCGCGTTCGAATCGCGCCGGGCGCACCATCTACTTGTTGCGGGGGGTCCGGCCGCCCCCCGACCAACCTCCGCGGCCTCGACCCCCCGAGCCCCCCAGGCGCTCCGGGCGAGTGAATCGCCCTCCGCGCCTCGTCGCGCCCCCGCCCCGTTGGGCCACCAATCTCGGCATCCCGTCAGCTACAGCCCCCCGAGCCCCCGGCGCTGCGGGCGAGTGAATCGCCCTCCGCGCGTTTCGTGCCCCCACCCTGGGCCCGCTGGCCCCCCTCCCAACCCCCGCCAGCTACAGCCCCCCGAGCCCCCGGCGCTGCGGGCGACGGACCACGCTGCCTCGCCCGGCGACGCCTCCGGTTGTCTCGGGCTACGAGGCGGCGAGAGGGGAGAGCGCGAGGCCGGCGACGCGATCGAAGTGGCGACGGTTGCGGGTGAGCAGGATTCCCCGGCGCTGGATGACGATGCCGGCTACCAGGCTGTCGGCCATGCCGATGGGCTCGCCGTCGGCCTCGAGGCGTCGTCGGACCTCGGCAGCCTGATCCGCCGCGTCGGCGTCGAGCGGCAGCGTGACGAGGCCCTCGAGCAGCGCCAGCACTCTCTCCCGCTGTCGCTCCCCGCGTGCGCCGGCGAGCAGCTCGAAGCGGTTGATCACCGTGGTCGCGAGTTGGCCCTGCTCCAGCTCGAGGGCGACGCGGTCGGCCACCGGAGCGCGATCGCGAAGGAAGTCGATCAGGACGTCGGTATCGGCGACGATCACCGCCAGCTCTCCCGCACCTCACGAGAGCGCGCCTCGAGACCGGCCGCCTCCTTCGCCGTGAGCGAACCGCGCGCCGCGAGCGCCAGGCGCCGCGCTTCTTCGCGCGCCTCCTCGCTGCGCAGGTACGCCTCGAGCGCCTGCTCGACGATGCGCGAGAAGCCCTTCTCGCCGCGTCGCGCCGCGATCTCGAGCAATCGGGCCCGGTACTCGTCGCGGATCTCGATCGTGGTTCGCATCGGTCAATCATGCATGCACATGCATGTCATGTCAATCACGCTGGCCACTCCAACCGGGCGCCCGGTTGACACGCGCCATGACCGGGCGTAAAGTCCGCGCTTCCTCTCGCGGGAGAGAAGCGGACGGAGGCGACGTGGAGTCAGCGATGAACAGGCAGTTCGGACAACCCGGCAGCGGCATTCGCGGCGGCTGCCCGGCGCGCGTTGCGGCGCCGGCCACCGCGCCCGTGCCGTCCGTCACCGGAGGGGTTGCCCCGTAGCGTCGCGCCGACGGCTCGAGCGTCGCCCGACCCGGGGGTCCCTCCCCCGGGTTTTCGTTTTCCGGCGAGGAGGTGAAGTAGATGAAGGAACCCGCCACGAGCTGATCGGCCGGGCCTGCCCCGCGGCGGCCCGGCATGACGCGGTCGGTCGCCCACGTTTAGCCGCGACGCCCGCATCCGACGACGGAGAGCGAACTCCCGGGTGCGGGCCGAGCGGCGGCGTCGGCGGCAGCGCGCCCCCGCGCCCGAGCCGGGGCGCTCGGGACCGTCGTCCCCTGCAGGTCACGGGTCGTGAACGAGCGCGGCGAGGAGGGCCGCGCGGGAGGCGTGTCATGGGCATCATCGTGTGGGTCAGGATCCGCGAGCACGAGTGGCCTCTGCTGTTCCGTGTCGGGAGGCTGTCCGGCGTGCTGCGACCCCGACGCCACGTACGGATCGACCCGCGGTGGCGGGTGCGGGCGGAGGGCGAGTCGGTACGCGAGCTGCTGAACCGGATGGCCGAGGCGCGGGAGGCTGCCGCTGCCGCCCTGCGAACCAGGCGCGAGCAGTCCGCGGCGCTCCGCGCCCGGGCCGGCACCACCGGCATCCTCGGACGCCGCGCGGTCCTCGTGCGGCCGAGAGTGCCGGCGCTGCTCGAGGGCGTGGCGGAGTAGGTCGAGCTCGGGGGCGTGCTCACCGAGCCCGGGCTCGCCGACGGCATCACCACGCTGCCGTGTTGGAACCGGAGGCCGGCCGTCGCGCGTGCGGCGGCCGGCCTCTTCTTCGCCCTGCGGGCGTATGCGAGCCGGTCCGGAGTGGGGCGGGCGCCCTCGCCCGCCATTTCGGAGGGGCCACGGGCGGCAACCTCGGCGCGCGGCGTGCGTACCACGAGCGTGTCCCTCGACGCACGGGACGGGTGCTGCAGAACCACGGGAGGAACCATGAGACGGATCGTGCTGGGAGTTCTCGCGTCCGGGCTGCTGGCCGGCGTGGCCGGGGCCGGCGAGCCGATCACGGTCGGCGAGGTCATCAAGATCCACTCGAAGGTGCTCGGCGAGGAACGCACGTTGCTCGTCTCGTTGCCCGACCGGTACGCGCAGACGACCGCCCGCTACCCGGTGCTCTACATGACCGACGGCGACGCCCACCTGCTCCACACCCGGGGCACCGTGGACTTCCTCGCCCGCAACGGCGAGATGCCGAACATGGTCATCGTCGGCATCACCAACACCGACCGCACCCGCGACCTCACCCCGACGCGCGGGTTTCGCCGCCTCCCCGACGGCACCCGGCAGGAGGTCGCCGGCAGCGGCGGCGGGGCGCGCTTCCTCGACTTCTTCGCCCGCGAGCTGATCCCCTACGTCGACGCCCACTACCGCACGACCCCGTACCGCATCCTCGCCGGCCACTCCCTCGGCGGGCTGTTCACCCTCTACGCGTTCTGGGAGCGGGGCGAGCTGTTCTCCGCCCACATCGCCGCCTCGCCGTCGCTCAACTGGGACGACGACCTCCCGCTGCGCGCCGTCGAGGCCTTCCTCAAGGGGAAGCGCGAGCTGCCGCGCACGGTGTTCGTGACGATGGCCGACGAGGAGGCGGGCGACCCGGCGCCGACGCTGTTCGACCGGATGCGGACCGTGCTCGGCGGAGCGAAGCCGGCGGGGTTTGCCTGGGACAGCAAGCTCATGCCCGAGGAGAACCACGGCAGCGTCGTGCTGCGCAGCCACTACTGGGGGCTGCGGGCGATCTTCGCCGGCTGGCGGCTGCCGCTCGAGGCGCGCGGCCGCTTCGCCGGGACCGTCGACGACCTGAAGGCGCACTACACGGGACTGGCCACACGGTTCGGCGTCGAGACCGCCCCGTCCGAGGTGCTCGTCAACCAGCTCGGCTACCAGCATCTGCTCACGGGCGACGTCGACGGCGCGATGCCGTTCTTCCGCTACAACGTCGAGCTCTACCCCGCCGCCGCCAACGTCCACGACAGCCTCGGCGAGGCGCTCGAGAAGGCCGGCCGGCTCGACGAGGCGGCCGCGAGCTACGCGGCGGCGGTCAAGAACGCCAAGGCGAGCGCCGACCCGCGCCTCGACATCTTCACGAAGAACCACGACCGCGCCGCCGCCCTCGCGAAGGCGAAAGCCAAGAGCTGACCGGCCCGCGGCGTCGAGCGCCCTTCACAACGCACACTCCGGTTGTTCCGGGCGCGCCGCCTGTTCGGCGTTGACAGCGGCGGACGCCGGGCCTAGCGTTGGGGCATGGACAACAAGGTGGTGGCCCACTTTCGCGACGGGCGGGTGGTGAAGGGTGCGACGATGAACTTCTCGACCACCCGCGACCGCTTCCACCTCACGACGCCCGACGGCAAGACCGCCGAGGTCCTGCTCGGGGCGCTCAAGGCGGTGTACTTCGTCAAGAGCTTCGCCGGCAATAAGGCCTACCACGAGAAGAAGGGCTTCGGCGACGGCCAGGTGCTGGGGCGGAAGATCCGCTGCGAGTTCGCCGATGGCGAGGTCGTCACCGGCACCACCCAGACCTATGACGCGACCCGCGTCGGTTTCTTCGTCGTCCCGGCCGACCCGAACGCGAACAACGTCCGGGTCTTCGTCCTCAACGCGGCGACAACGCACGTCACCTTCGAGTCGTGAGCCGGTCCGGCGCAGCGGCGGAACGTTGCTCGATGGTCCGACATAGTTTGCCGATAGAATCCGACAATTCTTCGACGCAGGTTGACGAATGTCTCACGAGTGCTAACCTCGAACCGGCCCAGGGTGAAGATCCTTAACCTGCGGCCCACGAGGTGAGCGATGACCGACACCACACCGTCCCAGGGCGTCGCACGGTACGTCGAGGCCGCGAAGCAGGCCGCCAAACGGCACGCCCTCGCCATGGCCGCGATGCGCTCGTGCCGCTTCGACACCATCGCCGTGCACGGGCTCTACACCGCGGAGGAGGCGCTCAACTTCAACCAGGGCGCGATCATCGAGCCGATCTACATGAGCTCGTCGCAGGCCTACCGCGACTCCGACGAGATGGAGGCGGCGCTGTCGTACCAGATCCCGACCTGGTGCTACTCGCGCATCGCCAACCCGTCGATCTACTACCTCGAGGCGGTGCTCGCGCTGCTCGAGGGGTACGGGATGGACGGCGAGGCGTCGTGCTGCGCGACCTCCTCGGGGATGGCCGCGATCGCCAGCGCCACCGACCCGTTCCTCGCGGTCGACCCGGCCGCACCGCACAAGCCGCTCAACTTCGTCGCCACCTGCCAGGTCTACGGCGGGACGTTCCAGCAGTTCGCCGTCCGCAAGGCGGTCGAGCGCGGCGTCGAGTGCCGCTGGGTCGTCGACTCGACGAACCTCGCCGACTGGGAGTCGAGGATCGACGCGAACACCCGCTTCCTGTACGGCGAGCTGCCGTCCAACCCGGGCCAGGCGTTCTTCGACCTCGCCCGGGTCGCCGAGATCGCCCACGCGCACGGCCTGCCGCTCATCGTCGACTCGACGGTGGCGACGCCAGCGCTGCTCCGGCCGCTGTGCCACGGCGCCGACATCGTCGTGCAGTCGGTGACCAAGACGCTGACCTCCTCGGGGTTCGGCATCGCCGGCGCGGTCGTCGCCCGCGAGGGGATCACGAGCCGGGTCGGCAGCGACGAGATGAAGGCCGACTTCGCGATGTACCTGAAGACGCTGCCCAACCGCGACCACGGGCAGAACCTCTCGCCGATGCAGGCGGTCCTCTCGCTCAACGACATCCGCACGCTGCGCTCCAAGGTCGACCTGCAGAGCCAGAGCACGATGGCGGTCGCGCGCTTCCTCGCCGGGCAGGAGAAGATCGAGCGGGTCGACTACCTCGGCCTGCCCTCGCACCCGCTTCACGAGCTCGCCACCCGCTACCTGTTCCTCGTCGACGCCGAGCACGACGCGCGTTACGGCGCGCCGACCAACCGCTACGGCCACCTGATGTCGTTCCGCGTGCGCGGCGGCGCCGCCGCGGCCCGCCGGATGTTCGACGCGCTGCGCCGCATCTGGCGCGCCACCGACCTCGGACGTATCAAGTCGGTGGCGACCATCCCGGCGATCTCGACCCACCAGCAGCAGGGCGAGGAGGGCCGCCGGATGGCCGACATCCCGCCGAACATGGTGCGGCTGTGCGTCGGCGCCGAGCACCCCGACGACATCATCGTGGACCTCGAGCAGGCGCTCGCCGCCATCGACGGCGCGGTGCGGGTCGCGGTGCCGGCGAGCTTCTCGGTCGGCGGGGCGTCGTCCGCCCGGCTGGCCGGCGGCGCGACGCCCGAGCCCGAGAAGCCCGAGGAGCGGCCCGCCGAGTTGGTCCGCGGCTAGGGGCCGGCGATGATCGCGTACTACAGCACCAACCGGCAGGTCGCCGAGGTCGACCTCGGGGCCGCGCTGCTCCAGGGCCAGGCCGGCGACCGCGGGCTGTTCATGCCCCGGCCGATCCCCCGCTTCACCCCGGAGCTGCTCGCCGCGGCCGGCCGGATGCCCTACCCGGAGCTCGCCGCCGCCATCCTCGCCCCCTACGCCGAGGGCGTCTTCGCCCGCGACGTGATCGACGAGATCTGCCAGAGCGCCTACGACTTCGACGTGCCGCTCGAGCGCGTCGACGGCCGCCGCCACGTGATGCGCCTCGACCGCGGCCCGACCGCCTCGTTCAAGGACTTCGCCGCCAAGTTCATGGGCCGTGCGCTCGGCCGGCTGGTCCGGGCGCGCGGCAAGGACCTGCTGATCCTCACGGCCACCTCGGGCGACACCGGCTCGGCGATCGCCCACGCCTTCCACGGCGTCGAGGCGATCCGCGTGCTCGTCCTCTTCCCCCGCGCCGAGGTGTCGGACCGCCAGCGCCGGCAGATGACGACGCTCGGCGGCAACATCGAGGTGCTCGCGGTCGACGGCAAGTTCGACGACTGCCAGGCGCTGGTCAAGCAGGCGTTCTCCGATCCCGCGCTCGCGGCGTACAACCTGTCGTCGGCCAACTCGATCAACATCGGCCGGCTGCTTCCGCAGTCGGTGTACTACCTGTGGGCCGCATCGCGGCTCGCCGACGTGGCCGCCGGCGAGGAGGTGGTCTTCTCGATCCCGTCGGGCAACTTCGGCGACATGATGGGCGGCCTGCTGGCCCGCCGCATGGGGCTGCCGGTGGCGCGCTTCGTCATCGCGACCAACGCCAACGACGAGGTGCCGCGCTACCTCGCGACCGGCGAGTACCGCAAGATCGTCCCGTCGCGCGAGTGCATTTCCAACGCGATGAACGTCGGGCACCCGTCGAACCTCGCCCGCGTCGTCGACCTCTACGGCGGCCACATGGACGAGACCGGCGCGGTCCACGCCGCCCCCGACATGGCGGCGCTGCGCCGCGACCTGTACGCGGTGAGCATCGACGACGCGGCGACCCGCGCGACCATCGGCGAGGTCCACCGGCGGTACGGCGTGCTCCTCGAGCCGCACGGCGCGGTCGGCTGGGCCGGCCTCGAGGCCTACCTCGCCGCCCATCCCGAGCACGCCGGGCACGTCGCGGTGTCGCTCGAGACGGCGCACCCGGCCAAGTTCCCCGACGAGGTGCGGGCGATCACCGGCGTCGACCCGGCGCCGCCGCCGAGCCTCGCCGGGCTCGAGGCGCGGCGCGAGGAGTACGGGTCGCTCGAGACGGTCGAGTACGCGGAGTTCAAGGACCACCTCGTGAGGACCTACGGACGATGAGCAAGACGGTGATCATCCTCGGCGACGGCATGTCGGACCACCCGGTCGAGCGGCTCGGCGGCAGGACCCCGCTGATGGCGGCCCACAAGCCGCACATCGACCGGATCGCCCGCGACGGGCGGGTCGGGCTGTTCAAGACGATACCGGACGGCATGGGCGCCGGCTCCGACGTCGCCAACCTCGCGGTGCTCGGCTACGACCCGGCCGAGTGCTCGCAGGGGCGGGCGGTGCTCGAGGCGGCGAGCATGGGCGTCGACCTCGACCCGCGCGATGTCGCCCTCCGGCTCAACCTGATCTGCACCGTCGACGGGCGGATCAAGAACCACTCCTCGGGGCACATCTCGTCGGAGGAGGCGGCCGGGATCGTCGCGACCCTCGACGCCGAGCTCGGCGGCGGCCGCGGCGCCGAGCCGGTCACGTTCCACCCCGGCGTGAGCTACCGCCACCTCGTCGTCCTGCGCGGCTGGGGCGACCCGGGCATCGACTGCGCGCCGCCCCACGACAACGTCGGCGGCGAGGTCGAGACGCTGCTGCCGCGCGCCCGCACCGCGGCGGCGGAGCGCAGCGCCGCACGGCTCGTCGAGCTCTATCGGCAGGCGCTGCCGATCCTCGAGCGCCATCCCGTCAACCTCGCCCGCCGGGCCGCCGGCAAGGACGAGGCGACGGCGATCTGGCCGTGGTCGCCGGGCCGCCGGCCGAACATGCGCACCCTGCAGGAGCGCTTCGGGGTCAGGGGCGCGGCGATCTCGGCCGTCGACCTCGTCATGGGCCTCGGGCGCTACGCCGGCATGGACCTCATCCAGGTGACCGGCGCGACCGGCCTCCACGACACCAACTACGAGGGCAAGGCCGCGGCCGCCCTCGACGCCCTCGCCGACCACGACCTCGTCTACGTCCACGTCGAGGCCACCGACGAGGCCGGCCACGCCCGCGACCTCGAGCTCAAGATCCGCTGCATCGAGTACCTCGACGCCCGTCTGGTCAAGCCGATCCTCGACGGCCTCGCGGCCCGCGGCATCGCCGCGACCGTGGCCGTGCTCCCCGACCACCCGACCCCGGTCGAGACCGGCAACCACGGCCGCGACCCGGTGCCGGTCGCGATCTGGCGGCCGGGCGAGGCGGGCGACGCGGTCCAGGGGTTCGACGAGGTGCAGGCGGCCGCCGGCTCCCTCGGCCTGCTGCACGGCGACGAGTTCATCCGCCTGGCCCTCGCCTGACCGTCGGGCCCATCGGCAAGGATGGAGGCAGGCCCCGCCTCGGTGGAGGGGTGACGCCGGTCACCGGCGCCGCGACGGTGGCCGGGCGCACGCGCAGTAGACTCGGCGCACGGGAGGAGTCGCGATGCGCACCCTTGTCGTCCTTGCCGTGACAGCACTGTCCGCCGGTTTCGCCCTGGCCCAGGGCGGCGTGGAGCTCGAGTCGTACCTGTGGAGGCCCGACCTGACGTCGACGGTGCGATCGGTGGCCGGCGACGCGGTCCTCGACCCGGCTCTCGCCACCCTCGATCTCAAGGCCGACCTCGGGATGCAGGACGAGGACGCGGTCGACTACCGCCTCACGTTCCACACCGGGCCGCGCAGCCGCGTGCGCCTGGCCTACCTCGGCCTGGACTACGGCGGAGACCAGCGGGTCGCCCGCACCGTCGAGTTCGACGGCCAGACCTACGTCGTCGGCACCCGCGTGGTCAGTGCCCTGAGCCTGGACTACGCGCGTCTCGGGTGGACCTGGCAGTTCATCGGCAACGACCACGCTCGCCTGGGCACGGTCGTCGAGGTGAAGTGGGTCGAGATCGCCGCCGCGCTGCGGGCGCCCGGACTCAACCCGCCGGTCGAAGAGGCGGACTCGCTGTCCGCCGCGCTGCCCACGGTCGGGCTGGCGTTCGACGTGACGCCGGGCCGCATACTCAGCGTGTTCGGCGAGGTGACGGGCGTCGCCGCCGGCGACCGCGGCCACTTCCTCGACGGCGAGGTCGGGGTGCGACTGACGCCGGTGCCGTTCCTCACCCTCGTCGGGGGGTACCGCAAGGTCGACCTCCGGATCGAGGACGATCCTGACCTCGCCGAGCTCGAGGACTCGGGCCCGTTCTTCGGGTTCAACCTGCGCTTCTAGGAAGACCGGGGGACAGGGAACCGGGGACAGGGGATACGGCCGCCCACCCGCCCCGAGCCGAGGGTTGAGAATCGCCGGCCGGGAGCAGGCGGGCGGCCCCCACGACTGCCGCGTTCAGGCATGCCGGTGTCGCGTCGAGCCATTCCCTCCGGACGGCCGCCGCACCAGCTTTGAGGTGCAGCGTGCGGCCTCGGCGCCGGCGCAGCAGAAAGAGAGGAAGTGCCATGAAGAGGAGCGTCCTCGTCGCGCTCGCCCTCGTCGTCCTGCTCGGTGTGGTCGCGGCTCCGCCTGCCGAGGCCCAGTCGAGCATCCGGGTGACCGCCATCAGGGCCAACCCGGAGCCGTTCAAGACTGGCAACAACGTCGCCTTCAGCGCAACCGTCAAGAACACCGGGGCCGCCGCCACCAACGCGGGAACGACCTACATCGACATCTTCAAGGCCGACACCTGGCTGGCCGCCGACCGCCTGTTCCACGCCGAGCAGCCGGTCGCGGCGCTGGCCGCCGGGGCCACGCGGACGGTGGCGTTCGCCTCGCGCTGGCGGGTGCCGGCCGGGCACGACCGCTTCTGGGTGCGGGTCGTCGTCGTCGATCCGCCCAACGAGTTCGGCGAGGCCAAGTCGGTGGTGTTCATCGCGTCGTGCTCGTACGCCCGGCAGCCTAAGCTCATGGTGATCCCGAACGTGAACCTGCAGCAGATCAAGCAGCAGTAAGCGGCGTCGCTCCGTCGCGAACGGTCCGGCCGGGCGCCAGGCGCCCGGCCGTGCCGTCTGGCCTGGAGGAGGGGATCAGACCGGGGGCAGCCCGACGATCCCGAGGCGGCGGGTCTCGGCACTGATCAGCGCGGTGAGCTCGGCGCGGAGGTCGTCGGCGACTGGCGCCGGGTTGCCGCGGGCGACGATGGTGCGCACCTCCTCGCGGGCTGCCTCGAACGACGACCGGCCACCGGCGGCCTCCCACTGCTCGAAGGTGCCGCGGTCGATCACCTTGCTCGGGAGGAACTGCTCGGCGCGGAAGTGGTCGCGGGTGTGGCGGTGGCCGAGGAAGCCGCCGAGCGCGACGACCTGGCGCAGGAGATCGACCGCCTCGCCCGCCGAGTCGTGACCGACGCCGCGGGCCAGGCGGAGCGCCATGCCGCACGCCTGATCGTCGAGGACGAGCTTCTCCAGGCTCTGGCAGCTCTCGAAGTCCATCATGCCCGGGCCGGCGACGAGGTTGATCCCGGCGAGGGCGGCGAGCACCGCGCCGATCCCGGACTCCATGCCGTTCTGCCAGTCCACCACCTTGGCGTCCGACATCCCGGGGTAGGCATGGGTCGGCAGGCCGAGGGAGCGCCCGACCTGGGCGTTGCCGGCGTCGACCATCATCGTCTCGATGGCGCCCATCGGCGTGGTGCCGTGGCGCATGTCGAACGCCGCCGGCGAGCCGCCCCAGATTATCGGCGCGCCGGGCGCGGCGAGCTGGTGGAGGAGGACGCCGGACAGGCTCTCGGCGCAGTGCTGGACGATCATCTCGCGCAGCGTCACCGGCGCCGTGGCGCCGCCGAGCGGCATCGACACGAGCTCGGCGGGGACGCCGGTGCGGGCGCAGTCGAGGAGCGCCTGGCAGGTCAGGTCGCTCCACTTCAGCGGCGGGGTCGGGCAGCAGTCGAAGATCGCCAGCGGCCGCGCCGCCAGCGCCGCCGCACCGCCACGCACCGCGGCGAGCATCGCGTGCATGACCGCGAAGGCGTCGGTGGCGAACGTCCCGGTGACGACCGGCTTGGTCGAGTTGAGCAGCGCGACGTACAGGCGGAAGCGGTCGCCCATCGCCTCCGGCACGTCGGAGGGGACGAGGGCGGTGGACTGGCCGGCGATGTTGCCGCACGCCTCGGTGACCCAGGCGAGATGCACGAGATCGGTGGTGACCGGCGGCCGCCGGCGCGAGCTTGCCGGGTCGAGGATCCACAGCGCCGCCGAGCCTGGGTCGAAGTGGACGCGGTCGCCGCCGAGGTCGAGCGTCGGGCGGCCGTCGCGGTCGTAGACGACGACGCGGGCCGGCGCGGTGGCCAGGGCGGCGCGCACGGCGTTCTCGTCGGGGACGAAGCGGAAGCCGCGCGCGGCGATCCCGGCCTCGCGCAGCAGCAGCCGGGCCGGCTCGTTCTCGACCTCGACGCCGACGGTCGCGAGGACGGCGAGGGCGTCGGCGACGATCGCCTCGACCTGCTCCCCACTGAACAGCTCCAGTCGTGGCCGAACGGCATCCATCGGAGTTCCTCCTAGCTCGGATTATTCGTGGGGCATTGTCGCGAGGGCGCGGAGATGGCCGCCCTGGCGGGTGCACGTAGGGGTGAGAGCCCGAAGGCGTACTGCGCACCGTACGTCGAGGGGTCGAACCCCGAGTCCGCCCGCCAGGGCCCCCATATCCGCGGCCGCAGTAGATGCCTCATGAATAGTCCGGGCTAGCCACAGTCGGGAGGTGCGAGGCGGTGGCGGCAGTGCAGCAGGCCGCAGCGCGCGCAGCGCGACGCGGCGTGGGCCGGCACGCGACCGGGCGCGCCAAGCGCGACCGCGAAGCTCACCGACTTGCGCGGCACCATCATCGAGCCCGAGGTGAGGGCGATGCCGAGGGCGGCGATCGGCAGCATGGCGAGCAGGGCGTCCTGACCCGCGGTGTCCCAGTCACCGTAGCCCGGGCTGACCCGGGGCGCGGCGTCGAGGCCGCGGACCGCGGCCACCGTGCACAGCCGGAGGTTGAGGGCGTCCGCCGCCGCCTCGGCGGCCGTCGAGCCGATCGCCTCGAGCAGGAGCGCGTCGTGCAGGGCGCCGGCCTCGACGCAGCGCGCCGCCTCGCCCTCGAGCCCATCGCCGACGGTGCACACCGCGACGCCGACCACCTCGGTCGGGTCGGGCATCCCCGCCCGCGCGGCGTCGTCCCGGCCGACCAGCGCCCAGGCGCCGCGCGGCCGGAGCAGCGCCTGCGCCGGCGTCCACAGCGCCGCGAGACGCTCCTCGGTGCGCTCCGGCACGGCGCGCCCGGCGGTGTAGCCGAGGAAGCGCCGCACCTCGGCGGGATCGGGCTCGATCCGGAGGTCGGCGACGATGGCCGCCGCGGTCACCGCGGCACCCCCGCGTCGAGGGCGGTCCGCGCCGCCCGGATGAAGTCGGGCGTGGTGCCGCAGCACCCGCCGACGAGCCGCGCGCCGGCCGCGGCCATGGCGACGAGGGCGCGGGCGAACGCGGCCGGATCGGCATCGTAGGCCACGCCGCCGGCGGTCAGCCGCGGCGAGCCCGCGTTGGGCTGCGCGGCCAGCGGCACGGTGCTCGCGGCGGCCGCCTCCTCCACCATCGCGAGCATGTCGTCGGCGGCGACCGAGCAGTTGCAGCCGACGGCGTCCGCCCCGGCCCCGGCGAGGGCGGCGAGCGACGGGACGAGCGGGTCGCCCATGACCGTGAAGGTGCCGCGCCGCCGCCGCTCGAACGTCATCATCGCGATGACCGCCAGGCCCGTCGCCCGCGCGGCGGCGAGGGCGGCGAGCGCCTCGCGGAGGTCGCTCATCGTCTCGATCGAGATGAGGTCGACGCCGGCCTCGGCGAGCGCCCCGGCCTGCTCGGCGAACCCGTCGGCCAGCTCGTCGAGGGTGGCCGTGCCGACCGGTGGCAGCAGGTGCCCGCTCGGCCCGATGTCGCCGGCGACGAGGGCGTGGCCGGCGCACCCCGCACGGGCGACCTCGACGGCCCGGGCGGCGACCTCGCGGCAGCGCCCGGCGAGGCCGCCGGCGGCGAGGCGCAGCGGCGAGCCGCCGAACGTGTTGGTGTGGACCACGTCGCTGCCCGCCTCGACGTAGGCGCGATGGACCGCCTCGATCCGACCGGGATGCTCGAGGTTCCACCACTCCGGCGCCCGACCCGCCTCGAGGCCCGCGGCGATCAGCATGCTCCCCATGCCGCCGTCGAGGAGGACGACCCGTCGGTCGAGGAGCGCGCGCAGCTCAGGAGGGCGCATCCCGCCCCACCAGGCTCCGGGCGACGGTCACGGCGGCCAGCGCGTTGTCGGCGTGGCCGTCGGCGCCGATCGACGCCGCCCAGCGCGGCGAGACCGGCGCGCCGCCGACCATGACCTTGGCCCTGAGCCCCGCGGCCCGCACCGCCTCGACCAGCTCCCGCTGTTTCGGCATCGTGGTGGTGAGGAGCGCCGAGGCGCACACCAGGTCGGCGTCGAGCTCGCGGGCGCGGGCGACGAAGCGCGCCACGGAGACGCTCGCCCCCTCATCGCTGACGGCGAAGCCGGCGGCCGACAGCAGCGTGCCGACCAGGGTCTTGCCGATGTCGTGGATGTCGCCCTCGACGGTGCCGATGACCACGCGGCCGAGGGCGAGCGCGGCGGCCTCGGCGCCGAGCGCCTGCTGGAGCACCGCCATCGCGGCCTTCATCGCCTGCGCCGCGGTGACGAGCTCGGGGAGGAAGTACTCGCCCTCCTCGAACAGCCGGCCGGCCTCGCGGATCGCCGGCACCAGCGCCTTCTCGACCGCGTCGAGCGCCGAGACGCCCCCGTCGAGCGCCTGCGCGGCCAGCCGGGGCGCGGCCGCGTCGTCGCCGTCGAGCACGGCCCGGCTCAGTGCCGCGAACAGCTCCTGTCGCTCGGTCATGGTGCTCACGATCTTACGCGTCGAGCACCGGCCGATTCAACGGCGCGACCGGCGGCGCCAGGCCGCGTACGCCGGCAGGCCGAGGGCGACGAGGCCGAGACCGGCGAGCGCCTCGGCCGGCCGCTCGGCCAGGGTGTTGGCGACGAGCAGCGCGCAGGCCAGGAGGAAGAGCGCCGGGACGACCGGGTAGCCCCACACCCGGTACGGGCGCGGCAGCCCGGGCCTGGTCCGGCGAAGGACGAAGACCGCCGCCCCGGTCGCGACGTGGAACAGCGTGGCGGCGAAAATCGCGTAGGTGTAGAGCTGGCTGTAGGTGCCGGTCACGGTGAGGGCGACGGCCCACCCCCCCTGGGCGACGAGACAGCGGGCGGGAGTGCGGAACCGCGGGTGGACTTTGGCGAGGGAGGGGAAGAACACGCCGTCCTGGGCCATCGGCAGGTAAATCCGGGCGGCGTAGAGGATCGTCGAGGCGAGGCAGCCGAGCGTCGAGACCAGCACCGCCAGTGTGACCAGCCGTGCCCCCGTCGGGCCGAACAACGCAGCGGCCGCACTCTCGCCGATGCGCGGCGTGCCGGCCATGGCGGCGACCGGCATGGCGCGCAGGTAGACCAGGTTGAGCAGGGCGTACATGACCAGCACCGCCCCGGTCCCGGCGATCAGGCCGAGGGGGAGGTTGCGCTCTGGCCGGTGCACCTCGCCGGCCGACAGGGTGAGGCCGTACCAGCCGTCGAACGTCCACAGGGCGGCGATCATCCCGACCCCGAAGGCGGTGACGAGACCGGCCGCCGGGACCGGCGCGAGCAGCTCCGGGCTCGCCTGGCCGTCGACGAGCAGCCCGAACGCGACGAAGCCGGCGATCGCGGCGACCTTGAGGACGGTGAGGAGGTTCTGCGTCCCCGCGCCCTCCCTGAGTCCGACCACGTTGACCGCGGTGAGGACGACGATGGCCGCCGCGGCCGCGACCTGGCCGCCGGACAGCGTCCACGTCCAACCGCCGAGCGGCACGGCGAGGAGGACGTGCTGCGTCGAGAAGAACGGCAGGAACGCGCCGAGGTACTCGCCGAAGCCGACCGCGATGGCGGCGATCCCGCCGGACATAATGACGAGGAAGCACGCCCAGCCGTAGAGGAAGCCGGGGAGCGGCCCGTACGCCTCCTTGAGGAAGTGGTAGATCCCCCCGGCGCGCGGGAAGAGCACGCCGAGCTCCGCGTAGGTCAGCGCGCCGGCGAGCGTGAGCAGGCCGCCGGCGAGCCAGACCAGCAGGATCAGGCCGCCGTGCGGCAGCACGCGGGCGATGTCGCCGGTGGTGATGAAGATGCCGGTGCCGACGGTGGCGCCGATGGTGAGCAAAGCGCCGTCCCACGCCCCCAGCCCGCGGACGAGCCGTGGAGAGTCGCCGGACTGCCGGTCGGTCATGGCCACCGCCCGGACCCACGCGGGGCCGGCTCGGGCGCGGGACGGACCAGGGGTTGGAGTGACGCGATGCCGCAGCGGAGCACGTCGGACACTGTCCCGAGTCTACCGCGGGGCACCCCGCAGCGCTTGCCCGCGACGAGGGCGCGTGCTCTCATCAGCGCATGCGGAGATCGCGGACATGGAGCCGGTGACACTGGTCGTGATGGCGGCCGGGGCGGGGTCGCGCTTCGGCGGGCCGAAGCAGCTCACCCCGGTCGGTCGGGCCGGCGAGACCCTGCTCGAGTACACCGTCCACGACGCGCTCCGCCTCGGGGTCGAGCGGGTCGTGCTGGTCGTGCGCCGGGAGGCGATCGAGGCGTTTCGCGCCTCGATCGGCGCGCGCCTGGCCGGGCGGGTCGAGATCGCCTACGCCGTCCAGTCGCTCGACGACCTCCCCACCGGTGTGCCGGCGCCGGCGTCGCGGGCCAAGCCGTGGGGGACCGGCCACGCGGTCCTGGCGGCGCGCGACGCGGTCGGCGGCCCCTTCATCCTCGCCAACGGCGACGACTTCTACGGCGCGGCGGCGCTCGCGGCGGTCGTCCGCTTCCTCCGCGAGGCGCGCCAGGGGTGGGCGCTCGCGACCTGGCCGCTCGCCGCGACGCTGTCGCCGCACGGCGAGGTGTCGCGCGGGGTGTGCGAGGTGGACGGGGACGGCACGCTGCTCGGGGTGCGCGAGGTCGTCGGCCTGGCCGCCCGGGACGGGGTGGTCGCGCACGCGGGCGGGACGCTCTCCGGGGACGAGCGGGTGTCGATGAACCTGTGGGCCTTCCGCCCCGACGTCTTCACCGTGCTCGGCGAGGGCTTCCGGCGGTTCCTGGCGGAGCGCGGCGGCGACGGAGCCGCCGAGTACCAGCTCCCCACCGAGGTCGACGCCGCGCGCCGGGCCGGCCGCGCCAGCGTGCGGGCGCTGGCGGCCGGCGAGACCTGGTTCGGTCTCACCCACCCGCGCGACCTCGACGAGGCCACGGCGCGGATCGCGGCGCTGGTGGCGGCGGGCGTCTACCCGGCCCGCCTGTGGGCGTGACGTGGAGGCCCGGGCGGAGCGCGCGCTGCCGGCCGTCGTCGCGGCCTTCGCCCCCGGCGCCTCGATCGCGGCGGCGAGCCGCCTCGGTCGCGGGCACATCAACGACACCTTCCTCGTCGAGCTGGCGGGAACCGGCGCGTCCGGCCGGCTCGTCCTCCAGCGACTCAACCGGTGGGTGTTCCCCGACCCCGTGGCGGTCATGGCGAACGTCGAGCGGGTGCTCGACCACCTCCACCGCAAGCTAGCCGACCTCGACTCCGCCGACCGGGCCCGCCGGGTCCTGACGCTCGTGCGCACGGCGGCCGGCGCCGGGTTCGCGCGCGACGCCGGCGGCGAGGTGTGGCGGGCCACGCGGTTCATCGGTGAAGCGCACCCGTGCACCGGGGCGGGCGGGCCCGCCGAGGCGGGGCGCGCCGCCGCCGCGTTTGGGGAGTTCCTCCGCCTGCTCGGCGACTACGACGGCCCGCCGCTCGTCGAGACGATCCCGGGCTTCCACGACACCCGCCGTCGCGTCGCCGCGCTCCGCGAGGCGGTCGCCCGCGACGCCGCGGGCCGGGCCGCCGGCTGCCGGCCGGAGATCGACCTCGCCCTCGCCCGCGACGGCCTCGCGTCGGTCCTGCCCGCCCTGCGCGAGGCGGGCCTGGTCCGGGAGCGCGTCACCCACAACGACACCAAGCTCGACAACGTGCTCCTCGACGACGCCAGCGGCGCCGCCCTCGCGGTGCTCGACCTCGACACGGTGATGCCGGGGCTCGTCCTCGCCGACTTCGGCGACATGGTGCGGACCGGGGCCTCGAGCGGCCGCGAGGACGACCCCGACCCGGCCCGCCAGGAGGTCGACCCGGCGCTGTTCGAGGCGCTCGTGCGGGGCTTCGTCGCCGGCATCGGCGAGGAGCTCTCGCCCCCCGAGGTCGAGCACCTGGCGGCGGCCGGGCGGGTGATCACCTACGAGACCGGCATTCGCTTCCTCACCGACCACCTCGACGGCGACGCCTACTTCTCGGTCCACCGCGACGGCCACAACCTCGACCGGGCCCGCGCCCAGTTTGCCCGCCTCGCCTCGCTCGAACGGAGGGATGCCGAGCTGCGCCGCGTCGCGGCGCAGGCCGCGCGCGACGCCCGCGTCATCCCCTAGTCCGGGCTAGTCCCACTCCTTGTCGTGGCAGGCATAGCACGACGGCGCCTTGGCGCCGCGCAGGTCGGCGCCGTGGCACTCGCCGCAGTTGGCGACGGCCTTGCTCGAGCCCTTCTTGTGCATCGCTCCCTTGCGGTCCTTCACGTGGTCCGCCGGAGGCTTCGACGTTTTCGGCGCGGCTGGAGCGGCCGGAGCCGCCGGCGCCGGCGCGGGCCGGGGCGCGGGCGCCTTCGCGGCACCTCCGCAGGCGAGGATGGCGACGGCGAGCACGGTGGACGTGAGGACGGCGGCGTGGCGACGGCCCATCGGGCACCTCCGGGACGGCGGACGGACGACTCCGCGCATCCTACGCTGGCCGGTGCCGCCGGCAAACTGCGACGGTGGTAACTCCGGCACGGCGGAAAACGAGAGGGGAGCCGAGGTGCGGCTCCCCTCCGACCGGGACCGACGAGGCCCCGGGTTGCGCTGCGGTGGGTTACTTCGGCTCCGGCTTCTTGAACAGCTCCTCGGCGAAACCGGCGTTGACCTTGACGGAGGTCAGCTTCGAGGACGCCTTGACCTCGCCGCCGACCTTCTGGACGCTCTCGAAGGGCACGCGCAGGCCGGACACCGTCTGCCAGGCGGCGAACGTCTCGACCGCGTCGGCCGGCCCCTGCTCTGTCTGGGTGGTCCGCTTGACGCCGAGCAGCTCGCCGCTCGCCGGCGCGAAGTAGAGGTGCACCGAGGAGTCGCCGAGGGCGACGACGACGTCGTCGACCTTGGTGCCGTCGAGATCGGCGGAGCCGAGCAGGAAGGCGTGCAGCGTGCCGGCGAGCGCCTCCTTGAGCAGGCGGGCGCAACCGAGCTCGGTGTACAGGCCGCGCTTCATCTCGCCGAGCGCCGAGTCGGGCAGCGCCTGGCTCTGCGGCCCCATCTTGATCCACCCGGCGTCGCCGTCGAGGACCTGCACCATCGCCCCCATCGGCGTCGAGATCTCGTTGACCATGCGGTCGGGGAGGACGAACGTGGTCTTCACCTTGAGGTCCATCGGTCCCATCGGCGACTCGATCGCCGAGGTGCCTTCGGAGGTGACGTCCACGAGGCCCTTGAGCGCCGGCTCGCCCATCGTCTGGGCGGCCTTCAGGAGCAGCGCCTTGCCCTTCGTCACCGCCTCGGGCGTGACGTCGGCCAACTTCTCCGCGGCGACAGGCTCGGGGATGGTGATGTCGATGACGTGGACCTTGCCGACGGTGTCGAGCGGCTTGTCGAACTGGTCCTGGCGGCCGACGGCGAGAATGGTGAGCTTGGCCGGGTCGAGATGGGTCTGGGCGACGCGCAGGACGTCCGCCTTGGTGACCTTCTCGATCGCCGCCCGCAGCTTCAGGTTGAAGTCGGCCGGGTAACCGTAGAACTCATAGAGTTGCAGGCGGTTGACCACCTTGGCGGTGGAGTCGAACTCGAACGCGTAGGAGTTGAGGTAGGCGTCCTTGACCCGCGAGAGCTCGTCGTCGGTCACCTCGGCCGCGCGGATCTTCGCGATCTCGTCGAGGACGGTGGTGAGCGCCTCGACGGTCGAGGCGGGCTTGGTCGAGGTGAAGAAGAAGAACGCACCGGGATGGTCGTAGGCGGGGACCGCCCAGCCGCCCGCGGTGTAGGCGAGCCCCTTCTCGGTGCGCACCTTGACGAAGATCCGCGAGGCGAAGCCGCCGCCGAGGATGTCGGACATCAGGTTGACGGCCGGGTAGTCGGGGTCGTCGAGTCGCATGCCGAGCTGGCCGGCCATGATGAATGTCTGCTCGACGTCCTTCTTCTCGATGTAGTTGACCGACGGCGGGGGAGCCGTCACCTTCGGCCGGGCGATGGCCGGCGCCATGCCGGTGGCCGTCCAGCCGCCGAACGCCTTCTCGAGCCTGGCCTTCATGTCGGCGACCTTGAAGTCGCCCCACACCGCGAGGATCGAGGTGTCGGGGCGGTAGTGCGCCTTGTGGAAGCCGACGAGGTCCTCGCGGCTGAGGCGGTCGAGGTCCGCGTACTCGAACTGGCGGGCGTACGGCGAGTCGGCGCCGTAGACCAGCTTCAGCAGCTCGCGCTGCGCGATCCCCATGACCTCGTCGTTGCGGCGGGCGATGGCGCCGCGCAGGTGGGTCTTGCCCAGGTCGACCTTGTCCTCGGCGAACGTCGGCTTCATCACGACGTCGGCGAACACCGGCAGGACCTTGTCGAGGTGCTCGACCAGCGTCGAGCCGGAGACGACGCCGTAGGCGTCACCGACACCGGTCTCGACCGAGCCCCCGAGGCGCTCGAGGAACTCGTCCATCTGGTCGCCGGTCATGGCGCCGGCGCCGCCGGTCCGGTGCACCTCGCCGAATAGCTCGGCGAGTCCGGCCTTGCCGGCCGGCTCGGCGATCGTGCCGCCGCGGACCACGGCCCGGAACGACACGCGGGGCAGGTCGTGGTCCTCGACGAGGAGGAGCTTCATCCCGTTGGCCAGGCGCTCGCGGACCACCTGCGGCGCCTTGACGTCGCGGAGCTTCGGGAACTTCAGGGCGTCGACCGGCCGCGGCGGACGCGTCGCGTCAGCCGCGGCGGGCGCCTGGGCGTGGGCGGCGGGGGCCAACAGGGCGAGGGCCAGGGCGGCCGCCGCCGGCAGCGCGAATCTCGATGTCTTCATGGCAACCTCCCGCTCACTTCGCCGCCGGCGGGGCCGGCGCCTCGGCGACCGTCTCGATCATGCCGACGGTCCGGTTCGACCTGACGAACGTCGTGGTCGCGACCCGTTGGACGTCGGCCGCGGTGACCTTGTCGATCTTGGCCAGCGAGCCGAACAGTCCGCGCCACGACCCCTCGAGGTTCTCGGACTGGGCCAGCGCCATCGCGAGGCCCATGTTGGAGTCGATCTGGTCGAGGAAGGAGGCCTTGGCGCGGGCCTTGACGCCCTCGAGCTCGACCGGGGTGACCGGCTCCTTCTTCAGCCGCTCGAGCTCCTCGTAGATCGCCGCCTCGCACTCGGCGTTGGTCTTGCCCTTGTTGGGCACGGCGTAGAAGAGGAACAGGCCCGGGTACTTCTGGCCGAGCTCGGTGATCGCGCCGACCGCGAGGGCGAGCTTCTTCTCCTTGACCAGCGCCGTGTAGAGCCGCGACGAGCGGCCGCCGCCGAGGATGTCGGAGATCGCCTCGTGGACCGCGTTGTCCGGGTCGTTGATGTCGCCCTTGTGGTAACCGATCAGCAGGATCGGCTGCGAGGGGTCTTCCATCACGATGCGCTTCTCGGCGCGCTGCGGCGGCTCGACGGTGACCACCGGGCCGGGCTTCTCGCCCGCCGGGATGGTGCCGAGGGTGCGCTCGAGCATCGGGACCACCTGGGCCGGGTCGACGTCGCCCACGACCACGGCGGTAAGGTTCCTGGCGCCGTAGTACTTGGCGAACCACGCCTCGGCCTGGGCCTTGGTGATCCCCTGGAGGTCGCTCATGTGCCCGATGATGAACGAACGGTACATGTGGGCCTGGAAGGCGACCGGCATGAAGTCGTTGATCAGGCGGCCGGTGGGCTGACTCTCGCCCATCCGCTTCTCCTCCATGATCACGTCCTTCTCCTTGTAGAACTCGCGGAGGACCGGGTTGGTGAAGCGGTCGGCCTCGAGGGTGGCCCACAGCTCGAGCTTGTTCGACGGCAGCGAGTACATGTAGACGGTCTGGTCGAACGACGTCCCGGCGTTGAGCCCCTGGCCGCCGGCCCGCTCGACGATGTCGCCGATCTCGTTGGGGACCACGTATTTCCGGGCCTCGTCTTGGGCCTTCTTGAGCGCTTCCTCGAGCTGCGCGAGCCGGGCCGGGTCGGGCGTGGGCCGCCGCAGCCGCTCGGCGCGCAGGGCCAGGAACGCCTCGTCCTCCTTCTTGAGGGCGGCCGCTTCCTTCGCGTAGTCCCTGGTCCCGATCGTCGTGGTGCCCTTGAACGCCATGTGCTCGAAGATGTGGGCGAGCCCGGTGGCGTTCTGGTTCTCGTCGACCCCGCCGACGTCCGCATAGGTCACCATCGACACCACCGGCGCCGAGCCGTGGGGCAGGACGATCACCTTCAGCCCGTTCGACAACGTCTTCTCGACGACCTTCTTCTCGAGGTCGGCGAAGCCCTGGGCCCAGGCGACGCCGCCCGCGATCAGCGTCGCGACGGTGACTGCGAGGACCGTGAGAATCTTCCACTGCAACGTCATGCAACACCTCCCGTGGTGAGGTTCACGCGGGCCGCGGCATCGGCGCCGGCCCGCCAGGCCGGATCAAGGACGGAGCACGGACCGACCCCTGCGGGTCGCCCGGGCGAACCGTCGCGCTGTGCACGTTTCGAGTACGCAGCCGACCGCCGGCTGGTTGCGGCGTGCGATCGCCGCGATGCGGTTCCACATAAGCCTCACATGGTAGCGCACGTGACCACGGCGGCGGTCAGCGCCGCGGCTCGCCGGCCGGGTAGCTGGGAACGAGCCGCAACGGCGTGACCGCGGCCCGCTCCTCGGTCACGGCGTCGAGCAGCACGCGGCCGGACATGTCGCGGGCGACCGGCAGGTTGGCGAGGTAGAGGACGGTGGGGGTGACGTCGGCCAGGCGCGCCCCGCGCAGGCGCGTCCCGGGTCGCACCCCGGGCCCGGAGAACAGCACGAAGCCGTTCGGCGAGTCCTCGGGAGAGACCCGCCAGCGCGACCGTGCCCCGAACACCCCCTGCAGGCGGCGCCACGAGCTCGGTGGCGCCATGCCGAACGGCGACACCACGACGAGCATCGTGTCCTCGCCGCCCATCAGCGCCCACAGCGCCTGGAGCTGGTCGTCGAGCAGGCGGACGACCTGGCGGAGCACCTCGGCCTGGCTCGCCGTCGGCTCGTCGCCGGTCCACAACGGCCGCAACCGTGCCGGCAGGTCGGTCGCGATCACCAGCGCGTCGACCGGGTGCCGAGCGTGCGAGAGCGCGGCGCCGGCCCCGATCTCGGCGGCGATCGCGAAGGCGAAGCGGGTCGGATCGGCCAGGCCCGGGTTGCGGGTGATTGCCGGGTCCAGGGCCGCGCGGAGCTCGCCGTCGAGGGTCTCGTAGGGCATCGTCTCGGCCGCCAGCGGGGCGGCGATCTGCCATGCGGCGCGGGCCCGGCCCGGCCACCCGACGACGCCGACCTGGCGCCCCGAGTCGCTCAGGATCTCCCACAGCGGAGCCCGCTGGCTGGGTGGCGCCGGGATCCGCTCCCAGGCGCGCCACGGGAGCTGGTGCGGGCTCGACCACGGACCGCGCAGGAGCAGTGCGACCTCGGTGTCGCCGAGGAAGGGCAGGCGGTAACCGCGGCGGGCGACGACGCCGTGGGTGGCGGGCGAGCACCCGGTGGCGAGGGTGGCGAGGCTGGCGGCGCGAGAGTAGGGACGCAGCGAGCGGAGCTGACCCCAGGCCCCGGCGTCGCGGCGCTCCCGCAGGAACGGCATGTCGCCCCGCTCGATGGCGGGGAGCAGCCACGGCAGGTCGGCCCCCTCCCACGACACCAAGAGGACGCGCTGACCGGCCTGGAACCGGGGCGCGACCGGGGCCGGACCGGGAAGCGGCGACGGCGGCGCGGCGAGGAACGAGCCCCACGCGGCGCTCAGGAGCAGGGCCGGGAAGAGCAGCGGCCACGGCAGCCGGGTCACGGCGCTGCCGCGCGCCAAAAGGACGGCGAACTGGACGATGACGACGAGGCCGGCGCCGATGCCGGCGGCGGCCAGGGCGTCGCGCTGGCCCGGGGTGAGGAAGTCGTGGAGCCGGGAGTGATTCCACCAGGTGATGCCGGCGACCAGCACGCCGGTCGAGGTGACGAGCCAGCGCCAGAGGAGCGGATCGAGCCCGCGGCGGATCGCGATGTCCGGGAGGGGAAGCGAGGAGGCCTCGACGAGGAGGAACGCCGTCCCGCCCAGCCACACCACGGCCCAGCTCGTCCACGCCAGCACGGCCAGCCCGAGCTGGCCGGCGTCCAGCCGGGCCGAGGGCCAGAGCACGAGCTGCAGCGGAAGCAGGGCCGCGCCGGCGAGGGCGCCGGCGGCCAGGCAGTGGCCAAGCCGCCTCAGGTGTCGCATAATGCCGGCGCATGATAGCGCGCCACGACCTTCCCGTGCGGGTCATCGCGCGGTCCGAGCTCTCCCCCACCTGCTTTCGCCTCGAGCTGGTCACCGGCGAGCCGGTCTCCGCGGCGCCCGGCCAGTTCGGGATGCTTACCTGCGGTGACGGCCTCGACCCGCTGCTCCGCCGGGCCTTCTCGCTGGCCGGGGTGCGGCCGCACGAGAACGGCGCCATCGTCGAGATGCTGATCAAGGAGGTCGGCCGCGGCACCGGGCTCCTGCACCACCTTCCGCTCGGGGCGGCGTTGCGACTGCTGGCGCCGCTCGGCAACGGCTTCACCCTCGCCGACGGCTCCGGCGACCGCCTGGCGCTGGTGGCGGGCGGGATCGGCCTGCCGCCGGTGCTGTTCGCCGCGGAGCAGCTCGCCGCCCGCAACGTGGCGTTCGACCTCTACCTGGGTGCCGCCTCGTCGGCCGAGCTGCTCGAGGTGGGGCGCTGCCGCTCGGCCGTCGAGGTCGTCGGCGGCGAGCTGGTCCTCGCCACCGACGACGGCAGCCGCGGCGAGGCGGGGTTCGTCACCGCCGCCGTCGAGCGCCGCCTGGCCGCGGGCCGGCGCTACCTGCGCGCGCTGGCGTGCGGGCCGACGCCGATGCTGGCAGCGCTCGCCCGCCTCGGCGCGACGCGCGGGCTCGAGGTCGAGCTGTCGCTCGAGGAACCGATGGCGTGCGGCGTCGGCGTCTGCCTGGGCTGCGTGGTCGAGCTCGAGGACGGGCGCTTCGTGCCCACCTGCAAGGAGGGGCCGGTTTTCGCGGCCTCGCGCCTGGCCGCGCGGTGGCGGGCGTGAACGTCAGCCTGCGGACCCACGTGGGCGACCTCGCCCTGCAGAACCCGGTGATGGCGGCCTCGGGCACCTTCGGCTACGGCCTCGACCTCGTCGAGTTCTGCCCGCCCGAACGCCTCGGCGGGGTCGTCACCAAGGGACTGTCGCCGAAGCCACGCCGGGGCAACCCGACCCCGCGCATCGTCGAGACCGCGGCCGGGATGATCAACGCGATCGGCCTGCAGAACATCGGCGTGGAGGCGTTCTGCCGCGACGCCCTGCCCGAGCTGCGCCGCCGCAACGTGCTCGTCGTGGTCAACGTGTTCGGCGAGACGCAGGACGCCTACCTCGAGGTCATCACCCGCTGCGAGCGGGACGAGGGGATCGCTGCCTACGAGCTCAACGTCTCCTGCCCCAACGTCACCGCTGGCGGGATGGAGTTCGGCCACGACGCCGGCACCCTCATGAGCCTGGTGGCCCGCTGCCGCGCCTCGACCTCCCGCCGGTTATGGGTCAAGCTGTCGCCCAACGCGCCGTACCTGGTTGACACGGCGCGCGCCGCGGTGGACGGCGGCGCCGACGCCCTCTCACTGATCAACACGCTGCGCGCCATGGCCATCGACGCCGTGGCGCGGCGGCCGGTGCTGGCGACCCGCTGCGGCGGGCTGTCCGGGCCGGCCATCAAGCCGATCGCCCTGCGCATGGTCGACGAGGTCCACCGGGCGTTGCCCGCGGTGCCGCTCGTCGGCATCGGCGGGATCGAGAGCGGGCGCGACGTCGCCGAGTTCCTCCTCGCCGGGGCGAGCGCCGTGCAGGTCGGCACGGCGATCGTCCGCGACCCGACGGCGGCGCTGCGCATCGCCGGCGAGCTGGAGGCGTTCTGCGCCGCCCACGGCGTCGCCGACGTCACCGAGCTGATCGGGGGCCTGACGTGCTGAGCCGCGCCGGCGCTGTCTCCCGCCTGGTCGTGGCGCTCGACACCTCGGAGCGGGACGAGATCCTCGCCCTGGCGGGGTCGCTCGCCGGCCGGGTCGGCATGTTCAAGCTCGGGCTCGAGGCGTTCGCGGCCTGCGGCCCCTCCCTCGTCGGCGAGGTGCGCGGCCTCGGCGTCCCGGTGTTCCTCGACCTCAAGCTGCACGACATCCCGAACACCGTCGAGAAGGCGGCGAGGAACTGCGCCCGGCTCGGGGTCGCGCTGCTCACGACCCATGCCGGCGGCGGCGCGGCGATGCTCCGCGCTGCGGTAGCCGGTGCTGCGGCGGGCACGCCGCCGGGGCAGGAACGCCCTCGCGTCCTCGCCGTCACCGTGCTCACCAGCCTCGACGATGGGGCGCTCGACGAGCTCGGCATCCCGGGCGGCGCCGCGGCGCGGGTCGCGTCGTGGGCGGGCCTGGCGCGCGGCTGCGGCTGCGACGGCGTGGTCTGCTCGCCGCAGGAGATCACCGCGCTGCGCGCCGCGCTCGGCGCCGAGTTCATCCTGCTCACGCCGGGGATCCGCCCGGCCGGCCAGGCGGCCGGCGACCAGCGTCGCGTCGCCACCCCGCGGGCGGCCGTCGATGCCGGGGCGACGTACCTCGTGATCGGCCGGCCGATCACGGCGGCGCCGGACCCGGTCGCCGCGACCGAGGCGATCCTCGACGAGCTGACGGACGACAGTTGACAGTTAACAGTTGACAGACGACGGCTTGCAGTCAGTTTGGCTGGGTAGCTGCCGGCGCTGCTTCCCTGGGTAGGGGATGGCGGAGGCTGTCGACTGTCGACTGTGACCCGTTGGCTGTCGGCTTCCCGTTTCATCGCGGTATCCTCTTGGCGAGGGAGGTCGTGACCATGAGCCTGGTCGGCAAGCCTGCACCGGACATCGAGTTGGAGGGCGTCCTCGCCGACGAGGTGCGCGTCTTCACCCTGGCGGAGCTGTCCGGCCGCTGGGTGCTGCTGGTGTTCTTCCCCCACGCCTTCACCGGCCTGTGCGGCTCGGAGGTGGCGGCGTTCGCGGCGCTCGCGCCGCGCCTCGCCGAGCTCGACTGCGCGCTCCTCGCCATCAGCGTCGACTCCCGGCACGCGTTGCGGGCGTGGGCCGCGGCGGGCACCGAGGTCGGCGGGCTGGGCGGCGGGTGCGCGATGCCGCTCCTCGCCGACATCACCAAGAGCACGTGCCGCGACTACGGGGTGCTCGACGAGCGCGAGGGCGTGGCGCTGCGGGCGACGTTCCTCGTCGACCCCGACGGGACCGTGGTCCACGCCAGCGCCAACGCCCGGCCCGTGGGGCGGTCCACCGTGGAGGCGCTCCGCCTGCTCCAGGCGTTTCGCCACACCCGCGGCAACCCCGAGGCCCGCTGCCGCGCCGACTGGCAGCCCGCGGACCCCGCATGACCTCCCGCTCTCCCCTCTTCCCTCCCGCCTCTCCCCTGTCTTTTCCCTGCGACACCCACACCCACACGTCCCGCTGCGGCCACGCCGGCGGCGCCGACAAGGCGTACGTCGAGGCCGCCATCGCGCAGGGGCTGGCGGCCATCGCCGTCACCGACCACGTGCCGCTCTACTGGCTGCCGCCCGATCGCGACGACCCGACCCTGGCGATGGCGGCGGACGAGCTGCCGCGCTACGTCGACGCCGTGCTCGCGCTCAAGGCCCGCTACGCCGACCGCATCGAGGTCCTGCTCGGCCTCGAGGCGGACTACGTGGCCGGCCACGAGGAGACGCTGGCCCGCCTGCTCGACGCCTATCCCTTCGACGTCGTGCTCGGCTCCGTCCACTGGCTCGACGGCTGGTGGGTCGACGCGCCGTCGTCGGTCGAGCGCTACCGGCGGGGGGCGGTGGAGGTCGAACGGATCTGGGACGCCTACGCAGGGCAGGTCATGGCGGCGGCCCGGTCGGGGTTGTTCGACGTGCTCTCGCACCTCGACCTGGCGAAGAAGTTCGGCTTCCGCCCGGGGCGGCCGTTCGCCGGACGGCAAGCCGAGCTGGTCGCCGCCGTCGCCGCCGCCGGCTGCGCCGTCGAGCTGTCGTCGGCGGGCCGGCGCAAGCCGGTCGGCGAGGACTACCCCGCGCCCGATCTGGTCCAAGAACTGGCAGGGGCCGGCGTCCCGTTCGTCCTCTCGTCGGACGCTCACGCCCCGGCCGAAGTGGGGTGGGGCTTCGCCGAGCTCGCCGCCGCCGCCCGGGCGGCCGGGGTCGGGGAGGTCGTGGTCTTCCGCGGCCGGCGCGGCCGGCGTGCGGCGCTCGCCCCCGCCGGGTAGAATGGGCGCCGCCGGGCGGCGCGAAACCGGGGCGCCGGGACCGGCACATTCTCCGTTTCGGAGGGAACTGCTCCATGACCGAGCGTCACACCCGAGTCCTCGTCCTCGGCTCCGGCCCGGCCGGCCTCACGGCGGCGCTCTACGCGGCGCGGGCGGAGCTCAAGCCGATCGTCATCGACGGCATGCAGCCGGGCGGCCAGCTCACCATCACCACCGAGGTCGAGAACTTCCCCGGCTTCCCGGAGGGGATCCTCGGTCCCGAGCTCATGGAGAGGTTCCGCACCCAGGCGGAGCGTTTCGGCACCGAGCTGGTGTTCGACCAGGCGACGGCCGTGGACCTGTCGCGGCGGCCGTTCCGGGTCAGCACCGCCGAGCACGGCGACATCACCGCCGACGCGCTGATCGTCGCCACCGGCGCCACCGCCCGCCTGCTCGGCCTGCCGGCCGAGCGGGAGCTCATGGGCTTCGGCGTCTCGGCGTGCGCCACCTGCGACGGCTTCTTCTTCAAGGACAAGGCGATCGCGGTCGTCGGCGGGGGCGACACGGCCATGGAGGAAGCGACGTTCCTGACCCGCTTCGCCAGCTCCGTCACGGTGATCCACCGGCGCGGCGAGCTGCGCGCCTCGAAGGTCATGCAGCAGCGCGCCCTCGCCAACCCGAAGATCCGCTTCGAGTGGTTCGCCACGGTGGCCGAGATCGTCGGCAACCGCGAGAAGGGCGTCGAGGGCCTGGTCCTCGCGGACACCCGGACCGGCGAGCGGCGGACGCTTCCCGTCCAGGGGCTGTTCATGGCCATCGGCCACAAGCCGAACACCGAGCTTTTCACCGGCGTCCTCGAGACGGACGAGACCGGCTACCTGGTCACCAAGCCCGACTCCACCCGGACGTCCGTGGAGGGCGTGTTCGCCTGCGGCGACGTCCAGGACCACGTCTTCCGCCAGGCGATCACCGCCGCCGGGAGCGGGTGCATGGCGGCGATCGAGGCGGAACGGTGGCTGGCCGAGGAAGACGCCAGGACGTGAGGGTCGAGAGTCGAGGGACAGACACGGCAGGAACGAAGCGCGTGGGGGAATACGCGTCGAAACCAAGCGGGTTTGAGAAATCCGGGGAAGGTGTCCCCGTGGAGGGTTCAATGCTGACCATGACTGACAAGGCGGCCGACAAGGTCCGCTTCTACGCCGGGCAGATGGCCGAGGCGGAGGGCAAGACGCTGCGCGTGTTCATCCAGGGCGGCGGCTGCTCGGGGTTCCAGTACGGCTTCACTTTCGACGACGCGCAGGCCGACGACACCGTGGTCGAGTCGGCGGGGATCAAGGTGCTCGTCGACCCGATGTCGGCGCAGTACCTGTCCGGCGCCACCGTCGACTTCGTCGAGGACCTGCGCGGCTCGGGCTTTGTCGTCGAGAACCCCAACGCCGTGAGCACCTGCGGCTGCGGGCACTCGTTCCAAGCCGGAGAGTGAGCCCGGTGGCGCTCCTTTCCCGGGCGATGGACGGACGGCTTCGCCCGATCATCCGGATGGGCCACCCGGCCCTGCGCCAACGCGCCGTCGAGGCGGCGCCGGACCGCTTCGGGACGCGCATGCTCCGCGACCTCGGGCGCGACCTCGTCCGCACCATGCACGACGGCAACGGCGTCGGCCTGGCCGCGCCGCAGATTGCAGTCGGGCTGCGCGCCTTCGCCTACTACCTGCCCGGCGACGACGCCGACGAGCTCCCCCCACGGGTGCTGGTCAACCCGAAGCTGACGTTCCTCGACGAGCCAACCGAGCTCGGCTGGGAAGGGTGCCTGTCGATCCCCGGCCTGCGCGGCCTGGTGCCGCGCCACGGCCTCATCCGGGTCGACGCCCGCGACGTCGACGGCGCGCCGCTCTCGTTCGAGGCGGCCGGCTTCCACGCCCGCGTCATCCAGCACGAGTACGACCACCTCGACGGCATCCTTTTCGTCGACCGGATGACCGACATGTCTTCCCTCACCTTCGAGGAGGAGTGGGACGAGTTCGGGACCCGGAAAGACCTCCCAGTCGAGGTCTAACTCTCTCGTTTTTCCCAAGGACGAATCAACCCGCGTCGTTGGAACGAGCACGGCGACGACCTGCCACTGTCATCCTGAACGAGCGGAGCGAGTGAAGGATCCCGGCGCGCTTGGAGGGCCTGCCCCCAGACTTGCCGGAAGTCACGGACCAAGGTCCGTCCCCTTGTTGTGCCCCTGGGGTGCGCGGCCCCCTCGGCCCGGGCTCGCCCCCGCTCGCCCGGCCCGAGACTGCTCCGCTCGCGACCGAGCAGGCCGGCTCGCCGTGGGGCCCCTCGCCATTCGCTCGTCGCTGCGCTCCTCGCGCTGTCGACACCCCACGGCGATCCGGCCGCTCGGTGACCCGCTCGCTCCGCAGGAATGGGCCGCGCACCCCAGGGGCGGGGTTTTCTCCCCCACCCGCCCTACGCCCCGCGCCCGTCCCCCGCCCGCCCGGGACCGGGGCCGAGGGCACGCGAGGCGGTCAGGGGAGCCAGGCGAGGAGGTCGGGGGGGAGGCGGTCGAGCTCGGCGGTGACGCGGCGGCGCAACGCAGGGCGACGGGAGAGTGCGGCGTGGGCCTCGACGAGGTCGTCGGGGCGGTCGGCGGCGAGGACGCGGATCAGGGCGGTCGCCTGAGCGCGGTCCTTGCCGGCCTTGGTCTGCTCGGGGACGGGGCGGCTGGCGGCAGTCCACAGCTTGTGGAGCGCGAAGCGGCCCGGGCGCGGCACCCGGACGAGCACGACGCCCCTGCCGAGGACCACGGCGGGGACCGGGGCCTCGATCAGGTAGTCGAGCCCGGGAAGCGGCCAGGCGGAAACGCCGAGGCCCGGGATCGCGACCGGCTGCTCGCCTTCGCCGCGCCGCGCCGGGGTGACGAAGTCGACGCGCAGCTCCCGGCCGCGGACGTGGAACGACGTCGAGGGATGGCGTGGGTCGAGGCCCGGGACGGCCAGCAGGCCGAGTGTGGCGAGGGCGGTCTCGACCGCGACGGCCGGCTCGGCGGCCGCCGCGACGGCGACGTCGAGCGCGTGGGCCACGTCGACGTCCTGGGTACGCAACGAGGCCGACGGCAGGCGGACCGCAAGGAGGTTGCCGTAGCAGCGGAACGCCTGCGTGCCGACCAGTACGCCGCCGCGACGGAACGTCCCGAGGTCGGCGAGCAGGGCGAGCACCGCGAACACGCGCGCCTCCTCGCGGAGCGCACCCCCCTGGGTGAGCATGCCGGCCAGCCGATCGAGCGAGACCCGCTGCTCGGCGGCGTCGCGCCTCGAGTCCGCGACCCGGCGCAGCGCCTCGCGCAGCGGCTCCGAGTCGGGGCCGAGGTAGCGCTGCACGACCTGCGCGCCCTTGCGGACCTGCCAGTAGAGGTAGCTGCGCCCGCGGACCTGCTTGGCCACCGGGCCGCCCGGGAGCTGTCCGTCGATTCCCGCGACACGCTCGTGGGCGAGGGCTTGGTCGAGCAGTTCGGCGTAGAGCGTCGCGACGCTGGCGGGGAGGCGGTCGATGTCCACGGGTCGATTATACGCTGACTTGACCGACACAGCGTATAACGCCGTCGAGGCGGTTTGGTGGGGGCGTGGTTGGTTTGGTGGTCCTGCCCCCAGACTTGCCGCCAGTCACGGACCCAGGTCCGTCCCCTTGTTGTGCCCCTGGGGTGCGCGGCCCCCTCCTGCCGGCCTCGCCCCCGCGAGGCCGGCAGGAGACTGCTCCGCTCGCGACCGGACGGAGGGTGGGAGGGTGGTCTGAAGCGGGCTGCAGGGCGGACGAAGCCGCCGAGGGGGTCGGGTGGAGGCTGTGCCTGTCGCTCGGCCTGACGAGCGCGGTGCTCCCGCACCGGACAGCGCGATCCGCGATGGGGCCCCTCGACGTTCCCTCGTCGCTTCGCTCCTCGGGCCGCCGACACCCCATCGCGGCTCGCGCGTCCGGTGACCCGCTCGCGCCGCAGAGATGGGCCGCGCACCCCAGGGGCGGGGTTTTCTCCCCCTTCCACCCTCGCTCCCCACTCCCGTCCCCCGCCCGTGCACCGAACCCTGAGCACCCGCCCTACCGAGACCTTGCCGGTCAGCTTGACCCAACGACCACCGCATCGCAGAATCGCGCATTGAACACCACAGATAGGCCAGTCTACCTCCGCGAGGTGCGTCGCTCTTTTCCCGAATCGTCTTGGGTTGGACGACAACTGATGCAGGGCGGGCCTGGGTGCGCAGACCCGCAAACGAAAGGGACCTGCCAACGAAGAGGATCCTGGTCATCCTGCTCACTCTGACTCTGGTAGGTGGATACCTACGTCTGTTGGTTTCCAGCCCGGAAGCCAACCCGTTCGAGTTGGTTCACTTCTGGCGGAATCACGCGTATGTGATCAACTACGTGCGCTTTGCAGAGATCTCCCTCCGGGAGTACAAAGCAACGCACGGGATCTTCCCTCCTGCGTTCGAGACCGCGGTGCGCTGGAGAGCCGAGACGATTGGAGTACCAGGGGATAGCGTTCTCGGATCAGGACGAGGTGAACTCTTCTACTGGACCAACGGCGAGCAGTTCGTGCTTGTGTGGCAAGACCCCCGGGTCCGGACGTCCCACGCTGCTGTCGCCTACTCCTCGGCCGGTTACGTCGGGGATCCCATCAGCCTTGCCCGGTACCTTGCGGAGAAGTGCCCGCCCAGAGCTGCCAAGTTGCGGGCTCGTTAGGCTGGGAGCGATACCGCCGGGTGGGCGGGGAACGGGCGGGTGGCGCCCGGGTGGGAGGGGGGAGAAAAGCCCGCCCCTGGGGTGCGCGGCCCATCTCTGCGGAGCGAGCGGGTCACCGGACGCGCCGGTCGCCGTGGGGAAACGCCAGCGCCGTTCTCATGGCGAATGGCGAGGGGCCCCGCGGCGAGCGGCGCTGTCCGGTCGCGAGCGGAGCAGTCTCGGCGCGGGCTCGCGGGGGCGAGCCCGGGCCGAGGGGGCCGCGCACCCCAGGGGCACAATAAGGGGACGGACCTTGGTCCGTGACTCGGGGCAAGTCGTGGGGCAGGCCCTCCAAGCGCGACGAGATTGCTTCGCTCGCTCGCAATGACGGCGTGTTTTTGGAGGTCGCTTCGTGGCGTTGCTCCTCGCGATGACGGGGGAAGGCAGGAGATCCCTCGCTGCGCTCGGGATGACAGAGGAAGGAAAGGGCGGCCGTATGGGCCGCCCTTTCCAAGCTGGGTAGAGAAAGAAGGTTCAGAGCGTGGAGGTTGAATCCGCTCCCGGAGCCGGGCGCGCCGGCTTCGCGGCAGGTGCCGGGGGTGCCGGCGGGGGCGGTGGCGGGGGCGGCGGGACGTCGCCGTCGCCGTCGCGGACCACCCACGTCGCGGACCGGTGCTTCGGCATCTCGACGGCGATCTTGACGGGCTGCTTCTTGCGGATCACCTGCATGGTCGCCGTCTCGCCCGGCTCGTACGAGCGCAGGATGCGCAGCGCCTGCGACGGCTTGCTCACGGCGCGGTCGCCGATCGAGACGATGACGTCGCCGGTCTTGAGCTTGAGGACGTCGTCCTTGGGCACCCGGACGACGAGGACGCCGTCGCTGGTGCCGAAGTACTCGCCGAGGTCTCCATCGATCGACGCGAGCTCGAGGTCGAGCCAGCCACCGCCTTCAGTCACGACCTTGACCTTCATGTCCCGCATGCGGTCGACGTGGACGTCGGGGACGTCGACATCGACGTCGATGTCGGGAACCTCGAACTCGAACTCCGGCTCGTCGACGTACACCCGCATGGCGCGCGGGGTCATCGCCTCCGCCTTGATCTCCGCGGTCTTCGTCTCGGTGCCGCGCTTGTAGACGACCGCGACCGTGTCACCGTCGTCGAGGCCGGCGGCGAGCTCGACGAGCCGCTGCCCGGGCGCCGACGCGTCCTCGCCGACCTCGGGGTTGGCCCCGGCGAGCGTCTTGCCGTCGAGCTTGACGATCACGTCGCCGGCCTTCAGCCCGGCCTGGTCGGCCGGCCCGCCGGGCGTGACGGCGGTGAGGCGGGCGCCGACAGGGTCGCTCTTGGGGTCGGCCTCGAGGTTGACGACCACCCCGAGCCGCGCCTTCTTGCCGAACCACACCATGTGACGGCGGGCGTCGACGTTGGCCTGGTGCCCGTGCACCTCGGCCATCTCACGCGCCGCCTCGCGCAACTGCCGCTCGGCGTCGCGCATCTTCCGCTCGGCCTCGCGCATCCGCACCTCGGCTTCCTGGCGGCGCTTGTCGCTGACCTGGACGTCATACTCCTTCGCCTTGGCCGCGTGCTGGGCCTGTTGCGCCTTGAGCTCGGCCTCGGCCCTGGCCTTCTGCTCGGCGGTTGCCTGGGCGCGGGCGCCGCCGGCGACGAAGAAGCCGAGCACGGTCGCTGCGATCACGAGTTTCTTGCTGTTCATGTCACGATCCTCCGTTCGTCTCCAGTTCACAGTCCTGCAAAGGTGGCGCGGGTGGCCCGGGTCTCGACGAGGGCGTCGAGGAGCTCCACCCGCTGTTGCCACAGGTCGATGGTGTCCGCCGACTTCCGCGCCTTCTCCGGGCGGGTGGCGAGGCGGGCGTCGAGGAGGGCGAGGCGGTCCTCGAGGTCGGAAACCACCGCGGCCTCGCGGCCGGTCATCATCGCGGAGCGCCTCTCGTAGCCGGCGAGCCGCCGTTCGAGCTGCTGCGACTGCGCGACCAGTGCCCGCGTCTCCTGGGCGAGCCTCGCCTCGCGCACCGCCTCGACGGTGCCGCGGACGCCGACCACCAGCGTGACGAGTGCGGCGAGGGCGGCGGCGACCCAGCCGCCACGGGCCAAGCGCCGGTTGCGCCGCGACGTCTCGGCGGCGGCGACGACCGTGGGCCACAGGTCACGCCCGGGGCCCTCGACCGGCAGCCCGGCAAGGGCGTCGCGCAGGCGGCGGAGCTGATCGAGCTCCGCGGCACACTCGGGGCACGCCGCCACGTGCTCGGCGATCCCGGGACCTGGGTCGCCGTCCCTCAGTTCGAGCAGTTCGGCAACGGTTGCGTGCATGGTGACGAGTCTCCCAGCAGGGCGCGCAGCCGGACGTGGGCGCGCGCCAGTTGTGATTTGGAGAAGCTCGCCGTCTTGCCCATCATCGCGGCGATCTCCTCGTGGGTGTAGCCCTCGACGTCGTGGAGCCAGACGACGGCGCGGCCGGCCTCGGACACCGCGGCGAGCGCCGCCTCGAGGTCGAGACGGTCGCCGTGGCGCGGTGGGTGGAACGCCGGATGACCGCCGTCGTCCGCCGGAGGCAGCGCCTCGTCGAGCGGCGTCTCCTCCGGACGGCTGCGGTCGCGGCGCAGCCGCATGAGCGCCTTCGACGCCGCGACCTTGCGCACCCACCCCCAGAACGGCCCGTCGCCGCGGTAGGCGCGGACCGAGCGCACCACCTCGAGGAAGGTGTCCTGGACCACGTCCTCGGCGTCGTGGGCGTTGCCGAGCAGGCGCCGGCCGAGGTTGAAGACGGGCGTCTCGAAGGCGCGGAACAGCGCCTCGAGCGCGGCGAGCTCGCCGCTCTTGGCACGCGCCAGCGTGATCTCGTCGATGTCGACCGCGAACGAGGAGCCCATCGTCACCGTCCTGGATGCCTCGAGGCGACAAACCGTCGCAGCCGCGGGGCGGGTGCGGGCCGGGTCGTCCTTCGGCGGGTCCATCCGGTATACGTCGGCCGCCGCGTCCGGGGTTCTGGGCGGGGGTGCCGGGCGGGTGAGCGCGAGCTCCGTCATCACCCGGAAAGATGCGACGGCGGGAGAAAGCGTCGCAGGGAGAATGGGCCCGAGCGTTTGACCGGGACCGGGGCGGGGTTCATGATCCGCTCCACTGTCCCCGGCCTTCCCGCCGAGCCGGGCAAGGAGAGACGATGACCACGAAGGCCCCGCTCCGGCCGTACTTCCGCTGGATGGTGCTCGCCATCATGAGCCTGATCTGCTTCGCCCAGTACTACATCTACGACTCGATCACGCCGCTCGGGACCATGATCAAGTCGGAGCTCGGCTACACCGGGGCGGAGTACGGCCTGCTGTTCTCGTTCTACTCGGTGGCCAACGTCTTCTTCTTCATGCTCCTGCTCGGCGGCATCCTGGTCGACAAGCTGGGGCTCAAGTGGTCGGGGATCCTCTACGGCTTCCTCTGCTTCCTCGGCGCGGCGCTCACCGCCCTGGGGGCGTGGAAGGGGCTGCCGGGGCTGCTCGGCGGCGGCTACGACTGGCTGCACACCGCCTTCTTCCCCCAGGCCTCGACCGAGCTCAAGGTGATGCTGCTCGGCCGGATGATCTACGGCGTCGGCGCCGAGTGCATCCTGGTCGTCAACAACAAGGTGCTGGCGCGCTGGTTCAAGGGCAAGGAGCTGGCCTTCGCCTACGGGCTGAACCTCACGATCATGCGGCTCGGCACCTTCCTCGCCCTCAACATCCAGGCGCCGGTGGCCGAGAAATGGGGGCTGCGCACCTCGCTGTGGTTCGCCGCCGTGTTGATGGGCGTCGGCTTCGCGACCTACTTCATCTCCCTCGGCCTCGAGCGCGCGGCCCGCGGCCGCATCGGCGCGCCGGGCGTCGGCGCCGGCGGCGGGGTGGCGCCGGAGGAGAAGTTCGTCCTCCGCGAGGCGTTCTCCTTCGACTCCTCCTTCTGGTTCATCTCGCTCCTGTGCGTGACGTTCTACTCGGCGGTCTTCCCCTTCCAGTCGTACGCGCCGGACATCCTGGTCCAGAAGTTCGGTTACACCGTGACCGCCGCCGGCCACTACACCTCGGCGTTGATCTTCGGCACGATGATCTTCACGCCGATCCTCGGCTGGTTCGTCGATCACAAGGGCAAGCGGGCCACCCTGATGATCCTCGGCGCGCTGTTGCTCATCCCGTCGCACCTGCTCCTCGGCTATACCCACTTCCCGCCGGTGGTGCCGATCTTCGCCGTCGGCATCGCGCTCTCGCTGGTGCCCGCGGCGCTGTGGGCGGCGATCCCGATGATGGTGCCGGAGTCGCGCCTCGGGACGGCGTTCGGCGTGGTCGGCTACGTGCAGAACGTCGGGTTGATGCTCTTCCCCTACCTCGCCGGGCGGATCGCCGACGCGCACACGGTCACCTCGGCCGCCGGCGAGCCGGTCGTCGACTACACCTCGACGATGCTGATGTTCGTCGTCCTCGGCGTGGCCGGCCTCGTCTTCGCCCTGCTCCTGAAGTGGGCGGACGGCCGCCGCACCGACGGCGTGAGCATCGAGAAGGTCCTGCTCCGCTAACCGGACCCGCCGGCCCGCCCCATCCGCGACGGTTTCGCCATCGCCGGCATCCACAGGTCGGGAACCCGTCGGCCCCTCCGTTCGTATTGCGAGCGAGAGCCGAGGCCAACGACGGCTGTGGAGGCAGTATGGTCAAGAGGATCCTGAAGATCGCGATCGGCCTGATGATCCTGGCGGCAGCCGGGTTCGGCATCGCCCGCGCCACCCGCGACGGCAAGGACACCGAGGCGGCGTTCAAGCTCGTCGACGTCACGCGCGGCACCATCGTCGACAAGGCGCTGGCCACCGGCCAGATCGTCCCGCTCCAGGAGATCCAGGTGAAGTCGCAGATCTCCGGCATCGTCAAGCAGTGCTTCGTCGAGGTCGGCGAGCGCGTGGCCGAGGGCGAGCCGCTGTTCGCGATCATCCCGGACCCCACGCCGCTCGAGCTCAACGAGGTCGAGCGCAAGGTCCAGCTCGCCGAGGTCACGTTCGAGAAGGCCCGCCTCGACCTCGACCGCAACCGCAGCCTGCTCGGCGAGGGGATCGTCTCCAAGGAGGCGTTCGACGCCAGCCAGCAGCTCTACGACGAGGCGCGGATCGGGCTGGAGCTGGCGCGCGAGCGCCTCGCCCTCACCCGCGACGGCAAGATCAAGCGCGCCCAGGGGCAGAGCGCCGTCGACTCGGTGATCCGCGCGCCGGCCTCCGGCACCGTGCTGCAGCGCCACGTCAACCCCGGCGACCCGGTCGTCCCGCTCACCTCGTACCAGGCCGGCACGCCGCTCGCGACGATGGCCGACATGGGCACGCTGCTGTTCAAGGGCACCGTCGACGAGATCGACGTCGGCAAGCTCAAGGAGGGGATGCCGGTGCGCATCAAGATCGGCGCCCTGCCCGACGCGACGGTCACCGGCCGGCTCACCCGCATCGCCCCGAAGGCGACCGAGAAGGAGGGCACCACGCTGTTCGACGTCGAGGCGTCGATCGACGCCGCCGGCGGCACGGTGCTGCGCGCCGGCTACTCGGCCAACGCCGACGTGGTCATCCAGGAGAAGGCCGACGTCCTGCTCGTCCCCGAGCGTCTCGTCACCTTCGAGAAGGAGAAGGTGTTCGTCGAGCTGCCGCCCAAGGACCCCAAGGGCGAGCCGGAGAAGAAGGAGATCACCCTGGGGCTGTCCGACGGGATGAACGCCGAGGTCGTCGCCGGTCTCGCCGAGGGCGACAAGATCGTCCAGCGCCCCCCCAAGGAGATCAAGTGAAGCTGTCGATTCCTCCCTCGACGCTCGACGCTCGACCCTCAACCGGGCGGGTGGGCGGGCGATGACTTTTCGGCACTACCTGCTGCAGCTCTTGCGCGACGTGCGCAGCCAGAAGCTGCGGACGTTCCTCACGCTGTTCGGCATCGTGTGGGGGACGGCGGCGGTGACGCTCATGCTCGCCTTCGGCCAGGGGCTGCACGGCAAGCTCATCGCCAGCATCAAGGGGCTCGGCGAGAACATCGTCATCGCCTGGCCGTCGCGGACGTCCAAGGCGTGGGACGGGCTCGGCCGCGGCCGGCGCATCCGGGTCACCGACGAGGACCTCGAGAAGGTGCGGCGCGAGGTCCCGCTGATCACCAGGCTGTCCGGCGAGTATTCGGCGTGGAACCTCCGCTTCCGGGTCGGCCGCAAGGTCTTCATCCCCGGGATGTCGGGGACCAACGCCGAGTTCGGGGTGATGCGCAACTTGAACCCGACGACGGGGGGTCGCTTCGTCGACGACGCCGACGTGTCGCACCGCCGGCGCGTGGTCTTCCTCGGCGACAAGCTGAAGAGCGACCTGTTCGGCGTCGACGAGGCGGTGGGCAGCGAGGTGGTCATCAACGGCGTGCCGTTCGTCGTCATCGGCGTGCTCGCCGAGAAGGACCAGGACTCGTCCTACAACAACCGGGACAACGACCGCGCCAACCTGCCGGCGTCGACGTTCAAGGCGATGTACAACCGCGCCTACGTCGACAACTTCGTCTTCCAGGTCGCCGAGCGCGACGACGCGGTCGCGGCCAAGAAGGAGGTCATCGCGTCGCTCGCCCGCACCCACCGCTTCGACCCCGAGGACACCGAGGCGGTCGGGATGTGGGATACCAACGAGAACCTCGAGTTCATGGACACCTTCATGCTCGGGTTCCGCCTGTTCCTCGGCATCGTCGGCACGCTGACGCTGGTGGTCGGCGGCATCGGGGTGTCCAACATCATGCACGTGGTCGTCGAGGAGCGGACTAAGGAGATCGGCCTGAAGATGGCGCTCGGCGCCAAGCGGCGCTTCGTCGTCGGGCAGATCCTCTTCGAGACGCTTGCCCTGACCGCGATCGGCGGCGTGCTCGGCCTCGGCATCGCCTGGACCGTGTGCGCGTCGTTCCCGGCGGCGGCCATCGAGTACGTCGGCTCCCCGGTGATCTCGGCCCAGGTGGCGACGATCACGACCGGGGTCCTCGGGCTGATCGGGTTCCTGGCCGGCTTCTTCCCCGCCCGCACCGCCGCCTCGCTCGACCCGGTGGAAGCGTTGAGGCTGTAGCCGTGAACGCCGCTTCCGTGATCCTGCGCCTGTTCCGCTCGGCCGCGAAGATCCAGCGCAAGCGGATGGTGATGACCGTCATGGCGATCACCTGGGGGACGATCTCGATCGTCCTGCTGCTGTCGTTCGGCGAGGGGCTCAAGCGCTCGATGGTCGACGGCTGGGCGGGGATGGGGACCGGAATCGCGGTGATCTGGCCCGGCGAGACCTCCAAGCCCTACGCCGGTTTCCCGCCCGGCCGCGAGCTCCGGCTGATCCAGGAGGACGTCGAGCTGGTGGTCGCCGGGGTCGACGAGATCACCGCCGCCACCGGCGAGATCCGCTCCCGTCCGCAGCTCGCCTGGGGACGGGTGTCGCTGAACAAGCAGGTCATCGGCGCGCACCCGGCGTACGGCGAGCTGCGCAACCACCGGCCGGCCGAGGGGGGCCGCTTCATCAACGAGCTGGACTTCAAGCTCAAGCGGCGGGTGATATTCCTCGGCGACGAGCTGGCGAAGAACTTGTTCGGAGAGCACGAGCCGCTCGGCGAGACGGTCCTCCTCAACCAGGTGCCGTTCCTGGTCGTCGGGGTGATGCAGAAGAAGAAGCAGATGGGGATGTACGGCGGCCCCGATGCCGATCACGCCGTGATCCCGCTGTCCACCTACGAGGCGGTGTTCGGCCGGCGCGTCCTCTCCAACCTGGTGTTCAAGGTCGCCGAGCCGGAGCAGATGGAGCGGGCGAAGAAGCGCTTCAACGAGGTCCTGGGCGTCAAGTACCGGTTCGACCCGACCGATGAGCGGGCGATGTACGTGTGGGACACGGTGAAGACGCAGCAGACCGGGCGCAACATCATCATCGGCATCGAGGTGTTCCTCGGCGTGATCGGCGCCCTGACCCTGCTCATCGGTGGCGTCGGGGTGGCCAACATCATGTACGCGGTGGTCCGCCACCGCACCCGGGAGATCGCCATCCAGATGGCGCTCGGCGCGCGGCGCCTCTACGTCATGGGTGCGCTGGTCGTCGAGGCCACGGCGCTCACCTTCATCGGCGGCGGGATCGGGATCGGCGTCGGCGTGGCGGTCGTCGAGACGCTCGCCTGGGTGCAGTCGAAGGTCGACAACGAGGCGATGCAGTTCCTCGGGCAGCCGACGTTCTCGCTGCCGGTGGCGCTGGTCACCGTGCTGCTCCTCGGCGCGCTCGGGCTGCTCGCGGGGTACTTCCCGTCGCGGCGCGCGGTTGCGGTGCACCCGGCGCAGGCGCTGCGCTACGAGTGAGAGGCGGGTCATGTTCGGGCACTTCGGCAACGGCGCAGGAAACGGCGGCAAGAACGGCGGCAACGGTGCGCTCGTCGAGCTCGCCGGCATTCGCAAGGTCTACGAGACCGGTCCGGTCACGGTCGAGGCGCTGTCGGGCGTGGACCTCACGCTCCGCGCCGGCGAGTTCGTCAGCGTCGTGGGACCGTCGGGATCGGGCAAGTCGACGCTGATGAACATCGTCGGCTGCCTCGACACTCCGACCGGAGGGTCGTACCGGCTCAAGGGTGAGGAGGTGGGGCGCTTCACGCTCGACCGCCTCGCCGAGGTGAGGAACCGCCGGATCGGCTTCGTCTTCCAGAACTTCAACCTGCTCCCGCAGCTCTCCGCGTTCGAGAACGTCGAGCTGCCCCTGCTGTTCGCCGGGATGGCGACGCGGGCGCGCCGGGAGCGGGCCGAGGAGCTGCTCACCGAGGTCGGCCTCGCCGACCGCATGCGTCACAAGCCGACCGAGCTGTCGGGCGGGCAGATGCAGCGCGTCGCCATCGCCCGGGCGCTCGCCTGCCGGCCGGACCTCATCCTCGCCGACGAGCCGACCGGCAACCTCGACTCCTCGTCGGGGCGCGACATCCTCCACGTCTTCGAGGACCTCTGGCAGGCCGGGCACACCCTGCTCGTGATCACCCACGACCCGGCGATCGCGCAGCGCGCGCCGCGCAGCGTTACCGTCGAGGACGGACGGATCGTCGCCGACAACTGAACGGACGGGGTCCGGGGCCCGGGATTCGGGGTCCGGACCACCCACCCAGCCAGGCGCAGGACAAGGCAGAGCCGCGAGGGGCGAGCTAGAGGACGCTGAGCTCGCGCTCGATGGCCTCGAGGAGGCGACGGGCGTCGGCGACCTGCCGGCGGATCTGGCGCAGGTCGGGCGGGTGCGGCTGGCCACCGGTGCCGCCGTCGGGGTAGAAGCGCTTGAGAGCGGCGTGGATCGACGTCTGGGGCGCGATGTAGCCGCGCACCCGGAGGCCGGTCTCGGCCTCGAGGGCGCGGACGATGTCCTCGTCACCGGGATCGACCATGGCGACCTTGAGGACGCCGCCGTCGCGCTCGAGGGGGATGGCGCCGAGGCGCCGCGCGGTCACCGGGGCGAGGAGCGCGAGGACCTCCGGGCTCACCGCCCGCTCCGCCAGGTGGATAGCCTTGATCCCGCGTTGCATGGCGAGGAAGGCGGCGAGGATCTTCTCGTCGATCGCGCCGAGCGCCACCAGGGCGGAGCCCAACTTGCAGTCGCACTGCTTCTGATAGTCGAGCGCGTCGTTGAGCTGCTGCTCGCTGATCAGGCCAGTCGACAGCAACAGCTCGCCGATCCGCGAGCCGCCTTCGGTGTTCCTTGCGGTCATGACACCTCCGATGAAGTCACCGGTCCTGGATGGCCGCCCGCAGCGTAGGTTCTCCCCGGCCGCGAGTAAAGCGGAGGACGGGGCGATCAACCGAACCGGTAGTGCTTGCGGACGGCGGCGCGGACGTCCCAGGTGCACGACATCCCGGCCGGGAAGGTCACGAGGTCCCCGGTCCCGATGCGGACGCCGTCGCCGCCGTCGGGAGTGACCACGACGTCGCCGGCGAGGAAGAAGCACGTCTCGGGCTCGTCGTAGGTCCAGGCGAACACCGAGGCCTCCTTGGTCCAGATCGGCCAGCGCCGCACGCCGAGGCTCGCGAGCCGCGCCTCGTCGGGTTCATGCTCGACCGCGATGTGGGCCATCCGTCCTCCCCGCGGCGGCCGCGCCGGCCGCCGGCACTGCTAGTATCGCCGAACCCGCCGGCCCGGCGGCACCTCGGGCCGGCGCCGATCGAGGAGGTGGCGATGAGCTCGGCGAACGCGCGGAGACCGACCGCCCTGGTGACCGGCGCGTCGTCCGGAATCGGCTTGGAGCTCGCGCGTCTGCTCGCCGCCGACGGCCACGACCTGGTCGTGGTGGCACGGAGCCGCGAGGCGCTCGACCGGCTCGCCGCCGAGCTGCACGCCGCCCACGGCACCGTCGTCACCGTCGTGCCGGCGGATCTCGCCGACCCGGCGGCGCCGAAGGCGGTTCGCGCCGCGGTGGACGGCGCCGGGCTGACCGTCGACGTGCTCGTCAACAACGCCGGGTTCGGCACCTACGGACGGTTCACCGACATCCCGCTGGCGGCCTCACTCGGCCTGCTGCAGGTCAACGTCGCGGCGCTCGTCCACCTGACCAAGCTGTTCGTCCCCGACATGGTGGCGCGCGGCCGCGGCCGGGTGCTGCACGTCGCGTCGACCGCCGCCTTCCAGCCGGGGCCGCTGATGGCGGTCTACTACGCCTCGAAGGCGTTCGTGCTGTCGTTCTCCGAGGCGCTCGCCAACGAGCTCGCGGGCAGCGGGGTGACGGTGACGGCGCTGTGCCCGGGGCCGACCCGCTCCGGCTTCCAGGCGCGGGCGTCGATGGAGTCCGCGCGGCTGGTCAGCGGGACGATGCCGATGATGGACAGCGCAGACGTGGCGCGCATCGGCCTGCGTGGGCTGCGCCGCGGCCGCCGCATCGTCGTGCCCGGCCTCGTGAACCGCATCCTGGCGCAGTCGGTGCGCGTCGCGCCGCGGCGGCTGACGACGGCGATCGCCCGCGCCATGCAGGAGCGCAAGGCCGTCGCCCCGGGGCGGGAGGCGTGAGGTCGCTGACCCGCTACCTGACCTTCAACGTGCCGCAGCGCATGGACTTCGTCAACATCACGAGGGACGTCGAGGACGCCGTGCGCGCCTCGGGCGTGCAGGAGGGGCTGTGCCTGGTCAACGCCATGCACATCACCGCCTCGGTGTTCATCAACGACGACGAGCCGGGGCTGCACGAGGACTACAAGCGCTGGCTCGAGCAGCTCGCGCCGTTCGACCCCTCGCCGACCCGCTACCGCCACAACCGCAGCGGCGAGGACAACGGCGACGCGCACCACAAGCGGCAGATCATGGGGCGCGAGGTGGTCGTCGCGATCACCGGCGGCCGGCTCGACTTCGGCCCCTGGGAGCAGATCTTCTACGGCGAGTTCGACGGGCGGCGGCCGAAGCGCGCGCTCGTCAAGATCATCGGTGAGTGAACGAGAAACCGGCCCCGCCCCGAGACGGGCGCCGGCAGAGGGAGACACGTCGATGCGCAGGTCCACGATTCTGCTGGCCGTCGCCGGGCTGACCCTGGCGACCTTGGCGGCCGCCGGGGTGCCGGCGCGCTTCATGCAGTTCCCCGACGTCCGCAGCTCCGAGATCGTCTTCACCTACGAGGGCGACCTGTGGCGCGTGCCGCTCGCGGGCGGCGCCGCGACCCGACTGACCAGCCATCCCGGCACCGAGGAGGCGGCGCACGTCTCGCCGGACGGGGCGTGGATCGCCTTCGCCGGCGACTACGACGGCAGCCGCAACGTCTACGTCATGCCGGCCGCCGGCGGGGCAACGAAGCGCCTCACCTGGACGGGAAGCAGCGCGGAGCCGGTGGCGTGGACCCCCGACTCGAGGAAGGTCGTCTTCCGCTCGGGGCACGAGAACACCTTCCGGCCCATCGTGCGGCTCTACGAGGTCGGCCTCGACGCCTCGCTGCCCACCCGCCTGCCCGTCGAGCGCGGCGTGCTGTGCTCGTTCTCCCCCGACGGCACGAAGATCGTCTACAACCGGCGCGGCCGCGAGGAGTACTACTGGAAGCGCTACAAGGGCGGACAGTACCAGGACATCTGGCTCGCCGACCTCAAGGCTGGCAGCTTCATGCAGCTCACCGACTACGTCGGCAAGAACGCGTACCCGATGTGGGTCGGCGACGCCATGCTCTTCGTCTCCGACCGCTCCGAGAAGGGCATCGCCAACCTGTACCGGCGCGACTTCGCGACCGGCGCGATCGAGCAGCTCACGCGCTTCGACGACTTCGACGTCCAGCAGCCCTCGACCGACGGGCGGACCGTCGTCTTCATGCACGCCGGCCGGCTCACCGCGATGGACCTCGCCTCGAAGTCCGTCCGCGAGGTCACGGTCGACGTCCCGTCGGACCGCTGGCAGCTCGCCGAGCGCACCGTCAACGCCAAGGAGTACGTCCACTCGATGGCGGTCTCCAACGACGGCACGCTCGCCGTCCTCGAGGCACGCGGCGACGTGTTCCTGGTCCCGACCGACGAGAACGCCGCAACTCGCAACCTCACGGACACGCCGGGCGTGCGCGAGCGCTTCCCGCAGCTCTCCCCCGACGGCACCAGGGTCGCGTACGTCTCCGACGCCACCGGCGAGTACCAGCTCTACGTCCGGGCGGTGGCGGGCGGCACGCCGGTCGAGCAGCTCACGACCTCCCTGGACCGCACCGTCTACCACCTCGAGTGGTCCCCGGACGGGACGAAGATCCTCTTCGGCAACAAGGACTTCGCGCTGTTCTACGTCGACGTGGCGACGAAGCGGCTGGTCGAGTTCGCCTCGTCGAACCAGCTCAAGAACGACGAGTTCTACTGGGAGGTCTCCGACTACTCGTGGTCGCCGGACTCGAAGTGGATCGCCTACTCGTTCGTCCAGCTCAACCGCAACAACCGGATCTTCCTGTACAGCCTCGAGCGGGGGACGAGCGTCCCGGTCACCGACGAGTTCTACGACTGCCTCAACCCGTCGTTCGACGCCGACGGCTCCATGCTGTACTTCCTGTCGTACCGCAACTTCACCGCCCGGCTCGATATCTTCGAGGACAACCACGTCGTCCCCGACCCGGTCCAGGTGATGGCGGTGCAGCTCGTGGCCGGCCGGCGGCCGCCGTTCGAGAAGGTCGCCAAGGACGCGAAGAAGCCCGAGGCGCAGCCGTTCCGCATCGACCTCGACGGTCTCGCCGATCGCGTCTTCCCGCTCCCGGTCAAGGCCGGCAACTACTTCTACCTCAAGGCGGGCAAGGGGATGGTGACGTGGGCGTCGTCCGACTTCTTCGGCGACGACGAGATCGAGCAGGTCTTCACCCCGTCGGGCAAGGACGTCTGGACGCTCCACCTGTTCGACGTCGCCGAGCAGAAGGAGGTCAGCCTCGAGGCCACGGTGTCGGACTGGAAGCTGGCCGCCAACCGCGAGCACATGATCGTCAAGAAGGGCGACGCCTACCACGTCTCGGCCGTCGCCAAGGCATTCACCGCGAAGTCGTCCGGCGACCGGCTCGACCTCGCGCGCATGGTCGTCCGCGTGCGCCCGCGCGAGGAGTGGGCGCAGATCTTCGCTGACACCTGGCGGTGGTACCGGGACTTCTTCTACGACCCGGCGATGCACGGCCGCGACTGGCAGCGGGTCGGCGACGCCTACCGCGCCTTCCTGCCCGACCTGTCGTCGCGCGCCGACCTCAACTGGCTGCTCTCGCAGATGGTCGGCGAGCTGTGCGTGTCGCACACCTACATCGGCGGCGGCGACGGCGGGCCGGCGAAGGCGCCCGAGGCGACGACGTTCACCGGCCTGCTCGGCGCCGACCTCGTCCCCGACGCCTCCGGCTTCTATCGGTTCGCCCGGATCCTCGGGCCCACTGCGTACAACCGCGGCCTCACGGCCCCCCTCGCCAGGCCCGACGTCGACGTCAAGGCGGGCGACTTCCTGATCGCCGTCAACGGCCGGGAGGTCAGGGTCGGCGTCAACCCCTACGCGCTGACGCAGGTGGTCAAGGGGCAGAAGATCACGGTCACCGTGAGCTCCCGGCCCGAGGCGGCGGGCGCGCGGACCTACGAGGTCACGCCGGTCCGCTCGGAGACCGACCTGCGCTACAACCGCTGGCTCGCCGACAACATCGACACCGTGCTCGCCGCCACCGACGGCGAGGTCGGCTACATGCACATCACCGCCATGGGCGCCGACAACATCGCGCAGTTCGACAAGTTCTGGCGCGCCTTCAAGTACAAGAAGGGCCTGATCATCGACGTGCGCGGCAACGGCGGCGGGTGGACCGAGTACTTCCTCATCGACAAGCTCGAGCGGCAGATGGTCGCCTACAACGTGCTGCGGGACATGGAGCCGTTCCGCTACCCGGGGTCGACCTCGACGGCTCGCCTCGTCGTGGTCACCAACGAGTACAACGGCTCCGACGGCGAGGCGTTCCTCGAGCACTTCAAGGCGCGCAAGCTCGGCACCGTGATCGGCGTGCCGTCGTGGGGTGGCCTGGTCGGCATCGTCAACGGGCAGCGGACCATCGACAACGGCACGGTGCAGCAGTCGAACAACTCCTTCTACGGCCGCGAGGGGGCGTGGTGGGTGGAGAACCACGGCGCCGACCCGGACATCGTCGTCGACAACGACCCGGCCTCCGCCACGGCGGGCCGGGACGCGCAGCTCGAGAAGGCGATCGCGGTGGTGTTGCAGCAGATCGGGGAGGCGCCGTTCGGTTTCCCGGCCCGACCGGGCTACCCGGTGCGCTGAAGAATCCGTGGTCCGGGTCCGCGCCCACCCCTGAGGATCACGCGGGGCGGTGCTGGCGGAGGAACTCGAAGACGGCGATCGCGACCGTGCTCGACAGGTTGAGGGAGCGGACCGCGCCCGGCGCCATCGGGATGCGGACGAGCCGCTCGGTGTGGCGGGCGCGCACCGGTGCCGGCAGGCCGACGCTCTCGCGGCCGAACACCAGGACCGCCGGCGTCGGGAACGTCACGTCCCACAGCGACCGCTCACCCTCGGCCGCGAAGAGGAACGGCTCGCCGAGCGTCGGCAGCGCCGCCTCGAGATCGGCCCAGTCGGGCCAGATCACCGGGTCGACGCGCTCCCAGTAGTCGAGGCCGGCCCGCTTCACCTCGCGGTCGTCGAGGGAGAAGCCGAGCGGCCGGACGAGGTGGAGCCGGGCGCCGGCGGCCAGGCAGGTCCTGCCTGCATTCCCGGTGTTCCAGTGGATCTCCGGGTGGACCAGGACGACGTGGAGGTCGGCGGTACCCGCGGGGCTCATGCGGCGATTGTGCCATCGCTGCCGGCAGCCGGGGGAGGCCACGGGACGGCTTCGGACCTAGAATGGTCGAGGGGAGAGCTGGTGAGCGCGAGCTGGCACGCGGGTACCCTGGACCGGCGCGGAGGGACGAGCGGTCTTCGGACGGCGATCGGCGCCGTGCTGCTGGCGCTGGTCGCGCCGTTACTCGCCTGCTACGCCCACGACGCCGGCCAGCCGGCGGTCGTCGCCTTCCAGAACCCGCCGTCGACTCTCGACCCGCACCTGCACAACGAGATCGTCGCCTGGTCGTTGCTCTGCAACTTCTACGACGCCCTGGTCGTCTTCGACCCCGAGATGAGGGTCCGGCCGGCGCTCGCCACGTCGTGGGAGCAGCTCGACCCGACCCGCACCCGCTTCCACCTGCGCCGGGGCGTGCGCTTCCACGACGGCTCGTCGCTCGCCGCCGCCGACGTCGTGGCCAGCTTCGAGCGGGCCCGCTCCCACCCGAGGTCACGGATCCGCCATCACCTGACGGGCGTTGTCGCGGTGCGGGCCGACGGCGACGACGTCGTGATCGAGACTGCCGGTCCGGCGCCGGCGCTCCTCAACCGCCTGGCGTTCGTCTTCATCATTCCGCGGGCTCTGGCCGGCCGCGACGAGATCACCGAGCCGGTCGGGACCGGGCCGTATCGCCTCGTGGAGCGGATGCGGGACGGCAGCCTGAGCGCCGAGCGGTTCGCCGGCTGGCACGGGCGATCGGCGGTACGCAGCGTCCGCTTCACCTTCGTCGAGGACGACTCCGCGCGGACGGCGGCCTTCCTGCGGGGCGAGATCGACGTCGCCGCCGCGTTCCCTGAGCAGGACGCGCGGACCCTCGGCGACCGCCCGGGCCTGCGCACCGTGGCGCATCCGCAACTCCAGGTGCGGTGGCTGCAGCTCATCCCTGACGCGGCGCCGCCGCGCGCCCGGGCGGCCCTCTCCGACCCCCGGGTACGCCGTGCGATGCTCCTCGCCATCGACCGCCAGCGCCTCGCCAACGGGGTGTTTCGCGGCTTCGCCACCGTGGCGTCGCAGTACGTCCACCCCGTCTCGTTCGGCTACGACGCGAGCCTCCGGCCGGCGCCGTTCGACCCGGTGGAGGCCCGCCGGCTGATGGCCGAGGCCGGCTTCGCGGACGGCTTCGAGGTCGAGCTCGCGCACGGCATGGGTGCGGCCGGCTTCGTCGAGACGCTGGCCGCCGACCTGGAGAGGATCGGGGTCCGCGTGGTTCCCCGGCCGATGACCTTCCCGGAGGTGATGCGGCGGGCCAAGGCCCGCGAGCTGCCGCTCTCCTCGTTCGGCCGGAGCTGCACGACCGCGGACGCCTCGGAGGTGCTCGACGCGGTGTTCCACACCCCCGACCCCGGGCGCGGGCTCGGCGAGGAGAACTACGCCTCCTTCTCGGATCCCGAGGTGGACAGGCTGCTCGAGGCGGCCGCCGGCGAGCTCGACGCGGCCCGGCGGCTCCTGCTCCTCCAGGCGGCCCAGCGACGGGCGCTCGAGGCGCTGCCGGTCCTGCCGCTCGTCGAGCGCTGGGGGTTGATCGGCGTGTCGGCGCGGATCGAGCTGACGCCGGGCTACGACGGCTGGTTGCGGGTGTCGGGGTTCACGCTGCGCCCGTGAGGGTCGGTGGTTTGTACTTCATGACGCAAAGTACTTGACACAGATTTCAAGCGGGCGGACAATCGGTCCGTGAACCCGGCACGAGCCGCACGATCCGACCAGTCCGAGACCGCGTCCCTGCACGGTCGCGCCCTCGACCAGCTCGCCTACATCCGCTCGGCGATGGAAGGGGCGTCGTCGTTCACCGCCGTGCCCGGCTGGGGCGGCGTCGTCATGGGCGCGGTCGGCCTGGCCGCCGCCGTGGTCGCGAGCCGGCAGGGGACGGCCGGACGTTGGCTCGCCGTCTGGCTCGCCGCGGCCGGGCTCGCCGCCTTGGTCGGCGTCGTGGCGCTGGTCCGCAAGTCGCGACGCACCGGCCATCCGCTCACCTCGGCGCCGGCCCGCAAGTTCGCCCTCGCGTTCACCCCGCCGCTGCTCGTCGGCGCCCTGCTCACGGTGGCGCTGGCCGGTGCGGGGCTGCACCGCCTGCTCCCCGGCGTCTGGCTGCTGCTCTACGGGACGGCGGTGGCGGCGGGCGGCGCCTTCTCGGTCCGGGCGGTGCCGGCGATGGGCGGCGCGATCTTCGCCCTCGGCGTCGTCGCCCTGTTCGCCCCGGACGCGTGGGCCGACGTGTTGCTCGGCGGCGGGTTCGGCGCCCTCCAGGTCGCCTTCGGTGCCGTCGTCGCGCGGAGGCACGGTGGCTAGGTCGGCTCGCGCGCAACGGCCGGCGACCGGCACGACCGGAGCGGCGGCACGACCACGGCGCGCGCCGGCCGCCCCGGCGGGAGACGACCGGCTCGAGCGGCTCATCCACGAGCGGACGCGGCTGGCGATCATGAGCGCGCTGGCGGTCAACACGACGATGTCGTTCAACGAGCTCAAGGCGGCGGTGCGGACGACCGACGGCAACCTCTCGGTGCACGCCCGGAAGCTCGAGGAGGCGGGGTTCGTCACCTGCACGAAGGGGTTCGCGGGGCGGTTGCCGCGCACCGAGTTCGCCCTTACGCAGAGCGGTCGCGAGGCCCTCGGCCGCTACCTCGACCACATGGAGGCGATCATCGAGGCGGTGCGCCGACGTTGACGCGGCCCTTTTTTTCGGAGGTTACTTTATGACGCAAAGTTGTCCGCTCCCCGTCGACTCGCGGCTCCACGTCGCGATCATCATGGACGGCAACGGCCGCTGGGCGGTCGAGCGCTCCCTGCCCCGCGCCGCCGGCCATCGCGCCGGCGCGGCGGCGGTGCGGCGCACCGTCGAGGCCGCGCCCGGTCTCGGGATCGACACCCTCACGCTGTTCGCCTTCTCCGCCGACAACTGGCGGCGGCCTCGGGCCGAGGTCGACGCCCTCATGACCCTGCTCGAGGAGTTCCTCGGCCGCGAGGCCGGGCGCTGCGCCAGAAGCGGCGTCAGGCTGTCGATCATCGGCCGCCGCGACCGCCTGCCGCGCACCGTGCTCGCCGCCATCGCCGGCGCCGAGGCCGCCACCGCGGGGGGCGAGCGGCTCGACCTCCGCCTGGCCGTCGACTACTCCGGACGCGAGGCGCTCGTCGCCGCGGCGGCGGCCCTGGTCGGGTCGGACGCGGCCGGGCTGGAGGGACTGGGCGCCGCCGTCGCCGCGGTCACCCGGGCGTGGCCGCCGCGCGACGTCGACCTCCTGATCCGCACCGGCGGCGAGCAGCGGCTGTCGGACTTCCTGCTCTGGGAGTGCGCCTACGCCGAGCTGGTCTTCACCCCGGTGCGCTGGCCGGACTTCGGCACGGCCGACCTCGAGGCCGCCCTCGCCTGTTTCCACCGCCGCGAGCGGCGCTTCGGCGGCCTGGCCGGGGCGGCGGCGTCGTGAGCGCGGCGGCGCCTCGCGTCGACGTCGCGGTCGTCGGCGCCGGGCTCGCCGGCCTGGAGTGCGCCGGCCGCCTCGCCGCCCGCGGCGTGTCGGTGCTGCTCGCCGACCGCCGGCGGGACCTCGCCCGGCAGGTGCACACCACCGGCATCTTCGTCCGCCGGACGCTCGAGGACTTCCCGTTCCCCGAGGACGCCCTCGGCCCGGCGATCCGCCACGTGACGCTGTGGTCCCCGGCCGGGCGCCGGCTCGACCTCGAGAGCCGGGAGACCGAGTTCCGCGTCGGCCGGATGGGCACGATCTACACGCGTAGGCTCGCCGACGCCGTCGCCGCGGGGGTCGAGTGGGCGCCGGGCTGGCGACTCCTGGGCGTCACCGCGGCCGCCGGAGGCTCCCGCCTCGCCTTCGACAGCCGCGGCGGGCCCCGGGCCGTGACCGCCCGCTTCGTGATCGGCGCCGACGGTGCCGCCTCGCTGGTCGCCCGCGAGCTCGGCCTCGACCGCAACCGCGAGTGGATCGTCGGCGTCGAGGACGTCTTCACCGGCGTGCCGCTCGAGGGGCCGCCCCGTCTGCACGCGATCCTCGAGCCGCGCCTCGCCCCCGGCTACATCGCCTGGGTCGCCGCCGACGGTGTGGAGGTGCACGTCGGCACCGCCGGCTACCCGGGCCGCTTCGAGCCGGTCGCGGCGCTCGACAGGCTGCTCGCCGCGCGGCCGGCCGGGCTCGATCTCGCCCGCGGACGGTGGCGCGAGCGGCGCGGCGGGCGGATCCCGGTCGGCGGCGTGCTGCCGCGGATCGCCTGCCCGCGCGGCCTGCTGGTCGGCGACGCGGCCGGCGCGGTCTCGCCGCTCACCGCCGGCGGGCTCGACCCCTGCCTGCGCCTGTCGGCGCTCGCGGCCGAGGTGACCGCGAGCGCCCTCGCCGGCGACGGCGCGGCTCTCGGCCGTTACGCGGGGCACGGATTCCGGGCCCGCTTCGTGTCGCGACTGTGGATGCGCCGGGCGATCGCCGCGGTGCGCCTCCCCGCGCTCGCCGAGCTGGCCTGCCTGCTGCTGCGCACCCCGCCCGGGCGAGCCCTCGCCGCCCACGTCTTCTTCGGCCGCGGCTCCTTCCCCGATGTCGGCGTCGAGGTCGGCGAGGCGCGTCCGGGTGGGGCCTGGCAGCCGGCCCCACCCGGATCGCCCGCGGCCGCGGCTCAGCGGCGCCGCTGACCGTCGTGGGTCTGGACCCGGATCGCCGCCGACAGCGAGTCGAGCCGGCGGTCCAGGACCGCCCGCTCGCGGCACGACAGGCCGCCGCTGCGGCGCATCGCCGCCTCGGTCCGTGCCACGGCGGCCGCGCGGCGCTCCAGCCGGGCGGTCTCGAGGGGCGTCAGCGCCCCCGACGCGATCCCCCGGGCGATGCGCGCCTGCTGTCGGGCCTGGCGGCCGTCGACGGTACCGGCTTCCGCCGAGCCCGCGGTCAGCAGACCGAGGAGCACCGCGAGACCGGCGAGGACCGTACGCGTGAAGGAGTGCGTCATGGCTCCCTCCCTTCATGGGTGTGGACGGACACACCGGCCGGACGATGACCGGACGCCGCGGGGTCGGTTATTGCCATCACCGGGGCCGCACCTTCCGGACCGTACCAGAGGTTCGGGGTCCGGATGCCCCCCAGCTCCCTGCAACCCTCGGGCGGCTGGTGACAGCGGGGGGGAGTGCGGCTAGAGTGGCGATGACACGAACAGGGGGTCGTCATGCGCACAAGAACGCTCGTCATCGTCATCGCGTCCTTCATGGCCGGAGCCATCGCCGTCCTGGCGGCGTCCAAGGTGGCCCGGTCGGACAAGGCACTGTTCGAGGGCAAGCAGCCCAAGGAAGCCGCCCTCGAGATGCTGGCCGTGGCCGAGAGCCAGGCCGAGAAGGGGACGTGGGAGAGGATCGGCGTGGCCCGGGTCTACTACCTGATGGGTGAGAAGGCCAAGGCCGGCGAGATCCTCGACAGGGTGATGAAGGAGAAGCTGAAGGCGGACGACTGGATCCGCCTCGGCAGCCTGTATGCCGAGGCCGGCGAGTGGGCCAGGGCCGAGGAGGCTTTCGAGAAGGCCCTCGCCATGGACCCGAAGGACCCCGACTTTCCCGCCGAGGCGGGCGCCTGGTACAACCTCAAGGGCGACCGTGCCAGGGCCGAGGAGCTCTTTGCGAAGTCGTTTTCCCTCAAGGCCGACGAAGTGTGGAACACGCTGAACGTCGCCGGCTCGTACGTCGGGATCAAGCCGCAGTAGGAACCGTGATTCCGGGCGCCGGCGCCGGGTACCAGGTCGGCGCCGGCCGCCTGCCTCGCAGGACCGTCCTGGAGGAACGATGGCCACTACCCGCGAGATCATCGACGACTTCCTCCGCCAGCGGCGGATCGCCGTGGTCGGCGTCTCGCGCGAGCCGCGCGACTTCTCGCGCGCCGTGTTGCGCGCCTTCAACGAGCACGGCTACGAGACGGTCGCGGTCAACCCGCGAGCCACCGAGCTGGCCGGCGAGGAGTGCTTCGCCTCGGTGAACGAGGTGCGGCCGGCGGTGGACGCCGCCCTGGTCATGACCGCGCCGGGGATGACCGAGGCGGTGGTGCGCGACTGCCTGGCCGCCGGCGTGCGGCGCATCTGGCTGCACCGCGGCGCCGGCCGCGGCGCGGTCAGCGAGCCGGCTCTCGCGCTGTGCCGCGAGGCCGGCGCGGCCGTCGTGCCCGGCGCCTGCCCGATGATGTTCCTCCCGCACGCCGGACTCGCCCATCGCGTCCACGCCCTCGTGCTGCGGCTCCTCGGCCGCTACCCGCGCTGACCGGCCGGCCGGTCCCGGGAGGGGTCGGCTATCCTCGTCGCGGACGAGGAGACGCCATGGGCGGACTGCACGAGACCAGGGTCGACGGGCGGCGGGTGTTCGAGGGCCGGATGATCCGCGTGGAGGTCGATCGGGTGCGCTTCGCCGACGGCGCGGAGGCGGTGCGCGAGGTGGTGCGGCATCCCGGCGCGGTGGTGATCGTGCCGCTGCTGCCGGACGGCCGGGTGCTCCTCGAGCGGCAGTTCCGCTACCCGACCGGGCTCGAGCTCGTCGAGCTGCCCGCCGGCAAGCTCGATCCCGGCGAGGACCCCCTCGAGTGCGCCCGCCGCGAGCTCGCCGAGGAAACCGGCCACGGCGCGGCGTCGTGGCGGCCGCTCGCCTCGTTCTACTCGGCGCCGGGGTTCTGCGACGAGGTCATGCACTGCTTCCTCGCCGAGAGGCTCGCGCCCGGAGCCGAGGGGCAGGCCGACGACGACGAGCGCATCGAGCTGCTCGCCGTGCCGTGGGCCGAGGCGCTGGCGATGGTCGACGGCGGGACGATCCGCGACGCCAAGTCGATCGCCGGGCTGCTGCTCGCCGACCGCGTGCTCCGGCGCTCGTAGCGGCCGCCCGCTACGGTACGATGGCCTCGGACCCGGGAGTGCCAGCCATGGAAGGCTTCTCAGCCGCGCGCTACCAGTCGATCGTCGCCGGCGACGACGCCGCGTCGATCGCCCGCGACATCCGCCGCCACATCGTCTCCTCGCTGGGCGCCGACTACCACCGGGCCGGGCCGCTGCGGGTCTACAAGGCGCTCGCCCTCGCCGTGCGCGACCGCCTCATCGACGACTGGATCCGCACCCAGCGCTCGACCTACGACGAGCAGTCCAAGCGCGTCTACTACCTGTCGATGGAGTTCCTCCCCGGCCGCTTCCTGGTCAACTCGCTGCTCAACCTCGGCCTCGTGGAGGCGGCGCGGGATGCGCTCGCGGAGTTCGGCTTCTCCCTCGAGGAGCTCGAGGCGCAGGAGTGGGATGCCGGCCTCGGCAACGGCGGCCTCGGGCGGCTGGCGTCGTGCTACCTGTCGTCGGCGGCCACGCTGCGGCTGCCGTTCTACGGCTACGGCATCCGCTACGACTACGGGATCTTCTACCAGTTGATCCAGGACGGCGCCCAGGTCGAGCGGCCCGACAACTGGCTGCGCCTCGGCAACCCGTGGGAGTTCGACCGGCCCGAGCACCTCTACGAGGTCAAGTTCGGCGGGCGGACCGAGTCCCGTCGCGACGTCGAGGGCCGCATCCGGGTCGACTGGGTCGACGCCGCCAACGTCATGGCGATGGCGTGCGACACCCTCGTCCCCGGCTACCGCAACGGCAACGCCCTCAACATGCGGCTGTGGTCGGCGCGCTCGTCGCGCGAGTTCGAGCTCGCCGACTTCAACGCCGGCGACTACGTCGGCGCGATCCAGAACAAGCTGTCGAGCGAGAACCTCTCGAAGGTGCTCTACCCCTCCGAGTCGGTGCGGGTCGGGCGCGAGTTGCGCCTCAGCCAAGAGTACTTCTTCGTCTCCGCGACGTTCCAGGACATCTTCCGCCGCTTCCGCAAGAAGGGCCGCCCGCTCGAGCGGTTCGCCGACTTCGTCGCGGTGCAGCTCAACGACACCCACCCGGCGGTCGCCGTCGCCGAGCTCATGCGGCTGCTCGTCGACGTCGAGGGGCTGCCGTGGGAGAAGGCGTGGGGGCTCACGGTCGCGACCTGCGGCTACACCAACCACACGGTCATGCCGGAGGCGCTCGAGACGTGGCCGGTCGAGATGTTCGAGAAGCTGCTGCCGCGCCACACCGAGATCGTCTACGAGATCAACCGCCGCTTCCTCGACGAGGTGCGCCTCCTGGTCCCCGGCGACGAGGAGAAGGTCCGCCGGGTGTCGCTGTTCCACGAGGACGGCGAGCGGCGCCTGCGCATGGCCAACCTCGCGGTGGTCGGCAGCCACGCCGTCAACGGCGTCTCCGCGCTGCACTCGCGGATCGTCCGCGACCAGGTCTTCCGCGACTTCGCCGAGCTGTTCCCGGGCCGCTTCTCCAACAAGACCAACGGCATCGACCACCGGCGCTTCCTCCTCCAGGCCAACCCCGCCCTTTCCGAGCTGATCTCCGGGGCGATCGGCGACGCCTGGATCACCGACCTCGACGCCCTGCGCGGGCTCGAGCCGTTCGCCGGGGATGCCGGCTTCAGGCAGGCGTGGCGCGACGTCAAGGCGGCCAACAAGCGGCGGCTCGCCGGCTTCCTCGGCGCCGCGCACGGCTTCGCCGTCGACCCCGACACCCTCCTCGACATCCAGGTCAAGCGCATCCACGAGTACAAGCGCCAGCTCCTCAACGTGCTCCACGTCGTCACCCTGTACAACCGACTGAAGGCCGGCGGCGACGCGGTGCCGCGCACCGTCCTGATCGGCGGCAAGGCGGCGCCCTCCTACGCGACCGCCAAGCTGGTGATCCGCCTGGTCAACGCCGTCGCCGACGTGATCAACGTCGACCCCGCGACCTCGCACCTGCTCCGGCTCTACTTCGTCCCGAACTACTGCGTCACCCTGGCCGAGCGGCTCGCCCCGGCGGCCGACGTGTCGGAGCAGATCTCGACCGCCGGCATGGAGGCGTCGGGCACCGGCAACATGAAGTTCGCCCTCAACGGCGCGCTCCTCGTCGGCACCCTCGACGGCGCCAACATCGAGATCAAGGACGCCATCGGTGCCGACAACATCTTCATCTTCGGCAAGACGGCCGAGGAGGTCCGCGGCATGCGGGCGGCGGGCTACGACCCGCGCGCGTTCGCCCGCGCCGACGGCGAGCTCGTCCGCGCCCTCGAGATGATCGCTGACGGGGTGTTCTCGCCGGCGGAGCCTGGCCGGTTCCGCCCGCTCGTCGACGCGCTGCTCGACCACGGCGATTACTTCCTGACCCTTGCCGACTACCGCTCGTTCGTCGACTGCCAGGGCGAGGTCGACCGGGCGTATCGCGACGCGGAGGGTTGGACGCGCCGCTCGATCCTGTCGGTCGCGCGCATGGGGTTCTTCTCGGCCGACCGCTCGGTCCGCGAGTACGCCCGCGACATCTGGGGGGTCGTGCCGGTCGGCGGCGAGCGGTAGCTGCGCTACCCTGCCCCCATGTCGCCGACGCTCGTCTGGCTCCTGGCCCTCGTCCTCGTGCTCCTTGGCATCGCCGGCACCGTGCTGCCGGCACTCCCCGGCGCCCCGATGGTGTTCGCCGGACTGCTGCTCGCCGCCTGGGCCGACGGTTTCGCCAAGGTCGGCTGGCTGCCGCTCACCGTGCTCGGCGTGCTCGCCGTCGCGACCTATGCCGTCGACCTGGCCGCCACCGCCCTCGGTGCCCGGCGCGTCAAGGCGAGCGGCCTGGCGATCGCCGGCGCCGTCGTCGGCTCGCTCGTCGGGCTGTTCTTCGGTTTCGTCGGCCTGCTCGTCGGCCCGTTCGTCGGCGCCCTGCTCGGCGAGTACGTCTCGACCCGCGACGTCCGCCAGGCCGGCAAGGCCGGGCTCGGTACCTGGCTCGGCATGGTCCTCGGCGCCGCGACCAAGCTCGCAATCGTCTTCACCATGCTCTTCGTCTTCGCCACCGCCTACCTGTTCTGACCGTTTCCGCCCTCTCGCCGGGTGGGTGGGGGCTCCCTCTCCCGCCGGGAGAGGGTCGGGGTGAGGGCGTGCCCTCCGACCCTGCGCTTGCCTCCAAAGCATGGGATTCCCTGCCTTCTTGGCGGTCCTGCCCCCAGACTTGCCGTCAGTCACGGACCCAGGTCCGTCCCCTGATCTGGCCCCAGGGGTGCGCGGCCCCCTCGGTCCGGGCTCGCCCCCGCGAGCCCGAATCGAGACTGCTCCGCTCGCGACCGAGCAGGCCGGCTCGCCGTGGGGCCCCTCGGTGTTCGCTCGTCGCTCACGCTCCTCGCGCCCCCGACACCCCACGGCGATCCGGCCGCTCGGTGACCCGCTCGCTCCGCAGAGATGGGCCGCGCACCCCAGGGGCGGGCTTTTCTCCCCCACCCGCCCTCACGCCCCGCTCCCGTCCCCCACCCAGCCTGGTGCGTCAGCAGGACCCAAGCCGGTCAACCGGTTCACGTAGACTATCTACGTGTCGTCCTGGCCAGCAGGTCGGTCCTGGATATCTCGTCGAGGTTGCTGCGCAGCCTCGCACCGGAGCGAGAGGGTCACAGTGGTATTCAGGCGATCGTTGGTTGGCTTCCTTGCCCCCCTGGACCACAGCGACTACTACCGAACGTCGCTCTTCATCGAAGTGATACCTTGGCGTGGGCTGGTTGTGGGGTCAGCGCTGTCATTCCTGGCCTTCCGCTTTCTGCCTGCGGTAACCACCTCGGATTGGCTGATCGCGATCTCCAGCGGTGCACTGGCTGCCGCGCCTCCCTTCCTCCACTGGGTCAACACCCTTGATTACCTCACGCCAACCCGACTCGTTCAGCAGAGAGGGATCCTCGGCATGAAGCGGTCGGTCCTTCTCCTTCCCGACGTGGACCGTGTCGAGTACTCCTTCCCTCGCTTTGGGCAAGGCGCGGATATCGGCGACGTGCACGTATCGAGCCTGAAGGTGCCGATGAACTTCCGCGGCATCATGCATCCGGCGCAAGTGGCGCAAGCCATACTCGATGCGAAGCTTGCCATGCTGTCCGCACGCGACCTGAATCGTGAGGCCCAGCCACTCCCTGTGGCGGTTGGCGCAGCTCCCGCGACGCCAACACAGGGTTCGAGGTCCACGTAACTCGCCAAGCTAGTACTGCACGGTCCTGGACGTGAAGGCGCCTGTAGGTTGGCCAGTCAAGACCTGCTGAGGGGTGGGGGACGGGCGCGGGGCGCGAGGGTGGGTGGGGGAAGAAAGCCCGCCCCTGGGGTGGGGGGGCCGGGGGGGGGGG
>JACQZW010000055.1 GCA_016213675.1 Acidobacteriota bacterium | reverse complement strand
CAGATCCACCACCGCGGGGCGATGAGCGTGCTCGTCCGCCAGGCCGGCCTCGTGCTCCCCGACATCTACGGCCCGACCCGCGAGCAGATGGCGGCCATGAAGGGATGACGGCCGCGCTCCGCCCGGCGTCCTAGCGCGATGCGGGTCCTCCTCGTCTACGCGAACCGCTCGCGGCTGCACGTCCCGCCGCCGCCGATCGGCCTCGCCTACGTCGCCGCCGCGACCGAGCGCGCCGGCCACGCGGTGCGGCTCGTCGATCTCTACCCGGCCCGCGACCCGGCGGCGACGCTGCGCCGCGAGGTACGCGCGTTCGCGCCGGACCTGGTCGGGGTGTCGGTGCGCAACATCGACAGCGCGAGCGCACAGCTCGTGGGCTCGCAGCTCGACGAGGCGGCCGGCTTCGTCGCTGCGGTCCGCGCCGAGACCGACGCCCGCGTCGTGGTCGGCGGACCGGCGGTGTCGATCCTCGGTCCCGCGGCGCTTCGCCACCTCGGCGCCGACCTCGCCGTGCTCGGCGAGGGCGAGGTCGCCTTCCCGGACCTCCTCGCCGCCCTCGCCGCCGGCCGCGACCCGCTGTCGGTGCCCGGCGTCGTGTCGCGCAGCGGCGGCGCGGCCCGCGCCACGGCGCCGGCACGCCTCGCCTCGTTCGGCCCGTCGACCCTGGCGGGGCGGATCGACTGGCGGCCCTACGCCCGCGCCGGCGCGACCTGGCCGATCCAGGGCAAGCGCGGCTGCCCGCTCCTCTGTGCCCACTGCGTCTACTCGGTGGTCGAGGGGTGCGCCGTCCGGGCCCGCCCGGCCGACGAGGTCGTCGAGGAGATCGCCGAGGTCGCCGCGACCGTCGGCCCGCGCTGCTTCGAGATCGTCGACTCGTCGTTCAACGTGCCGCTCGAGCCCGCCGTCCTCCTGTGCGAGGCGATCCTCCGCCGCGGCCTCGAGGTGACGCTGACGTCCACCGCGGTCAACCCGCTCACCGCCTCGCCCGAGCTGTTCGCCCTCATGAAGCGGGCCGGCTTCAACTCGATGATGCTGTCGCCGGAGTCGGCCTGTGACGCGACGCTCGCGAGCCTGCAGAAGGGGTTCACCGCCGAGCACGTCGCGCGGACCGCAGAGGCCGCGCGCGGCGCCGGCATCCCGTCGAACTGGTTCTTCCTCCTCGGCGGCCCGGACGAGACCGAGGCGACCGCCGAGGAGACCGTGTCGTTCATCGAGCGCCGCATCGACTGGCCGGGCTCGGCCGCTGTCGTCGCCACCGGCGTGCGGGTCCTGCCCGGCAGCGCGGTGGCGCGCCGGGCGGTCGCGGAGGGCGTCGTCGCCCCGGACGACGACCTCGCACGGCCGACGTTCTACCTGTCGCCGGCGGTGACCGAAGCCTGGCTGGTCGCCCGGGTCAACCGGGCCGTCCTCGCCCGGCCCAACGTGGTCCACACCGCCGAGCAGGGCGGCCGGACGGAGGGCGCCCTGACCCGCGTGCTCGCCGGCCTCGGCGTCGCGCCGCGGCACTGGCGCTTCCTGCCGCGGCTCGTCGGCTTCCCCCCGCTCCTCGCCTGGCGCCGCCGGCAGGCGCGGAAGAACCCCACCCGCCCGCCCGGTCAAGAGTCGAGGGTCTAGCGTCGAGCGAGCGAGAAGCGTACGGGTGGGCGGGGGTTTCGACGCTCGACTCTCAAACCTTGACTGCCTCTCTTGTGCTAACTTTCACCTCCCTGGAGGACCCATGCGCGACGCGGTTTCCACGCTGTGGCCGGAGCTCGAGTGGATCGCCGATCCGGACCTGCGCGAGCGGACGGCACGGACCTGGGAGCTCGCCCTCGAGCGGAGCCCGCTGACCGCGGCCGACCTCTCCGAGATCCCCTTCACGCTCCTGGTGCCGAACTGCCCGGTCAGCTTCATGGCGCACAAACGTTGCGTGGTCCACATCGCGCGGCGGTCGGCCGAGGCGATGCGGGAGTTCTTCGGCGCCGCGTTGCCCATCGACCTCGACGTGGTCGTCGCGGGCGCGATCCTCGCCGACGTCGGCAAGCTCCTCGAGTACGAGAAGGTCGAGGGCCGGTCGGTCCAGTCGGAGCGCGGCCGCTACCTGCGGCACCCGTTCACCGGCGTGGCCCTCGCCATGGAGTGCGGCGTCCCCGACCGGGTGTGCCACATCATCGCGGCGCACGCCGACGAGGGCGGCCTGGTCAAGCGCTCGACCGAGGCGACGATCGTCCACCACGCCGACTTCATGAGCTTCCTGCCGTTCAAAAAGTAATGCGCGAGCGAAGCGAGCGCGCTCCTCACAGGTCCCCTCGCCCGCGCCAGCGGGAGAGGGCGAGGGTGAGGGTCTCCAAGCCCATCGCAAGGCGACCGACCGCGGGATGCTGGCCGGCGACCCCTCACCCTGACCCTCTCCCCCTGGGAGAGGGGACCGTGGTGGTCGAGATTGCAGGTGTAGACTGCGTTTCCTGGGTGCGGGAGAGGGCGAAGGTGAGGGTCTCCAAGCCCATCGCAAGGCGACCGACCGCGGGATGCTGGCCGGCGACCCCTCACCCTGACCCTCTCGCGCTGGGACACGTGAACGGGAGCAAGGAAGAGCGGACAGGGGACACGGAAGGAACGAGCCGCGGCGAGTGCCGCGCGAGCACGCGAGGAGACGAGCATGAGCACGACGACGAATGAGACCATCACGGCGACCATGGCCCGCTTCGCGGCGGGGCTGAGCTTCGAGCAGATCGACCCCGAGGCCGTCTACCAAGCCAAGCGCGTCCTCCTCGACTCGCTGGGGTGCGCCCTCGGTGGGTTCCGGCAGCACGACGTCAGCATCGCCCTCGCCGTGCTCGACGAGATCGCCGGGGCCGGGCCGGCGACCGTAATCGGTACCGGCGCGCGCCTCGACCCGGTCTCGGCGTCGCTCGCCAACGCCCTGATGGTCCGGGTCATGGACTACAACGACATCTACTGGAAGCAGGACCCCTCGCACCCGTCGGACATCATCCCCGCCGCCATCGCCTGCGGTGAGCGGGCCGGCGGCGACGGCCGCGAGCTGGTCGTCGGCATCGTCCTCGGCCACGAGTTCGAGCAGCGCTTCTGCGAGGCGGCGTTCCCCGGCATCCGCGAGCGCGGCTGGCACCACGCGACGCTCAGCGCGTTCGTCTCGCCGATCGTCGCCGGGCGGGCGCTGCGCTTGTCGTGGGAGCAGATCCAGCACGCCATCGGCATCTCCGCCTCGCGCCAGGCGACGCTCGGCGCGGTCACCGCCGGCAAGCTGACGATGATGAAGAACACCGTCGACCCGATGGCCACCCAGTCCGGGGTGCTCGCCGCCCTCCTCGCCGAGCGCGGCTACACCGGGCCGGAGCACATCGTCGACGGCAAGGAAGGGCTGGTCCACTGCTTCGGGCCGGAGTGGAAGCTCGCGGTGCTCGAGGACGGCCTCGGGGCGTCGTGGCGGATCACCCAATGCGGGATGAAGTTCTTCCCCACCGAGGCGCTCACCCACGCGCCGATCTCGGCGGTGCTCGACCTCGTCCGCGAGCACGACCTCAGGCCCGACCAGGTGGCGAAGGTCCACATCCGCTCGCTGGCCCGCGCCGCCGACATCCTCGCCGACCCCTCGAAGTACGACCCGCACACCAAGGAGACCGCCGACCACTCGCTGCCCTACGTCATCGCCGCGGCGCTGGTCGACCGCCAGGTGACGCCGCAGCAGTTCACCCCGGCCAAGATCGCGGACCCGACGATCCGCGCGCAACTGAAGAAGGTCGAGGTGGTCGCGGACGCCGAAATCGAGCGGATGTTCCCGGCGTTGCAGCGGGTGGTCGTGACGATCACCACCACCGGCGGGCAGGTCCACGAGAGGCGCCTCGACTACCCCAAGGGCGACCCGCGCAACCCGCTGACCGACGCCGAGATCGAGGAGAAGTTCGACGCCCTGGCGACCGGGGTGCTCGACGCCGCCGGCCGGCAGAAGGTCAAGGACGCGGTGTGGCACCTCGAGAAGCTCGGTTCCATCACCGAGCTGATGCAGTTGCTCAGAGCCAGTTGAGGGTCGAGAGTCGAGTGTCCAGGGTCGATGTAGATGATCGCGGTCATCTTCGCTGCTCACGCTTGACCCTCGACCCTCGACGCTCGACCGGTTGGGAGGGCGGTATGGGACAGACGATCGTCGAGAAGATCGCGCAGTCGCACCTGGCGGAGGGGCCGGACCGGCCGCTGCGTTCCGGGGACTTCCTGTCGGTGCGCCCGCGTCACGTGATGACCCACGACAACACATCGGCGGTGATCGGCAAGTTCAAGGGGATCGGCGCGGCCCGCGTCGCCGACCCGCGCCAGCCGGTCTTCACCCTCGACCACGACATCCAGAACACGACGGCGGAGAACCTCGGCAAGTACGCCAAGATCGAGGCGTTCGCCCGCGACCACGGCATCGACTTCCACCCCGCCGGGAGCGGCATCGGCCACCAGCTCATGTGCGAGAACGGCTACGTCGTGCCCGGCTCGTTCGTGGTCGCCTCGGACTCCCACTCCAACATGTACGGCGCCCTCGCCGCCCTCGGCACCCCGGTGGTGCGCACCGACGCGGCGGCGATCTGGGCCACCGGCACCTTCTGGTGGCAGGTCCCGCGCACCGTGCAGGTCGTCCTCACCGGAGCGCTGCGCGCCGGGGTGACCGGCAAGGACGTGATCATCACGCTGTGCGGGCTATACAACCGCGAGGAAGTGTTGAACGCGGCGGTCGAGTTCGCCGGACCGGGCGTCGCCTCGCTGTCGATGGACGCGCGGATGTCGATCGCCAACATGTCCACCGAGTGGGGCGCGCTGGCCGGCTGGTTCCCGTGCGACGAGGTGACGATCGCCTGGCTCGCCGCCCGCCGGGCCGCCCTCGCCGCCCGCGGCGTCGAGCGCGTCGGCGCCGCCGACCTCGAGCGCTGGGCGGCCGACCCGCCGCGCCCCGACGGCGACGCCGCCTACGCCGCCCACATCGAGCTCGACCTCGGCGAGGTGACGCCGCACGTGTCCGGGCCCGACACGGTGTTCGTCATGCGCCCGCTCGCCGAGATCGCCGCCAAGAAGGTCGTCATCCACAAGGCGTACCTGATGTCGTGCGTCAACGGCCGCGGCGAGGACCTCGCCGCGGCGGCCGCGGTGCTGCGCGGCCGGACGGTCGCGCCGGGCGTCGCCCTGTACCTGGCCGCCGCGAGCGTTACCGTGCAGGCGGAGGCCGAGGCGAGCGGCGTCTGGCAGACGCTGCTCGACGCCGGGGCGATCGCCCTGCCGCCCGGCTGCGGCGCCTGCATCGGCCTCGGCACCGGCCTGCTCGAGCCCGGCGAGGTCGGGATCTCGGCGACCAACCGCAACTTCAAGGGTCGGATGGGCTCGCGCGACGCCGCCTGCTACCTCGCGTCGCCCGCCGTCGTCGCCGCCTCGGCCGCGGCCGGCCACATCACCGCGCCCGAGGCGTGGCCGCTCGTCGAGCCGCGCCGGCGCTTCACCGCGCTGGCGTCGCCCGCCGCCGCCTCCGAGCGGGTCGAGATCATCCCCGGCTTCCCGGCCTCGCTGCGCGGCCGCCTGCTCTTCCTCCCCCAGGACAACCTCAACACCGACGGGATCTACGGCAAGGACGTCACCTACCGCGAGCTCACCCGCGAGGAGATGGCGCAAGTGGTCATGGCCAACTACGACCCGGCGTTCGTCGGGGTCGCCCGCGCCGGCGACATCGTCGTGTCCGGCATGAACTTCGGCACCGGGTCGTCGCGCGAGCAGGCGGTCACCGCGCTGCAGGCCAAGGGGATCCCCCTGGTCGTCGCCGGCTCGTTCTCCCAGACCTACCTGCGCAACGCCTTCAACAACGGCTTCCTGTGCGTCGAGCTGCCGGCGCTCGTCGCCCGCCTGCGCGAGCAGCTCGCCGACCGCGTCGCGGCGCGGGAGAAGACCATCGTCCCCGGCGACGAGGTGGTCGTCGACTTCACGACCTCGACGCTGACCTGGCGCGGCGAGGCGTTCGCCTTCCCGGCCCTCGGCAGCGTGCCGCAGTCGCTGGTCGTCGCCGGCGGCGTCGAGAACCTCGTCCGCTCGCGGCTGTAGGACGTGGCGGGACCGCGCCGCGCCGTCAGCCGGCGCGGAGCAGGGCGTCGACGAGGGCGAGGTGGTGGTCGTCGTGCTCGGCGGCGAAGACGCACAGGTCGACGAGGCGCATCGGCCGGTCGAGGCGCGGGTGGTGGGCGACCCGGGCCGCGTCGTCGAGCGTGAGGGGATCGAGGCGGCGCATGGTCTCCGCGCGGACGGCGCGGAACGCCGCGAGCAGCTCGGCGAGGGGCCGCTGGTTGTTGTCGGCCGACTCGGTGGCCCGGTTGCCCATATCGGCGGCGGTGAGCGCCGTCGCGCCGGCGAGGTACTCGGCGAGCCGGGTGTGCCAGAGCCGCTCGACCTGGATGAGGTGGCCGGCGTTCTCCTTGGCCGACCAGCCCCCGCCCGCCGGGCGCACGGTGATCGAGGCCGGGGCGTCGCGCAGCAGCTCCTCGAGGCGGGCGGGCGTCCCGCGCAGCCGCGCGCAGACGGCCCGGAACATCCCGACCGGAGCGTCGAACGACCAGCGGTACTCGAGCCAGGGCAGGACGTCACCGACCACTCGTCGCCTCCCCGCCGGCCGGCAGCGCGGCCGGCGTCGCGTCGATCGCGGGCGCTACTGTAACGGAACCTCGAACCGGAAGCGCTTCTTGCGGTCGTACGGCGCGATGTCGACCATGTCCCCGCGCCCGACCCGCTCCTTGATCGACCGCCAGAACGCGACCGTGAAGAGATCGGCGTGTGTCGAGTCGAAGATCCCGTGCAGGCGGGTCGGGAAGCCGGCGTAGCGGGAGATCTCGTCGACGAAGAAGTCGCCCGGCCGGGCCACGACGCGGTCCTCCTCGGGCTCGAGCTCCTCGTCGTCGTCGCGCGGCCGCGGCTTCTCGAGGAACTCCGCCTGCTCGATGGGCATGACGTCGTCGTGGTCGAAGAGGACGATGCGCCGGCTCCGCGTCACCCCGTAGTTCCAGGTGTTGAAGAGGTCGCCGAGGAAGATCCCGGCCGCCGCCAGGTCGCGCAGGAAGTAGCCGAAGTCGAGGACGACCCGACGGAGCGTCTCGGGGTCGCGCTCGTTCTCCAGGTACATCGGCAGGGGCATCACCTTGCGCTGGACGTAGAGGTGGCGGACGACGACGAACTCCCGGTCGATGGCGACCGACTCCCTCGCCGCCTCGACGAACTCGGCGAGCAGCTCGGGGGAGAAGCGGGCGCGGCGGAAGCGGAGGTTCTCGAACTCCTGGGTGTCGACCATCCGGCCGACCCGGTCGCGCCGCCGGACGAACTCGTACTGCGACATCACGTGGGCGCGGGTGACGCCCTTGGGGGCGACCTCGCGCGAGCGGAGGAAGACCGGCCGGTCCTTGATCACCTTGAAGACGAAGTTGTAGTCCGGCAAGGTGAAGGCGATCATCACCGAGCCTTCCTTGCCGGCGGCGATGACGAACTGCTGGTTCGACTCGTGGATGAAGCGGTGCAGGTCGCGGTACAGCTCGGTCTTGCCGTGCCGCTCGTAGCCGATCGCGTTGTACAGCTCGGCGAGCGGCTTGCCCGGCAGGATCGACCGCAGGAACGCGATGAGCTCGTCGTGGCGGCGCACCTCGACGTGGAAGTAGGAGAAGGCGAACGAGAAGACCGTCGAGACGTCGTCGAAGGTAAGGAGCACGGTGTCGACGAAGACCCCGCGCTCGCCGTGATAGAGGGGCAGCACGAACGGCAGCACGTGGTGGCCGGCCTGGATGCGGCCGACCAGGTACGCCACCTTGTTCCGATAGAAGGGGGCGTTGATCGTCTCGATGGCGTAGCTGCCGACGTTCCCGACCAGCGGCCAGAGGTAGAGGTCGACCTCGCGGGCGACGAGCTCGGCGTCGCGATCGAGATCCTCATAGGGCATCGCGAAGCGGTGGTCGGCGAGGATGCGGCGGATGATCGCGCCGGTGTCGTGGTCGCTCGGGTAGTGGGTGTAGACGACCTCCTCGAGCGGCGCCAGGCTGCGCAGGCCGGAGACGTGGAAGAACTCGATGTCGCGGTTGATCCCGACGGTCGAGAAGATCTTCCTCGTGACCGAGTTGAAGAACGTCTCGGCGAGCTCGGCGTCGTGCCGCTCGGCGATGAGCCCGGCGAACTCCTCCTTGAGCTCGGCCCAGAACGCCTGGCTGCGCAGGGAGGCGCCGAGCCGCGCCTCGAGGAGGGCGACGGCGAGGTTGAGGGCGTGCTCGTAGAGGTCGATCCGCTCGTCGGCGTCCTGCTGGCGGCCGTGCCAGTCGCGGCTCTCGAACCTCCGCCGGGCCCGGCGGGCGATGTCGAGGAAGTCGGCGTGGTAGGTGTCGATGGTGTCCAGGATGGCGGCCGCGGCGGCGGCGAGAGGCGCCTGCACGGGTGGCAGCAGCGTGATCGGTGGAGCGACCATCTTCGACATCGCGTCACCTCGCCCGTCGAGCGACGGTACGGCTTGGCCAGATTCTGTGCATGTCTTGCTTTTCACAATGTCGAGCCTGCGCCCGACGGCGTCAAGCGGACCGGCGGGTCGCCAGCCGTCGCGGCCGGGCGAGGGTGGATCGGCGGTGGGGCGGATACGTCCTCAGCGGTCGGGACGGGGCAGGGGAGCTTCGCCTGCCGGGTCGTCCTCGTGGCCGAGCAGCACCATGCGCCGGTGGCGCGCGGCGTCACGCTCGGCAGTGAGGAGTCGCCAGACGTCGCGCAGCTCGCCCAGCCGCGCGGTCAGGACGACGCGCCGGCCGGCGGACTCGGCGCCCTCCCCGACCACCCCGTCGAGCTCGGCGCGGACCGCGGCCGCCTCGACCCGCACCGCGCGGAGGCGGGCGAGGACCGCGACCTCCTCGTCGCTCAGGCCGCCGACCACCCGGGCGCACGCCGACGCCGCGCCGGACGGGTGCGCCGGCAGCGCGCCTTTCGGCCTGGAGTCGTCAGGCATGTCGGTCCCCGCTTCGTCGCGCCGCCATGCCCCGATCGTACACCGCCACGCGGTACGATGCGGCCGATGATCGCCCTGGAAGCCTCGCGTCGCCGGCTGGCCACCCTCCTCAGAGGGGACGGCCGGCCGGAGCCCGAACGGGCCCGGCTCGTCGAGTTGATGGCGCGCCTCGCCGGTCTGCCGCCCCCTCCGGACCCTGTCGGCCTCTACCCGCGCTATGCGGAGCTCCACGCCGCCTTCGTCGAGACCCTCGCGGGAGCCGACGGCGAGGCGGTCGAGGAGGCGTTCCTCACGCTCTACGCCCACCTCCACGCCCACGAGGCGCCCTACACCGGCGCCGAGCGGGCCGAGGTCGACCGCACCGGGGGCTACTGGTGCCACGCCGGCGGCCTGGCCCCGATCCTCAAGGCGCCCGATTGGATCCGCCCCGACACCGCGTCCCTCGACCTCGGCGCCGGCAACGGCCTGCAACTGCTGCTCGTGCAACTTCTCGCGCCCCACCGCCTGACGGTCCAGGTGGAGATCTCGGCGGCGATGCTGGAGGCCGGCCGGGCGCTGCAGGGCTGGCTCGGCGTGCCGGCGGCGAGCGTCGAGTGGCGCCACGCCGACGTGACGGCGATGTCCGTGGAGGGCTTCGACTTCGTGTACCTCTATCGTCCGGTCAGGCCCGACGGGCCGGGCACGCGGTTCTACCGGCGGCTCGCCGCCGAGCTCGGCCGCTCCCCCCGCCCGGTCGTCGTCTTCTCGGTCGCCGACTGCCTCGGCGAGCACCTCCCCGCCTCCTTCACCCGCGTCCACTTCGACGGCCACCTCGCCTGCTTCCAACGGGGTCAGGTCTTGTAGTATGTGACCTGGAGCGGGAGGCACGCCGGGCCCGGATCGACTCGACCTCTCCAGGCCCGGGGGCCCGACTCGCGCCGGGGATCTCGACGCGGCTGGCGGGAGGCCGTACGCTATCCCCGCCATGTCACAAGCCACCGTTCGCCGGATCGCTCTCGTCGCGCTGGCCGCCTACGGGCTCCTGCTCTTCGTCTTCAGGCCGGCCACGCCGTTCGAGTGGGACGAGCTGCTGTTCATCCGTGCCCTCGACCGCTACGACGTCCACGCCCACGCGCCCCACCCGCCCGGCTACCCGGTGTTCGTGGCGGCGGCGCAGCTCGTGGCGCAGGTCACCGGCGCGGGGGGGTTCGCCTTCCAGGCCGTCGCCATCCTCTCGGCCATCGCCGCGGTGGGGGTGGTCGGCGTGCTGCTGCGGCGGTTTGGCGCGGACCGCGCCACCGCGGTGGCCGGCGCGGGCACCCTGGCGGCGATCCCGGCCTTCGCCTTCCACGCCAACGCCGGGCTCTCCGACGTGCCGGCGATCGCCGCCGCCCTCGCCGCGGTGTGGCTCGGCGCGCTGGCGTGGGAGCGACCGCGGATGGCGGTCGCCGCCGCGGCCGCGGCCGCCGCCTGCCTGGGCATCCGCCCCCAGATGGCGCTCGTCCTGGTCGTCCCGGCGGCCGTCCTCGGGCTCCGGCTGCTCCGGCAGAAACGCCTCCGCGAGCTCGCCCTGGCCGCCGGCGCCCTCGTCGCCGTGAGCGCGGCGTGCTGGCTGCCGGCGATCCTCCTGACCGGCCCGGCTCGCTTCGCCGAGGCCCTGGCCGGCCAGCGCGGCTGGATCGCCTTCGTCGACGTCAACCTCGCGTTGCCGCGAGCGCCGTGGGGCGCGGCGCTCGGCGCCTGGCTGGTCCGGCCATTCGGCTCGCCCTGGCTGGCCGCCTCGGCCTGGACGCTCGTCGTCGTCGGTGCCGTGCGCTGGTGGCGGTCCGGTCGGGCCGCGCTGGTCGTGGCGTCGTCGTCGAGCGCGTTGCTCTACCTGGGCGTCTCGGCGTTCACCCTTAACTACACCGTGGCGGTCCGCTACGGGCTGCCGGTATTGCCCGTCGTCGCGATGCTGGCGGCCGGCACGGTCCTGCCGGGCACCGAGGGGAAGCGGCGGCCGAGCCCCGCGATCGTCGCCGCCTGGTGCGTCGCCGCCCTGCTGTGGATGGCGCCGGTGCTCCAGTTGCGGCGGCAGCCGGCGCCGGTGTGGTCGGGCCTGACGTGGATCGCGGAGCACGCCGATCCCAAGGTCGCGACGGTCGTTCTGGACGGCGCCTTCATGCCCCACGCCGAGCGAATCCTCGGACCGCGGGGCTTCCGCACCGTGGCGATGGAGCGCGCGGCGGCGCAGACCGGCGCGGCGGGGACGCTCGGCGACGCGCTGCTGGTCTACCCCGAGGCGATCGACGGGAGCGAGCTCCTGTTCGCGCGCGCCTGGCCCGAGCCGCGCCTCGCCGTGCTCACGCCGGGCCGCTACGCGGCCTGCACCGTGGCGCGGGCGGCGAAGGCGGCGGTGACGGCGCGCGAACGCCGCGCCGCCCTGACGCCTGATGCGGCGATGGCCGCGGTGCGCCGCTCCGGGCTCGCACCCGCCGCCGACGGCTGGCGCCTCACGGGAAACGCCACGCTGGCCCTCCCGGACGACGCCGTGCCCGTCATCGCCCGCGTCGTCGCCCTCGACGTGCCGCTCCTCGTCGATCACGCCGGGTACCCTGGTCGCCGCGTCGCGCCGGGCGAGTCGACGACGTTCCCGCTGTGGCCGGGACGCGGCGGCGCCGCGGCGCTGCGCTGCGCGGGTTCGACGGAGTGTGGCGTGCAGGCGCTCGAGCTCTCGCCGCTCGGCCCGGCGACCTCGCCGGGGCTCCTCGCGCCGGCGTTCGTGGTGCCGGCAGCCGCCCGGGTCGCCGGCGCCATGGGTTCGGACTGGCGGACCGACCTGCTGGTCTACAACCCGTCGTCCCGCCGGCTGACGGTCACCGCCCGCTACCTCCCGTCGCGCCGGCCCAACCTGGAGGCCGGGGCGACCCGTCTCGACGTCGGCCCCGGTGAGCTGCTCGTCGCGGCCGATGTGCTCGCCCGCCTGGAGCTGCTCGAGCGCGGGGCCACCGGCGCGTTCCACCTGGAGAGCGACGACGGCACGCCGTTCGCGGCGCACTCGCGGACCTTCAACGCGGCCGCGGTGGCGGGCGGACCGTCGTGGGGCGAGGGCCTGCCGGCCACCCCGGCGGCGGACGGGCTGCGTCCGGGCGGCACGGCGACGTTCCGCCACCTGCGCGCCGACCAGGCGGTCCGGGCCAACCTCGGCGCGGCGGGCTGGGCGGCCGACGAGATCGCGGTCCGGGTCACGGTGCGCGAGCACGGCGCCGTGGTCGAGGAGCAGACCCTCACGCTGCCGCCGTTCTCGCACGTCCAGCTCCGGCTGGCGTCGAACCTGGCGGACGGCACGGCGGAGCTCACCGTCGTCGGCGCGCCCGCCGACGCGGCGGTCTACCCGTACGTGTCGCTGGTCGACAACGCCTCTGGGGCGCCGACCTACCAGGTGCCGGAGATCGCGGGTGGACAGGGCGGACGGTTGGCCGCGCCGCCGCGAGCCGCGCTGCGCTAACGCCCGAGGAGCTCGGGGCTGACGTCGCCGTCCGCTACCCATTCGGCGGGGCCGGCGAGGGTCGACGGGCAGGCGGGCGGCTCGCCCCGCGGGACCACGACGAGCCGGCGACCCGAGGCGGTGCGGACGGTGGCCGGCGCGCGGCACCACCCCTCGGCGATGCCGACGAGCGCCACGGCCACGTCGCCGGAGCCGCAGGAGAGCGTCTCGCCTTCCACGCCGCGCTCCCACGACCGGACCGCCAGCTCGCCGCCCGCCTCGATGCGGACGAAGCTCACGTTGGCCCCGCCGGCCGGGAGGTCGCCATGGGCCCGCAGCGCCGGCGCCAACGGCGCGAGCGGACGGTCCCAGAAGTCCGGCCAGTCGACCGGCACGACCAGGTGGGGCACCCCGACGACGAGCCGGCGGGCACGGTGCTCGCCCTCCGCGGTGGCGAGGGAGCGCCAGGCGGAGAGCTCCGTGGCGGCGGGGAGCTCGAGCGTGACCTGGGCCTCGCGCACCCGCGCGGGGATGGGCGCGTAGCCGGTGTGGAGGAGCAGCTCGTCCCACCCCCACCGCTCGGCGGCGAAGCGCGCCGCGCAGCGGGTGCCGTTGGCGCAGAAGCTCGCCGTCGACCCGTCGGCGTTCCAGTAGACCAGACGCGCCTCGCGGGCGGTCCCCGGCAGGAGGAGGAGGACGCCGTCGGCGCCGAGTCCGAACCGCCGGTGGCAGAGTGCCGCGACGGCCGGGGGTAGCGAGGACTCCAGCCCCGCCTCCACACCGCCGTCGAAGACGAGGAAGTCGTTTCCCGCGCCGTGCAGCTTGGCGAACCTCACGGGCCGATCCGCACCGAGCAGGTGACCGGCTCCGAGGTGTTCCCGGCCGGGTCCACGGCGCGGACCTGGTACTCGACCGCACCGGCCGGCGCCTCGCTGTCGCGGACCTCGGTGGCCGACTGTGGCGTGCCGAGCGGCGTCCACGCCCCACCGTCGACCCGCCGGGAGACCGCGAAGGCCACGCCGGCCTCGGCCGACTGGTCCCAGCGCAGGCGGACCACGGACTCCTCCGGCAGGCAGATGAACGACGTCGGAAGAGTCGGCGGATAGGCGTCGGGATAGGGGACGGTGATCTCGCCGACGCGCGGCGACGCGGTCGCCTCGATGACGGTGCGCACCCGGTACTGCCACGTCTTGCCCTGCTCGACCTGGCGATCGACCCAGGTCGTCGCCTCGAACCCGATCGGCGAGACGATCTGCCACGGGCCGCCGGCCGCGTCACGGCGCTCCACGGCGTAGGTGCCCCCCGGGACGCCCTGCCAGGAGAGCTCGATGCCGCCGGGGCCCGGCGTGGCGACCGTCCCGGTCACCGACGGCGGCACCGGCTTCGGTTTCCACGCGACGATGTTCGACAGCGCCGACGCCGTGCCGTCGCGCCGGCGCGTCCGCACCGCGTACCACAGCGTCGTCGGCACGGTGCCCGGCGTCACCGCGGAGAGGGCGTCGCGGAACTCGAGCTTGCTGCCGCGCGTCGCCTCGTGCAGGCGGTCCCCCTCGAGCCGGCCGATCAGCCGGCCGCGGCCGACCATGAGCTGGCGGCGGAGCTCCTCGGCCTGCGTGCCGGTGCCCGTCGACTCCTGGCCGGGCGGCACGTCGAGGCGCCACACCTCGACGCGGCCCAGATCGGTGAGCGAGCGGCCGGCGCGGGTGAGCGTGGGGAACGACCAGGTCAGCACGGCGTCGAGCTGCTCCTGGTAGACCGACAGGTCGGTGGTCGTCTCCGGCACCTCGACGATCGGGGGCAGCGGGTCGGCCTTGCGCCCGCACGCGGCGAGCGCGACGAGCGCCGCGACGACGAGCCAGCCACGAGATCGACACATCACGCTGAACTGTAGCAAATGAGGGGGGCGTCGGACCGGACGCGGGACCCGAGAGGCCTCACGTCGTTCAGCTCCCCGTGCCCCGTCCCCCGCCCCCTTCGCCACCGTCGGGCGCGCCACGAGGGTCGCCCTTCGCGAGGAGCAGCACGACGACGGAGAGTCCCACGGCGCAGGCGGCCACCGCGTTCATCGTCAGGAAGCCGAAGCGAGCGTAGACAGGACCGAGGAGCGCCGCGCCGAGCGCGATGGCGAGGTCGTACGCGGTCTGGAAGGTCGCCACCGCGGCCGCTCGCTCGTCCGGTGCGCAGCGGTCGACGGTCAGCGCCATGAGCACGGGAAACGCCGCGCCGCCGATCCCGGCGCCGTAGAGCAGGGCGGCGGCGGCGAGCGCGGCGTCGCTGCCCGGGACCCCGAGGAGGAAGGTGCCGACGGCGCCGAGCGCGAGCCCGGGGACGATGACCGCGGTGCGGCCGTGACGGTCCGACAGCCGGCCCGAGAACGGCCGGGACACCAGGATGGCGAGGGCGAAGACGGTGAAGAACAGCCCCGCCCGCCCCGGCGTTCCGGCCACCTCGACCGGCAGGAACGCGACCAGCGAGCCGTACGACAGGTTCGACAGGAACAGGACGACGCCGGGGAGCCAGGCGCCCCGCGGCAGGTGCACGCCGCCGCGCGTCGCGACCGGGTGCGTCCCGGCGGCGTGCTCGACGGGAAGGACGACCGCCACCGCCAGGAGGCCGAGCAGGGCGGCGGCCGCGAAGACGGTTGGGAAGCCACCGCTGGCCAGCAGGTGGGCGCCGCCCAGCGGTCCGACGGTCATCGCGACGGTGGGCGCGAGCCCCCAAGTACCGATCGCCTCGCCGCGCCGGGAGGCGGGGGCGAGATCGGCCACCAATGCCCCGAAGCCGGTGGTCGCCAGGCCCCAGGCGAGGCCGTGCAGGACGCGCAGCCCGAGCAGCGACGGCACGTTTCCGACCAGGGAGTAGGCCGCCGCGCAGGCGGCGAAGCCGGCGAGGCCGGCGACCAGGAGCACCTTGCGGGCGCGGCCGCCCATCGCACCGGCGGCGAGCAGGCGGGCCGCCACCGCGGCCAGGGAGTAGATCGAGATGACCAGGCCGACGCCGCCCTTGCCCGCCCCGAGGCGCTCGGCGTAGGGCGGGAGCACCGGGAGGAGGACGTAGAAGCCGACGAACAGGGCGGCAGTGCCGAGCACCGTGAGGGTGAACGGGCCGGTCCAGATCGCAGGCATCCTTCGGGACATCGCGGTCCATGGTAGCCGGGCGTCCGGGCGGTCAACTTTTCCGCTACCCTGCACGTAGGAACCGACGATGACCCGACAGCCTCCCCAGGACACCCCGCGGCGACTGCCGTTCCTGCAACCGCCGCCGGCGCCGCGCCCGAGCGGCCGGCGTGCCGTGATCCTGCTCGGCGCGGTCGCCGCGCTGTGGCTGGTCCGCTGGGCGCTCGGCAGGCTGGCCCCGGAGTCGGCGGCAACCGACCTGGCGGGGCTCGCGCTCTTCCTCACCGTCGCGGTCGCGGTGTTCTTCGGCCTGCGGTGGCTGTGGCGCAGGCTGACCTACCGGGTCTCGGTGCGGCTCTTCCTCTCGTACCTGCTCATCGGGCTCGTCCCGTTCCCGCTGCTCGGCCTCCTCGGCATCGCCACGGGGTACATGCTGGTCGGACAGTACGGCTCGATCCGCGTCGGCCAGGAGAACGAGAAGCTCCTCGAGCACCTGTCGGCCACCGCGGTCTCGGCGCTCCACGAGCTCGAGGTGCGGGGAGGCGACGCGGCGCTCGCGCTGCTCCACGTCCCGGAGCTCGAGGGGGCGGGACGCAGCCTTCGGACCCTCGCGCTGGTCGCCGACGGCGAGCGGGCGTGGCGGGCCCCGGGCTCCGAGGAGCTCGCGGTGCCGACATGGACGACCGAGGCGGGCTTCCGCGGCCTCGTGCTCGACGGCGAGCGACCGTACGCGGCTGTGGTGGCGCGCCACGGGGCCCGGCTGGCGACGCTGCTCGTCCCCCTCGACCGGACCACGGCCGAGACGCTGTCGCGCGATCGCTGGTTCGACCTCCGGTTCGTCGTGCGGGACGCGAAGCCCGAAGCCGCAGGCGGCAAGAGCTCCGGCGTCACCATCAACGTGGGGACCGACAAGCCGGACGGGAAGGCGACGGTCAGGGTCGACGGCGAGGAGGTCGACGCGGAGGAGGTCGAGCGCGACTGGGCCTCGCGCGAGCGCTCGGGCGACTGGTGGGACCGGCTGCAGATCGTCTGGGTGCGGTTCCCGGAGCCGCCGCGGTCGTGGGCGGACGGTAGCGAGGCCACGGAACGCCAGCTCGTGACGCTGATCAGGGTGTCGGTGGGCGGCGCGGTCCGCGACCTCTTCGGCTCCCAGCGCGAGGTCGGTCGCGAGGTGATCACCGCGCTGCTCATCGTGACCGCTGTCTTCTCCGCGATCTACCTGGTCGCGGTGTCGTTCGCGGTGGTCATGATCGTCGCCATCACCCGCGCCACCGCCCGGCTGTCGCGCGGCGCCGGCGAGGTCGGCGGCGGCAACCTCGACTGGCGCATCCCGGTGAAGAAGCGCGATCAGCTCGGCGACCTGGCGCTGTCGTTTAACGCGATGTCCGAGTCGGTCAAGCACATGCTCGTCGAGGTGGCGGAGAAGGAGCGGCTCGCCCGGGAGATGGAGCTCGCCCGCGAGATCCAGGAGAGCCTGCTGCCCCGCCGCGAGTTCAACCACGGGGGCCTCGCCGTCCACGCCCACTTCCGGCCCGCCGCCGAGGTCGGCGGCGACTACTTCGACGTCTTCCCGCTCGCCGGCGACCGTCTGATCCTGACGATCGGCGACGTCGCCGGCCACGGCCTGTCCACCGGCCTGCTCATGGCGATGGTCAAGTCGGCGGTCGCGACGCTGGTCCACGACGGGCATCGCGGCGTGAGCCTGCTCGAGAACCTCAACGAGCTGCTCCTCCGCCAGAGCGTGCGGAACCGCATGGTGACCCTGGCCCTGCTCGAGGTCGACGAGGCGAAAGGCGTCGTGACGATCACCAACACCGGCCACCCGCCGGCGTTCGTCCTGCGACCGGGCGGCGAGCTCGAGGAGGTCCTGCTCTCGGCCCTGCCCCTCGGCCACCGCTGGCCGGGCGCGCCGGCGTCGCGCACCGTGGCGTTCCCGGCCGGGAGCAAGCTGGTCATCTACTCCGACGGCCTCGTCGAGGCGGAGAACGCGGCGGGCGAGGCGTACGGCTACGAGGCGCTCGGCGAGCTGCTCACCCGTCACGCCGGCCTGCCCGCCCCGGCGCTGCTCCTCGCCATCCTCGCCGAGCTCGATCGCCACACCGGCGGCACCCCCCTGGCCGACGACCTCACCGTCCTCGTCGTCGAGTCCGCCCTCGCGGCAGCCTGACCGCGCCTTGCCGCTCTCCCGGGCGGGCCGTAGACTGCCCGTCAATGCTCGATCGACAGAAAGAGAGAGACCGATGGGACTTCGCGTGTGCGTGCGCATCGTCGTCATGGCCGCCGTCACGGCGGTCGCATTGCCGGCGGCCGCCCTCGACGTCGCCGGGTGGGGCCAGGCGCTGGCCGCCCCGGCCCTGGCCGGAATAAGCACCGACGCAGGTGGTCGCACGCTCTCCTTCGGCCACCTCGAGCTCAAGCTCGAGTCGGGTGGCCTCAGGCCGGTGGTCGTGGCGGGTCGAGTCGTCGGCGCGTACTTCCGCGGTTTCGGACGGCTGCGCTACGTCTCCACCGACCCGGTCGAGGCGGCCGCGTACCGCACCAACGTGAAGCGGGCGAGCGACTACGAGGTCGACACCAAGGGCGCGATCAACGACACCTTCACCCAGGCGCTTCTCATGGTGTCTGACGGTGCGAACGTGCTCGGCATCGAAGGCACCGTGCCCGAAGGCGTAGCCCTCGTTGACCCGACAGGAGCTCTGGTGGAGCACGTCGAACGCTTCGCGCACGACGAGGGTTGGAGGTACCACCAGCTCTTCCCCCAGGCGCTGGTGGACCCGCCGGCCCGGCCGGTCGTCGTCGCCGAGATCGTCGCGAGCCAACACGACCTCGTCTACGTCTTCGATCCGCTGCGTGACCACGACGAGTACATCTCGGTGATGACGAAGAGCGAGAGCATGGACGCCTGCCTGAAGAAGCGTCGCTACCCGGAGATGCTCTCGCACCAGGCGATCGACCGGAGCTGGCTGGGGCCCTCCCCGCATCGAGCGACGCTGGTCGCGCTCGACCTGAACCTCGTCAACCGCGACAGCCTGCTGGCGGAGGTCGATGTCCGGGAGACGTTCCAGGCGCTCGCGCCGGTGCGGGTCATCCACCTCGCCCTGGCCAGCGAGGCGTACGGCGAGAAGGGCGTCGGCGTGGTGTGCAACCCGTACGTCCTCAAGTCCGTCACGCTCGAAGACGGGACCGCGTTGCCGTACCACCACGCCCGCCACGATCTTGTCGTCGAGCTCCCGCAGCCGCTCGCCGCGGGCCAGCGGGTCACCCTGCGGTTTCGCATCGAGGGCGAGGTCCTGTTCCGGCCCAGCAAGCTCAGCTACTGGAGGGTCTTGGCCAGTTCCATCGTGCCGCTCCAGCACTTGGTGAACCAGGCGTTTACCTACCACGCGGTCGTCAAGGTGAAGCCCCCGTTCACACCGTTCTCCTGCGGCAGGACGGTGCGCCGGTGGCAGGAGGAGGGCTTGGAGTGCGCCGAGTTCCGCGAGGATCAGCGGATCCAGTACCCAGCCGTGCTCGCCGGCAAGTACTCGACCTACACCGAGGCACGCGACGGCGTTACCCTCCACGTCTCGAGCTACGCGTCACCCGACCCGAAGGCCTGCAAGAAGCTCGCGAACCTGGTGTTCGGACTGCTCAAGTTCTATCGGCACTACCTCGGCGACTACCCGTTCGCCGAGCTCAACCTCATCGAGATCGAGTCGGTCGGCTGGGGACAGGCGCCGGCGGGGATCATCTTCATCACCCGTGAAGCGTTCAACCCCATGGAGGATTTCTACGCTCGAATGTTCTCGGAAGGCATCAACGGGCGACTCGCCCACGAGCTGGCCCACGCCTGGTGGGGTCACGTCGCCTTGCACGGCGACCCCCACGACGAGTGGCTCTCGGAGTCGGTGGCGGAGTACTTCTCCGCGTATGCCGTCGGCCAGACGTGGAAGGAGGATGCCTTCGACAAGGCATTCTCCGACTGGAAGATCATCTCCAAGTTCGCGAAGGACAAGGCGACCGTGTTCACGGCGAACGAGCTGGCCGGGGAGAACGCCTGGGAGGACCGCTACGGCCTGCTCTACGGCAAGGGTCCGCTCGTGCTCCACGCGCTCCGCAAGGAGGTCGGCGACAACGCCTTCTTCACCGTCCTGAAGAGCTATCTGCGGAGCTTCCCGTTCCAGCCCGCCAGCACCAGGAACTTCATCGACCTGACCAACTTCGCCACCAAGAAGGACTACACCGACTTCTTCAACCGCTACCTGCTCGGGACCGAATCTCCGAAGAGCTAGCTCGGCGCGGTGCCGAGACGCCGTTCCCTGGTGGTGCGGAAGGTGAGGCAAACATGAGCTGCAAACGGACACGAGCACCCTTCGCCGTTACGATCGCTTCGACGGTCGGTGCAGCCCTCATCGCATTGCCGGCGGTCGCCCTCGACGTCGCGGGGTGGGGCCAGGCGCTGGCCGCCCCGGCCCTGGCCGGTGCGGGTGTCGCCGCGTCCGGCCGCACCCTGACCTACGGGCACCTGGAGCTGACGCCGGACGGCGGCCGCCTCCACCCGGTGACGGCCGCCGGCCGCATCGTCGGCGTCTACCTGTCCGGCGGCGGACGGCTGCGCTACGTCTCGACCGATCCCCTGGAGGCCGCCACCTACCGCACCAACGTGCGCCGCGCCGGCACGCTCGAGGTCGGCGCCGACGGCGCGCTCGTCGACACCTTCGACGGCGCGCTGGTCATGCTGTCGGCGGGCGCCGAGTCGCTGGCCGGCGAGGGCGGCTGGCCGGCGGGACCGGCCGACGCGGCGGCGGCGACGGCGCTCGCCCGCCACCGCGAGCGCTTCGCGGGCGACGAGACGAGGCGCTACGGACAGCTCCTCCCCCAGGCCATGGTCGACCCGCCGGGGGCGCCCGTGGTCGTGGCCGAGATCGTCGGCGGGCACGACGACTACGTCTTCGTCCTCGACCCGATGCGCGACCACGAGGAGTCGATCACCGCGATGGAGAAGCTGAAGGCGGTCGACCCGCTGTTCAAGGACCTCCGCTTCCCGGAGCTCCTCTCGTCGCAGCCCGTCGGCCGCGCCCGACTGGAGCCGCGGCCCAAGCCGTACCTCCTCACCGCCGTCGACCTCACGCTGGTCAACCCGGCCTCCCTGACCGCGGAGCTCGAGGTGACCGAGACGTTCACCGCCCAGTCGCCGGTCAAGGTCCTCGCGCTCGACCTCTGGAGCACCCGCTTCGGCACCGCCGGGGCCGCCGCCCGGCTCGTCGAGAACCCCTACACGCTGCGGAGCGTCACCCTCGCCTCGGGCGAGGCGCTGCCGTTCTCCCACGTGAACGACGAGCTGCTCGTCGAGCTGCCGCACGGCCTCAAGCCCGGCGACCAGGCGACGCTGGTCTTCAAGATCACCGGCGACGTCCTCTTCAACCCGGGCAACGACTCGTACTGGGAGATGCCGACCGACGCCTGGCTCCCGCTGCCGCGACTGGACCTCCAGTACCTGACCTACCACGCGGTGGTCAAGGCGAGGAAGCCGTTCGTCGCCTTCTCCTGCGGCCGCACGGTGCGCCGCTGGGAAGAGGGCGAGATGGCCTGCGCCGAGTTCCGCGAGGACAAGCCGATCCAGATCCCGGTCGTGCTGGCCGGCAAGTACACGACCTACAGCGAGGAGCAGGGCGGCGTGACGGTCCGGGTGTCGTCGTATGCGATGTCGGACTCGCGCACGATGAAGAAGCTCGCCGGCAACGTGTTCGCGCTCATGGAGACCTACCGCCCCTTCCTCGGGGCGTACCCGTTCGCCGAGCTCAACCTCATTGAGATCAACGACTACGGGTACGGCCAGGCGCCGGCGGGGGTCATCTTCATCACCAAGGAGGCGTTCACGCCGCTGCAGGACGAGGTCACGCGGGCGTTCTCCGGCGGCATCAACGCGCGCCTCGCCCACGAGCTCGCCCACACCTGGTGGGGCCACGTGGTCAAGCTCTCCGGGGACGACGCCTGGCTCTCCGAGTCGGTGGCCGAGTACTTCTCGGCCTATGCCATCTCGAAGCTCTGGCGCGAGTCCGAGTTCAAGAAGGCGCACGGCGAGTGGCGGGCGCAGTCCCGCTTCGTGAAGGACACCGGGACGGTCTACCTCGCCGACCAGCTCTCCGGCCGCGAGGGCTACGAGGGCCGCGTCAAGCTCCTCTACGCCAAGGGCCCGCTGGTGCTCCACGCGCTGCGCGCCGAGATCGGCGACGACAAACAGTTCTTCACGATCCTCAAGAGCTACGTCAAGAACTTCAACTTCAAGACCGCCGAGACCCGCCACTTCATCGGCCTGACCAACTTCATCACCAAGAAGGACTACACCCCCTTCTTCGACCGCTACCTCCTCGGCACGGAGTGGCCGAAAGACTAGGGGCCCGGGCCCCGGGGCTACGGCGCCGCGGCCGGGTTTCCGGCCCACGACACGATCGTCTCAAGCTGGCAGGCTTCTTGCTCTTGAGCCCGGCAAGATCGACGGGCGCCCGTTTGGCAGCCGACGACGGCACCCGGCGAGAGGGGGAGAGGCGCATGCGCACTCGCGTCATCCTGCTGCTGACGGTGCTCTCGGCGTTGGGAGCGGCCACCTCCACTGCGGCTCGCCCAGGCGCGAGCCCGACGCCGGACGCGCCACCTCGGCCGGTCCTGGTCATACCGGAGAAGATCAAGGACTTCGGCGTAGTGACCCGGGGCACCGTCCTCAAGGCACGGTTCCTGGTTCACAACGCCGGCAACGCGCCGCTGGGGCTGACGTACGGGTCGCGCCAGTCCTCTCCGATCAAAGTGCTCGTGCCCGCTGGCGGCCACACGACGATCGAGTTCGAGGTCAGCACCGCCGACTTCTCCGGACCGATGTCGAAGGCCGTGATTATCTACTCGAACGATCCGGACACGCCGCAGGTCAACCTGGTCATCAAGTTCGAGTCGCGCGCCTTCATCGAGGTGCTGCCGCGCCCGCTGCTGCGCTTCACCGTGCTGCAGGGAGAGGCCGCGACCCAGAAGGTCGTCCTGACCTCCTTCGACGGGTCCGAGTTCAAGGTGACCGGCGCCGAGACGGGCTCCGCGCCATACAAGATCGAGTTCCGCGAGCTCGGCGAGAAGGAGCGGTTGCCCGACCGTCAGGGCTCGCAGTGGGAGGTCTCCGTGACGGTCCCCGCCGACTCCAGGGCGGGCCTGTTCACCGAGAAGGTGACGGTCAAGACGTCGTCCGCCAAGGCGCCCGACGTCCTGATCAGCGTCTACGCCAGCATTCAGCCGATGGTCCAGATCGTCCCCGAGCAGCTCAACTTCGGCACCGTGCCCGGCGACGCGCCGGTCGGCCGGCCGGTCATCCTGGTCAACAACCGCCAGGGCTCGCAGCTCGAGATCACCAAGGTCGAGGTCGACAACCCGAACTTCACCGCCGAGTCGACGCCGATCCAGGCGGGCCAGCGCTGGCAGGTCGTCGTCAACCTGAAGCCCGGTGCAACGAGGGGCGAACACCGGGGCACGCTGTCGATCACCACCAACGACCCCGTGTTCGCGCTCATTACCGTGCCGGTGCGAGCCGTTGTGCAGTAGTCCCGAGCACCTCGCACCGAGGTCCTGAAGGCCGAGCTCGGTGTGCAGGCGACCACTGAAGGCTGTCCCTCTCTAGTGGGACAACGAAAAGAGGAGCAGGTGCAGGAGGCCGGCGGCGAGGCCGGCGGCGAGGTCGTCGGCGACGATGCCCCAGCCGCCGGGCAGGCGCTCGAGGCGGCCGATCGGCCACGGCTTGACCACGTCGAAGACGCGGAAGAGCAGGAAGCTGGCGGCCAGCGCCCCGGGCGCCGGGGCGCCGGGGCGGACGGCGACCAGCAGCGCGAGCGCGACCCACTGGCCGGCCACCTCGTCGAGGACCACGGGGCCCGGGTCGCCGACGCCGCGCCGATGAGCCTCGGCGCCGCACGCCCAGACCGACAGCGGGACGAGGACGGCCAGGCCGGCGAGTGCCGCGACGAGGAGACGGCCGGGCCACAGCGCGGCGGCGCCGGCGAAGAGCAGCACCCCGACGAGCGAGCCGACGGTGGTGCCGGGCGCCGGGAGCCGCTCGCCGAGCGTCCCGACGGTGGCCAGGGCGCGCGCGATCCCGCTCATCCCGCCACCGCCAGCGCGGCCGCGAGGCGCCGCGGCAGGCCGCCGAAGTCGCCGGACGACATGGTGATCACCACGTCGCCAGCGGCGAGCCGGGCACGAACCGCGGCGACGGGGTCGGTGCCCTCGGCGATCGCCGCGGCGTCGCACCCGCGCGCTCGCAGCGCCGCGACCAGCGCGTCGCGGTCGAGGACCTCGTCGGCGGCGAGGCGGCCGCGGTGGAAGACCGGGGCGATGAGCGCGAGGTCGGCCCGCGCGAACGCCTCGACGTAGGCGGCGAAGAACATCGTCCGGCCCGCCGTCAGCGAGCGCGGCTCGAACGCGACGACGAGGCGCCGGCCGGGGAAGCGGTGGCGGGCGCCGTCGAGGGTGAGGGCGACCGCCGTCGGGTGGTGGGCGAAGTCGTCGACCACGACGATGCCGGCGGCCTCGCCGACCACCTCGAGCCGCCGCCGGACGCCCGGGAACGTCGCCGCCGCGGCGGCGATCGCCGGCGGCTGGAGGCCGGCGAGCAAGGCGCAGGAGGTGGCGGCGAGCAGATTGTCGAGGTTGTGCCGGCCGACCAGCGGCGCCCACAACTCGAACGTCTCGCCGCGCCACGCGACCCGGGCGCCGAGCCGCCCGTCGGCGTGACCCCAGTCGAGGCAGCGCAGCGCCGCCTCCTCGCCGAAGCCGTACCACACGGTCCGGGGATGGCCGGCGGCGACGTCGCGGGCGCCGGGGTCGGAGGCGTTGGCGACGACGTGCCCCGTCTCGCCGACGAGTGCCGATCCGGCGCGGAACGCGGCCAGGATGGCATCGAGATCGGGGTAGATGTCGCCGTGGTCGAACTCGACGTTGCCGACCACGAAGAGGTGCGGGCGGTAGTGGAGGAACTTCGGTCCCTTGTCGAAGAACGCGGTGTTGTACTCGTCCCCCTCGACGACCGTCCAGCCGCCCCGGCCGAGGCGCCACGGCGTGCCGCCGACCGGCTGGCCGCCGACCAGCACGGTGGGATCGAGGCCACCGGCGGTGAACAGGTGGGCGGCGAGCGCCGTCGTCGTGGTCTTGCCGTGGGTGCCGGCGACGACGACGGTGCGGCGGTCGGCACAGAACCGGTCGCCGAACGCCGCCGCCTGCGAGGTGTACGGCAGGCCGCGCGCGAGCACCGCCTGGACCTCGGGGTTGCTCCGCGGCAGGGCGTTGCCGATGACGATGCGGTCGGCGTCGGCCGGGATCCGCTCGGGGTCGTAGCCGAGGCGCACCGGGATGCCGAGGGCGGCGAGCAGCTCGGAGGTGGGCGGGTAGAGCGCGGTGTCGACGCCGGAGACGCGCTCACCGGCCTCGTGGAGCAGGCCGGCCAGCGCGGCCGTGGCCGTGCCGCCGATGGGCAGGAGGTAGTAGTGGCATCGGTCGTGCATAGCTCTGGCGCGCAGTGGCGCGGACGTGTACTCTAACACCCTCGCGCCGCCGCCCGCGTGGCGCACGCGAGAGGAGGATCCGGAATGAAGCGCATCGTCATGCTTTCGATCATCGCGCTGGGGGTGGTCCCGGCGCTGACCCTGGCCCAGCAGCCGCAGGCGGCTCCGGCCGTGAAGGCCGCGCCGAGCGCGACCAAGGCGGCCAGCGGCCCCAAGCCGGTCATCGAGATCACCGAGAAGATCAAGGACTTCGGCGTGGTCGCCCGGGGCGAGAAGCTCAAGGCGGTGTTCGTCGTGAAGAACACCGGCGCCGCGCCGCTGGTCATCAACCAGATCCGCCCGACCTGCGGGTGCACGGTCACCTCGCCGGTGCCGCCGCCGATCGCGCCGGGCACCGAGGCGAAGATCGAGGCCGAGGTCGCCACCGCCGACTTCTCCGGACCGATGTCGAAGGCCGTGATGGTCTACTCCAACGATCCGGACACGCCCCAGGTCAACCTGGTCATCAAGTTCGAGTCGCGCGCCTTCATCGAGGTGTTGCCGCGCCCGCTGCTGCGCTTCACCGTGCTGCAGGGCGAGGCGGCGACCCAGAAGGTCGTCCTCACCTCCTTCGACGGGTCCGAGTTCAAGGTGACCGGGGCCGAGACGGGCTCCGCGCCATACAAGATCGAGTTCCGCGAGCTCGGCGAGAAGGAGCGGTTGCCCGATCGTCAAGGCTCGCAGTGGGAGGTCTCCGTGACGGTCCCCGCCGACACCAAGGCGGGCCTGTTCACCGAGAAGGTGACGGTCAAGACGTCGTCCGCCAAGGCGCCCGACGTGCTGATCAGTGTCTACGCCAGCGTCCAGCCGATGGTCCAGATCGTCCCCGAGCAGCTCAACTTCGGCACCGTGCCCGGCGACGCGCCGGTCGGCCGGCCGGTCATCCTGGTCAACAACCGCCAGGGCGCGCAGCTCGAGATCACCAAGGTCGAGGTCGACAACCCGAACTTCACCGCCGAGTCGACGCCGATCCAGGCGGGCCAGCGCTACCAGGTCATCGTCAACCTGAAGCCGGGCGGACCCAAGGGCGCGCAGAAGGCGACGCTCAAGATCACGACCAACGACCCGGTGCGCAAGGTCATCGAGATCCCGGTCACGGTGACCGTCCAGTAGTTCCCACCCGAACGACGTCGATCGAACGCACCGGGGCCCGCCCGGCGCGTTGCGTTTGGCACGGGGAACGGGGGCCGGGGGACAGCAACGACCCAGCCGAAGACGGCGTCCCAGGGCTCACGCGAGGCCGCAAGACGCCGTCGTCGCGACGGCACGAGGGCGTCAGAAACACCTGTTCTGTCCGCCTGGCAACCGTCCGCTTGTCTCGCGATTCTTGCGGCGCTAGAGTGGGCGGCGTATCAGACCGGGGTGGTGTTCGTGGGAAGCCGGTGCGAGTCCGGCGCGGCCCCCGCCACTGTAACCGGGGACGGCCCGCTCACGGAGCTGGAGCCACTGGGACGAACGGTCCGCGAGGACCCGGGTCCTGGGAAGGCGAGCGCGGCCGGTCGATCCGGGAGCCAGGAGACCTGCCACCCCAGCGGGAACGGGAGGTTCCGATGATCCGTGTCGGCCTGGCTCTATTCCTTCTCTTGGCCATGGCGCCCCGCGCCGGCGCCCAACACCCACTGCCGGTCTTCGCCGACAGCGTCGTCGTCACCGCGACCGGCGAGCCGGTCCCGGCCGACGAGGCGGTCGCCGCGACGACCGTGATCCGGCGCGAGGAGATCGCCGCCTCCGGCGCAGCCGACGTCGGCGAGCTGCTCCGCCGGGTCGAGGGCGCGGTGCTCCTCCGCTCCGGCCTGGACAACGGCGTGACGAGCTTCTTCGTCCGCGGTGCCGGCGCGGCCCAGACCCTGGTGCTCCTCGACGGGGTGCGTCTCAACTCGCCGTTCTTCGGCGGCTACGACTGGAGCATCCCGCTCACCGCCGGCATCGAGCGCGTCGAGGTGGTGCGCGGTCCGTACTCCGCGCTCTACGGCGCTGACGCGGTCGGCGGAGTGGTCCAGCTCTTCAGCGAGCGCGGCGGGCGCGACACGCTGCGGCTCGCGCTGGAGGCCGGGCCGGACGGCTGGCGGCGCGGCGAGCTCGCCGCCAACGTGACGTCCGGCCGCTGGGGGGTGCGCGCTGCGGGTGGGGCCCGCGCGGGCAGCGGGCCGCTCGACCACGACGACTTCACGTCCCGGGTCGGAACGGCCGACGTCGGCTACGAGCTGGAGTCGGGGGGCCGGGTCGGCGTGCTGGTGCGGGGCACGGCGAGTCGGACCGAGGTGCCCTTCTCCGGAGCCACGATCACGCCGAACCGTGTCACCGAGGCGGACGAGACCCTGGCGGCCGTGCCGCTCCGGCTGCCGCTCGGCGCCACCGCCGACCTCGAGGCGTCGCTCGCCCACGTCGAGCGGGCGCTGTCGTTTCGCGACCCCGACGACCCCGGCGGCTTCACTGCGTCGGACACCGACGCCGACAGCGACGAGGGCCGGGTCGTGCTGCGGTGGCGCCCGGGCAGCCACCGACTCACCCTGGGCGGTGAGCTGCGTCGCGACGAGGTGAGCGACGGCTCCTCGTTCGGGCCCAACCTGGTCGCCGAGAGCCTCCTCACGCGCTCGCTGTTCGCCCAGGACGAGATCGACCTGGGCAGCGACCTCACGCTGCTCGTCGGTGCCCGCTGGGACGAGGCGGGGGCGTGGGGGAGCGAGGTGTCGCCGCGGGCCAGCCTGTCGTGGACGACCCGCGGGCTGCGCGCCTGGGTGTCGGCCGGACAGGCGTTCCGGGCGCCCGCGCTCGGCGAGCTGTACTACCCGTACGCCGGCAACCCTGGGCTCGAGGCGGAGCACTCGCGGTCGGCCGAGGCGGGCGTCGTGGTGCCGCTGTCCGCCGGTCTGGCCTCGACCCAGCTCGTCGTGTTCGCCAACCGCACCGAGGACCTCATCGACTTCGACTTCGCGAGCTTCCGGTACGTCAACGCCGGCCACGCCGAGCAGCGCGGCGTCGAGGCGTCGTTCACCCGGCGGTTGGGCCGCGGTGGACGGGCGCGGGTGGCGGCGACCTGGCTCGACGCGGTCGGCGACGACGGGCAGCGGCTGTTGCGCCGCCCCGAGTGGTCCGGCTCAGCCACGCTCGGCCTCGGGCTGGCCCGCGGTGTCGAGGGCGAGGCCTCGTTGGTCTGGGTGGGGGCGCGGCCGGACATCGACCCGCTGAGCTTCGCCCGGGTCGCGCAGCCCGGCTTCGTGACCGCGTCATTGGCGGCCCGCGTCGCGCTCCTCGCCTGGCTCGACCTGCGGGTCCGGGTGGAGAACCTCGCGGACCGCGATTACGAGGAGGTCCGGGGCTATCCGGCCCACGGACGGCGCGTCCTCGTCGGCCTGGAGAGCGTGCTACGATAAGGGCGATCCAAGGAGGGCGTCATTATGCGCAAGCTCGTCACATCCCTCGTGCTCCTGGTGGCGACGGCGGTTTCCGCCGAGGAGCTCACCGTCGACAAGATCCTCGCGGCGCATTCCTTCGGGGCACCGCCCGAGAGGATCGTCGAGAAGATCAACGATCCCGCCAACACGGTGGGACCGTTGACCATGGAAGGCCTCGCCAAGCTGCGCGCCGCCGGCCTGTCCGAGACGGTCGTGCAGGCGTTCGCCGCGCGGGCGCCGCAGCCCACGCCGACCCCCGTCCCGCTCAAGCCGGATGATCCGCGGCTGGAGCTCGTCGTCGAGGCGTTCGGCAAGGGCGTGTCCGAGTCGGTCCTCACCGAGCAGATCCGCACCTCCCCGACCGGCTTCAACCTCACGCTCAACGATCTCATCTACCTCAAGCAGTACGGTGTCCCGGAGTCGCTCGTGGTGGCGCTCCAGGCGACCAAGGGCGTGGCGGGCGGCAAGGCGACGGCCGGCGCTGCCCCCGGTGCGCCGAAGGACGTCACCATCGAAGGGCTCTTGCTGGTGAAGAGCACGTTCATGCGGAAGAACCGGCAGGGCACGCTCGCCTTCAGTGGTGACGAGATCGTTTGGACCGATGCCATGGACTCGGCGCAGAGCGTCACGGTCAAGGCCACGGCGCTCGAGCGGGCGTGGCTCAAGTGCCGTCCGCTGCCGGCCGGCAACTTCTGCTACGAGCTCGGCTTCTCGATGTTCAAGGGTGCCGACTACTCGTTCCTCGACAGCGGCGAGTCGCAGGGCTCCAACGAGAACGTGCTCGCGCTGCGCGAGGCGATCGCCGCTCGCTACCCGAAGATGGTGTTCGAGGAGAAGATCAAGCGGTAGCCGCGCCAGGTGTCACGATCCTTCGCGGGCCGGGGCGATCCCGGCCCGCGCTCGTTACGCGGAACGGGCTGCATCGTCGCGGTTGACCCACTCCCGGGACTTTGCTACTTTCTGCACCTGTCGTTCCGGGGATGAGACCCCTAGCGATGCCGACCGGGAGGCCCGCGTGATCGCACCACCAAACCTCTCACTCCTGCTGATCATGGCGTGCTTCTGGATGGTGTTCTTCCTGGTCTGGCGACTGCTCGTCAAGCCCCTCGGCGTGGTCCTCGACGAACGCGACACGCGCATCAGGACATCGAAGGACACCCTCGACGGGGTGCAGGAGCGATTCGCCTCGGCCGTCGCGCGCTGCGAGCGCGAGCTCGCCGCCGGCGCGAGCCAGGCGAGCAAGGAGCGGGCGGCCCTGCGTGCGGCCGGCGAGTCGGCGCGGCGCGCGCGACTCGACGCCGCCCGTGAACAGGCGCAGCAGCGGCTGTCCCGTCTCTCCGCCGAGATCGGCGAGGCGGCGGCCGGGGCGCGTTCGGAGCTGCGGGCGTCCGCCCAGGCGCTGGCCCGCGAGCTTGCCGAGAGGCTGGTCGGACGGAGGCTCGCACGGTGAGAAAGCTCGTCATCGCGGTGGTGGTGTGGGGCGCGGCCTTGCCGGCGTGGGCCTCGGAGGGGAGCGCCGAGACCTTCCTGGGGCTGCCGGTGGTGCTCTGGAAGACGCTGAACTTCGTCGGTTTCTTCGGGCTTCTCGCCTACCTGCTGGCCAAGCCGATGGCGGCCTTCTTCCGGACCCGGCGCGAGGGGATCGGCCGGCAGCTCGAGGAGGCGACGAAGCAGCGGCAGGAGGCCGAGCGGCTCAACGCCGAGATGGAGCAGAAGGTCGCCTCGCTCGAAGGCGAGATCACGGCGATGCAGGAGCGGCTTCGCCGCGAGGGGGAGAAGGAGCGCGAGGCGCTCGAGACGCAGGGTGAGGCCGAGGCAGCCCGGTTCTTGGCGCAGGTCGACCAGGAGGCCGCGCGACGGGTCGAGGAGGCGCGCGCGTTGCTCTCCCGCGAGGCCGCGGGCGTCGCCGCCGAGCTCGCCCTCGAGCTGCTCGAGAAGGAGCTTACCGAGGCCGACCGGGAGCGGATCTTCACCTCGACGCTCGAGCGCCTCAAGGCGCGTGCCGCGGGAGGTGTGCAGTGAGCCGCAGGATCGCCCGCCCGTACGCGGCGGCGCTGTTCGGCGTCATCGGGAAGCAGCCGGTGGCAAGCCTCCGCGCCGTCGAGGCGCAGCTCGAACTGGTGGCGGAGGTGTTCCGCCGCGAGCCCAAGCTGCTGCGCGCGTTCGAGAGTCCGACCGCGACGCCGGTGAAGAAGCGCGAGCTGCTCACCGCGATCGGCAAGGCGATGGGTGTCGGGCGCGAGACGGAGCGGCTCCTCGCGGCCCTGGCACAGCACTACCGGCTGCGCTTCCTCGGCGATGTGGTGGCCTTGTTCCGCGATCTGGTCGACCGGCGCGAGGGCATGGTTCGCGGTCATGTCGAGGTGCCGTCGCCGCTCGACGCGACACGGCTCGCCGCCCTGGCCACGGCGTTGCAGGAATCGATGGGGACGCGGGTGGAGCTGGACAGCAAAGTCAAGCCGGATTTGCTCGCCGGGTTCGTGGTGCGTCTCGGCAGCCGGGTCTACGACGGGTCGCTGCGGTCACAGGTGCAGCGTTTTGCCCACGCGGCTGGAAAGCGCTAGACCGCGCATGGACCGCAGCCGGGCAGTAGGTGGGTTGGGGTGGGTGGTGGCGAGAGCCAGCGAAGGCGAATTCACTTCGCCGGAGCGCGGGGGGCTCGGGGGGTAGAGGGCGCGGAGGTTGGGTGGGGGGCGCCCGGACCCCCCGCGGAGAGGGAGCTACGCATGCAGATCAAGGTTGACGAGATCACCGACATCCTGAGACGGCAGATCCAGGGGCTCGAGACCTCCGTGGAGATGGCGGAGGTGGGCACCGTGGTGTCCGTCGGCGACGGCATCGCCCGCGTCTTCGGCCTCGACAAGGCCATGGCCGGCGAGCTGGTGGCCTTCCCCCACGACGTCTTCGGCCTCGCCCTGAACCTCGAGGAGGACGCCGTCGGTTGCGTGCTCATGGGCGAGACCCAGGCCATCAAGGAAGGCGACGAGGTTCGCCGCACCGGCAAGATTCTGTCGGTGCCGGTCGGTCCCGCGCTGGTCGGCAGGGTCGTCAATCCTCTCGGCCTGCCGATCGACGGCAAGGGCCCAATCGCCTCTCCGGAGTCGTACCCGATCGAGCGCATCGCCCCCGGCGTGGTCGCCCGCCAGCCGGTGAAGGAGCCGGTGCAGACCGGCCTCAAGGCGATCGACGGGATGATCCCGATCGGCCGTGGCCAGCGCGAGCTGATCATCGGCGACCGCCAGACCGGCAAGACCGCGATCGCCGTCGACACCATCATCAACCAGAAGGGCAAGGGCGTCATCTGCATCTACGTCGCGATCGGGCAGAAGCGTTCGACGGTCGCACAGGTCGTCAAGACGCTCGAGGACCACGGCGCGATGGACCACACCATCGTGGTCTCGGCGTCCGCCTCCGAGGCGGCGCCGCTGCAGTACCTCGCTCCCTACGCCGGGTGCGCAATGGGCGAGTACTTCCTCTACCACGGTCAGCACGCGCTGTGCATCTACGACGACCTCTCGAAGCACGCGGCCTCGTACCGCGAGATCTCGCTGTTGCTCCGCCGGCCGCCGGGCCGCGAGGCCTACCCCGGCGACGTCTTCTACCTCCACTCGCGTCTCCTGGAACGTGCGGCGAAGATGCGCGACGACCTCGGCGGCGGCTCGCTCACCGCGCTGCCCGTGATCGAGACCCAGGCCGGCGACGTCTCGGCGTACATTCCGACCAACGTCATTTCCATCACCGACGGACAGATCTTCCTCGAGGGCGACCTCTTCTACGCCGGCGTTCGGCCGGCCGTCAACGTCGGGATCTCGGTGTCGCGCGTCGGCGGCAACGCGCAGATCAAGGCGATGAAGAAGGTCGCCGGCACGCTTCGCCTCGACCTTGCCCAGTACCGCGAGCTGGCAGCCTTCGCGCAGTTCGGCTCCGACCTCGACAAGGCCACGCAGCGCCAGCTCGCGCGCGGCGAGCGGCTCGTCGAGCTCCTGAAACAGGGACTGCACGCGCCGCTCGCGGTCGAGCTGCAGGTCGCATCGATCTTCGCCGGCACCCGCGGCGTCTTCGACAAGCTCAAGGTCTCGGCGGTGCAGCCGTTCGAGAAGTACCTGCACGAGTTCCTGCGGAACCGGCACGGCGCGGTTCTCGAGGCGATCGTCGCGACCGGCAAGCTCGAGGGCGCCACCGAAACCGAGCTCGAGGCCGCCTGCAAGGCCGCGCAGGAGGCCTTCCTCAAGGAGAAGCCGGAGGCGGCCCTTGGCTAACACGCAGGCGTTGCGGCGGCGAATCCGCTCGGTCAAGTCCACCCAGCAGATCACCAAGGCGATGAAGATGGTCGCCGCGGCCCGCCTGCGCCGGGCGCAGAACCTCATCGTCGAGGCCCGTCCCTATGCCAACTCGCTCGGCAGCGTGCTGCGCTCCCTTGCGGGCCGCGTCGGGACGCACCGCCACCCGCTCCTCCAGGAGCGCGAGGAACGGCGCGTCACCCTCGTGGCCATGACCTCGGACAAGGGCCTGTGCGGTGCGTTCAATTCCAACGTCCTGCGCGAAGCCCACGCCCTCGTCCTCAGCGGGCGCTGGGAGCAGGTCGACGTGGTGGCGGTCGGGCGCAAGGGGATCGACTTCTTCAAGCACCGTGGCATCAAGCCGGTCGCGGCGTTCGGCGACCTGATGAGCCGGATCACCCCGGCGGTCGCGTTCGCCCTGGCGAAGAGCCTGGCGAAACGCTTCTCGGACGGCGAGACCGATGCGATCTACCTGCTCTCCAACCGCTTCCGCTCGATCATCCAGCAGAAGGTGGTCCTCGCCCGGCTGCTGCCGATCGAGCGCGGCGAGCTCGAGGGCGGCGCGCAACTGACCAGCTACATCTTCGAGCCGGCGCCGCGGGCGCTGCTCGATCACCTCCTTCCCCGCCACGTCGAGTTCGCCGTGCTGCGGGCGCTGCTCTCGTCGCAGGCGGCAGAGCACGCCGCCCGCATGACGGCGATGGGCGCGGCATCGAAGAACGCGGCTGAGATGATCGACAGCCTCACCCTCACCTACAACCGGGTGCGGCAGGCGTCGATCACCAAGGAGCTCATCGAGATCGTGTCCGGCGCCCAGGCGCTGGGCGAGAGGTAGGTGCGAAGGATGGCGGCGAAAGCGGGAGTCGACGGGCACGTAGTGCAGGTCATCGGGCCGGTGGTGGACGTGGAGTTCCCCGAGGGGCACCTGCCGGCGATCTACAACTCGGTCGAGATCAACGACACCTCCGAAGCGGGCGATCTTTCCGTCGTCACCGAGGTGATGCAGCACCTGGGCGAGAGCCGCGTCCGCTGCGTCTCGATGCAGCCCACCGACGGGCTGGTGCGGGGCATGAAAGCGACCGACACCGGCGTGCCGATCACCATGCCGGTGGGGCGCGAGACGCTCGGCCGCGTCCTCAACGTCGTCGGCCAACCGGTCGACGGAAAGGGCCCGTGCGTCACCAAGGAGCGGTGGCCGATTCACCGGGAGGCACCGGCGTTCGACCAGCAGTCGACCTCGGTCGAGATGTTCGAGACCGGGATCAAGGTCGTCGACCTGCTGGAGCCGTACACCAAGGGCGGCAAGACCGGTCTGTTCGGCGGCGCCGGCGTCGGCAAGACCGTCATCATCATGGAGCTGATCAACAACGTCGCCCTCCAGCACGGCGGCTACTCGGTGTTCTCCGGGGTCGGCGAGCGGACCCGCGAGGGCAACGACCTGTGGCTCGAGATGCAGGAGTCCGGCGTCATCGACCCCTCGGACTGGAAGAAGTCCAAGGCAGCCCTGATCTACGGCCAGATGACCGAGCCACCAGGGGCGCGCTTGCGCGTCGCGCTGTCCGGCCTCACCGTCGCCGAGTACTTCCGCGACGTCGAGGAGCAGGACGTGCTCCTCTTCATCGACAACATCTTCCGCTTCACCCAGGCGGGTTCCGAGGTGTCGGCGCTGCTCGGCCGCATGCCTTCGGCGGTCGGCTACCAGCCGAACCTGGCCACCGAGATGGGCGAGCTGCAGGAGCGCATCACCTCGACCAAGCGCGGCTCGATCACCTCGGTGCAGGCGATCTACGTGCCCGCCGACGACCTCACCGACCCGGCCCCGGCGACGGCCTTTGCCCACCTCGATGCGACCACCGTGCTGTCGCGGCAGATCGTCGAGCTCGGCATCTACCCGGCGGTCGACCCGCTCGCCTCGACGAGCCGCATCCTCGACCCCTACATCCTCGGCGAGGAGCACTACCGGGTCGCCCGCGAGGTTCAGCGCATCCTGCAGAAGTACAAGGACCTCCAGGACATCATCGCGATTCTCGGCATCGACGAGCTGTCCGAGGAGGACAAGCTCACCGTCGCCCGCGCGCGCAAGATCCAGCGCTTCCTGTCGCAGCCGTTCCACGTCGCGGAGCAGTTCACCGGCCTGAAGGGTAAGTACGTCAAGGTCGCCGACACCATCCGCGGCTTCGACAGTATCTGCAAGGGCGAGCTCGACCACCTGCCGGAGCAGGCATTCTACCTGGTCGGCGGCATCGAGGAGGCGCTCGAGAAGGCCGAGAAGCTGAAGGCCGAGGGGGCCTGATGACCGTCGCCAAGCTTCACCTCAAGGTCGTGACGCCGACCCGGGTCGTGGTCGAGGCGGACGTCGACGAGGTGACGCTGCCGGGGGCGCTCGGCGCCCTCGGCATCCTGCCCGGCCACGCGCCACTCCTCTGCGCCTTGCGGATCGGCGAGCTTGGCTACCGGCAGGGCTCGCGTGAGCACTACCTCGCGCTGCAGTGGGGGTTCGCCGAGGTCGCCGCCGACGACGTGACCGTGCTCGCCGACGTCGCCGAGCTCCCCGCCGAGATCGACGTCGAGGCCGCTCGCGCCGACAAGCTGTCGGCCGAGGATGCGTTGCGTGCGGCCTCAGGCGAGGAGTTCGAGCAGCAGCGCGCGCAGCTCGAGTCCGCCGTCACCCGCATCGCCGTCGCCACCCGCCGATAGGCGGCCAACGTCCCCTTTCGGGACCGCTGCGGGAGTGTGGCCCCGATCACCTGAGGGTGAGTGGGGTGTTGACCCGGGCGAAACCGGTGGTAGGATCGGGTCAGACCACGGGGAAGTGTCGGAACGTAGGCTTCGTCGTGCAAAAGGGGGGATCCATGCGTACTCGCGTTCTCACGCTCGTCCTGTGTCTGTCGCTCCTCGCTACAGTCGCCGTTGCCCAGCCCCAGGTCGGCAAGGAGCCGGCCGACGGACCGACCGGCCCGTCCGAGCTGACGACGATCCTCGGTCCCGCCAGGCCGCCCATGGCCCCCGGCGGCACCGTCTCGCCGGCCAGGCCGGTGCAGTCGCTGCCGGGCGTCGCGGAGGCGCCGACGACCGGGCAGAGCTTCGTCGAGGAGGTCGAGCCCAACGACACGTCGGCGACGGCCACCCCGGCCGGTGGCACCGATGTCGTCGTCCGCGGCTACGTCTACGGCAACGGTGACGTCGACTACTACTCGTTCACGGCGGCCGCCGGCGACCGCGTCTACGCCGCCACCCAGACCTCGTTCTCGGCCTCCGCGTCGACCGACAGCGTGCTGACCCTGCTCGGTACCGACGGCACGACGACGATCGAGGAGGACGACAACGACGGCACGCTCGGCGCCAGCTCGTCGACCATCGCTGGGGCCACGATCCCGTCGGCGGGGACGTACTTCCTCCGCGTGAGGCACTTCTCGGCGACCAGCCAGCTCCGCCCGTACCACCTGCATCTCAAGGTGCAGTCGGGCTCGCCGACGGCAGAAGTCGAGCCCAACGACGACGTCGCGACCGCGCAGGCCCTGCCGGCGGCCGGGTGGATCTCCGGCTCGACCAGCTCCGCGACGGATGTCGATTTCTACTCGATCACCCTCAACGCCGGCGACACCGTGTTCCTCTCCCTCGACCTCGACCCGGAGCGGGACACGACGACGTGGAACGGCCAGGTCGGGCTCGGGGTGTTCAACGGCTTCATCCTGGTCGCCAACGACGCGAGCGTGACCAGCCCCAACTCCGAGGCGTTCTTCATGACCGTCAAGGACGCCGGGACCTACTACGCGTTCGTCGGTGTGGGCGCCGGCACGACGTTCGGCACCTATCACCTCTCGGTCGGGGTGCGACCCGCCGGGGCGACGTGCACGACGACCACCAGCACCGACGTGCCGAAGACGATTCCCGACGGCCCCGGGTCGGTCACCTCGACGTTGACGCTGCCGCCGGGGACGCGGATCGGCTCGCTGGCGGTGCTCCTCGACCTCACCCACGCGAACATGCCCGATCTCGACATCACCCTGACCTCGCCCGACGGCAGCATCGTCGGCCTGCTCTCCGACATCGGGGCGAACACTCAGACCGCGATGAACCTGCGCCTCGACGACGACGCGGGCATCCCGATCGGGGCCTACACGGTCGTCTCCGGCCCGGTCTATCAACCCGAGCTGGCCTATCGCCTCGCCTGGTTCAACGGGATGGACGCCGCGGGGGTCTGGACGCTCACCGTCTACGACGACACGGCGGCGAACGGGGGAACGCTCAACTCCTGGGGGCTGGTGGTCTGCCCCGAGGCGGCGCCGGCGGCGTGCACCGGTGGCACGCCGACCACGCTGTTCACGAACGACTTCGAGGCTGGCGACGGCGGCTTCACCCACGCCGGCACCGCGGACGAGTGGGAGCGTGGGCTCCCGACCTTCGCGCCGATCACCACATGTCACTCGGGAACGAACTGCTGGAAGACCGACCTCGACAACACCTACAACGCGAGCTCGACGCAGGACCTCGTCTCGCCGCCGATCGTGCTCTCCGGCCCCGGGACCGTGCCGATCCGGGTGTCGTGGGCGCAGAAGTTCCAAATGGAGAGCGCCTCGTTCGACCACTTCTGGGTCGAGGTCCGACCCGCCGGCAGCCCGGCCGTGGGGCGGAAGCTCTACGAGTGGCGGGACGCCTCGATGACCAACACGGTCGGCAACCCGACGGTGACGCTGCAAGAGTCGGCCGGCTGGGCGGTGCTGTCGGCGGACATCAGCGAGTACGCCGGACAGACCGTCGAGCTCCGGTTCCACCTCGACACCGACACGTCCGTCAACTACGCCGGGACGGCCATCGACGACGTCACGGTGTCGTCGTGCGGCCCGGTGCCGGTCGAGCTGGCCGGCTTCAGCGTCGAGTAGCAACTCCCTGACTCAAATCGCGCCCGGGGAAGGACCGCGCCTTCCCCGGGCGCCTCTCTTGTCGGCAAGGGAGTGGCTGGAGCGCGCAGGGTCCGCCTCGACGCGGCACAGTCCGGCGACGCGGCCAGCTACCAGAGGGCGCGGCGCCAAACCCGTTCGCGGGCCGCACGCAGGTCGACGACGACGGTACGCAGGCGGCCGGCCTCGGCGGCCTCGCCGGACCGCTCGGCGAGCTCCACGAGCGCCTCCGCGGCGACGATCGCTGCGCCGTTGCGGAGCAGACTGCCGCTCTCGCGCTCGTCGCGGTCGCCTCGCGCCAGGTGACCCTCGAGGACGCGCCGCGCGAAGTCGCGGTACGGGGTGACGAGCGGCGGGAAGGCGAGGGCGCGCCGTGCCGTCTGCACCGCCATCGCCGACGGCATCGCGGCGAAGGCGGCCTCGGCCTCGCGGAGCCCCTCATCGGCGCTCGCCACATCGCCGAGGGCGAAGAGCCGGAAGGCGCGGGTGAGCCGCCGCGCCGCCTCGTCGGGGAAGGCGGTCGAGCCGTCGAGCACGCCGGCGGCGAGCCGGCGGCCGCGCGGGTCGTCGGTATCGGCATAGAGCACGTGAGTCGGGGCGAGGAAGACGACCTGCCAGTTCCCCCGGGCGAGGAGGGCCCGCGCGACGCCGCTCCTGGCCTCGTCGTCGGGGATCAGCACGAGGTGCACGCCGTCGAGCTTGAGGGTGGCGTCCACCCAGGCGGCGCGGGCGGCGTCGGAGGCGAGGTCGGCAGGGCCGCCACCCCAGATCTCCAGGTAGCGACGATGCGTCGCGCTCGAGAACGCCCCCTGGGCCCGGCCGTCGATCGCCGTCCTGAGCGGCGGCGGACCGCTCGCCGAGGGCGCCTGACACCACTCGAGGTAGCCGCCATCGACCCAGGCGTTGAGCAACCGACCCTCGAGCCTGTTGGCGTCGATGAAGCGACACGCCTCGACCGGCCGGCGGTGCGCCCAGCTCATGCGCTCGAAGACCGGCGTGGCGCCGGCGGCGTGCGGCCACGATGCGAGGTAGACGGTGGCGAACCTCCACGCCCAGATGAGCGCGAGCGCCGCCCCCACCCCGACGGCGGCGAGCGCGACGCGGCGCCGCGCGGTCGGACCCGGCGGCTCGGACCGCCGCGCCTCCCAGCCCGCGATCGCCGACTCGAGCCACGTCCCCAGTGCCGGCGCGGTGGCGATGACCGCGACCGGGATGAACCGCCGCGACTGCAGCGTCATGGCAACGGTGACGGCGGCGACGGCCAGACCGGCGAGATCCGGAAGCCTCCTCGGAGCCTCGCGAGCCCTGGCGTCACGACGCGATCCAGCCGCGGTGATCCGACCGGATCTCCGCGCGACGACTACGCCGACGACGAGGACGGCGATCCACGTCACGAAGTACCATTGGTTGCGGAGGTCGAGGCCCCCTTCGAAGAACGGCCGCCACTCCTCGATCATCCGCCACGAGGCGGCGTCCCGCGACACCGAGATCACCAGCGGATGGGTGAGGTTGGCCAGCCGGTACGGGCTGGCCAGGACGCAGGCGGCGAGAGCCGCGCCCGTCACGAGGGCGACCTGAGCGGGTCTGACGGCGCCGCCCGTAGCGGGGCGCCGAGTCAGGCGTTCATCGGCCAGCCGCCCGGCGGCAACCACGAGCAGCAGGAGGAACCCGAACACGAACCCGCCGTGCAAATTGCCCCACACGGCGAAGAGCGGGACGGCCAGCCACAGCGTCCGGGACGAGCGGTGCGTCCAGCTCGCCAGCACGACCAGCTCCACCGCCACCAGCAGGTTGGTGAAGTCCTGCGGGCGGATTTCGAAGGTCGGGCGCGCGAGGAGCAGGGCCAGGGCGGCCACCGTGGCGGCCGTGGACTCCCGGACACCGGCGAGGCGCTGCGCCGCGAACAGCGCGCCGGCGACTCCTCCGTAGACAACGACCCGCAGGACGGCCAGTGCGCCGGTGCCGAACGCCTTGACGAAGAGGTAGAGGAGCAGGTGGGTGAGCCAGTTCTGGTTGATCCAGCCGGTCGGTTGCCAGAACGAGCCCCCTGAAGGGCGCGAGGCGAAGGAGAACGGGTCGGCGTCGTCCACGCCGTGGGCGGCGATGTGACGGCCGCAGGCGAGGGCAGTCCAGGTGTCGAGCGCCTGGGCCATCGGCGTCGCGGCGTAGAGCACGGCGATCGCGAGGAAAGCCAGGAACGGCGCGCGCCACGTCGACACGGGCGAGATCGGCTGGGCAGCGCTCGAGCCTCGCACGCGGCGCCTCCTGCTCTAGCTGTGGCCGGAGATTTGCCGGCGCAGGAGCTCGTTCTCGAAGGCGATGCCGGCCTGGGCGGTGGCGAGCTCCAGGATGTCGAGGTCGCGAATCGGCTCGTCGCGACTGCCGTTGTCGGCGTAGATGGCGGCGATTACCCGCTGTGCGCCGACCACCGGGAAGACCACCACCTGGCCGGTCCGCGGTCGCCCGAGGATGCTCGCGAACGGCTCGGGCAGCGCCGCCTCCTCGAACGACAGCGACAGCACCTCGCCGCCACGGGCGGCGCGCGACAGCGCGTCGCTCCCGCCCAGCGGCATCCGCAGGCCGCGCGTGAGCAGGGCGAGGTGGCGACCCAGGCCGTCGGCGCCGAACGCCCCCAGCGCGGCGAACTGGTCCGGGCGGACGAGGAACAGGACCGCGCGCTCGACCGACTCGGACACCGTGTGCATGAGCGACAGCGCCATGGTCGCGGACATCGAGCCGGAGCGCAGGTCGCCGAGTGCCCGGCGGAGGCGGGCGACCCCCGGCTCGTCGTCGACCGGGCGGCCGGTCGGGTGGAGGTCGTGGCGGTTCTCCAGCACCCGCTCGACGCAGGCGACGACGGCGGTCGGCTCGGGCGGGACCACGGCGGCCGCCCCGGCGGCGTAGGCCTGGGCCGAGATCTCGGAGCGGTCGGCTATCGCCACGATCGAGGACCCGGGCCGGGCGCGGTGGAGGGCGGCGACGGTGGGGAAGACGACGCCGCCGGCGCGCATGTCGACGATGACCACCGGCGGCGGGGCGCCGATGGCGGTGATCCCGGCCTGCTCGACCCTGACCCGGCCGACTGCCGCGAACGACTGCGAGAACGAGCTGCGCAACGCCCCGAGCAGGGCCTCGTCGGCGGACACGACCTGCAGCTCGAGCGCGGCGGTGCCGTGCCGCGGGGTGGCGTCGTCGAGCAGGGAGACCGCCTCGTCGAAGTCCTGGGCGGCGGCGGCGAGATCGGCGGCCGGCGTGCTCTCCGGCCCGGCCGCGGGGGTCGATCGCTGACTCGGACCCGCCTGGCTCGCCGCGGCGGGCGCGCCGCCCCGCCGGCTGCGCTCGTCGAAAATGCGCGACGCCTCGAGCAGCACCATCTGGGTGTTCAGGGCCGCGTCGGGGAGCACCTCGCGGGGGTGGAGCAGCACCTCGGCGCCCGCGGTCGGATCGCCGGCGGTGAACTCGAACGTCCCCGAGTCCCACAGCAGCACCTCGCCGACGGCGTGACGGATCTTCTCCTCGACCACGGCGCGCAGCGTCTCGGCAGGAACCGCGTGGGTCGACACCAGGATCTGACCGAGCGAGCGCGGCTCCGCGGCGTGTTCCTGCACGATCATGGCGGCCTCGAGCTGCCGTTTGGTGATCAACTGTCGCTCGACGAGCAGCTCGCCGAGCCGCGGCGTGGCTGGGGCCTCGGCGCTGACCAGCGAGCCGGCGTGAAAGCCGATCCGCGCCTTCTCGCCGCTATGGACGAGGTCGAGCATGCCGGTACGGCGGCCGATGTGGATGAACTGCAGCACGTCGGCGACCGAGACGTCGCGCAGGCTGCCGGAGATCCCCTTCGAGGGCGTGTTCGAGGCCATCACCGCCGATCCGTTGCCGGTGCGGGCCAGTGCGCCGGGATGCTCATTCGCCGCGGGCCAGCTTGACCAGGCTCTCGAGGGTGCGCAGCCGCCGCTCCTTGGTGGCGAACGCCTGGGCCGCGAAGAGGGCGGAGGCGGCGTGGGCCGAGAGCAGGTCGAGGAGCTCGCGGTCCTCGGTGCGCAGCGATGGCTTGTGGTCGAAGAGCTTGAGGAAGACGATGGCGCCGACGATCTCGCCCTGGACCTTGAGAGGGACGGCGGCGAGTGCGGGGGAGCCCGCGAAAGGCCCGAGCCGGAGCACCCCGTCGGCCAGGACCGCGTCGACCATCGGGTCGCCCTGCGCGTAGACCCCGCCGTCGTAGAGCGGGTGCTCGCCCGGCTTGATCCCGCGGGCCAGCGCCACCCGGTGGCCGGCGCCTTCGTCGGCCTTGAGCAGCAGGACGAACTTCTCCGCGCCGAGGAGGTTGACCGCGATCTCGGCGATGGTGTCCTCGACCTCCTCGCCGATGAGCGTGGCGTGGAGCTGGTAGGTGGCGACGTAGAGGTTCATCAGCCGGCTGGTCTGCCGTTCCGAGACCGAGAGCTGTGACGCCAGCTCGGCGACGTCCGACTCGGTCCGCTCGAGACGCTTCTCGAGCTCGGTGGTGCGCTGCTCGCCGCTCGCGCCGTCGGGCTGCGGCGGGACGTGCTGGAGGTTGCTCTCGAGTACGTGGAGCAGCGCGGCGGCCTTCTCGAGGGTGGTGCGGAGCTCCTCCACCAACTCGGCGCCGATCCCCGACGCCAGGTCCATCCGCGGATTTTCCTGGCTTCCGCCGGGCTCACTCATGACTGACTCCGTGCCGGGAGACCCGAGATCAGGCCGAGGAGGTTCGGCCCGTCGAACGGCTTCGTGATGTACGCGGCGGCGCCGGCCCCGAGGCCCCGGGCCACCTCGCCCTCGCCGCCCTCGGTGGTCACGACGACGACGGCGAGCCCGGGGAGGCGTCCCTGGGCGTGCAGGGTGTCGAGGACCTCGAGCCCGTTCATGTTGGGCATGTTGATGTCGAGGAGGACGAGGTCGACGTCCGGGTGCTCGGCGAGGCGCGTGAGGGCCTCCACGCCGTCGGCGGCCGTGACCACGGCATAGTCCCGCAGCATGACCTCGTACATCTTGAGGACCAGTTTGGAGTCATCGACGGCCAGGACCTTGCGCGGCTGCATCCGCCTCTCCGGCCGAGACTGTTTCGGCCCGGTACGGAACCCCCCCGGCACGGCGGCAACTCGTGCGCCGGCCTTACATCGTTCCTCGTTTCGAGGATAGTGCCCGCGGCCGGTCGATTCAAGTCGCGCCGAATCGTCACCCGAGGTCGCCTCGCGCGCTGTCGCCTCCAGGCATGTCGCTGGCGCGGTTGGGGATTCCCGACGGGTCGCCGGAGCGCGAGATTGATCGAGGAGGAAGGGCGGCGCCGCCTGTGGGTCCCGTGGAGGGTCGTCGCGGCAGCCTCGGTCGCCGTCGCGGCGCCGGCCGCCTCCCGGACGCGGCCGGGGTCCGCCCGAGAGGAGGACACGACGATGCGAGCTCGAACGAGCCTGGTCCTGACGGCTGTCCTGGTGATCGCGGCCGGGTCGGGAGGGGAAGGACGAGCCGCGCCGAGGGTCCGCAGACACCTGCAGCGCGGCACTCGACTGGTCCAACCGGCCGATCTCGTCTACGTCGGGGCGATCAGGCTTCCCGACCGCGACGACGGGGCGCCGGTCGAGGCCAGCTTCGAGTACGCCGGCCAGGCCATGGCCTATCGCGCCAACGGCGACCCAGGCGGACCGGCCGATGGTTTTCCCGGTTCGTTGCTCCTGAGCGGCTTCGACGTCGAGAACCGCATCGCCGAGATCGACATCCCCCTCCCGGTCGTCTCGCCGGGCAAGCACCCCGAGGACCTCCCGGTCGCCCGCCTCCTGCAGCCCTTCCGGGACGTGCGCGGGAGCCTGTTCACCGCGTTCACCGAGATCCCCCGGGTCGCCCTCCTGTGGCTCGGATCGTCGCCGGTCGGCGAGAAGGTGATCGCGGCGTGGGGCCAGCACTTCCAGGACGATCCCGCGCTCGTCCTGCCGTCGCACGCGTGGCTCGACCCTGCCCCGCTCGGCGCCAACCTCGCAGGGGCCTGGTGGGTCGGGGAGCAGTCGCTGTACAGCGTCAACGGCTACCTGCTCGAGATCCCGCCGGCGTGGGCGGACGCCCACACCGGGGGCCGGCGGGTCGCCACGGGGCGGGCCCGCGACGGTGGGTGGTCGGGGCGTGGGCCGGCGCTGTTCGCGATCGCGCCCTGGCTGTCCGGGTCGCCGCCGCCCCCGGGGACGCGCCTGGCCGAGGTGCCGCTGCTGCTCTACTCGCACACCCGCAGCGACCCGCCCGACCCGACCGCCACGAGGCTCGGCGGCTACCAGGAGCCCGACGAGTGGGAAGGCGGCGCCTGGCTCGGCACCGCCGACGGGCGTGCCGCTGTGGTCTTCGTCGGCACCAAGGCGACCGGCGCGCTCTACTGGTACGGCTGGGTCAACCCGGCCGGGTCCGACATCCCGTGCGTCGAGACCGAGGGGACGGGGATGCTCGGCTGCTACCGCGCCGACGGCTCGCCGTGCCCGCCCGAGCTGGTCCGCGAGTGCGCCGGCCACACCTCCGAGCGCGGCTGGTGGAGCGCGAGCATGGAGGCGCAGGTCATCCTCTACGACCCGGCGGACCTGGCCGCGGTGGCGGCCGGCATGCTGGCGCCGGGGGCGACGCAGCCGTACGCGACGCTCGCCATCGACGACCGCCTGTTCCTCCCCGAGCCGACGGTCGAGCCGGCCGCGCTCGGACCCGGCCGGCAGCGCCGCTACCGCCTCGGCGAGTCGGCCTACGACCGCGAGCGCGCGCTGCTCTACGTCCTCGAGCGCTTCGCCGACGCCGCCACGCCCGTCATCCACGTGTGGCGGGTCCGCTGAGCGTCTGTCCGACGGACCGCAACCGTGCACACCCGCGGTCCGTGCCAGTGAGCTCCGATGCGATCCGACATCGGCACCTGGTGCCTGCGATTCGCTGTCCGACGACTCTCGGACGGGCTCCCGGGAGGATGGGTGCGAGAGTATCATCAGTGACACGATCGGAAACGGGAGTAGTCGATTGCGCGCCAACACGTCATTGCAAGTACTTGCAAACTGCCTGCGGTAGCGGGGCGACGAGAGGGGAGTGGGTGGCTTGGGGGCCTGACCACGAGAACCTCATGGAGAACACTGGGCGGCCGGGATGCTAGTGGGTTCTCCCGCTTCGAAGACCGACCACGACGCCCGGTGCTCGCGTGCTTGGTTGCCGATCGCGTTCGCGGCGGCGCTCGCTGTGGTTGCGATCGCTGGCCTGGCGTATCTCCTCGGATGGTACGCCCCGAATGAACGGGCCAAAGCCCTGGGCCAATGGCGCTCCACTCTCGCAACCATGGGAGAGGATCGCCTGGCCGCCATCGAGAACTGGGTCGCCGCCAGCCTGTCCGACGCTCGGCACGTGGCGACGTTCCCGACCGTCGTGCGGCTCGCCACGGACCGCCACGCTCTAGTCCCACTCTCACCGGATGCCCGCGCCCTCCACGCCCGGCTCACGGATCTGCTCGACGACCTCGTGGGTCTCGGCGACTACACGGCTGCGTACGTCATCGACGAGGTCGGCCAGACTGTCGCCTCGAACCGCCGTGCCACGCCGCTCGCCGAACCGTGCGCGCGGAGCGCCATCGGCTACGGTCGAACGGGCGCGCCGACGATCGGCCTGCAACTCCATCCCGGCGGCCCGCCAGCGATCGCATTCTTGGCGCCGGTCCTGGAACTGACGTCGTCCGGGAAGGACGGTCTGCCCGTCGGCGTCGTCTTGCTCATCAGGGACCCCGGCCGGTGGCTCTTCCCGTTCCTCGCGAAGAGTCGTGCTCCGCACCCTTCGCTCGAGACGCTGCTCGCCGAGGCGGCCGGCGACGAGATCGTCTTCATTTCGCCCCTGCGTTTCGGTGCGGGGGCGACGACGCCCCTGAGGGTGCGTGCCGTTGGGGTTGCCGAGGCGATGCGTGCGGCCCTCACAGGGACCGAGACGGTCGGGGAGTTTCGTGACTACCGAGGTGTGGCCGTGCTGGCCAGCACCCGCCTCATCCACGGAACCCGGTGGGGACTGGTCGTCAAGATCGACATGGACGAGGCTCTGACCCCTGCACGACAAGAGGTTCGGGAGGTGGCCGTCGTTTTCTCCTCGATCCTCCTTGCGCTAGTGGCAGGTGTTGTGGCCCTTTGGCGCACGCAACGAGCCCACCACTACCGGGAGCTGGCGGAGAGCGACCGGCGGTTCGCCGCCGTTTTGGAGAATGCCAGCGATGCGATCCAGCTCATCGGGATCGACGGCCGGATTCGCGCCGTCAACCGTCGGGCCGAGCAGCTCTATGGTTACGGCCGGCAGGAGTTGGTCGGGATGCCCGCCGAGGCACTCGTGGATCCAGTAATGCCGGGGACGGTCAGGGAGCGGTTGGACAGGGTGTCTCGGGGCGGCGGAGAGGTCTTTGAGTCGTTCCATCGCGACAAGAAAGGGAGATGCTTCCCGGTGGAGGTGTCCGCCCAGGTCGTGGATTTCGGCGGCGAACGAGTCTTCTTCACCGCCATTCGCGACGTCACCGAACGGAGGCGCGTCGAGGATCGCTTGGCGCTGCTCGCCCAGGCGGTGCGCAGCGTGGGGGATTCCGTCGGTGTCACCGACCTGCACGGGCGGCTTGTGTTCGTCAACGAGAAGTTGCTCGAGACGTATGGGTACAGCGAGGAAGAGATGATTGGCCGATCGGCCAAGTACTTGGGGTCTCGGCAGGGTTCCGTGCCGACCGCCCAGGAGGTGCTTCAAAGCAGCCTTTCCGGTGGCTGGAAAGGCGAGCTCCACCAGCGGCGCAAGGACGGCAGCAGGTTTCTCGCGACACTTTCGACCTCGCCGGTCCTCAATGCAGCCGGCGAGCCGATTGCGATCGTCGGAGTCATCCGCGACATCACGGCTTGGCGCGAGGCCGAAGAAGCCCTGCGCGAGAGTGAGGAACGCTTCCGGACGTTGGTCGCGAGCATCGGCGAGGGGATGGGCATCGTCGACGCGGACGAGCGTTTCACGTTCGCGAATGGCGCCGCCGAACGGATCTTCGGTCTCCCGGCAGGCGAGCTCATCGGGCATTCCTTGTCGGAGTTCGTGACGCCCGCGACCTTGGATCGGCTGGTCGGCGAGACCGCAGGACGGAAGGCGGGCAACTCCGGCAGGTACGAGCTGGAGATCAACGGCGCTGACGGCGTACGCCGCATGCTAATCGTGACCGCCACGCCGCTCTTCGCCGCCGATGGCTCGTTCCGCGGTACCAGCGGGGTCTTCCGCGACGTCACGGAGGAACGCCGTCTCGGCGAGCAGCTCCTCCACGCCCAGAAGATGGAGGCGGTCGGGCGACTGGCCGGCGGTATCGCCCACGACTTCAACAACCTGCTCCAGGCGATGCTCAACTCCACCCAGCTTCTCCGCCTTGCCGGGAGCAAGCCCGAGCGGGCCGCGGCGATCATGAGCGAGCTCGAGCAGCATGTGAGGCGCGGGTCGGGGCTCGCGCGCCAGCTCCTGCTCTTCTCGCGCCGAGAAACCACAAAGATGGAGCGCCTCGACCTCACCAAAGTCGTGCAGGACGCCAGCCGGCTCCTGGCACGCCTCCTCCGCGAGAACATCGGACTCGAATTCGAGCTCGCTCCCGAGGAGCTCGCGTTCCGGGGCGACCGCGGCCAGATTGAGCAGATCCTCCTCAACCTGGCGGTCAATGGTTCCGACGCCATGCCCGAGGGAGGCCGACTCACCGTCGTGACCCGCTCCGGCGGAGCCGACGTCGTGCTCGAGGTCCGCGACACCGGACACGGGATCCCCAAAGAGCTTCGCGAAAGGGTCTTCGAACCGTTCTTCTCGACCAAAGGGGCCGACAAGGGGACCGGCCTCGGGCTCTCGGTCGTGGACGGCATCGTCCGCCAGCATGTCGGCCGCATTGAAGTCGAGAGCGAGCCTGGCCGCGGGACCGCGCTCCGAATTTTCTTTCCCCGTCTCCTCCCCGAAGGCACTCCCGGAGCGCCGGCACCCGACACCCGCGTGCCTATCAGCGCAGCGACTGGAGGCGTACGAGTGCTGATCGTCGAGGATGAGGACGCAACCCGTGCGGGGTTGGTCGAGGTGCTGACCATGCTTGGCTACCAGGCGACCGCGGTCGCGAGTGGGGAGGCTGCCGGGGTGCTCCCTGCCGAGCCTTCATTCCAGGTGCTCCTGACTGATTTCCTCCTTCCCGGGATCGGCGGCGTCGACCTCGCCAGGGGCCTTCGTGACCGCTGGCCGGACCTGCGGGTGATCCTGATGTCGGGCTACACCGAGGACGACCTGGTGCGCGAGACGGTCAGCGCCGGCCGGGTGCGCTTCCTGCAGAAGCCCTTCGACATCGACTCGCTCGCCCGGGAGCTGGATGCCGTGATGAACGAGGCGCCCGGACCCTCGACCTGACAGGGGGCAACACCGCCCGAGGACGCAGGAGCCTCGTTGACACCGGTGCTAGACTCGAAAAGATCAAGCTCTGGGAGACTAATCGCAGGGGGGGCGATTTCCGTGGGTGAGGCACGAGCGTTCCGGTGAACGGGCGCGGCGAGATCGGACGCCGGGAATCGCAGCGCCCCGCGTGGGCGCTCGTGGCGCTCTTGGTCCTTCTGTCGTTGGTCGCCATGGTGTCCGGGTACTCCTACTACCGGTCCTACGAGACGCACTACCGTGAGCAGGTCGAGAAACAGCTCTCGGCGATCGCGAAGCTGAAGGTCGACGAGCTCGTGCAGTGGCGCAAGGAGCGCCTGGGCGACGCCGAGGTCTTTTTCCGCAACTCCAACTTCTCGGCGCTGGTGCGGAGGCTCCTTGAGGATCGCGCGGGAATCGAGGCCCGCCGAGAGCTCGAGGCCTGGCTGAAACCCGTTCGGGACGCGTACGGGTACGATCGGGTGTTCCTGCTCGCCGCGGACGGAGTAGAACGCCTCGCCGTCCCAGAGACGACGGAGCCGCTTGCCGAGCACTTGAGGAACCGACTCCCCGAGATCACGCGGTCGGGACGGATCGAGTTCCTCGACTTCCATCGCGACGCAACGGATCGCCCCATCCACCTGTCGCTCGTCGTGCCGGTCCTCGACGAGCGGGCAGGTCACGCGCCTCTGGGCGTGCTCGTCCTGCGCATCGACCCCGAGACCTACCTCTACCCCTTGATCAACCGCTGGCCGGTCCCAAGCCGGACGGCGGAGACGCTGCTCGTCCGTCGCGACGGCCACGACTCGCTCTTCCTCAACGAGCTCAAGTTTCAGAAGCACACGGCCCTCAACCTCCGCATCCCGCTGACGCGTCTCGATGTCCCGGCGGTGAAGGCCGTGCTGGGGCACGAAGGGGTCGAGGAGGGAACCGACTACCGGGGAGAGGCGGTGCTCGCCGCCGTCCGCTCCGTTCCCGACTCACCCTGGGCGCTCGTGGCCCGCATGGACTCGACTGAAGTCTTTTCCCCGCTCCGGGGACGCCTGCACGAGATCGTCGCGCTGATCGTCGCGCTGGTCCTCGCCGGCGGCGCCGCCGTCGGACTCGTCTGGCGGCACCAGCGCGCCCGCCACTACCGGGAGCGCTACGAGACGACGGCCGCACTGCACGCAGTTGCCGCGCGCCGGCAAGCGCTGCTCTCCGCCATCCCGGACATCGTCATGGAGGTGGACGAGCACAAGGTGTACACCTGGGCCAATCAGCCGGGCTTCGAGTTCTTCGGGGAGGGCGTGCTCGGCAAGGAGGTTGCCCACTACTTCGAGGGTGAGCAGGACACCTATCACACGGTCCAGCCGCTCTTCGCCGGCCGGGAAGACGTCGTCTACCTCGAGAGCTGGCAACGGCGCAGGGACGGCGAGACGCGCCTGCTCGCCTGGTGGTGCCGGGTGCTCAAGGATGCCGACGGGCGCGTGACCGGGGCGCTCTCCACCGCCCGCGACATCACCGAGAGCCGCCGGGCCGAGGAGGCGTTTGCAGTTCAGGCCCGAATCGCCACCGTGTTCCTCACGCACTCCGACGACGAGATGTTCAACGAGGTGCTTCAGGTCGTGCTGGAGGTCATGAAGAGCCCGTTCGGGGTCTTCGGCTACCTCGACGAGGCCGGCAACCTCGTGGTGCCGACCATGACGCGGCAGGTCTGGGACAAGTGCCAGGTCCCCGAGAAGAGCATCGTGTTCCCCCGCGAGACCTGGGGGGACAGCAGTTGGCCCCGGGCGATCCGGGAGAGAAGGCCGAACTTCTCAAACGTGGTCTCGACCAAGACGCCGGCCGGCCACGTCACGCTTCACAGGCACATCTCCCTTCCCATCCTGATGCGGGGGGATGTCATCGGCCTCTTCCAGGTCGCCAACAAGGAAGCGGACTACACGGAAGCAGACCTCACCACGCTTGAGACAATTGCCCGATTCGTCGCGCCACTCCTCGGCGCGCGATTGCACCGCGAGCGCGCCGAGGACGCGCTGCGGCAGAGGGACCAGGAGCTGCAGGCTCGCAACGACGAGCTGGTGCGCTTCACCTACGCCGTCTCGCACGACCTGAAGAGTCCGCTGGTCACCATCAAGACGTTCCTCGGCTACCTGGTGCAGGACCTGGCGGGGTCCGATCCTGCACCCGTCGAGAAGGACATGCACTACCTGCATGCGGCAACCGAAAAGATGAGCCGTCTGCTCGACGAGCTGCTCGAGCTGTCGCGAGTCGGGCGCACCATGAACCCGTCCGTCGAGGCGCCGCTGCAGGCCATCGTGAACGAGGCCGTGGACCTGGTGGCCGGGCAGATCGCCGAGCGGGGCGTGCAACTCCAGGTCACGGACGAGCCGATCCTCCTCTTCGGAGACCGCCCGCGACTTGTCGAGGTCTTCCAGAACCTCGTCGACAACGCGGTCAAGTTCATGGGCGATCAGCCGGCGCCTCGGGTGGAGATTGGGTTCGAGGAGTCGGGCGGAGAGACGGTGTTCTTTGTCCGCGACACCGGCAAGGGAATCGACCCGCGGCACCGGACGAAGCTCTTCGGCCTGTTCGAGAAGCTCGACCCCGGCAGCGATGGGACCGGCATCGGTCTCGCGCTGGTCAAGAGGATCGTCGAGCTGCACGGTGGGCGAATCTGGGCGGAGTCGGAAGGGATCGGCAGGGGCGCCACCTTCCGCTTCACCCTCGCCGGGACGAAGCGCCAGGGTAGGTGAGGAGAAGGGACAATGGTCAAGGGAGACCCGATCAACATCCTGCTCGTCGAGGACGACATGGCACACGCCGAGATCGTGCGCCGGAACCTGGCCGCCTTCCGGGTGGCGAACCGGATCGTCCATGTGACGGATGGCCAGGCGGCGTTGGACTTCCTCTTCCGTGAGGGAGCCTACGCCGACCCGGAAGCGATCCCGAGGCCCGACATCGTGCTCCTCGACCTCCGGCTGCCCAAGGTCGATGGCCTGGAGGTGCTGCGGCGGATCAAGGAAGACCCGGACCTTCGCGCCATCCCGACCGTCGTGCTCACCACCTCGGCCGCCGAGGTAGACATGGTCAGTGCGTATGCCAGTGGGGCGGGCAGCTACCTGGTCAAGCCCGTGGACTTCGAGAAGTTCACCAAGCTGATGGACGCCTTCGGCTTCTACTGGCTGGCGTGGAACCGGTATCCACACGAAGCACTGTGATCTCGATGACCGCCGGCAACTGTTTCGTTCTGGTGGTGGAGGACGAGCCGGCCCACGCCGAGGCGATCCGGCGAGCCTTCGCGAAAGCCGACCCGAGCACCGTCGTCGAGGTGGTCGGGTCGCTGCGCGAGTACCGCGAGGCCGTGGCTGCCCACGTGCCGGACGTGGCGATCGTCGACCTGAATCTGCCGGACGGGCGCGCGATCGAGGTCTTGACCTCGCCCACCGACGCGGGACCGTTTCCGATCGTGGTGATGACGAGCTTCGGCGATGAGCACACAGCGGTAGAGGCGATGAGGTCGGGGGCGCTCGACTACGTCGTCAAGTCGCCCGACGCATTCGCCCTCATGCCGCGGGTTGCCGGAGGCGCACTGCGGGAATGGTCACTTCTCCAGGAGCGCAAGCTGACGCAGGAGGCCTTGGCTCGGTCACTCGCCATGCAGGAAGCGATCTTCGAGGGTTCGCGCGACGCGATCTTCATCAGCGACGCAGACTCCCGCTTCGTGGCCGTCAACGCCGCGGCCAGCGAGCTAACCGGCTACTCGGCCGAGGAGCTGCTCTCGATGCGGATCCCCGACCTCCACGAGGAGGCCGACCTGCACGCGTACGAAACTCACCACGACAGCATCATGGCCGGCACGGAGGTCCTCAGCGAGGCGGCGACCCGGCGCAAGGACGGCCGCAAGGTCGACACCGAGTTCAGCAGCCGGAGGATCGTCGTCGAGGGCAAGGCGCTCATGCACACGACGGCCCGTGACATCTCCGTGCGAAAGCAGGCGGAGCGAGATCTCGAGGAGAGCGAGGAACGCTACCAGAGCCTCGCCAGGGTCTCCCCGGTCGGAATCTTCCGCACCGATGAGAAAGGCGCGACGACGTACGTCAATCCCTCATGGTCCCATCTCTCTGGGCTCACAGTCGAGGAAGCTCTGGGAGATGGCTGGCTGCGCGTGGTTCATCCAGATGACCGGGAGGGCCTGATCCAGAGCTGGCGCGACAGTAGCCAACTAGCCAGGGCATCCTTCGCGGACTATCGGCTCGTACGTGCGAATGGAACCGTCGTCTGGGTCATGGGGCAAGCCACCCCGGAGACAAACGCCGAGGGAGAAGTCGTCGGGTACGTTGGGACCATCACCGACATCACCGAACGCAAGCGGGCGGAGGAAGCGCTTCAGGAGAGCGAGGAGCGCTATCGCCAGCTTGTCGAGATGGAATCCGACGCCCTCCTCCTGATCGACAACGAGACCGGCCGCATCCTGGAAGCCAACGGCGCGGCCGCGGCGCTGTATGGGTTCAGCCGCGAGGAGTTGCTGGCCAAGAGGAACACCGACCTGTCGGCCCAGCCGGAGGAGACGCAACGGGTCACCCACGGCACGCCGGTGATCTCCGACCACGTGATCACCGTTCCTCTGCGAGTTCATCGGAAGAAGGACGGAACCGAGTTTCCGGTCGAGATCACGGGACGGTTCTTCACCAACCGGGGGCGGCCGGTCCACATCGCGGCGATTCGCGACATCACCGAACGCAAGCGGGCGGAGACGGCATTGCGCGAGGCCGAAACCCGCTACCGCCTGTTGTTCGAGCATTCTCCTGACGGCATCGTGGTGCTCGATCCGCGAACGGCGCGCCCGCTCGAATTCAACGAAGCGGCGCACCGGCAGTTGGGCTACTCGCGCGAGGAGTTCGCCCGTCTGAGCATTTTCGATCTCGAGGACTCGGAGACACCAGATGAGACGCGATCGACCATCGCCAGGGTCATCAGCGCAGGGCGCAGCGACTTCGAGACCCACCAGCGCGCGAAAGACGGGGGAATCAGGGACGTTCACGTCACAGCGCAGGTCACCGAGATCCTCGGGCAGCCCGTCTACCACTGCGTCTGGCGTGATGTCACGGAGCGCAGGCGCGCCGACGAGGCGTTGCGCGAGAGCCGGGAGATGCTCAGAGAATCGCAACGCATCGCGGGACTGGGCAGCTACGTCCTGGATATCGCCGCCGGACGGTGGGCAGGGTCGGACGTGCTGGACTCGGTCTTTGGCGTGGATGAGGCCTACGACCGCTCGGTTGAGGGGTGGGCGGCTCTCATCCATCGCGATGACCGCGCAATGATGGTCGACTACTTCGCGAACGAGGTCGTCGGCACGGGGAAGACATTCGACAAGGAGTACCGCATCGTCCGTCCGAGCGATCAGGCCGTGCGTTGGGTTCACGGACTGGGCAGGCTGGAGTGTGATGCCCAAGGACGCCCGCTGAAGATGCGCGGGACGATTCAAGACATCACCGAACGCAGGCGGGCGGAGGAAGCGTTGGTGCACAGCCGTGCGCAGCTCCTGCAGTCGCAGAAGATGGAGGCGGTTGGGCGGCTGGCGGGCGGGGTGGCACACGACTTCAACAACATCCTGCAGGCGATGCTGTCGCTCGCGACGGTGCTGCGGCTACGAGCCGGGTCGTCGGACCTGGCCAAGGTCGTGGGAGACGTCGAGTCCCTCATCCAGCGTGGTGCGGGCCTGACGCAGCAGTTGCTCCTCTTCGCGCGGCGGCAGGTGGCGGAGCGGAGGCGGTTGGACCTGGGCGAGCTGGCCAGCGCGGCGAGCGTGCTGCTGCGCCGGTTGATTCCCGAGAACATCCGGCTCATCGTCGACAACGCGCCGGAACGGTTGTGGGTGGATGGCGACGCGGGGCAGCTCCACCAAGTGCTGATGAACCTGGCGGTCAACGCGAGGGACGCGATGCCCGGTGGCGGCACACTGACCATTCGCTCGAGCGGCCTGGTGAGCGAGGCGGTGCTGGAGGTGATCGACACCGGCCACGGAATGGACGAGGCCTTGCGGGCGCACCTGTTCGAGCCGTTCTTCACGACCAAGGAGACGGGAAAGGGGACGGGACTGGGCCTGTCGGTCGTGCACGGGATCGTCGAGCAGCACGGCGGGCGGATCGAGGTCGAGAGCGCGCCGGGCGAGGGCAGCCGGTTCCGCGTCATCCTCCCGGCCGTCTCGGCCCCGGAGGCGACCAGCAAGGACCCGAGCGGCGAGACGGAGCTGCCGCGTGGGAACGGCGAGCGGGTGCTCGTCGTCGAGGACGAGGAGGGCGCTCGCAAGGGGCTTGCCGAGTTGCTCGAGCTGCTCGGCTACCAGGTGACGGCGGTGGGTAGTGGCGAGGAGGCAAGCATGCTTCCGGCCGAGGAGTCACCCGACGTCCTGCTGACGGACCTGATGCTCCCTGGCCTCGGCGGTTCGGAGCTCGCATCGGATCTCAAGGTGCGCTGGCCCGCGATGAGGGCCGTCCTGATGTCGGGATACACGGAGGACGAGGCCGTACGCCGCGGGGTGGACGACGGCAGTCTACGCTTCTTGCAGAAGCCCTTCGACATGACGGCCCTGGCCCGGGAGCTGCGCTCGGTCCTGGATAGGCCGCGATGAGCCGTTCCGAGGGCTCGCCACGAGGTTCGGGCGCACCCGCGCTCGACCTCCTTATCGTCGAGGACGAAGCCGCCCACGCGGAGGCGATTCGCCGAGCTTTCGCCGTCACCGTCCCGGACGCCGTCGTCCGGGTGGTCGGGTCGCTGCGTGCGTTCCACGAAGCGGTTGCCGCCCGCCCGCCCGCAATCGCCGTCATCGACCTGAAGCTTCCGGATGGCCGCGCGATCGAGGCCCTGGCCGCTGGGGCGGAAGCCGCCGAGTTTCCCGTTGTCGTGATGACGAGCTTCGGCGACGAACAGACGGCGGTCGAAGCCCTGAAGGCCGGAGCGCTGGACTATGTGGTCAAGTCCCCCGAAGCCTTCGCCGCGATGCCGCGCACCGTGGAGGGCACGCTCCGTGAGTGGCGGCTGCTGATGGAACGAAAGGCCTCGGCAGCGGCGTTGCAGGCAGGGAACGAGAAGCTGGCCAGCATCTTCCGAGCTGCGCCGGTCGGAATCGGGCTCGTCCGTGAGCGCGTCATTCTCGAGGCCAACGACCGGTTGTGCCAGATCACCGGATACACGCGGAACGAGCTGCTGGGTCAAAACGCCAGGTTGCTCTACCCGAGCGACGAGGAGTACGAGTTCGTCGGGCGGGAGAAGTACCGCCAGATCGCCGGGGTCGGGACCGGAACCGTCGAGACCCGCTGGCGGTGCAAGAACGGCGAGATCATCGACGTCGTCCTCAGCTCAACGCCCATCGACCTGCGAGACCACGGCAGGGGCGTGACGTTCACGGTGCTCGACGTCACTGAGCAGAAGCGCGCGTTCGCAGCCCTCGAGCGCAGCCGAGAGGAACTCCGAGCGGTTTACGACCACGCCCCTGTCCTCATGTGCGTCGTCGATGCGGAGCGCAGGGTGCTGTACGCGAACCCGGCGTTCGAGGCGCTGACCGGGCGGTCCGAAGCCGAGCTGAAGGAGGACCGTGCGTGCGGCATGCTTGGGTGCATTCACGCCCTTGACGATCCGCGCGGTTGCGGCTTCGGGCCGGACTGCGCGGATTGCGCGCTCCGCCTGGCCTTAGAGGACACGCTGACGACCGGGCGGGTCCACCGGGGGATCGAGCGGCGGACGGTTCTGGTCCGGGCAGGCGTATCACGGGAGATCGCTCTTCTCGGGGCAACGGCCAGGCTCGAGGCTGGGAACAACCCCCGCGTGCTCCTCTGTCTTGAGGACGTGACCGAGCGGGCCCGGGCCGAGGACGAGCTTACCTTGCGGGACAATGCCTTGGAGGCTGCGGCGAACGCAATTGTCATCACCGATCCTGAAGGCCGGATCGAGTGGGCCAACGCGGCCTTCACGTGGCTGACCGGATACCCGTTGGACGAGGCGCGAGGCGCGAGCCCCCGCATTCTCAAGTCCGGACTCCAGAACCAAGGGTACTACCGGGAGCTGTGGCGAACGATCACCGCGGGTTCGGCGTGGCACGGCGAGTTGGTCAACCGGCGCAAGGACGGCACGCTCTACCCGGAGGAGATGACCATCACCCCGGTGCGCGATGCAACGGGTGTGATTCGCCACTTCATTGCGGTCAAGCAGGACATCACCGAGCGCAAGCGGTTGGAGGCGGAGCTCATTCAAGCGCAGAAGATGGAAGCGGTGGGTCGGCTCGCCGGTGGCGTGGCGCACGACTTCAACAACATCCTGCAGGCAATGATGTCGCTGGCCCAAGTTCTGCGCTTGCGGGCGCCTTCTGCGGAGTTGGTCAGGACCTCGAGCGAGCTCGAGGCCCTGATCCGGCGGGGTGCTAGCCTCACCCAGCAGCTCTTGCTCTTCTCCCGTCGAAAACTGGTCGAGAAGAGCCGCCTCGATCTCGGCGAGGTCGTCGGCGCTGCAGGCGTCATGCTCCGGCGGCTCATCCCGGAGAACATCAGGCTCACGGTCGAGATCGCTCCGCAGAAGCTGTGGATCGAAGGCGATGCCGGGCAGGTCCAGCAGGTCCTGATGAACCTGGCAGTCAACGCCAAGGACGCCATGCCTTCGGGGGGGACGCTGACCGTCCGGACTGGTGGCGATGGCGACGCCTGGGTCGAGGTCGAGGATGACGGCGCAGGAATGAGCGAGGAGGTGCGGCAGCACCTCTTCGAGCCGTTCTTCACCACGAAGGACGTGGGGAAGGGGACCGGCCTGGGCCTGTCGGTCGTCCACGGGATCGTGGGCCAGCACGGCGCCCGCATTGAGGTCGAGAGCAGCCTGGGAAGGGGTAGCCGCTTTCGCGTCACGTTCCCGGCCGCGTCGGCGGGAGACGCGACTTCCCGCGAGCCGAGCGGCGAGGCAATACTGCCCCGCGGGCATGGCGAGCGGGTGCTGGTGGTGGAGGACGAAGAGGGCGCGCGCAAGGGCCTCGTCGAGCTCCTCGAGTTCCTCGGTTACGAGGTGATCTCCACGGGCAGCGGCGAAGCGGTGGAAGCCCTGGGCAGCACCCCTGCTCCGGACCTGGTGCTCACTGATCTCATGCTGCCGGGCATCGATGGCCCGGAGCTGGCGCGCCGGCTCGCGCTGCGGTGGCCACAGGCGAGGATCGTGTTCATGTCGGGCTACACGGAGGACGAGTCAGTGCGGCGCGGGGTCAACGACGGCAGCATGCGGTTTCTTCAGAAGCCCTTCGACATCAACGCGCTCGCCCGCGAGCTGTCGGTGGCCTTGGCCGAGCCGCCGAAGAGCGATGCCTGAACCGAAGGTCGTGCTCCGTCGGGTGACCCGGCGAGGCGGTCGGGCCGGCAGTCGGTCGACCCACGTGGTGCGCGCGGTTGGCCGGCTGTCTCGCCCACGACCGGCGCGAGGCCGACAAAAGTATGATCATAGGCACGTTCGATGCGAGGAGCTCCAGACAGACGGGGACTATGTCGGCGGGGCCCGGGGGATCACACGGATGAAGATCAGGATCCTCATCGTCGAGGACCAAAAGCTGGTGCGCGATGGCTTGCGGGCGCTGCTCGAGGGACAGCCGGGCATGGAGGTCGTCGGTGACCGGGGGACGGCCGCGAGGGGGTGGCGATGGCTGTCGCCCTTCAGCCATCCCTGGTCCTAATGGACATCTCCCTGCCGGGGCTCAACGGCATCGAGGCGACCATGCGGATACAGTCCGGGGTCCCGAACAGCAAGGTCCTCATACTCTCGGCTCACTCCGATGAGCGCTGCGTTGCGGACAGCCTCCGTGCCGGCGCGACGGGTTTTCTCGTCAAGACCGCGACCGCATTGGAGCTGATGACCGCGATCACGACAGCCGTTGAAGGGCGGACCTTCCTCAGCCCTGAGGTCGCCGGCGCGGTGGTCCGCAGCTACCTGGATCGGCTCGATCCTGCCGCGCACACCGTCTTCTCGACTCTCACGCCGCGAGAGCGCGAAGTGCTGCAGGCCCTCGCCGAGGGAGCCTCGACGAAGCGAACCTCCCGGGTCCTCGGCGTTAGCGTCAAGACCATCGAGACGCACCGCGCCAACCTGATGAGGAAGTTGGGGCTGCGCAGCATCGCGGACCTCGTCAGGTACGCCATTCGCGAGGGCCTGGTGACATCGGATCGATGAGCGGCGGCCCGGCGCCAGGGCAGCCGACAGACGGAGGCCAGCGCGCTGGGTCACTTCCAGACGACAGCCCGTGGCGTCTTCCGGACGCGGAACGAAACGGCCGGAGCAGCTCCCTCCGCCGGTACATCCACCTCCACGGAGACGGGCCCCACGGCCTCGAACCCCCGTCCGAGCCGCGAGGTCTCGAGGCTGACGACGTGGGGTCCGGGCGTGACATTGGAGAACGAGAATCGCCCATCGCGGCTGCTCGCCGTGACCCGGTCGTCGAGGCGTACCACGGCGACGATCTCGCGGCAGGATGTCTCGCCGCTCGCGTCTTCCCGCCCCAGGCACACGCGGCCCTCGACCAGGCCGTACGGGACCAGCACCAGGTCCTCGTCCCGTGGCTCTCCGGAGCGGACGCGGTTAAGCTCTACGACGGAACTGCAACGGCGGGTTCGTTCCAGCGGCTGCGTGGGTGTCGGGGGCGGGTCGCTCAGGGAACGGCTGGTCCACCCTTGGGATGGCGAAGCTCGATGAGGCCGCGCTGCTGCAGCGTGACGACGATGATGCCGAACTCTAGGTCGCCAACGGGAGCGATCCGACCGATCTCCCGCAGACTCCACAGGTCGTTGATCCGGGAAAGCACGAACGCCTCGCTGGGCCGGAGGACAGGCACTGCCGCCAGTCCCTCCGGCTTGGCCAGTCGCGGGATCAGCACGCCCGAGATGCGATGCTGAGCGAGCGTTTCCTCGACAAACCGCTCGATTCGACCGACCTCGAGCAGCGTCGGCTTGTCGTTGTCCGTTGCACGCAGGGTCTCGAGCAGGTCCCAGACGCGCCGCAGGTCTCCTCTCGCGAGGGCAGCGTCGGCCTCCTGAACCAGTGTCGCGGTGCTGTGAGACGATGCCGTCCCCACCTTCCTCGTCACGGTGATGAAGCCCTCGCGGACCCCTCGCTCGATGAGGTCGTGTACCTGAAACGGGGAGACGTGGCAGACGAGGGCAACCTCCTCGGCGTCGCGTGTCCCGTCGATCTCGAACAGGATGTGCCGCTCCCGCGAGGACATCGGCGGCATGGCCGGAGTAGGGACCGCCTCCGGGATCACGTCCAGCCCGCCCAACGCCCGCCAGATCTCGTCGTACCGCTGCCGCCTCCGGACGCCCTCGAGGACAAGCGCGGGCAACGCGAGCCGGAGGCTGAGCGGACGATCGGCCGGCAGCGAGTCTTCGAGGAACCAGACGTCCTTGAGGGGCTGCTGGAAGAGATCCAGGACCGCCTCTTCCGCCTGTGCTTGCAGTGCCTTTGCGAGCTCGGAGGGATCGACGGCGCCCATCTGCTCAAGGATTTGGCCAACCGTGGACCCGTGCCGATCCTGGATGCGCATTGCCTCCGAGAGCTGCTCTTCGTTGATCATCCCCCAGCCGATGAGGAAGTGGCCGAGCAGGTCGCGTGGGTTGTCCGAAGTGATGCCCGCGAGAAGCCCCTCGACCAGGTAGAGCTTCTTGCGGTGACGCGGCGCGACGACTGAGAGCGTGCCGGACGCGCTGCGCTCTGCGAGATAGAAGAGAAGCGCCGTGAGAGGCAGGTCGGAAAGCGTCAGCGGCATCCCGGCGCCCCCGGTGCCGTTGCGTGCTCCTGAAAGCTGCATTGAATGAGGATACCAGAGGGCTTGCACCACAGAGCTGACGCTACGTCACGTGCTCAGGAAGGGGTGACCGCGACGTCCCTGACACAGCAGCGACGCCCGCGATGGGTTCGCGGGCGCCGCCGGGTTTGTGCGTCGAGGCTCAGGACGAGATCGGTCCCCGTGAGCAGTTGCCCAGATTGGTCTTGCCGGGCGTGCAGACGACCGCCATGACCTCGAGCGGCTCCTGAAAGGTGATGCGGGGCCGCTCGTAGCGAGGCTGGACGGTCGGATCACCCGCTGTCTGGCCCGACGTGCCCGGCGATCCGGCCGTCTTCGAGTTGTCGAGAGGTTTGGTCATCAGGGCGCTCCTGGATCCCCGCCTGGTTCCGGCGGCGGCGGTGGGGGGAGCGAACGCAATCGGATCATGGGGTCGCCGAAGTAGTTGTACAGAACGGCAGTGGTTGGGTTACCGCCGCCGGCGTCACGACCTTCCTCGGCGAACTCGTCGCCATCGGCGCCGTTGAGGAGATCCCGGCCGGGGGCGCGGGGATTCGCCGCGAGCTTCGGGCGGGTCGTCGCCCGCACCTGGAACGAGAACCGCCTGCTCTCGGCGCTCCTCGAGCTGACCTACGCCTGGCCCGCGGACGAGCGACTACTCGGCTTCTGTCCCGGCGCCGCGGAGGCTCGCACCGGGGACCCCCTCGGCGTCTACGACTCCTGCGCGGAGCGGAGCGCGCTGCTCCTGCCGACGCTCTCCCCGCAGCCGCCCCGGCAGGCACCGAACCTGGCGGATCCCGATTACGACGGGAGCTGGTCCGCGGCTCCCCCGGCGATCGGAGGTGCGGTTGACGGGACGGCCGTCGCGACTTATTCTCAACTGATCAGGAGGTGTTCCATGAGCCGGAAGAACCTACTCGTGACGGCCATCGCCGTCTTCGCCCTCGCCATCGCGTCGTTCGCCACGGCGCAGCTCGACCTGCCGCGGCCGAGCCCGAAGGCGACGGTCTCGCAGGTCGTCGGCCTGACCGACGTGACGATCGCCTACTGCCGTCCCGGCGTGAAGGGCCGGCCGATCTGGGGCGCCCTGGTGCCCTACGACCAGGTGTGGCGCACCGGCGCCAACGAGGCGACGACGATCACCTTCTCCACCGACGTGACGGTGGACGGCCAGCCGCTCACCGCCGGCACCTACGGGCTGTTCACCGTTCCGGGCAAGGAGAGCTGGGCGTTCGTCTTCAACAAGGGCGCCAAGCAGTGGGGCGCCTACGAGTACAAGCAGGCCGACGACGTCCTGCGCGTCGAGGCGAAGCCCCGGGAGGTCCCGTTCACCGAGCGGATGACGTTCTCCTTCCCGAGCACCACCGAGAGTGCGACCGAGGTGGAGCTGGCGTGGGAGAAGCTCGCCGTCGCCTTCACCGTCAAGGTCGACGTGGTCGGCAAGGTGCTCGCCGACGCCCGCAAGGCGATGGGCGGGCTGAAGGCCGACGACTGGCGGACGCCGGCCCGCGCCGCGGCGTTCTGCGCCGACAACAACGTCAGCCTCGACGAGGCGACGACTTGGGCGGACAAGTCGATCGCCATCAGCCCGACCTACTTCAACTATTTCACCAAGGCCCGCCTACTCGCCGCAACCGGCAAGAAGGCCGAGGCGATCGCGCTGGCCAGGAAGGCGATCGAGCTGGGCAAGGCGGCGCAGCCCCCGTCGGACACGGCACCCGCCGAGCGCGCCCTCGCCGACTGGCAGAAGTGACGACGAACGGGTAGGGCGGGGCTCGTCCCCGCCCTTCTCGAACCAGGATCTGGGCCGATGGGCGGCCGCGAGGGCTGCCCCGACGCTAGCTCACGGCGTGACGGGGCCGGAGCGTGAGGTCGATCAACGGCGCCACGCCGAGGACCACGAGGCAGCCGACCACGTTGTACCAGAGGAACGAGATCGGCGTCAGGACGAAGCACGCGATCACCGCGGCCTCGGCGCCGATGGCGGCCACGAACGTCGCGGTGCCGGACACGCGGCGCAGGTAGAAGGCGACCAGGAAGACGCCGAGGATCGTGCCGTAGAAGAGCGATCCGAGGATGTTGACCGCCTCGACGAGCGAGCCGAGGCGGCTGGCCGACTCGGCGAAAGCGATGGCGAACCCGCCCCACGCCACGGTCGCCCACCGCGAGACCCGGACCACCTGCCGCTCGCTCGCCTCGGGGCGCACGAAGCGGCGATAGCCGTCGACGACGGTGGTCGCGGCGAGGGAGTTGAGCTCGGCCGAGGTCGAGTTCATCGAGGCCGCGAAAACCGCCGCCAGCATCAGCCCGACCAGTCCGGCCGGCACGCGGCTGACCACGAAGGTGAGGAAGACGTAGTTGGTGTCCGAGGCGTTGGCGCCGGGATCGGTCGCCGTGATCAGCTCGACGGCCTCCCGGCGCACCGCGTCGGCCGTGGCGCTCGCCCGCCGGAACTCGGTCGTGGCGGCGTCCCGGGCGGCCCCGTCGGTCGAGCGCAGCGCGACCGCCAGCTCGCGGGCCCGGGCTTCCCGCTCCGCGAGGGCGCCGGCGTAGCGAGCCTCGGCGTCCGCGAACCGGGCCGACTGCGCCGAGGCGCGCACCTTGGCGACCTCGACGGGGTTGAAGAAGACCGGCGGCCGGGCGAACTGGTAGAAGGCGAAGACGCAGGCGCCGACGAAGAGGATGACGAACTGCATCGGCACCTTGAGCAGGCCGTTGAGGAGCAGCCCCATGCGGCTCTCGCGCACCGAGGCACCGGCGAGGTAGCGTTGAACCTGGGACTGGTCGGTGCCGAAGTACGAGAGCATGAGGAAGAAGCCGCCCAGGAGGCCGGACCACAGCGTGTAGCGGTCACGGAGGTCGAACGACGTGTTGATCGCCTCGAGCTTGCCGGCCTTGCCGGCGACGCGGACGGCGTCGAGCAGCGAGATGTCGGCCGGCAACTGGGCGACGAGCGCGACGAAGACCGCCGCCATGCCGGCGAGGATCACCGACGCCTGCAGGACGTGGGTCCGGCTCACCGCGCGGGTCCCGCCCGAGGTGGTGAAGATCACCACGAGCCCGCCGATCACGGCGATCGTGATGCCGATGTCCCAGCCGAGGATCACCGAGAGGATGAGCGACGGGGCGTAGATGGTCAGCCCGGCCGCCAGTCCCCGCTGGGTGAGGAACAGCGCGGCGGTCAGGGTGCGCGTCTTGGCGTCGAACCGGCGCTCGAGGAACTCATACGCCGTGAAGACCTTGAGGCGGTGGTACAGGGGAACGGCGGTGATCGATAGGACGATCATCGCGAGCGGCAGGCCGAGGTAGAACTGGACGAAGCGCATGCCGTCCGCGTAGGCTTGGCCCGGCGTCGACAGGAAGGTGATCGCCGAGGCCTGGGTGGCCATGATCGACAGCGCCACCGTCGGCCAGCGCATCGCCTTGCCGGCGAGCAGGTAGCCCTCCGCGTCGCGCGGGCGCCCGCCGCGCCACACCCCGTAGGCGACGGCGAAAGCCAGCCAGGTGGCCAGCACGATCCAGTCGAGCGGCGTCACCGGAAGGCCCGCGTGAACACCGCGAACCCGGCGATCCAGACGAGAAGGTTGGCGGCGACCAGCAGGTAGAGCCGCTGCCAGCTTCCGCCGAATGGCGGCGGCTCTTCGGGGCTGCTGGGGGACGACACCCGGTCGTCAGTCACGCCCGTCCTCCCGGGCCAGCAGGTTGGCGAACAGCCGGATCCCACCGGGCACCCCGGCCGGGAGCTGGCGGAAGAACGCCAGGCCGGTGTAGACGAAGCGACCGCGGCCCTCCCGGGCGACGAGCAGCGCACCGGACTCTGGCTTCTCACCGCGGTCGGCGATGGCCAGCAGCGGCGTGACGCGCTCGTCCCAGCTCTCGCCGAAGTACAGCCCGCGCTCCTGGACCCAGCCGGCGAAGTCGGCGGCGCCGATCCGGTTGGGCGTCGAAAACACCGGGTCGGTCGGCGCCAACAGCACGACCTCCGCGGTCTCATCCGTGACCCGGCCGCGCCCGAGCTTGAGGGGCAGCGGCCCGAGTCGGTCGGTGACCAGGCCGCGGCTGACCTGGTACTGGACGACCAGCGTCCCGCCGGCGCGGACCCAGTCCAGGAGGCGGTCCTGGACGAAGGCGAGGCGCGGCCGCGTGTTGAAGGCGCGCACCCCGACGACGAGTGTCTGGTAGCGAGCCAGGTCGGCGGTCTCCAGGGCGTCGTCGTCGAGCAGGGTGACCTCGGCCCCGAGCTGGCGCAGCACCGCCGGCACCTCGTCGCCGGACCCCATGACGTAGCCGATGCGGCGGACCGGCAGCCGCGCGTCGACCCGCACGAGCTTCGCGACGGCGAGGGGGAAGAGCGCCTGCGCCGGGATGTGCGGGTACGCGATGCCGACCAGCGCCCGGGCCGGCTCGTCCCGGTCGGTTCGCACGGTCGCCACGAGCCTGGCGGTGCCGCCGCCGGCCGGCGACGTGACGGTGAAGGCGAGCCGCATCTCCTCGTTGGCCTTCGAGAACGAAACCGGCGCCTCGGCGGGCTCGACGCGCCAGCCCTGGGGAGCGTCCAGACGCACGCTGCCGGCGACCTCACCCGCGTGGCCCCGGACTACCGCCCGCAGGGTCCGCGGGGCGGCGTCGGGGAAGATGAGCACGCCGGGCTCGAGGTTGACGGTCACGCGGGGCTCGACGACCAGGTCGCGAACCCGCTCGCCCTCGACCGGATCGGTCCAGCGGTAGAGCACCGGGGCGGTCAGCGTGACCTCCCGGCCGGCCAACGCGAGGACGAACCCCACGTGCAGCGGCGGTGGGTTGCGGGGCGTGCCGATGAGGCGGCGATCGGCGACCTGGTACCGGCCTCCGGCGGTGGGCGCCGCCAGCCAGTAGGGGTGGCTGACCGGGACGTCGCGCGGCAGCGTCACCGTCAGCTCCCGACTCACCGCCTGGTTGGCGGGAAGGTCGGCGTCCACCGGCGTCACCCCGTCGTGCGGTGCCTCGATCTGCCGCAGTCGGACCGGGATGCCGCCCCGGTTGATCGCCGTCGCGGTCAGATTCACCGTGGCCCCGGGCGAGATCGCGGCCTGCCCGGTGGTCGCCTCGACCCACAGCCCGGAGCACGCGCGGATCAGCTCGAGGAGCTCGGCGAGGCGGGCGGACACCAGCGGATCTGGCGGCAGCGAGCCCATCGCGTCCCGGGCATCGAGCAGGGCGGGGAGCGCGGCCGCCGGGTCGTCGTCGCGCCACACCGCCGCCGCGCGCGCCAGCGCCGTCGCGACCGCCTCGCCGCCGGCGAACCGCCTCCACGTCAGGTCGACGCCGTCGAAGAGATCGGTCGTGAAGGGAGCGCCGGCCACGTACTGGAGGTCGTTGGGCAGGGCGCCCCGACGCGGCGCCGCACCGAACCCCTGGCTCTTGTGCATGCTCCGGGCGGCCGCCGCGAGCTCGGCGTACGACCGGCCCAGGCGCGGCTCGTAGGCGCCGAGGTCGACGGTGAGGGCGGGTGGAGCGTCGGTCGGGCGCGCCTCGCCGGGACGCTGCCAGGCGTTCCACAGCAGACGCGTGGCCTGCCACGGCCGCACGAAGGCGAGTTGATCCGGGAAGCGGCGGGGGTCGGCCGCGGCTGTGAACGCCTCGACGGCGAGGCGGGCGGACGCGGTGTGATGGCCGTGACCCCCGTCGCTGTCGGCTGGAAAGCGGGTGATGAGGACGTCCGGGCGGAAGACGCGGATCGCCCACACCACGTCGGCGAGGATCTCGTCGTGCCCCCAGATCGCGAGCGTCTCCTCGGCGGTCTTGGAGTATCCGAAGTCGATCGCGCGGGTGAAGAGCTGCTCCGCGCCGTCGATCTTCCGGGCGGCCAGCAGCTCCTCGGTGCGGATCACCCCGAGCTCGGCGCCCTGCTCGGAGCCGATGAGGTTCTGCCCGCCGTCGCCGCGGGTCAGCGCCAGGTAGGCGGTGCGTACCTTCCGCCCCTGGGCCAGCCAGGCGAGCATCGCGGTGTTCTCGTCGTCGGGGTGCGCCGCCACGTACATCGCGCTTCCGGCCACCGCCAGTCGCTCCAGGGCGAGCCGGCGCTGCACGGCATCGAGGGAGCCGGGACCCTGTGGGCGCGCGGGGCGGGCGGCGAGCAGGGTGAGGGCGAGAACGAGGACGGCAGGTGTTCGCCGGGTCATCGGCATCGAGAGTCCTTTCATGCAGTCGTCCCGGCCGTCGCGACCGGAGCGCCGGACCGGGATGGCCGGCCGGTCACGGTCCTGACAACGCGCGTGACGGCAGGCCGCCTTCCGCCACCGCAGGGTAGCTGCCCGGCGCCGGAGTCTCAAGCGCCGTCTGGCGCCCACCGGGCCGGCGCGCTACCCTCGGAACGTGCACGACAGACCGTCTCCCGACCTCGTCCCCCTGCCCGAGTGGGCCACCGTCCACCCCCAGGCGATGGCCGTCGCGCGCGGCGAGGCGGAGTTTGCCGCCACCGCGGGGCCGCGCCCGCCGCGCAGCCGGGCGCTCGCCGCGGCGCTGGCCTCCGGCAATCGAGCCTGGGGCAACGAGGTGGACTCCGAGCTGTCGCGCTGGCTCGCCGGGGCCGAGGTCGTGGTCACCGGCCAGCAGCCCGGCCTCCTGGGTGGCCCGCTGCTGTCGCTGGTCAAGGCCTGCGCGGTGGCCGCCGAGGTCCGCCGCCGGCGCGCGGCGGGCCGTGAAGCGGTCGGCTTCTTCTGGCTGGCGACCGCCGACGACGACCTGCCGGAGATGGGCTGGGCGCGCGTCGCGGCCGGCGAGCAGGTCCTCGCCGCCCGCGAGGACGGCTGGTCCCGGGGGGCCGAGACGGCCGCGGCCGCGCGGCTCTCCGGTGCGTGCGCCAGCCTCCTCGCAGCGGTCGGCGAACGGGCGCCATCGGACCACGCCCGCGCCGCGCTCGACCACGCCGCGCGCTGCTACCTCCCCGGTTCGGCGCTCGGCGACGCGACGGCCCGCTTCCTCGCCCCGTTGCTGGCCGGGCTCGGCGTCGTGATCGTGGACGCGTGCGAAGAGGAGGTGGCCAGGGCGGGCTCGGTCCCCGTGCTCCGGGTGCTCGAGCGTCTCCCCGAGGCCTGGGCCGCGCTGGAAGCCGGTGCGGATGCCATGCGACGCCGCGGCTGGGCGGTCCCGCTTCACCTCGCCAAGGCCAAGCTGCCCGTATTCCGGCGGGTCGACGGGCGCCGCGAGGGGATCGCCACTCGCGGCGGGGCGTGCCCTGCGAAGGTCGTGGAGGAGTTCTCCGCTCACCCCGAGCGGTTCCTGCCCAACGCCTGGCTCCGTCCGGTGCTGCAGGACGGTGCCCTCGACACTGCGATCTCGATGCTCGGCGGCGCGGAGCTCGCCTACCACGCCCAGGCGCTTGAGATCTGGGCGCTGGCCGGGATCGGACGACCGGAGTGGAGGTTGCGGCCGCACGTCACCGTGGTCACCGGCGCGGACCGGCGCCTGGCCGCGCAGCTCGGCCTCGCCCCTGCCGACCTGTTGCACGACCGGTTGCCGCGACGGCTCCTGCCGGGCTCCGGGGTGCGGAAGAACCTCCACGCCACCGCGGTTCTGATCGAGCGGCGCTTGAAGGCGGTCGAGGCACAAGCGGCCGGCGAGCTGCCGGCACTGCGCGCCGATGTCGAGGCGACCCGCACCAGGCTCCTCGGTGGGCTGCAGTGGCTCGAGGAGCGCCTCGAAGGCACGGCGGCGCGCACCGCGGAGGTCGAGATGACGAGATGGCGCAAGCTCCGGGCGTTCCTCCGCCCGGACGGCAAGCCCCAGGAGAGGCACCTCTCGGTGCTCGCGCCGCTGTTGCGCCTCGGGCTCGAGTGGCCGCGTCAGCTCGCCGACGCCATCGACCCCACCGACCCTGGCATGCACCTGCTCCATTGGTCGGAGGGCGGGTCGTGGTGAGCCGGTGCGACGTCCTCGCCGTGGGCGCGCATCCCGACGACATCGAGCTGGGGTGCGGCGGCACGATTGCCCGTCTGGCGGGTGCGGGGCACACGGTCGGCATGGTGGACCTCACCGCCGGCGAGCTCGGCACCCGGGGCGACGTCGAGACCCGTCGCCGCGAGGCGGAGGCCGCCGCAGCCGCCCTCGGGGCCGCCTGGCGACGCTGCCTCGGCCTTCCCGACGGGCACCTCGCGGCCGACGATCCCGACCAGCTCGCGTCCCTCGTCGCGGTCCTTCGCGAGGCGTTGCCACGGGCGGTGCTCGGCCCCGACGCCGGCGATCCCCACCCCGACCATGCGGCAACCGCGGCCCTGCTCGGCCGCGCCACGGTCCTCGCCGGAGTGGCGAAGTTCCGTCCCGACCTGGGGCCGCCGGCGCGGCCGCGGCTGACCCTGGCGTATCCGGGGCCCAGGCAACTCGTCACCCCGACGATCGTCGTGGACGTCTCCGAGGCGTACGCGCGCAAGCGCGCCGCGCTCGCCGCCCACGCCTCGCAGTTCGACCCGGCCGGGGGCGCCGCGACGCATCTCGCGAGCGGTCATTTCCTCGCCGCCATCGACGGGCGTGACCGCGCCGCCGGCAACACCGTAGGCGTCGAGCACGGTGAGGCGTTCACCGCAATCGGGCCGCTGCCCGCCGCCGAGCTGGCCTGGCTGCTCGGCGTGCACGAGTCGGACCCCGGACCCCGGACCCCGGGCTCCGGGAGCGAAGGGAAGGGACCATGAGGATCGGCGTGACCTGCTATCCCACCGTCGGCGGGTCGGGAACCGTCGCCACGGAGCTCGGCCTGGAGATGGCCCGGCGCGGCCACGAGGTCCACTTCATCTGCTACGCGCTCCCCTACCGGCTCGGCCGCGTGCCTCCTGGCGTCACCTTTCACGAGGTGACCGTGCCGGCCTACCCGCTCCTGCAGTATCCGCCGTACTCGCTGGCGCTCGCGTCGGAGATGGCCGACGCCGTCCGCAACCACGGGATCGAGCTGCTCCACGTCCACTACGCGATCCCGCACGCGATCTCGGCATACCTGGCGCGCGAGATCCTCGGCGGCCGCCCGAAGCTCGTGGTCACGCTCCACGGCACGGACATCACCGTCGTCGGCGCCGATCCCTCGTTCCTCCCCATCGTCCGCCTCGGCATCGAGCGGGCCGACGCGGTCACCGCGGTGTCGGCCGCGCTCGCCCGGGAGACCCACGAGCGACTCGGCATCGACAAGCCCATCGACGTGATCCCGAACTTCGTCGACCCGGACCGCTGCGACCGTGACTTCGCGGCCGCCCACCGGCGCCGCCTGTCACCCGATGGCGCCCCGATCGTGGTCCACGCGTCGAACTTCCGGCCGGTCAAGCGGGTCATGGACGTCGTCGAGATCTTCCGTAAGGTGCTCGAGCGGATTCCTGCGCACCTCGCGATGGTCGGTGACGGCCCCGATCGCGCCGCCGCGGAGCGGTTCACGCGCGAGAAGGGGATCGCCCATCGGGTCGAGTTCCTCGGCAACGTCTCGCCGGTCGAGGGGGTGATCGGCGCCGGCGACGTGTTCCTGCTGCCGTCGGAGGAGGAAGCCTTCGGCCTGGCCGCACTCGAGGCGATGTCGTGCGGGGTCCCGGTGGTCGCCTCGAACGCCGGGGGTCTTCCCGAACTGATTGCGGAAGGCGAAGGCGGCTTCGTCCTGCCCATCGGCGACACCGCCGGGATGGCCGCGCGCGTCGTGACGTTGCTCTCGGATCAGGCCGAGCTCGCCCGGCAGAAGGAGCTGGCTCGTGGTCGGGCGATCCGCGAGTTCTCGACCGGCCCCATCGTCGACCGCTACGAGTCGGTGTACCGCAGGCTACTCGGGTAGCGACGCCGGTGGCCGGTCCACCGTCCCGCGCGGCGTCCACGGGCCGCAGCGGAGGATCCGGCGGGCGGCGAGCCAGCCCCCGCGCAAGGCACCGTAGCGCTGGACGACCTCGATCGCGTACGCACTGCACGTCGGCGTCAGGCGGCACTTGCCGCGCAGTGGACCGGACTCCGGCACGGCCCGCTGGTAGGTCCGAGCCAGGGAGATCACGACCCGGGCGGTGACCTGACGCCGGGGCGGGCGCGACACGTCGACAGCGAGCAGCGCGGCGACGAGCACACAGGCACCGGCGACGACACGGCGGAGACTGTGGGGCGCCCTCCCCGCGGTGCGACGGGAGGGCGCCCCATGGACGTCACTCGGTTCGGCGTTCATGCCTCGGGCTCGGCCGCCCGGGCGGCCGGACGGTCAGAACTTGTCGGCGAACTCGGACACACCGGGGATGATGAACCGCTCGCCGTTGACCCCCTTCATGATGCAGACGACGCGCAGGACGATGAAGCCCAGGGCGATGATCGGGGACACGAACAGGATGAGGCAGCCGACCCCGGGGATCATGGTCAGGACCCAGTACACCGCCCAGGCCGCGATCTCGGCGATGAACAGCACGAGGCCGTGCTTGGCGTGCCACTGCACCTCGCGGTCGTCCTTCTCGGTCAGCAGCGGCACCAGGGCGAGCAACCACAGGTACGCGAGCACGACCATCAGCGACCGGTTGCTCGAAACCTGACCTCCGGCCGGCGCGGCCGGCGGGGGGGGTGGCGGAGGCGGGGGTGTCGGCGGCAAGCCCGATCCGGCGGGATCCTGGAACGTCATGGTCTTCCTCCCTCTCGATTCGACGCACGTTTGCAGCCATTCTAGGCGGCCGAACGTGGAATGCCAAGCGGAGGCCGCGGCGGCCGGGGATACCGGCCGCGTCCCGCCGCCCGAACCTCCACCCAGCGGGCGACCGATCGCATCGTTCGTGTCGCCCCCTGGCGGATCGGTGGCGGGTGTCGCCTGAATGCACCCCCGGGCCAAGCCAGGGATCGGCAACGCGGGCGGGTACCCCGCTAGAACCAGGCCTTTTGCTCGACCTGGTAGATCTGGTAGAACTCCTGGTCGGTCTTGGTCAGGTAGATGATGCCCTCGATGAGTCCGATGATGGACCCGACGCCGCAGGTCACCACGGTGATCACGATGCGGATGACCCCGCCCTTCGTGTCGCCGAGCATGAACCGGTGGATCCCGAGGCCGCCGAGAAGGATGCCCAGCAGGCCACAGATGAGCTTCTTGTTTTCCTGGGTGGTGGTGTGCGGTGCGGGCGGCGGTACGCTGGACATGCGGGGCTCCCTCCTCTTTCTTCGATCCCAATGTCGTGCCTACACGAGCACTGCCGGAGATCGGTTTCCCGGTGCGACTGCTGTGTAGCGCGTGTTCCTAGCCAGACGACGCCCCATCACGATACGTTGGGGGCACACCTCAGTCAAGCGCGAGGAATGGGGAATCGGGAGCGCTCGACAGCCGACGGCGGGCGATCAGGGCTGGCGCGCGCCGCCCATGGGCCAGGACTTGCTCCCCGAGCAGGTGCCCGCGTTGCTCAAGGTCGTCTCGACGGTGCCCGCCAGCGAGCCGTTGACGGCGATGGCGCCGTCGACCTGGAGCGACACCGAGACGCCGCCGACGATGGCGCTGGCGACGAAGGAGAAGCCGCCGCCGTCCTCGAGGACGACGGGCTGAGCGAGCAACCCCTGGAGACGGAACAGCTCGCCGCCCTGGCAGGTGCCGACGTCCTCGGCGGTCACCAGGATCGTCACGTCGAGGCGGGTGACGGCGCCGCCAGCCACCGTGAACGAGATCGGCGTGTCGTAGGTGGTCTTGTCGAGGGTGCCGACGTACACGCCGTCCCGTCCCTGACCGGCCATCTCGACGGTCGAGGGATCGCCGGTGCGGTTGTCGATTCGCGAGCCGAACGCGAGAACCTTGCCGGCGCCCTCGGTCACCGCGACCCGCAGCCGGCGGTTCTCGCCCGGGCCTCCCTGGATCTCCTGGATGCCGGTCTGTCGCTGGGAGTACGGCAGGACCGAGAAGGTGCGGGCGCCGCCGAGGGCGTTGCCGAGCGTGTCGAACGCCTGCACGGTGACGGTGCAGGGCTGGCCCGTCGTCTCGACGAAGCCGAAGTTCGTCCGCCACGCGCCGGTGTCGTCCTGGGCGAGGCCGATGAGGTCGACGAACTCTCCCGTGCCGATCCCTTCACGGCCGTCGGCGCCGCGGAAGAACTGGCCCGCTGTCCCGGAGCCCTTGTTGGTCTGGACGTTCTCGTCGTAGATCCGGCCCGTCACCGCCACCGGCCGGTTCGACGTGAAGCGCAGCGCGCCGTAGACGCCATCGATGTGGAACAGCGACTGGAAGAGGTCGTCGAGCTCCCGCGACTCTCCCGGTCCGACCACGATCTGTTCGGTCAGAGGCGTCCGGTTGTCGGCGTCGCGGCGGAGGTATGCCACGTCGACGGTCGCGCTGTCGGTCGTCGAGGAGTTGAACACCCAGGCGGAGGTACGCCACTGCGCGCACACCGGGGGGTTCCCGGGGCACAAGCCCTGGCCGCGACCCACCGAGGGGAGGTATACGTCGGTACCCGGAAGGACGGCAAACACCGAGGTCGCGGCGAGCAAGATCGGGAGCGCGAGGAGGTCTCTGGTCTTCATGAGTTTCTCCACGACGTTAGCGGGGGGCAGGCTCGATCGCCTGCCCCCCGCGCAGAACTCCGCATCGGTGCTCCGCGGTGGCGTCCCGCGAGGTCAGTCGGCCACCCATCCGGCCCGCCACGTACGGTCGACCGTGCCGTTGCACGACGCAAAGGTGCCGGCGCCGCCCGATGTCACGGTCCGCACGGTGGAGCCGGAGATCACCCCGGTGGAGTCGAGCGCTCCGGAGATCGTCCAGGTGATCGTGAAGACCGTCGTGGTGCCGTCCACGTACGGGACGTTGGGGATGGTGACGGCGAACGTCCCGTCGGAGCCCAGCGCGATGGGCGGGTTCGACGTGGCGTCGAAGTCGACCGTGAACCCGCACGGGAGACCGGCAATGCCAGCCACGGCGGTGACGCCCGAGGAGCCGATCGCCAAGCGGACGCCGCCATCCGCACGTTGCCCGTCGGAGGTGTTGATCACGCCCTCGAACGTCCCGGTGGTGTGGCCGGTCGCGGCCGGCGTGGTCATTTCGATGGTGTACGGGTCGCCGGTCCGGCTGTCGAGCCGGGAGGCGGTCACGAGAACCCGGCCGGTGCCGGAGATGCCGGTCACGCGGATCCGCTGGTTCGCGAGCGGGGACGCACCCATGCCCGGTTGGACAAGCACGTTGTTGATCTGCTTCGCTTCGCGCGCGCGGACGAGGTAGCTCGAGATGGTGCCGAGGACCGTTCCGTTCGCGGGGTCGAGACGCTCGACCTTGAGAGTCACGTCGCTGCCCGAGGTCTCGATGATCGACAGGTTGGTGCGCCAGACGTCGGTCTCCTCGGCGGTGCCGATCACGTCGACGAACTGCCCGTTGCCGATCGCGAGCCGGGTGTCGAGGCCGGGATAGTACTGCCCCGCCGTCCCCGTGCCCTTGTTGGTGACGACGTTGACGTCGTAGATCCGCCCCGTGACCACCACCGGCAGGTTCGAGGTGACGTGGAAGCCGCCGGTTGCCGGGTCGATGTTGAACGCCGCCGGGTTGTTGAAGATGTCGGCCAGCTCGAGCGTCGCCTTGGCGGCCACGATGAACGTCTTGGTGGCGAACGGCGCCGGGTTGGCCTGGTCGCGCTTGAGGAAATCGACGGTCACGGTGGCCGTCTGGGTCGTCGACGGGTTGAAGATCCAGGTGTCGGTGCGGAACAGGGCGCAGATCCCGCCGGGGCATTGCCCCTGGACCCTGGCCACCGACACGAGGTACTGGTCGGTCGACGGTGCCACGGCGAGGGCCGTGCCCGCAATCGACAACGCGAGGAGAGCAACGAGGATCCGCTTCATCTCTGGCCCCCTTTGGTGGCTCATTCTAGTCACGCCGGAAAACCTGCAACTGTGTCTCCGATCACAGACTCCAACGACGCCTCGACCCGCGGCCGTTCTGCGGTGCCGCACCGCCCGCGCGTCGGGACCGATGGCGTCGTACCCGAGATTGTATGTCAAGTCGAACCGACGCGCGACCCGCCCCCGACTCGCCACCCCCGAACCCGCCGCGTGCCGTCGCGTCCCTGGAGCGCCGGGGGTACCGGGGGGCACGAGGCTGCGGAGGGTGTGAGGGGGGCAGCCGGCCCCCCCGTTGCAGATGCTGGCCGCGAAGCCCAGGGTGGGGGTGTGTCAGGGCGCGGAGCGGGATTCACTCCCGCGGAGCGCCAGGGGGCACGGGGGGCAACTCGCGGCGGGGGAAAGGGAAGGGGGGCCGCGAAGCGCAGGGAGGGGGCGCGTCAGGGCGCGGAGGCGAATTTACTTCGCCGGAGCGCCAGGGGGCACGGGGGGCAACTCGCGGCGGGGGAAAGGGAAGGGGGGCCGCGAAGCCCCCCGTATCTAATGGTGCCGAAGACCGGACTCGAACCGGTATGGCTTGCGCCACACGCCCCTCAAACGTGCGCGTCTACCAATTCCGCCACTTCGGCACGAAGACGCATCGTCACTTCGATTCCGCCGGTGCCGGCGTCGCCGGGACCGCCTGGGCCGGGGCCGCCTGGGCAGGCGCCTGGTCGGCCGGCTTCGGGGCCGCGGCAGGCGCGGTCGGCGGGGCCAGCTTGGTGGTCACCGAGCCGCTCTGTCGTCCGGTCAGCACGGCGAGGCCGATGCAGAGCAGGACGAACACCACGAAGGAGCCGGTGGTCAGCTTGTGCATCAGCGTGGTGGTGCCGCGGGGGCCGAAGGCGGTCTGCGAGCTCGCTCCACCGAAGGCGGCCGCCACGTCCGCCCCCTTGCCCTGCTGGAGGAGAACCACCAGGATCAGGAAGATGCAGACCAGGACGTACAGGATGATGAGCAACGTGTACACTCGGGACACCTCATTCACGCCGGGCAGTAAAGCCCGGAGCACAGCGGATGATAGCGGAAAACGTCTCAGCGTCAAGGCTGGCGCCGCCGACGAGCGCCCCGTCGACGTCCTCCTGGCCCAGCAACTCGGCCGCGTTGTCGGCCTTGACGCTGCCGCCGTAGAGGATCCGCAGCGCCGCCGCGGCGTCGGTTCCGAGGAGACCGCCGATCCGGCCGCGCAGGAACGCGTGCGCCTCCTCGGCCTGGGCCGCCGTGGCGGTGCGCCCGGTGCCGATCGCCCAGACCGGCTCGTAAGCGACCGCGAGTCCTCCGGCATCGAGACCGGCAAGCACGGCGCTCTGCCGCTCGAGCACGGCGAGCGTCTCGCCGGCCTCGCGCTTCTCGAGCGTCTCGCCCAGACAGTAGATGACCGACAGCCCGGCGCGCTGCGCGGCACGGGCGCGGCCGGCCGCGGTGGCGTCCGTCTCGCCGAAGTACTGCCGTCGCTCGGAGTGACCGACGATGACCCAACGGAGGCCGAGCTCGACGAGCATCGACGCCGCAACCTCGCCGGTGAACGCGCCCTTGTCCTCCCAGTGACAGTTCTGGCCGCCGACGGCGATCGCCGAGCCGCTGGCGATCATGGCCGCCGCCGGCAACGCCGTGAACGGCGGGCAGACCACGACCTCGCGGCTCGGGTCGTCGCCGAAGCGGGCGACCATCACCTCGACGAACTTCGCCGCGGCGTCGGGACCCCCGTGCATCTTCCAGTTGGCGGCGACGAGCGGGCGGCGCATCACGGCTCCCCGAGGACGGCGACGCCGGGCAGCACCATGCCGGCGAGGAACTCCAGCGAGGCGCCTCCGCCCGTGGAGACGTGGCCGAGACGGGCCGCGACCCCGGCCTGATGGACCGCGGCGACCGACTCGCCGCCGCCGACCACCGTGAACCCGGTCGACGCCGCCATCGCCTGGGCGATCGCCAGGGTGCCGGCTGCGAAGGCTTCCCGCTCGAAGACGCCGGCCGGGCCGTTCCAGAACGCGGTGCGCGCGCCGGCGAGGACTCCGGCGATCGCCGTGCGCGCCGCCGGCCCGATGTCGAGGATCATGTCCTCGGGCCCGACGGCGGCGGCCGGGACCACCCGGCCCGGGGCGTCGAGGCCGCTCGCGACGACGACGTCGGAGGGCAGGACGACCGTCGCGCCACGGGCGCCGGCGGTCGCGAGGATCTCCCGGGCCGTGTCCACCAGGTCCGCCTCGACCAGCGACCTGCCGACCTGCAACCCCTGGGCGAGCATGAAGGTGTTGGCCATTCCACCGACCAGGACCAGCGTGTCGGCGAGGGACGCAAGTGACTGCAACGTCTCCAGCTTGCCGGAGATCTTCGCCCCCCCGACGACGGCCACGAACGGTCGCGCGGGGTCGTCTCTGACCTTCGACAACGCATGGATCTCGCGCGCCATCAGGGGTCCGGCGGCCCGCTCGGCGAAGAGCTGCGCGACGCCCGCCGTCGACGCGTGGGCACGATGAGCCGTGCCGAACGCGTCGTTGACGTAGACGTCGGCGAGCGCGCGCAGCGCCGCGCAGAAGGCGGGGTCGTTGCTCTCCTCGCCCTTGTCGAACCGGAGGTTCTCGAGGAGGAGGACGTCACCGGGACGGGCGGCCGCAACCGCGGCCCGGGCCGTGTCGCCGACGAGGTCGCCGACGAAGCGCACGGGCCGTCCGACGTGGCGTTCGAGCACGGGCGCGACGGGGGCCAATGAGAGCGCCGGATCGGGCGCGCCCTTGGCCCGCCCGAGGTGCGAGCAGGCGATCACCACGGCACCGCGATCGGCGAGCGCGCGCACGGTCGGGGCCGCCTCCCGGATCCGGGTCTCGTCACCGACCTTGCCGTCCTTGACGGGCACGTTGAGGTCGAGGCGAAGCAACACCCGCCGCCCCTCGACGGCGAGGGCGTCCATCGAACGCAGGGCCATGGCGGCCTCCTTACCGGTGGTACAGCCGTGCCACGTCGACGCAACGCGCGGCGTAGGCGAACTCGTTGTCGTACCAGGAGAAAACCTTGCCCATCCGCTCGCCGATCACCATCGTGAGCCGGGCGTCGACGATCGACGAGAACGTGGTGCCGCGGAAGTCGATCGACACCAACTCCTCCTCAGTCACCTCGAGGATCCCCTTGAGGGGTCCGGCGGCGGCGGCCTTGAGGGCGTCGTTGATGGCAGCGACGGTGAGCGGCCTGGTCGCGGTGAAGGTGAAGTCGACGACCGAGACGTCGGGAGTGGGGACCCGGATCGCGGCGCCGTCGAGCTTGCCCTTGAGCTGCGGGAACACCTCGGCCATCGCCTTGGCGGCGCCGGTCGAGGTCGGGATCATCGACAGGGCGGCGGCGCGGGCGCGGCGCAGGTCGCTGTGCGGCAGATCGAGGATGCGCTGGTCGTTGGTGTAGGCGTGCACCGTGGTAAGCAGGCCGTGCTCGATCCCGAAGCTCTCGAGGAGCACCTTGACCACCGGGGCAAGGCAGTTGGTCGTGCACGACCCGTTGGACACGACGATGTGCTTGGCGGGGTCGAGGATGCCCTCGTTGACGCCGAACACCAGCGTCGCGTCGACGCCCTTGGCCGGCGCCGTGATCACCACCCAGCGGGCCCCGGCGGTGACGTGGGCCTTGGCCTGCTCGCCCTTGGTGAACCGGCCGGTGCCCTCGAAGACGAGGTCGATGCCGAGCTCCTTCCAGGGGAGGTTCACCGGGTCGGGGACCGCCGTCACCTTGACGGTCTTCCCGTCGACCACGATGCCGTCGGCTGTCGCCTGGACCGCGGCGTCGAAGCGGCCGTGCACCGAGTCGTACTTCAAGAGATGCGCCAACGTCTTGGCGTCGGTGATGTCGTTGATGGCCACGAGCTCAAAGGCCGGATCCCGGTACGCCTGGCGGAAGATGAGGCGGCCGATCCTGCCGAAACCGTTGATCGCAACGCGAAGCGCCATGTCGCCCTCCTTGTGCATCGACGCAACGATTATAGCGGGCCGTGGGGTAACATCGCGGCCCCGGGAGGGCTGCCGTGAGCGTCACGCCGCTGCGCTGGACCGATCGTCTCGAGCTGCTCGATCAGCGCCTGCTGCCGCGCGCCGAGCGCTGGCTCGACGTGCGGGGCGCCGCCGACGGTGCCCGCCTGATCCGCGCGCTCGCCGTGCGGGGCGCCCCGGCAATCGGCCTGGTGGCGGCCTACGCCCTGGCCGAGGAGGCACGCCGGAACGACGATCTGGCCCACCTGCGGCGGGCGGTGCGGCGGCTGGCGGCGGCCCGGCCGACGGCGGTCAACCTTGCGTGGGCGCTCGCCCAGGTGATGGCCGCGGTGGAGGCCAAACCGGCCTCGGAGCGGTTCGGTGCGGCCCTCGCGGCCGCCCGGCGCCTCCACGCGGGCGACGCCGCGGCCTGCCGGGCCATCGGCGAGCACGGCGCGGGGCTGTTCGCCGGGCAGGGCCTGAGGATCATGACGCACTGCAACGCCGGGGCGCTGGCCACCGGCGGCATCGGCACGGCGCTCGGGATCGTGCGCGTCCTGCACGAGCAGGGTCGCCTGGCCATGCTGTTCTCCTGCGAGGCCCGCCCGGTGCTGCAGGGCGCGCGGCTCACAGCGTGGGAGGCCGTCCAGGACGGCATCCCGGTCACCCTGTTGGCCGACTCGGCGGCGGCGACCCTCCTGGCCGGCGGCCGGGTCGACGGCGTGGTCGTGGGCGCCGACCGGATCGCCGCCGACGGCGCGGTCGCCAATAAGGTCGGCACCTACCCCCTCGCGGTGCTCGCCGCGCGCCACGGCGTGCCGTTCGTGGTGGCCGCGCCGACCTCGACGTTCGACCTCGCCTGCCCGTCCGGCGCCGCAATCCCGATCGAGCAGCGCGGCGGCGACGAGGTCCGTCGGGTGTGGCGCTGTCGCGTTGCGCCCGAGGGCGTCGACGTCTTCAACCCGGCGTTCGACGTCACCCCGCCGGAGCTGCTCACGGCGATCGTCTCCGAGCGCGGCGTCGCCCGTCCGGTGAATGCCAGGACCGTTGCAATGGTCGCGTGATGAGCGATCCGTCGTCCTCTGGGCCACGGGCCTTTCGCACGCTAGGGATCGAGACGTCGTGCGACGAGACGGCCGTCGCAGTGCTCGACGCCGACGGGTCCGTGCGCGTCAACCTGGTTTCCTCGCAGGTCGCCGCCCACGCGCCGTACCTCGGCGTAGTCCCGGAGATCGCGGCCCGTCACCACCTCGAGGCGCTGCCGCGGCTCCTCGCCGCCGCCGACGGTGCCGTGGGGCTCGACAGCGTCGAGCTCCTCGCGGTCACCCGGGGTCCCGGGCTGATCGGCTCGCTGCTCGTCGGCACCAGCTTCGCCGCGGCCTGGGCCTGGGCCCGCGGCCTGCCGCTGGTCGGCGTCGATCACCTCGAGGGGCACCTGGTGTCGCCGTTCGTCGCCCTGGACGGCTCGCCGGCGCGGCCGGCGCCAGACCGCGCCCTGGTCCTCGTGGTCTCCGGCGGCCACTCGTCGTACTTCCTTCTCGAAGGCGGCGACCCGCGGCCGCTCAACCGGACCCGCGACGACGCCGCCGGCGAGATCTTCGACAAGCTGTCGGCCGCGCTCGGGCTCGGCTACCCCGGGGGGCCGGTGGTCGACCGCCTGGCCGAAGGCGGCGACCCGACCGCCTTCCGCTTCACCGCGCCGCGCATCAAGGACCCCCGCGGCGCTCTCGACTTCTCGTTCTCCGGCCTCAAGTCGGCGGCGATCCGCCTGGCCGTGGGGCTCGGCCCCCTGCCGCTGGCCGATCCCGCGACGCCTCCCCAGGCGGTGCTGGACCTGCTGGCGAGCTTCCGCCGCACCGTCTCCGACTGGCTGCTCGCGCCGCTCGACGAGCTGGTCGAACGGCTCCGTCCGACCGTCGTGGCGACCTCCGGAGGCGTGGCCGCCAACAGCGAGCTGCGCCGGCGGCTGCAAGCCTGGGGGCGGTCCGCCGGGATCGAGGTGGTGCTGCCGCCGCTCGCGCTGACCACCGACAACGCGGCGATGATCGCCCGGGCCGGGCAGCTCCGCGCCGCCCGGGGCACGCTCGACGACCCGCTGCGCCTGCGCGCCTATCCGCGGGCGCCGTGGAAGGCCGGCGCCGACGCGCGCGGCCGCCCCGTCTTCCCGGCGTTGTACTGGCCGATGGCTTGAGGCTTGAGGCTTGGGGCCTGAGGCTTGAGGAGCGGCGAGGCACTGTCCCAGGTCCCAATCCCCAGGCCTCAAGTCCCATGCCTCACCTGGGCGGTCCCCCGCAACTTCGTGTAGAATCAGCGCTTCGCGCGACATGCGCACGACGGAGCAGGATTGGAACAGCGCTTCATCCGCAACTTCTGCATCATCGCCCACATCGACCACGGCAAGTCGACGCTCGCCGACCGCCTGCTCGAGCGGACCGGTGCGCTCTCGAGCCGCGAGATGATGGCCCAGGTGCTCGACTCGATGGATCTCGAGCGGGAGCGGGGGATCACCATCAAGGCCCACACGGTGACGCTGCGCACCCGCGCCGCCGACGGCCAGGAGTACCTCCTCAACCTCATCGACACCCCCGGCCACGTCGACTTCTCCTACGAGGTGTCGCGTTCCCTCGCGGCATGCGAGGGCGCGCTGCTCGTCGTCGACGCCTCGCAGGGCGTCGAGGCGCAGACCCTGGCCAACGCCTACCTCGCCTCGGACCAGGGGCTGGAGCTCATCCCGGTCCTCAACAAGATCGACCTCCCCGCCGCCGAGCCGGAGCGGGTCCGGGAGCAGATCGAGCAGGTCATCGGCCTCGACACCACCGACGCGCTCGCCATCTCGGCCAAGACCGGGATCGGCGTCGACGCGGTGCTCGCGGCGGTGATCGAGCGGGTCCCCCCGCCGACCGGCGAGCCGGACGCCCCGACCCGCGCGCTGGTCTTCGACGCCTCCTACGACGTCTACAAGGGCGTCCGTTGCCTGGTGCGCGTGTTCGACGGCCGCCTCAAGGTCGGCGAGAAAGTCCACTTCATGGGGGTCGGGCGCGACACCCAGATCGAGGAGCTCGGCATCCTCACGCCCCGCGCCGTGCCCGTCGCGGAGCTCGGCGCCGGCGAGGTCGGTTACCTGTTCGCCGGATTCAAGGACATCCACCAGGTCCGGGTCGGCGACACCCTCACCGACGCGATCGACCCGGCCGGCGAGGCGCTCCCGGGCTTCCGCGAGGCCAAGCCGATGGTGTTCGCCGGGCTCTACCCGGTGGACTCGGCGCAGTTCGGCGAGCTGCGCGACGCACTCGAGAAGCTGTCCCTGAACGACTCGGCGTTCACCTTCCAGGCCGACACCTCGCAGGCGCTCGGCTTCGGGTTCCGCTGCGGCTTCCTCGGCCTGCTCCACATGGAGATCGCCCAGGAGCGCCTGGAGCGCGAGTTCGGCCTGCATCTGGTCACCACCGCGCCCAACGTCGCCTACCGGGTGCTGACCGACAGCGGCGACGTCGTCGAGGTGCAGAACCCCTCGCAGATGCCCGACCCGGGCCGGATCGCGGCGGTCGAGGAGCCGATCATCCAGGCCACGATCCTGACCCCCGAGGCCCACGTCGGCGGCATCCTCAAGCTCCTCCAGGAGCGCCGCGGCGAGCAGGTCAAGTTCGAGCACCTCGGCGGCGGTCGGATGCTCCTCGAGTACCGCCTGCCGCTCGCCGAGGTGGTGCTCGACTTCTACGACCGGCTCAAGTCGGCGTCGCGCGGCTACGCCTCGTTCGACTACCACGTCGCCGGCTACCGCGAGGGCGACCTCGTCAAGCTCGACCTGCTCGTCAACGGCGAGCCGGTCGACGCCCTGGCGGTGATCGTGCACCGCGCCGCCGCCTACGAGCGGGCGCGGGCGCTGGCCGCCAAGCTGCGGGAAATGATCCCGCGGCAACTCTTCGAGGTGGTGATCCAGGCGGCCATCAACAACCGCGTCATCGCCCGCGAGGCGGTCAAGGCGCTGCGCAAGAACGTCATCGCCAAGTGCTACGGCGGCGACATCACCCGCAAGCGCAAGCTCCTCGAGAAGCAGAAGGAAGGCAAGAAGCGCATGAAGCGCGTGGGCAAGGTGGACATCCCGCAGGACGCATTCCTCGCGGTATTGAAGGTGAGCGATGGCTAGCCGGTGGCGGGGGGGTGGAGGTGAGACGCGCGAGCCGGGACTTGCTCCCGGCGAGCGGGGGGGCTCGGGGGGGCGAGGGCGCGGAGGTCGGGAGGGTGGCGCCCGGCCCCCCCGCACGGAGATCGACTCGTGAGCGAGAAGTCGTGGTCGCGCGAGTGGCTGGAGGCGATCCTCATCGCGGTGGTCTTCGCCCTCTTCGTGCGCACCTTCGTGGCGCAGGCGTTCAAGATCCCCTCCGGCTCGATGGAGGACTCGCTGCTCGTCGGCGACCACCTATTCGTCAACAAGTTCATCTACGCGCCGCACTTCGACACCCCGCTGTACGCCGTGCTGCCGTATCGGGACGTGCGCCGGGGCGACGTCGTGGTCTTCCGCTACCCCAACGACCCGCGGCTCGACTACATCAAGCGGGCGGTGGCGGTGAGCGGCGACGAGCTGGAGATCCGCGCCAAGCAACTGCTGGTCAACGGCGAGGCGGAGACCGGGGCGTACGCGGTGTACAAGGACCCGTGGACCGCGCCGGCCGACGCGGGCCTGCCCGCCGCGGTCCGTGCCCGCGACCACTTCGGACCGGAGCGGGTGCCGGCGGACTCGCTGTTCTGCATGGGCGACAACCGCGACAGCTCGCACGACTCGCGGTTCTGGGGACCGGTGCCCCGGTCCCTCCTGCGCGGGCGGGCCTCGTTCATCTTCTGGTCGTACCAGGCCGCTCCCGGGGTGCGCCCCTGGCGCGGCTTCGGTGATGCCCTCCGTCACGCCGGCACCGTCGCCCTCGAGATACCGCGCAAGACGCGCTGGACGAGGACCTTCACGCTGGTACGGTAGAATGCGCCGCGCGTCGTCGCGGCGGGAGTCGGAAGCCCATGGCAAAGCACCACTGGTTCCGCGAGTACTACGAGGCCATCCTGGTGGCGGTGATCTTCACTCTGTTCGCCCGCACCTTCGTGGCGCAGGCGTTCAAGATCCCGACCGCCTCGATGGAGGAGAACCTGCTGGTCGGCGATCACCTGTTCGTCAACAAGTTCATCTACGCGCCGCACTTCGACACGCCGCTGCACGCCGTGCTGCCGTACCGCGACATCGAGCGGGGCGACGTGGTGGTCTTCAAGTACCCGCAGGAGCCGGCACGCGACTTCATCAAGCGGGCGGTGGCGGTGGGCGGTGACACCGTCCAGGTCCGCGCCAAGAAGCTGGCGGTCAACGGGACCCCCGAGGTGAACCCCCACGAGATGCACAAGGACGCCCAGGTCTTCCCGGACAGCCCGCTCCTCCCGGACCAGATCCGGCCGCGCGACAACTTCGGTCCGTACCCGGTCCCCGACGGGTTCGTCTTCTGCATGGGCGACAACCGCGACTACTCGTACGACTCGCGGTTCTGGGGCCCGGTGCCGCGCGGCTACTTCAAGGGTCGCGCGCTGATCATCTACTGGTCGTTCGAGACCGAGCCGAACTCCCACGAGTGGCGAGGGTGGTGGAACCGTGTTCGGCAGCTCGCCATGGTGGCGATCCGCTTCCTCCCCGACACCCGTTGGGGGCGGATGCTGTCGGTCGTCCACTGAGGCCGGCGACTCCCCTCGCCGGTCGACCGACCTGCGTTACAATTCTCGGCAGCGATACCGGATACGCAGGGCTCGGCGGCGTTTCCTCGCCGGCGTGCCCGGGTCGGCCGGACAGGCACCGGAGGCGGCGATGACGAGACGGAGCGAGTTCGGCAAGGGCAACATGGGGTGCTTGGTCGGGTTGGTGGTCCTGGCGATCGCCGTCGTCCTGGCGATGAAGATCATGCCCACGCGCGTCGCGGTCGCCGAGGTCGAGGACTTCTCCAAGGGTCTCGCGGAGCGGGCCTCGCTGCGGCCGTACACCGACGACCAGCGGATCGTCGACGAGATCGTCATGCGGGCGCAGAAAGAGCATCTGCCGGTCACCAAGGAAAACGTCAAGGTGTGGCGAAACCAGGCCGAGGTGTTCATCGAGATCAAGTACACGGTGCCGCTGGACCTCCTCGTCACCGAGTACAAGTGGAACGTCGAGCACAAGATCAACCGCGTGCTCTTCTAGGCGCCAGCGCACTCTCTCGCGGCCCGCGGCGTGCCGGCTCGGTCACGCGCCGCGGGTCGTCGTCGTTCCCCACCGCGTTGGTCCGCTGTCACCCGACTGCAGCCGCCCGGGCTTGCGCTGGTCGCGCCGGGCCGGTAGCCTCGCGGCCATGATCGCCGGCCTCAAGGCACTGTTCCGCACCAAGAGCCTGGAGCAGCTCCGGGCGCGCGCCGAGGAGGGGGAGCACCACCTCCGTCGCAGCCTCGGGACGTTCGACCTGACCATGTTCGGGATCGGCGCCATCATCGGCGCCGGCATCTTCTCGAGCATCGGCACCGCCGCCGCCGGCAACCTCGCGGACGGCCGCGCCCCGGCGGGCCCGGCGCTGGTCGTCAGTATCATCCTCGTCGCGGTGGCGTGCGGCTTCACCGCCCTCGCCTACGCGGAGATGGCGTCGATGATCCCGGTCGCCGGCTCCGCCTACACCTACTCGTACGCGACGCTCGGCGAGCTGGTGGCGTGGATCATCGGCTGGGACCTCCTCCTCGAGTACGCCGTCAGCAACGTGGCCGTCGCCATCTCCTGGGGCGACTACGCGCGCAGCTTCCTGGCCAACGTGCTCGGGGTGCACGTGCCCGGCTGGCTCGCCACCGATCCCCGTTCGGTCCTCCGCCTGGCCGACGGCGTCCCGGCCATGAGCCTGTCCGGCAAGCTCGAGGCCATCGCGCAGGCGAAGGCCGGCGCGCTCGACGGCGCCGCCACCTTCGCGCACTGGGACGTCTTGAGCATCGCCCCGACGCTGTTCGGCTTCCCGGTCACGATCAACATGCTCGCGGTCGTGGTCACGGTGGCCGTCACCTGGCTCGTCTACATCGGGATCCGCGAGAGCTCGAAGGCCAACGCCGTGATGGTCGTGGTCAAGGTCGCGATCCTCCTCGGCGTGGTCGCCGTCGGCGCCCGCTTCGTCAACCCCGACAACTGGGTCCCGTTCGCCCCCGCCGGCCTCGGCGGCATCCAGGCCGGCGCCGCGATCATCTTCTTCGCCTTCATCGGCTTCGACGCCGTGAGCACGACCGCCGAGGAGTGCCGAAACCCGGGGAAAGACCTGCCGCGCGGCATCCTGCTTTCACTGGGGATCTGCACGGTGATCTACGTCGCGGTGGCGCTCGTGGTCACCGGCATGCTCCGCTACACCGAGCTGGCCGGCAAAGCCGACCCGCTCGCCTACATCTTCGAGCAGAACAACATGGCGGGAATCGCCGGCGTCGTCAGCTTCGGCGCGGTGATCGCGACCACCGCGGCCCTGCTCGTCTACCAGGTCGGCCAGCCGCGCATCTTCATGAGCATGAGCCGCGACGGCCTGCTCGGGCCGTGGTTCGGCAAGGTCCACCCGCGCTACGCGACCCCGGCCAATGCGACGATCGTCACCGGGGTGCTCGTCGCGGTGCCGGCGGCGCTGGGCAACATCGACGAGGTCGTCGAGCTGACCAACATCGGGACGCTGTTCGCCTTCGCCATCGTCTGCGCCGGTGTGATGGTCCTGCGCGCCCGGCGCCCGGAGGCCGAGCGAAAGTTCCGCATGCCGTTCGTCTGGGTGCTCGCCCCGGCCGGCATCCTCGCCTGCCTCTGGCTCGCCCAGGGCCTGCCGGAGAAGACGTGGTGGCGCTTCGTCGTCTGGATGGCGATCGGGCTGGTGATCTACGTCCTCTACGGCCGCCGGCGCTCGGCCCTGCGCGCTCAGAACACCACGTAGTCGCCGTTGCGGATCACCCGGGTGCGGCCCTCGGGGCGGACCACGACCGCCTCGGCGATCTGCACCGGGTTGCCCTTGGCGTAGACGACGTCCTGGTGGACGATCGTCTCGGCGGACTGGAAGGCCGACGGCCCGACGGTGCCGCCGAGGTGCTCGGAGCGACCGTAGGCCCAGTGGAAGCCGGCCTTCTCGTCCTCGAGCACGTTGCCGGTGACCTGCGCCCACTCGTTGCAGCCGAAGGCGACCTCGGCGATGTTGGCGCGGGCCGGGTCGGCCGCGAAGAAGGCGCGCAGCCGGCGTGCCTCGCCGCCGGTCCCCTCGACCTTCTTGATGCGGTTGGCGCCGACCTGGAAGAGCACCAGCTCCCGGTCGATGCGCACCGGGATGGTCCCGGCCGTGGTGCTGGCGATCCCCGGCCGCTCGCCCTCGTAGGGCACGATGAACGTCTCGCCCGACGGCAGGTTGATGATCCGGTCGCCCTTTCGGCCGCGCGGCAGGAAGCCGTCGTCGGCCTCGGGCGTGCGGAAGCGGAGGTCGAAGCGGCACGAGTGCCCGGTCGAGAAGCTGACCTCGAGCGCCGTCGCGCCGCGCAGGATCTTCTCGAGGATCGCGGCGCGCCGCGCCACCTCGCGGTAGTCGGCAGACAACGCCGACTTCTCCATGCGCCGCTCGACGCCGGGCATCGAGGCGGCCCGGAAGTCCGCCTTCCGCTTGCAGAAGGTGTCGAGCGCCGCGGTGGCGGAGAACTGGGTGAGGAAGCAGGCCAGCGTGGCGGAGAGCAGCGTGTCCTCGAGGAGGACCGCCTGCCCGCCGAGCTCGCCCTCGGCGGGCAGCTCGGCGCCGTTGGCTCCGGTGGCCGGGTAGGTGAGGAGCTCGAGGGTGTCGAAGCCGCGCCGTTCCCCCAGCGCCGCGAACGCGTCCCGCCACTCGGCCGCCATGGCGCGGCGCTCGGCCCACCGATCGCTATCGGCGAGCCCCGGTCTCGGCACGTCGCAGACCACCAGGACCACCTCGCCGGGCTCGGGGTCAAACACGTCGATGAGCAGCTTCTCGAGGACGAACGCCATCACACCCTCCCGACCGGGCCTAGCCTAACACCCTCGCATGCACCGTCGACAGCAACGGCGCCCCGACCGGCACGAGCGGCGGCAGGCTCCACTCCTCGCCCGGGTAGCGCACCGTCTCGAGGAACAGCCCGGCCGCCGGCGCGGCGAGCAGCGGGGGCGTGGACGCGCCGGACAGCCAGCGCGGCACGTCGTCGGCGGCCGCGGCGCCGCGGCCGATCGCGACCAGCGCGCCGACCATGCGCCGGACCTGGTTCCACAGGAAGTGACTGGCCACCAGGCGCACCATGACGAAGTCCTCGACGGTGGCGACGCGGCACAGCTCGACCTCGACGAGGGTACTGTCCTTCTCGCCGCCGCGCTTGGCGAAGGGGCGGAAGTCGTGCCGCCCCTCGAAGCTCCGAGCCGCGACGGCCATCGCGTCGAGGTCGAGCGGCTCGGCGATCCACCAGGTGGTGCGCTTGCCGAACGCCGACCGGCGCGTGGCGATCTGGTAGCGGTAGCAGCGGGCGAGCGCGTCGTGGCGGGCGTGGAAGCGCGGCGGCACCAGCTCGATCCGCCGCACCGCGAGGTCGGCCGGCAGCGTCTCGTCGAGGCGCCGGCGCATCGTGGCGGGGTCGAGCCGGCCGCGGGTGCGCAGCGATGCGACCTGCCCGAGGGCGTGGACGCCGGCATCGGTGCGCCCGGCCCCCTGGAGGTCGATCTCCCGCTCGCCGGTCACCGCGCGCAACGCGTCGAGCAGCGTTCCCTGCACCGTCCGCCCGGAAGCCTGCGCCTGCCAGCCGGCGAACTTCGTCCCGTCGTACTCGATGAGCAGCCTGTGGGTCGGCATGGGGACAGTGTAGCGGGGCAGGCGATAATCGCGCGGTGTGAGAGTCGGGGGGATGGGATGCAGAGGACACTGAGGATCACCGCCGCGCTCGGCCTGTTTGCGGTGCTGTCGGTGACGGTCGCTGGCGGGGCCGCCACGCCGTCGTTCAAGAACGTGATCGTGCTGGTGGTGGACGGCTGCGGCAGCGCGCCGACCACGGTGGCACGCTGGGTCAAGGGCGCGCCGCTCGCCCTCGACCGCATGCACCTCGCCGGGGTGCGCACCTACGGCGCGGAGTCGATCATCTCCGACTCGGCGCCGGCGGCGACCGCGTTCGCCTGCGGCCATAAGACCTCCGACAAGTTCGTCGGCATGCTGCCCGACACCGTGACCATCCCCGGCGTCGCGCCGTCCACGCCGGCGACGCGCGGCCGGCCCGTTGCCTCGGTCCTGGACGGCGCGAGACTGTCCGGCCGGGCGACGGGGATCGTCGCCACCTCGCAGGTGCAGCACGCCACCCCGGCCGCCTACACGGCCCACACCCCGCGGCGCTCGGCCTACGACGAGATCGCCGAGCAGCAGGTCTATCTCGGCATCGACGTGGTGCTCGGCGGCGGCAGGCGGTACCTGCTGCCACCCTCCGCAGGGGGCACGCGCACCGACGGCGACGACCTCGTCGCGGTGCTCCGCTCGCGCGGCACCGCCGTCGTCGAGACTCGCGAGGCGATGCTGGCCGCGGCCGGCCCGCGGTTGTGGGGTGCCTTCGCCCCCAACGACATGGCCCACGAGCTGGACCGCCCCGCGGCGGCGCCGGACCAGCCGTCGCTCGCGGAGATGACGCGGAAGGCGATCGAGATCCTCGCCGCCAGCCCGCGCGGGTTCTTCCTCATGGTCGAGGGGTCGAAGGCCGACTGGGCCGCCCACGCCCACGACCCGGCCGGCGTCGTCGGCGACGTGCTCGCGTTCGACGCCGCCGTCGGCGTCGCCCTCGACTTCGCAGCGGCCCGTCGCGACACGCTCGTGCTCGCCTTCGCCGACCACTCCACCGGCGGGATGTCGCTCGGCTCGCACGCCACCGACGGCACCTACGCGAAGCTGCCGGCCGCCGCCCTGACCGCGCCGCTGAAGGCCGCGACGATCACCGCCGAGGGCGTCGCCCGCCTGCTCGCCGGCCCGCGCGACGAGGCGGCGATCCGCCGGGCGCTCGCCCGCTACGGCGTCGCCGACCCGACGCCCGAGGAGCTGACGACGGTCCAGCATGCCGCGGACACCGACGTCGCCGAGGTCGTCGGCCCGATGCTCTCGCGCCGCTCGGCGATCGGCTGGACCACGAGCGGCCACACCGGCGAGGACCTCTTCCTGTACCACGTCGGCCTCGATCAACCGCTCGGGATGCTGGAGAACACCGGCATCGCGCACCTGTGCGCCGCCGCGCTCGGCTTCGACCTCGCCGAGGTGACCGGCCGGCTCTTCCAGCCCGCGGCGGAGGCGTTCGCGGCGGCCGGCGCGACGCTGGCCGTCGACGCGAGCGACCCCGCGAACACGGTCCTCGTCGCCCGCCGCGGCGGGCTCGTCCTCGAAATCCCGGTGAGCACGAGCGTGATGACCGTGAGGATGGGTGACGGCCGTGCCGAACGCCGTCAGCTCGACGGCGTCGTCGTCCACAACCCGCTCACGGACGCGTACTTCGTCCCGCGCTCGGCCCTCGCCCCACTGCTCCCGGCCGCCCCGCCGCCGCCCTCGACCGACCCGCACCACTGACCTGCGGGTCCGGTCCCGCTGGGGGTGTCCTGCCGGTTCGGCCGTCCGACATCGCTGACGCCGAACCCGCCCCCGTTCCATACGCGTGCATTCGAAAAGCTGAAACGCCTGCTGGTTTCGATGAGGTTCTGGGGCCTCGTGCTGATGGTTCTCGCGCGCTTCGTGCCGTGGGCCGCGGGGCTCGACGCCGACCAGATCATCGAGTTCTGGGCGAAGGTGTTCGAGGTGATCGGCTTCATCGTCGCGCTGTGCGGCCGGATCACCGCGAAGGCGCTGATCTCCGGTCTCACCGGCCGCACGTGAGCCCGCTCCGGGTACCGAAGGGCACGCCAGGGTTCGACGATCCCTGGCGTGCCCAGACGTCTCAGTCGCGCGGGTGAAATTCCGGAACCACCAGGTGCTCAGGAGAACTGAAGTGCGAGCTTGCCGGTTTCACCTCGCGAAACCACTTACCATGGAAGACTCCAGCATCAAGAGTCCCCAGAGTGCAAGGGCGGTCACGAGCAGGATTGTGGGCTTGTCGCTTCCGACGCGATGCAGCAACCGATAGTACACCCACATTCCTGACGGGAGCATGAAGCACACGACCATCTCATTGGTCGAGAAGCCTCTCATCAGCCCAAGGTAGAGGAGTCGACCGAACAAGACCGAAGCAAGCGCCGAAAGCGTGAACACCAGGATCCATGACAATGCCCTTTGGTCGCTGCTCTCTTGGGGTGCGTTCCTCGTCAAAGCCTGCATGAGTTGCCCCCCTCGCTAGCACATGCCGTACCAGTGGAGCATAGCGTACAACAGACCGACCATGGCAGCGCCCACGCAGTACGGCCCGACGCCAAGAACACAGCCGATCCACAGTACAGCAATGATGAGCTGCAAGCCGTCGCAGATTCCCGGTCTATCCGGCGCGGGGAATGGCAGTTCACCTCGGAGATAGCTCGCCTGCTCTGACAGTGTCTGCGCCATCGAGGTGGCTGTGGCGAGGACACCGTTCTGGAGTACTTGGGCGGCGCCCTGCGACCTCTCTTCTGGCGTCCCGAGCCAACTGGTGATGGCACTTGCCGAGATGCTGATTCCTCGATCAGAGAGCACTCCTTGGATGGTCGATACCGTGGCCGGGTCCGGAACGTAGTCGATCACGGCCAGTGGATCGGCCGCGAGTGTCTGCTGCAGCCCGGAGTTGAGCCCCACCTCCTCGAAGTGCTTGAAAAGCAGCATCGTGTCCGCAGACAACCTGTCGAGCTGGGCGGCTGTCGGTTGGCCGTCGGGGTACATGTAGATGTCCGAGAAGTCCTTGAACACGAAGTCGACCACCGCGTTGCTGAACTCGGGAGGGTCTATGGGGGGACCCTCCGCGGCGACGCGCCTCGGAGCCAAGGCCAACACCGAGAGAGCACCCACGCCATTGAGCAATACGTCTCTTCTGGACCTGTCTATTTGCGATTTCCTCCTTTGAGTTTGTCTCATCGAGAGTTTGCCGAGATCCGTGTCGTTGCACCGCCATAGACCACGTGAAGCGCCTAGCCATCTGCGGCAGGTTTCCGCGCATCGGCGGGATGCCGCTAGACCGGGCTCGTGCGGTGGGGGGGGGCGCCCGCTGCATTGTCGAATCGTCCGTGGCTTGCGACGAGGCTAGGCTCCGGCGTTTCGTGTGTCAAGGCGTACGGCGACGGTTGGCCTGAGGCCATCCTCACCAATTACCGCCAGGCCACTCGTCATTGACGCGCGATGCGGGTGACCCCAGATTGGGAGATGAGGCCAGGAGGAACGCCATGGGCCGCGAAGAAGATGACGAGAAGGCCTACACCACCTATGACGACATCGTCGGCCGCTCCATCCGCCGGGGCACCCGCAAGGCGATCTCGGCGCTGACCTTCGGCCTGCTCGGCGGGGATCCCAAAGGCCCGCTAGAGCACCTCGCTGTCGACGCTCTCGAGGAGCTGCCAACGGCTATCGAGCGCTCACGCAGCAACGACGACGACTGACGAGGAAAGCTGGACTACCCGATGCAGTGCCGCGTCGCAGGCTGCGGCACCAGAGGGTCGTTCTTCAGTCCCGTTTGACCCCTCTCTTGACCCCCACACGACGACGCCCCGCGGCTGCGGGGCGTAAGTCCTTGCGGCTGAGTGGCGGCCCGTAGGGGAATCGAACCCCTGCTTCCGGCGTGAGAGGCCAGCGTCCTAACCTCTAGACGAACGGGCCACCCGGGGGGCGAACGCTATCACGAAGTCAGCGAACGTGTAAAGCCCTCACGACTCGCGCGCCCAGTGCAGCACCTCGCGGAGCGTCGGGCGCTTGCCGTACATCAGGATGCCGACGCGGTAGACCGCCGCCGCGACCCGCGCCACCACGGCGATGGTGCCGAGGAGCAGCACCAGGCAGAGCACGATCTGCCAGGTCGGCGGGAACTGCACCGACATGCGGAGGAAGAACAGCACCGGGGCGAACGGCGGGAACAGCGACAGCACCACCGACAGCGTCGAGTCCGGGTTGTTCATCACCGGAAACATGAAGACGAACGGGATGCCGATGATCCAACCGGCCACGCTTTGCATCTGCTGCGCCTCCTCCTCGCTGTTGAAGGCGGCGCCGACCGCGGCGTAGAACGTCGAGTAGAGGACGTAGCCGAGGACGAAGAAGACCACGAAGAAGACGAGCAGCCACGGCGAGATCACCGCCCCGGTGTACCCCGCCAGGGTGACCAGGCCGGGCACCGCGAGGTTGACGAGGACGAGCGTCCAGATCGCGTACTGGGTGAGGCCGACCGCGCCGACGCCCATGATCTTGCCGGTCATCAGCTCCCGGGCCGAGACGTTGGCGACGACGACCTCGACGATGCGCGACGACTTCTCCTCGAGCACCCCGCGCATCACCTGCATGCCGTAGATCATCACCGACATCCAGAGCAGGAACATGAGGGCGTAGGAGAGGAAGAAGCTCTGCAGGAACCCCTCGGCGTTCTCCGCCCCGTCCTTGCCGATCCGCACCGGCTGGAGGTCGACCGACTTCGTCAGCTCTGCGACCTTGTCCGACGGCACGCCGGCGCGCTCGAGGCGCAGCCGGGTGACGCCGCGGCCGACGGCGCGCTCGAGCCTCGACATGAGCTGGAACGCCGAGGTGTTGGTGGTCAGCAGCTCGAGCTTGCCGTCCGTGTAGATCGTCTCCGGGATCACGAGGACGCCGCCGTAACGCTTGGCGACGACGTCGCGCTTGAGCCGGGCGCGCTGCGCGGCGGCGTCGCCCTCCGGCGTGAGATGGACGAGGCGGATCGTGAAGCCGGAATCGTCGGCCTCGTTGGTCTTGCCGGCGGTGGGCAGGCCCGCCTCCATCGCCTTCGCCAGCGCCTCGTCGGCGGTGAGGAGGGCGATGGTGTGCTCGCCACCGGCGCGCTGCATGAGCATCGTCGGCAGCACCGTGAACGCCAGGATGATGAGCGGGAACGCCAGGGTGGTGATCCAGAACGCCTTGGTCCGCACCCGCGACAGGTACTCCCGGCGGATGATCGTCGAGAGCTTAGACCACCGCAACATGGTCGTCCTCCACGGCGCGCAGGAAGATGTCCTCGAGCGACGCCTGATACGGCTCGATCCCCTCGACCGGAAGCCGGCCGACGAGCACCCGGATCACCTCGGCGGGCACGGCGCCGGCGGCCAGCTCGGCGAGCCGGTCGTCGTTGTGGTGTCGCACCGCGGCGATGCCCGGGATCGCGGCCAGCTCTGCGTCGCTGGCCGGCGACGAGACCCGCAGCGCCGGCTTTGCGAAGCGGGCGCGCACCTCGGCGAGCGATCCCTGGAGGATCGTCCGCCCGCGGTTGATCAGGCAGAGGTGGTCACACAGCTCCTCGGCCTGCGGCAGCACGTGGGTCGAGAAGAGCACCGTCGAGCCGCGCTGCCGCATCTCGTCGATGAGGTCCTTGAGCAGGCGGGTGGCGATCGGGTCGAGACCGGTGAAAGGCTCGTCGAGGATGACGATCTCCGGATCGTGAATGACCGTACCGGCGAACTGCACCTTCTGCTGCATGCCCTTGGACAGCTCCTCGACCTTCCGCGCGCCGACGTCCGCCAGGCCGAGTCGCTCGAGCCAGGCGCCGCCGCGCTTCCTCGCCTCCTTGCGGTCGAGGCCGCGGAGCTCGCCGAGGAACTCGAGCTGCTCGAGCACCTTCATCTTGCGGTACAGGCCGCGCTCCTCGGGCAGGTAACCGATGCGCTCGCGGAGCCGGTCGTCGATCGGTACGCCGCCGAGGAGGATCTCGCCGGTGTCCGGCATGGTGATGCGCATGGTCATGCGGATCGAGGTGGTCTTGCCGGCGCCGTTGGGACCGAGCAGGCCGAACACCGACCCGCGCGGCACCGTCAGCGACAGCTCGCGGACCGCGAAAACGCGGCCATAGCTCTTGCTGACGTCGCGCAGCTCGAGGTGGGGTTCCATTGCGACCGTCCTTTCCGCGCGTTCTACGCCGCCTCCGCCCGCCAGGTTGCAGCAGGGACGGCCGCGGTTGCAATCCCCCGGCGAGGCGCTATACTTCGCCTCCCAATTCGAGCGCGCCGATAGCTCAATTGGATAGAGCACTTGACTACGGATCAAGAGGTTGGGGGTTCGAGTCCCTCTCGGCGCGCCAGATCACACGACAATTCAGATCGACACGCCAGTGGCCGTCGCCCGAGCGACACGGGTGGCGGCCGGCGCATCCTGCCTGCCCCGCGGTGCGGGCGCCGCGAGGCCAGGCTACTCGATCGCGATCGACTGCAGGTCGACCGGTACGACGTTGGCGCCGACGAACGCATCGTCGAAGTGGCCGGTGATGGTCGAGGAGAAGCGCTGCGCGTAGACGCGGAAGAGCACGCCCTGGGCGCTCACCCCGATCGTGTGCGCGCCGGAGACTTGCTCGTAGCTCGTGCTCGTGATTCCATCCGTGGCCTCGCTCGAGTTCCCGGTCTCGTTGCCCGGCGTGCACGCCGCGTCGGTGTAGTCGGAGACCGACACGCGAACCGTCTCCATCGCGTTCGCGCTGGCGTCCCGGTAGTCGATCCCGTAACTGATGCCCATCGGCAATGCCAGACCCGTCACGTTGACGCACTGCTGAAACGAGATGTCGACACCCGCGCCGACCACCTGGAGCGAGCCCGGCGTCGAGCTGCCCTCGGTGGGATCGTGTGACGGGCTCCCCGAAGTCGTCGTCCATCCCAGGATGTTGGAGGGGAATCCGCAGTTGCTGATGTAGTTGCCTGGTTGGCAGCCGGCGTAGACGACGTTCGCGCCGAGAAACGCGTCGTCGAAGTGGCCGGTGATGGTGGAGGCAAACCTCGTCGCCTGCACCCTGAAGAGCACGCCCTGGGCGGCAACTCCGATCGTGTGTGTGCCCGAGACCTGCTCGTAGCTGGTGCTCGTGATGCCGTCCGAGGCATTGCTCGAGTTACCGGTCTCGTTGCCGGGTGTGCAGGCCGGGTCGGTGTAGTCCGAGACTGAGACCGTGAGGGTCTCGATCGCGTTCGCCGAGGCATCCCGATAGTCGATCCCGAAGTTGACCGGGATCGGCAGCGCAAAGCCGGTCATGTCGACGCACTGCTGGAACGAGATGTCGACTCCGGCGCCGACCACCTGCAGCGAGCCCGGGAGTGAGCTCCCTTCGCTGGGATCGTGCGAGGGAGTCCCCGACGTGGTCGTCCAGCCCGAGATGTCAATGGGAAAAGCGCAGTTGTTGATGAAGTTGCCTGGTTGGCAGCCGGCGAAAGCGGCTTCCGTGAGCGAACAGGCAAGGAAACCCGCAGCCAGGACACCGATACTCTTCATTTTGCCCCCCCTGTTCTTCGTCGTGGACCGATTGGCAGCCTAGCACAGGAACGCGCATCGGGACCCTCGCCCTCGCGTACTCGCGTGACGTCGATCAGATCGGCAGCAACGCGTGACTCGGCCCGCGTCCGGGCTCTGCCCTCGGCTCGAATCCTGTCCGGTCGGTCAGGTCGCGGAGATGTCCGGCGGCGGGAGAGGGCCCTTGCCGCGGCGGTCGGCGTGGCGGCGCTGCCAGCCGGTGCGGCGGTCCATCGTGCCGGGGTGACGGATGCGGTCGGGGTTCGGGTGGCGGCGGTCGCCGTGCCGGCGGCGGTCGCCGGCCATGCGGCGCTCCTCGTCGATCTTCACACTGCCCATCGGGGTGTCCTCTGCGGCCAAGATAGGTCCGGAACGGGCGGGCGGCCAGGGCTATCGCGAGCGCCGCCAGCGGTACGGCGGGACGGGATCCCTGTGGACCCACAGCCCACGGCGTTCGGCCCGGGCCGCCTTCTCCGCTTCGGCCAAGGCGGTGTCGCGCGGGCAGTGGTACCGGTAGTGCCAGGCGAAGCCGGCGCGGACCATCGCGAGGTTGGCGTCGCCGTCGTCGGTGAACACGCGGCCGACGAGGCGGCCGTAGTCGTCCTCGTCGACGACGTCGACGCGCACCGTCCGACGGATGACCAGGTCGGACAGCTTCTGCTTGGCGCGCGAGCCGAACGACTGGCCGAGCTCCGGGGCATCGATGCAGGCGAGCCGGATACGGCGTGTCCGGCCGTCGCTCCTGACCGTCATGGTGTCGCCGTCGTGGACGCCGACCACGGTGCCGGTGAGCTCGCTTGCGGCGGCGGGAACCGCCAGGAGGAGAAGGACGGCGAGAATGCGGAGGCATGCCGGCATGGGGGCAGCCTACCGCATCGCGAGCCGGGGACGGCGTCGGGTGTGCGACGGCTTGACTCCTGCGTGCTAGGATTGTCCGGCGTCGTGACGAACGAATGAACCGGTTGCGTGGTCCTCGTGGTCGTCCCGCGCGCGCCGAGCGCGCCGGTAGTCGAATCTCCCATCCCAGCGATCTCCGAATCATGAGCGGACCGTTCAGGCGATGAGCAGGAGCGTCCGCGTCCTCGTCATCGACGACCACCCCGACGACCGTGCCCTCAGCGTCCTCGCCCTCCGTGCCGGTCTGACCGGATTCGAGATCGAGGAGGTCGGCGATGCCATGGTCATGGCCGAGCGGCTGGTCCGGCCGGACCTCGCCGCGGTGGTATGCGAGGCGCGCCTGGCCTGGAGCACCGGCCTCGAGGTGCTGGAGACCACCAAGCGGATGCGCCCGGAGTGCGCCGTCGTCATCTTCACGAGCTGCGGCGACGAGCGGCTGGCCGGCGAGGGGATCCGCCGCGGCCTCGACGGCTACGTCGTGAAGTCGTCGGCCGGCTACCTCGCGCTGGCGGCGACGGTGCGCGAGGCCGTCGAGCGGGCCGAGCGCCGGGTAGCCGCGACCGCTCCGGCGGACGGCGGCGACCTCGCCGAGCGGGCGGCTGCCCTGGTCCGATCGAACGCCGAGCTGCAGCAGTTCTCCTACGCCATCTCGCACGACCTCCAGGAGCCGCTCCACCTCATCAGCCGCTACGCGCAGCTCGTCGCCGAGCGCTACGGCGGCAAGCTCGACCTCGACGCCCAGCGCGACCTCGCCCACGTGATGACTTCGGCGGCGCGCATGCAGGCGATGATCAACGACGTGCTGGAGTACGCGCGCGTGGCGACGCGGGGCCGCGACTTCCAGGCGGTGAGCAGCGAGGGACTGGTGGTCGAGGCGGTCGCCAACCTCAGGCTGACGATCGACGAGGGCGACGCCGACGTGACGTGGCACAACCTGCCGACCGTCGTCGTCGACCCCGGCCAGATGGTCCAGCTCTTCCAGAACCTGATCGGCAACGCGGTGAAGTTCCGCGGCCGCGAGCGACCGCGCGTCCAGGTCTCGGCAGTGGAGACCGACGACGCCTGGGTGTTCGCGGTGCTGGACAACGGCATCGGGATCGCCGAGGAGGCGCTCGAGCGCATCTTCGGCATGTTCCAGCGGCTCCACACCGCCGAGGAGTTCCCCGGCACCGGGATCGGCCTGGCGATCTGCAAGCGCATCGTCGAGCGGCACGGCGGGCAGATCTGGGCGACCTCCAAGCCGGGGGAGGGCTCGACGTTCTACTTCACGCTGCCGAAGCGGCCGGCACAGGCGGAGCGCGACGGCCGGGAAGACGACGGAGGGGAGCATGGCGAGCGACGTGCTGCGCGTCTTGCTCGTTGAGGACAACCCGGCCGAGGCCGAACTGGTGCGCGACGCGCTCTCCCGGGCGCGCGGCGAGCGGTTCGTCGTGGAGCACGCCGGCCGCCTCCAGGCGGGGCTGGACCGGCTGGTCGCGAACGGCTTCGACGTGGTGCTCCTCGACTTCTCGCTGCCCGACAGCGTCGGCCTCGAGACCTACGAGAGGCTGCGCGAGCGGGCGCCGTGGGTGCCGGTCGTCATCCTGACCAACCTCGACGACGAGGAGACGGCGGTGCGCGCTGTCCGCGAGGGCGCCCAGGACTACCTCCTCAAGCGCGAGCTGGCCTCCGGCCTCCTGGTGCGCTCGATCCGCTACGCGATCGAGCGGTTCCGCGCCGAGCAGGCCCTGAAGAACAGCGAGAACCGCTACGCCCTCGCGGTCCAGGGCGCCAACGACGGGATCTGGGACTGGGACCTCGCCGGGGGCACGGCCTACTTCTCCCCCCGCTGGCGGGCGATGACCGGCTGCGACGATGCGGCGTCGACCGTCGAGGCGTGGTTCGAGCGGGTCCACGCGGACGACCTGCGCGGGCTGCAGGACGCCCTCGATGCCCACCTCGCCGGCGACGAGCCGCACTTCGAGCACGAGCACCGGCTGCGCGACGCCGCCGGCGGCTACCGCTGGGTGCTCGCCCGCGGCCTGGCCGTCCGCGACGGTGGCGGCACGCCCGCGCGGATGGCCGGTTCGCTCACCGACATCACCGACCGCAAGCGGGCCGAGGAGAGGCTGCTCCACGACGCGTTCCACGACGCCCTCACCGAGCTGCCCAACCGCTCGCTGTTCCTCGACCGCCTCGGCCTCGCCCTCGAGCAGTCGCGCCGGCACAAGAGGATCTCCTTCGCGGTGCTGTTCCTCGACCTCGACCGCCGCAAGCCCCGCCACGACTCCCTGGGCCATGCGGCGGGCGATGCGCTGCTCGTCGAGTTCGCCGGGCGGCTGCGCGGCTGCCTGCGCCCCGGCGACACCGTGGCTCGGCTCGGTGGGGACGAGTTCGGCGTCCTGCTCACCGAGGTCGACGGCCCGGAGGACGCGACGCGGGTGGCCGAGCGCATCCAGGAGCTGCTGCGGCAGCCGTTCGCCGTCGGCTCGACCGAGGTGATCTCGACGGCCTCGATCGGGATCGCGCTCGGCGCGGCCGGCTACGAGCGCCCCGACGACATCCTGCGCGACGCCGACACCGCGATGTACCGCGCGAAGGCGGCCGGTCGCGCCTGCTTTCAGGTCTTCGACCAGGCGATGCACTCCTCGGTAGCGGCGCTGCTCAGGCTCGAGATGGACCTGCGGCGCGCCGTCGAGCGGAACTCGTTCGTCATGCACTACCAGCCGATCGTCTCGCTGCTGGACGGGCGCATCGTCGGCTTCGAGGGGCTGGTGCGTTGGGTCGACCCGGAGCGCGGCGTGGTGCTGCCGGACCGCTTCATCTCGGTCGCCGAGGAGACCGGGCTGATCGTCCCGATCGGCTGGTGGGTGCTGGCGGAGACCTGTCGGCAGGTGCGACTCTGGCAGGGGAGCTTCCCGGTCTCGCCGCCGCTCTACGCCAGCGTGAACATCTCGGGGAAGCTGTTCGGCCAGCCCGACGTGGTCGAGCGGGTGTGGCGGATCGTGGAGGAGACCGGGCTGCCGGCGACCAGCCTGCGCCTGGAGATCACGGAGAGCGTGCTGATGGACCACGGCGACGTGGCGTTGCGCGTCCTGTCGGAGCTGCGCGCGCTCGGCGTGCAGTTCTCCGTCGACGACTTCGGCACCGGGTTCTCGTCGCTCTCGTACCTGCAGCGGTTCTCCTACGACACGCTGAAGATCGACCGCTCCTTCATCGCCGGGATGGCCGACAAGGCCGACGTCGGCGCGATCGTGCAGAGCATCGTCGGGCTCGGCAATGTGCTCGGGATGAACGTGGTCGCCGAGGGCGTCGAGACGCCGGCACAGCTCGCCCGGCTGCGCGCCATGCAGTGCCCCTCGGCGCAGGGCTACTGGTTCTCGCGTCCGGTGGACCGGGAGGGGGCGGAGCTGCTCCTCCACACCGGGCAGGCGTGGTGAGCTCGGGAACCGGCCGCTGATGCCCGCCGAGACCACTCCCGACTGGGCGTTCGACGACCGCGACCGGGCCGCGATGGCGCTCGCGCTCGACGAGGCGCGGCGCGCCGGGTCCGCCGGCGACGTGCCGGTGGGGGCCGTGGTCGTGGGTGCGGACGGGAAGGTCCTCGCGTCCGCCGGCAACCGCCGCGAGCGCGACGCCGATCCGACGGCGCACGCCGAGCTCCTCGCCGTCCGCGCGGCCGCCCGCGCGTTGGGCACGTGGAACCTCGCGGGATGCACGCTCTACGTGACGCTCGAGCCGTGCGCGATGTGCGCCGCAGCCTGCGTCCTCGCGCGGCTGGAGTGCGTGGTGTTCGCGGCGTCCGACCCGAAGGCCGGATTCGCCGGCTCCCTGGCCAACCTCCTCGACGACCCGCGCCTCAACCACCGCGTCGCCTGGCGGGCCGGGCTGCTCGCGTCCGCCGCCCAGGACCTGCTCAGGCAGTTCTTTGCAAAGTTGCGCGACCCCGGGTAGACTTCGCGTCCCCGGCGCGGAGTGATGTCGGAGCCGCGCGACGCGGTTGCCGGGTGCCGGGCGGATGGCGGTCGGTTCTTTGCGAGAAGATCTCGGCGCGGAGAGGTGCCAGAGTGGACGATCGGGCCGGTCTCGAAAACCGGTGACCTTTCACGAGGTCCGTGGGTTCAAATCCCACCCTCTCCGCCAGTCCTTTGAGAAGTTGCAGCGAGTGGTTTCCACGGCCCGTGCGGAGAGGTGTCTGAGTGGCCGAAAGAGCACGCTTGGAAAGCGTGTGTACGGGCAACCGTACCGCGGGTTCGAATCCCGCCCTCTCCGCCACCTCGGCCCGTGCACGCCCGTCTTGCCTATGTGCGCGCCGCCAGTTGCACGCCCGACGCGCCAGAGGCGGAGAGGGCGGGTGAGATCTTGCGGTGGGTTGGGAGGGTGCAAGACCCGGGCTGCAGGCTCGGAATCAGGCTGCAGGTGGATGGGTGGGGGCTGTGCATGCCGATCGCGAAATGCAGCGCGGTCACCCCGGAACCCGCGTGGGTGGGTGGCGGGTTGGAGCGCGGGAGGGGCGGGTTCGATCGCGGGGTGGTTGGGCGGGTGGCGCGACGCGGGCTGCCTGGCGGTCGGCCAGAGCCGAGGGGCAGGTTGGCGGCTAGTTGGCCAGGTGGCCTATGCTGTCGCGGTGTTCCCGCAATCCCGCCCTCGTCGAATACTGCATGTCGCTCCGGAATGCCGTGGGAAGCAAGGAGCCCGGGTCCCGCGCGACGGCGCCCCCGAACCTCGTCAGGCCCGGAAGGGAGCAGCGATAAGGGGATCACGCCGGGCGCCGCGGTCCCCCCGGGCTCCTTGGTTCGCCACGGCAGAGAGACTGGGTTCCGGGGTCTGGGGTCCGGCCTCCGGACGACGGCGACTCTTGGGACGCCCGGCAGGGACCGACGCGGTTCCGATCGAGGAGGCATGGGCTTGAACCTCACCACGACGCAACGACTCGACCTGTCTCGGGAATGGTTGTCCGGACCCCGGACCCCGGACCCCGGACCCCGGGTGGGGGGGCGGGCATGACCTACCAGGTCCTGGCCCGGCGCTGGCGCCCGCAGCGGTTCGACGACCTCGTCGGTCAGGAGGTGGTCGTCCGCTCGCTGCGCAACGCCCTGTCGTCCGGCCAGGTCGCCCATGCGTACCTGTTCTCCGGGTTGCGCGGCGTCGGCAAGACGACGGTCGCGCGGCTGCTCGCCAAGGCGCTCAACTGCGAGAAGGGCCCGACCGCGGACCCGTGCGGCGTGTGCGCGACGTGCGTCGAGATCGCGGCCGGCTCGGCGCTCGACGTGCTGGAGATGGACGCCGCGTCGAACCGCGGAATCGACGACGTCCGCGAGCTGCGCGAGGTGGCCAGGGTCCTCCCGGTCCGCGACCGCTACCGGGTGTTCATCGTCGACGAGGCGCACCAGCTCACCGACGCGGCGTTCAACGCTCTCCTGAAGATCCTCGAGGAGCCGCCTGCTCACGTCGTGTTCATCCTCGCCTCGACCGAGAAGGACAAGTTCCCGGCGACGATCCTGTCGCGCTGCCAGCAGCTCGACTTCCGGCCGATTCCCGGCGACGTCATCATCGCCCGGCTGCAGAAGATCGCCGCCGAGGAGGGCTTCGCGCTCACGCCCGGCGCGGCCCGCCTCGTCGCTCGCGCCACGGAAGGCAGCCTGCGCGATGCCCTGTCGTTGCTCGACCGGGTGCGCGCCTTCGCCGACGCGGGCATCGACGAGGCGGCGGTCACCGAGGTCCTCGGCCTGCCGCCGCAGGAGGTGCTGCTCTCGCTGTGGGACGCGCTGGCCGCCGGCGACGCGCCGCGCGCGCTCGGCATCGTCCGCGAGGAGGAGCGTCTCGGCCGGGACACCGCGGCCCTGTACGCCGAGCTCGTACAGCTCCTGGACGCCCTGCTCCTGCTCGCCTGCGACGGCGCCGCGCCGGTCGCCTACGCCGAGGAGCACCGCGCGACCCTGCGCGCCTCCGCGGAGGAGGTCGGGGTGCCCCTGCTGCTGCGCCTCGTGGGCCTGGCCCTCGAGCAGCGCGCCATGATCGCGACCGCCGACCGTCCCGGCCTGGCGGTGGCCGTCGCCATCGGTCGGCTCGCCCTGTGGCCGCGGCTTCGCCGGGTGGAGGAGCTGCTGGCCGCCGGAGGCGCGGGCTCGACCGGCAGCGCCCCGGCGCCCGTGGCGCCGCGGCGGAGCCCCGCGGCGGGTCACGGGACGCCGCCGGCAGGAAACAGCCCAGCCATCGCCGCGCCAACGGCTGGTGCGGCGCCGACCGCGCAGGGGCGCCTCGGAACCGCCCTGGACGACGCCGGAGCGCACCTGCTGGCTGGCCGCGTCCGGGCCGCGAAGGACGTCGTCGTCGAGGGATCGACCCTGGTTCTGCGCTTTCCGGGTGCGCCGGCGGCGACGCTCGCCTCCCTGCGCGACAGCTTGGGCGAGCTGACCGCCGCCGCACGCGCCGCCGGGCTGCCCGACGAGGTGCGGGTCGAGGGCAACGGCGACAACGGCCAGCCGGCGGCGCCGGGGCTGCGCCAACGGGTCGAGGCGGACCCGAGGGTGCAACGCGTCGTCGGGGTGTTCGGCGGGCGCATCGAGAAGGTCGAGGAGAAGGCATGAACATCCAGAAGATGCTGCAGCAGGCGCAGAAGGCCCAGGAGCAACTGCAGAAGACGCTCGGCGAGCTCGAGGTCGAGGGCTCCGCGGGCGGGGGCCTGGTCAAGGTCCGACTCAACGGTCTGAAGGAGCTCCGCGGCGTCCAGATCGACTCCGCGGCCCTCGTGGGCGAGGAGGCGAGCCTGGTCGGCGACCTCGTGGTCGCGGCCTGGGAGGAGGCCTCCCGGCAGATCGAGGAGCAGTCCCGGGGCCTGCTCGCGAAGATGGGCCTGCCCGGGATGCCGGGGATGTTCTAGTGGAGCTGCGGCCACCCTCGGTGGTGGCGCTCGTCGAGGAGCTGCAGCAGTTGCCAGGGGTCGGACCGCGCACCGCGGTGCGGCTCGTGCAGCACCTGCTGCGGGCGCCCGCCGGGGCGTCGCGGCTCGCGGCCGCGGTCGGCCGGGCCGCCGAGCAGGTGCGACACTGCTCGACCTGTTACCTGATCACCGAGGACGACCCCTGCCCGGTGTGCCGCGACACGACGCGCGAGGGAGTCATCTGCGTGGTCGAGGATCCCCTGAACGCCTGGGCGGTCGAAGCGACCTCCGAGTTCCACGGCCGCTACCACGTCCTCGGCGGGACCCTCGACCCGCTGCACGGCGTGGGCCCGGACGAGCTCACCGTCGCCGCGCTCGTCCGCCGCGTCCAGGAAGGTGGCGTGAACGAGGTCATCCTGGCCACCAACCCGACCGTGGAAGGCGAGGCCACCGCCCACTACCTGGCCCGGGCGCTGCACGCGGTCGGCGCCAACGTGAGCCGGATCGCCTTCGGGTTGCCGGCCGGCGGTGAGATCTCCTATGCCGATCAAGTCACGCTGTCCAGGGCACTCGCGGGCCGTCGGGGGATGGATTGACTCTCCGCAACACGTTATACTCCAGACCGATGAGCGGAGGCAGTAGCTGATGAGCTTGCTGGGACCGAACTTGGTCATCTACGAGGAGGAGTTCGACCGAATCAATTCGCTGCTCGCCCGCCTGTGGGTTGACGCCAATGCGAAGATCGTTTTCCTCGTCGACAAGAACGGTCAGCAGATCGCAGCCAAGGGCGACCTCGAGAAGGTCGATGCCACCTCCCTCGCCTCGCTCACCGCCGGAAACGTCGCCGCCACCGACGGTCTCGCCCGCCTCATCGGCGAGAAGGAGTTCTCGATCCTCTTCCACGAGGGCGAGCGGGACAACATCCACATCTCGATCATCGGCCAGCGGCTGATCCTGGTCGTCATCTTCGACGAGCGCTCGTCGCTGGGCCTGGTCCGGCTGCGGGTGCGCAAGACGGCGGCCGAGATGGAGGAGGTCATCAACCAGATGGCGAGCAAGGCGGCCGAAGGCGAGGCGCCGCAGTCTCCCTTCGCGGAAATCACCGACGACGACATCGACAAGCTCTTCTCAGAATGAGCTTCATCAACTACGCCTCGCGCGAGATCAACTGCAAGATCGTCTACTATGGCCCGGGACTGGGCGGGAAGACGACGAACCTCCAGTACATCTACGAGAAGACCAACCCGCAGAACAAGGGCCAGCTCATCTCCCTGGCCACCGAGACCGACCGCACGCTGTTCTTCGACTTCCTGCCCCTCGACCTCGGGGCGGTGCGCGGGTTCCGCACCCGCTTCCACCTCTACACGGTCCCCGGCCAGGTGTTCTACGACGCGTCCCGGAAGCTCATCCTCAAGGGCGTCGACGGTGTGATCTTCGTCGCCGACTCGCAGGAAGCGCGCATGGACGCGAACGTCGAATCGCTCGACAACCTCAAGCTCAACCTGCGCGAGAACGGCTTCGACCTGATGAACGTCCCCTACGCCTTGCAGCTCAACAAGCGCGACCTGCCCAACGTCGTCGGCTACGACGAGCTGGTCCGCGCGCTGCACTTCAAGGGGGAGCCGATCTTCGAGGCGGTGGCGCCCAAGGGCATCGGCGTCTTCGAGACGCTGAAGGCCGTCGCCAAGCAGGTCCTCCACGAGCTTTCCAAGAAGTAGCCGACAGCCAACAGCCGACAGCTCACAGCGAAGACCCGCCACGGCGATCCCGGGAGGGCTTACACTCCTGCCGTCGCCCGGGCGGTGGGCTTGTTGGGTGGGCGTGCGGGGGAAACTGTCGGCTGTCGGCTGTGAGTTTCTGTTCCTGGGCGGACGGGTGGTGGAGGTCCTTCAATGTGCGGCATCGTCGGCTACGTCGGTCCACGCGAAGCGGTCCCGCTGGTGCTCGAGGCGCTGCGCCGGCTCGAGTACCGCGGCTACGACTCGGCGGGCATCGCGGTCCACGCCGGTGACCGGCTCGAGGTCCTGCGCGCTCCCGGCAAGCTCATCAACCTGGTCGAGAAGGCGTACGCGGCCGGGATCCGCTCGAACCTCGCGCTCGGCCACACCCGCTGGGCGACCCACGGCGCGCCGATCGAGAAGAACGCCCACCCCCACACCGACTCCGACGGGCGCGTCGCCGTCGTCCACAACGGCATCATCGAGAACTTCCGCGAGCTCCGGGCGGAGCTCGAGGCGGCCGGCGCGCGCTTCTCGTCGGACACCGACTCGGAGGTCATCGCGCACCTGCTGGCGCGGTCCGGCGCCGATCTGGCGCGGGCGGCGCTCGCCATGCGTGGCCGGCTGCACGGCCAGTACGCCGTCGCGGCGATGTCCCGCGACGCGGCCGGGACGCTGGTCGCGCTGCGCAACGGGCCGCCGCTGGTCGTCGGCCTCGGCGACGGCGAGAACCTCATCGCCTCGGATCCCGCGGCGGTCATCGCTCTGACCCGCCGCTGCATCCACCTCGAGGACGGCGACGTGGCGGTGGTGACCGCGGGCCGCGTCGAGGTGTTCGACCAGGACGGCCGGCCGGTCGAGCGCCCGGTGGTCACCCTCGACTGGGAGCCCGGCCAGGTCGAGCGGGGCGGCTTCCGCCACTTCATGCACAAGGAGATCCACGAGCAGCCGGGGGCGGTCGCCGAGACGCTGGAGGCGCTGCTCCCCCAGGGCCTCCGGGAGCTCTCGCTCGCCCACCACGGGCTCGACGCCGCCCGCCTGGCCGCGGTCGCCCGGGTCCAGCTCGTCGCCTGCGGCACCTCGTGGCACGCCGCCCACGTCGGCAAGTTCTACCTCGAGCGCCTCGCCCGCATCCCGTGCGAGGTCGACTACGCCTCGGAGTTCCGCTACCGCGAGCCGCTCGTCGGGTCCGACACGCTGGCCATCGGCATCACCCAGTCGGGGGAGACCGCCGACACCATCGCCGCGATGCGCCAGGCGCGGGAGCTCGGCGCCGTCCTCGCGACGGTGTGCAACGTGCGCGGCTCGCTGGCCACCCGCCTGGCCGACGCGACGCTGCTGACCCACGCGGGACCCGAGATCGGCGTCGCCTCGACCAAGGCGTTCACCACCCAGCTCGTCGCCCTGCTCGCCCTCGCGCTGGCGCTGCGCGCGGCGCGCGGGGCGGGTGACGCCGACGGCCTGCTCGAGCGCGCCCGGGCGCTGCCCTACGACCTTCAGGCTGCCCTCGACCAGGCCGGCACCGTGGCGGCCGTCGCCGAGGAGCTCCAGCACGCCACGAGCGCCCTCTACCTCGGCCGCGGCGCGCTCTATCCCCTCGCCCTCGAGGGGGCGCTCAAGCTCAAGGAGATCTCGTACCTCCACGCCGAGGGTTACCCGGCCGGCGAGATGAAGCACGGGCCGATCGCCCTGCTCGACGAGACGTTCCCGGTCGTCGCCCTCTGCCCGGCAGACGACCTCGTCGACAAGGTGCTGTCGAACGTCCAAGAGGTGCGCGCCCGCAAGGCGCCGGTCTACGCCATCGGCGACCCCCACGACGAGCGGCTGGCGGACCTCGCCCGCGCCGTCATCCCGCTCCCTGCGCTCCCCTGGCCGCTCGCTCCGATCGTCGCCGCCGTGCCGCTGCAGCTCCTCGCCTACGAGGTCGCCGTGCGCCGCGGCTGCGACGTCGACCAGCCGAGAAACCTCGCGAAGAGCGTGACGGTCGAGTGAGCGCCCCGTACGGTTCACGCCGCGACTGGGAAGAACGGGGGCTGCGCCGGGGTTGTGAGGCGCGGAGATCCCCCTGATGCCCCTCCTCCGCCCCCGTCCCGATCGCCCCCTCCGCGTCCCGGAGTACCGCACCGTGTCGTGCCCGTTCAACGGCCACCAGGTCGGGTGGTGCCGAGCCCTGTGCACCCCGGTCGCGGGCCGCGGCGCCTGCGGTCGCGTCGCCGGCCACGCCATCGTCGGCCGCACCCAGGCCATCCTCGCCGCCTGGACCCCGGCGACCGCAGCGCCCTCGCGCTGATCGAACCGGTGAGCGCGCGGCCGTGCCGCGCCCCGCGGTACAATCCGCTCTCCGCATCGCAGCCGTGCTGTCGCGGCGGAAGCCCGGAGGAACGTTGCGCCCCGCCGACGACCTGCTCGCCGACCTCGACCCCGACCAGACCCGCGCCGTGACCCACGGCGAGGGGCCGCTGCTCGTCGTCGCCGGGGCCGGGTCGGGCAAGACCCGGGTGCTCACCTACCGGATCGCGTGGCTGCTGGCCAAGGGTCTGGCCAGGCCGCACGAGGTGCTCGCCGTCACCTTCACCAACAAGGCGGCACGCGAGATGGTCGAGCGCGTCGAGCGGCTGCTCGGCGCCCCGCCGCGCGGCGGCTTCGTCGGCACCTTCCACCGCTTCGCGCTCCAGCTCCTCCGCACCCACCCGCGCGAGGTCGGCCTGCCGCAGCGCTTCGCGATCGCCGACGAGGACGACCAGCGGCGCATCGTCGAGGGCGCGCTGAAGAAGCTGTCGATCGCGACCTCGCAGCTCACGCCGCGGGCGGCGCGCTCGCGCATCTCGGGGGCGAAGAACGCGCTGCTGTCGCCCAAGCAGTTCGCCGAGACCGCGCGGGCCTACCCCGACCGCCTGGTCGCCGACGTGTACGCCGCCTACCAGGAGGAGCTCGCCGCCGCCGGCGCCGTCGACTTCGACGACATGCTCCTCCTCGCCGTCCGCCTGCTCGAGCGCGAGGAGGGGATCAAGAAGGGGCTCGTCGAGCGCTTCCGCTGGCTGCTGGTCGACGAGTACCAGGACACCAACGCGGCCCAGGCGCGGCTGCTCGAGCTGTTGAGCGGGCCGCGGCCGAACCTCACCGTGGTCGGCGACGAGGACCAGTCGATCTACCGCTGGCGCGGGGCCGTGGTCGAGAACATCCTGCGCTTCGACGAGGCGTACCCGGGCGCGGCGATCGTCACCCTCGGGCGCAACTACCGGTCGGCCGAGCCGATCTTGAAGGCCGCCGCCGGGGTGATCGCCAACAACCGCAACCGGCGGCCGAAGAAGCTCACCTCGCAGGCGGGCGCCGGGACGCCGGTCGTGCTCGTCCAGGCCGCGGACGAGGCCGACGAAGCACGGATCGTCGCCGAGGAGATCGACCGCCTGCGGGCGACCGTGCCGCCCGGCGAGATCGCCGTGCTGTTCCGCATCAACGCCCAGTCGCGGCCGTTCGAGGCGGAGCTGGTGCGGCGGGCGATCCCGTACGTCGTCGTCGGCGGCATCCGCTTCTGGGAGCGCGCCGAGGTCAAGGACGCCATCGCCTACTTGCGCCTGCTCGTCGCGCCGGACGACACCCTCGCGTTCCGCCGGGCGATCCACGTGCCGGCCCGGGGGATCGGCGCCGCGACCATGGAGATCCTCGAGAAGGCCGCCGCCGAGCAGGGCGTCTCGCTGCCCGAGGCGGCGCGCGGCCTGCCCGAAACCTTGAGCAACCGGGCGCGGCTCGCCGTGGCGGGCTTCTTCGAGCTGCTCACGGCGCTGCGCGAGACGGCGGCCTCCGAGCCCGTGGACCACGTCGTCGCGGCGCTCCTCGACCGCTCGGGGCTGCTCGCCCAGTACGGCGCCGTGGACGAGGAGGACCGCTCCCGCCGGGCCAACCTCGACCAGCTCGTCGCAGCGGCCGCGGAGGCCGTCGAGCGGGGCAGCGACCTCACCGGCTTCATGGACGAGGTGGCGTTGCTCACCGACGCCGACCAGCGCGCCTCGGGCCAGGCGGTGCAGCTCTCGACGCTGCACGCGGCCAAGGGGCTCGAGTTCGAGGCGGTGTTCCTCGCCGGCCTCGAGGACGGCCTGCTGCCGCTGCGCCGCGACGGTCAGCTCGACCCCGACGACGAGGAGGAGGAGCGCCGCCTCGCCTACGTCGGCATGACCCGCGCCAAGCGCCGGCTCACCCTGACCTGGGCGCGGGCGCGCCGCCTGCACGGCCAGCTCATGGCCGGCCGCCCGTCGCCGTTCCTCCTCGAGGTTCCGCGCGAGGTCCTCGACGACCGCACCGCCGCCCTCGGCCGCGACCCGTTCAGGTCGCACCTCCCGCCTCCGTCCGGCGGCGCTGCGGCGAGGTACGGCCGTCCTGGTGCGGCGCCGCCTGCTCCGTCCGACTTCCCGGCGCGAGGGGACGGGGGACAGGGGACAGGGCACAAGGGACCCGCGCATCCCGACGGGTGGCGGCCGGGCCTCAAGGTGCGCCACGCCGCCTTCGGGTCCGGGGTGATCCTCCAGGTCCAGGGCACCGGCGCGCAGACCCGGCTGGTCGTCTACTTCGACCGCGCCGGGCGGAAGACGCTCATCCCCTCGCTCGCCAAGCTCGAGCGTGCCTGACGAGAAGCCGACAGCTCACAGCCGACAGCCGGCAGTCCCGCCCACCCGCGGCCTGGTTCCTCCGGGTGGGGGAGGGAGCTGTGAGCTGTCGGCTGTTAGCTGTGAGCTAGCTTCCGGCCGTCGCGGACGACGACCCGGCCGGCCTTGACGACGTGGCGGACCAGGTTGACCCCGAAGTGGTAGACGAGGTGCTTGGGCGACGGGGCGTCGAGGACGACGAGGTCGGCCTGCTTGCCCGGCTCGATCGAGCCAAGCCGGTCGGCGCGGCCGAGGGCGGCAGCGGCGTTGAGCGTCGCAGCCGTCAGCGCCTCCTCGGTGGACAGGCCGGCGCCGAGGCAGCCGAGGGCCATGATCGCCGGCATCGACTCGGTGTGCGAGGAGCCGGGGTTGCAGTCGGTGGCGAGGGCCACCGCGACGCCGGCGTCGACGAGTCGGCGGACCGGGGCGAAGCGGTCGCGAAGGAAGAACGACACGCCGGGGAGCGCCACGGCGACCACGCCGGCACGGGCCAGGGCCGCGATCCCCGCGTCGGAGACGTGGAGCAGGTGCGAGGCCGAGGCGGCGCCCAGCTCGGCGGCGAGCTCGGCGCCCCCCAGATTGCACAGCTCGTCGGCGTGGAGGTGGACCCGCCAGCCGAAACGCGCCGCGTCGGCGACCAGGCGGCGCGTCTGGTCGGGGGAGAAGACGCCCCTCTCGCAGAACACGTCGACCCCCTCGGCGAGCCCCTCGGCGGCGATCGCCGGGTGGATCTCGCGGACGACGAGCTCGACGTAGGCGTCGGGATCGTGCCGCCACTCGGGCGGCACCTCGTGGCCCGGCATCGCGGTGGCGGCGATCTCGACGGGGTGGCGGCGGCCCGCCTCGCGGAGCACCCGGAGCTGCTTGATCTCGGTTTCCAGCTCGAGGCCGTAACCGGACTTGGCCTCGGTCGTCGTGGTGCCGGTGAGGAGCTGCCGGTCGAGGCGCGCCAGGGTCAGGGCGAGCAGCTCGTCGAAGCCGGCGCGCCGGGTCGCCGCCACCGTCGACACGATGCCGCCGCCCGCGGCGGCGATTTCGGCGTACGTCTCACCGGCGAGCCGGCGGTCGAACTCGTCCTCCCGCGCCCCGGCGAACGGCAGGTGGGTGTGGGGGTCGACGAAGCCCGGGACCACGCAGCCGCCCGCCGCGTCGAGCGCCTCGTCGGCCGGGGCGAAGCTGCGATCGTGCTCACCGCGGTCGCCGACGAACACGACGTCGGCGCCCTCGCAGCGCACCACCGCGCCCGGCGACATCTCGAGGTGCCCCTGGTCGCGACCGGCAACCGCGGCACGCCCGCGCGGCGTCGCCACGACCCGCGCCCCCGTCACCAGCAGGCTCATCGCCCGCACGTCGCCGTGTCCGGGTGGGCCTTGCTGTGTGGGGGGTGGGGGAGACGCTTGACGGTCGACTCTGGACCGGTTGGGTGGGCGGGTGTCACTTCTCGGCCTTCGCCTCGCGCCCGCGCGGGCGCAGGAGCGCCACCGTCGAGGTCTCTGCGTCCCGCTGGTCGACCGTCTCGTCTTCCTTGGCCGTACCGGTGAGTACTTCGGCGAGCCGGTTGAGGTCGGCCCGCGCCGCCCGGCGCCGGCCGCGGAGCTGCGCGATGACGAGCTCGATGTTCTCGGCGCGGCGGGTCGCCTCGTCGAGGACGCGGTCGGCGAGGGCCTGGGCGTCGGCGATGATCCGCTGCGCGTCGACCTCGGCCCGGGCCACCGTGGCCTCGGCCGAGCGCTGCGCGGCGACCAGCGCCTCGTTGAGGGCATCGGCCCGCTCGCGATGTTCCTCGACCTCGCGTGACAGGCTCGCGAGCTGCGCCTTCAGCTCGCCGCGGGTGCGGGCGTCCTCCTCGACGTGCTCGGCGAGCTGGCCGAGCAGGTCGCGGACGGCCTCGGGGTCGAGGCCGCGAAACTTGCGGGGAAACGTCGCCCGCTGGATCTCGAGAGGGGTGAGCCGGTTCATCAGCGTGCCTCCAACAGTGTTGCCAGGTTAACTTAGGTCGAAAACAGCGCTGTGACAAGGGTCACGTCGGCTGGCGGCGGTCTCCGAACACGATGCGACCGAGCCGAACCTCGGTCGCGCCCTCCTCGATCGCCACCTCGAAGTCCTCGCTCATGCCCATCGACAGCTCGAGCCGGGGCAGGCCCAGGTCGGCGGACAGGCGCTCTGCGGCTTCGCGCAGGGCGGCGAACTGGGGGCGCGAGCGCTCGGGATCCGGATCGTACGGGGGTACCGTCATCACGCCCCGGAGCGCAAGATGTGGGCAGCTCGTGACGACGTGGTCGGCGAGGCGGGCGAGGTCCGGTAGCGCGATGCCGCTCTTGGTCGCCTCGCCGCCGACGTTGACCTCGAGGAGCACCGGGAGCACCCGCGGCGTGGCGGCGAGCAGCACCTCCAGGCGGTCGGCGATCTCGATCCGGTCGACGGTCTCGATGACGTCGAAGAGCTCGAGGGCGAGCCTGGCCTTGTTGCGCTGGAGCGGTCCGATGAGGTGCCAGCGCGCCGGCGCCGCGACGTGGGGTCTCTTCGCCTGCGCCTCCTGGACGCGGTTCTCGCCGATGGCGTCGATGCCGGCGGCGATCGCCTCGGCAACCGCCTCCGGGCCCTGCGTTTTGCTCACGGCGAGGAGCCGCACCGAGCGCGCCTCGCGTCCGGCCCGCGAACACGCCGCCGCGATCCGCGCCCGCACCGCCGCCACCCTCCCCGCCACCTCGCTCATCGTTCCGTTCCCGGGCGGGTGGGGGTGCTCTGCCCTCTCCCCTCTTCCCTCTCCCCTGACTTCACCGCATCCCCCTTGGCCTGGGCAGCGTCGACGCCCGCTCGTCAATGGCGAGGTTGGCCAGCCGGTCGGCCTCGGCGTTGTCCGCGCGGCGCACGTGCGAGATGGCGAACCGCGTGAAGCCGCGCCGGAGCTGGGAGGCGCGCAGCCAGAGCGGCTGCAGGTGCGACGCCTTGACACGGTACTCGCCGTTGAGCTGCTTGACCAGCAGCTCGGAGTCCGAGCGTGCCTCGAGCCGGGTCACTCCGAGGGCGGCGGCCCGCTCCAGCAGGGCGAGGAGCGCCGCGTACTCGGCGACGTTGTTGGTCGTGGTGTCGAGGAAGAGGGTGTGCGTCTCGCGGCGACCGTCCGACAGCTCGATGACGATGCCGCACCCGGCTGGCCCGGGGTTGCCGCGTGAGCCGCCGTCGATCCAGGCGACCGCGGACACACCCGTCATACGAGGCCGGTGAACTGCTCCGGGTCGTAGAGGAGGCGGCGGCAGGTATCGCAGGTCTGCAGGGTCTCGAGCGTCCGGACCTGCTGGACCAGCGACGGGCGGAGCTCCGCATGGCACGACGAGCAGGAGGTGCCGTCGAGAGGCACGACCGCGAGCGGCTTGCGCGAGGTCCAGAGCTTCTTGAAGCGGGCGACCGCCGGTTCCCCGAGGGTGCGCTGGATCTCGCGGAGCCTGCGCTCGACGGCCTGCAGCTCGCCGGCGGCATCCCGGTTGCGGGCCTGCCAGGCGGCCTCGGCGAGCTCGCGGCGGGCGCGCTCGTCGGGGGTTTCCTCCTGCAGCGTCGCGATGTCGCGGTCGAGCGCTTCCAGCTCGGCCATGATCTCGATGAGCCGGTCCTCGCGCCCCTTGAGCTGGACGTCGACGTGATCGAGCTCCGACACCACCGCCTGGAGCTGCTTCATGTTCGTGACCATCGACTTCTGCTTGCGGAAGTGCTCGCGCTCCTCGCGCAGGGCGTCGGCGTCGGTCTGGGCGACCTCCTGCTCCGCGAGCAGCTCCTCGCGGCGCTTCTGCTTGGCGCCGAGCGACTCGCGCCGGGTGGCGAGCGCCTGGCGCAGGGCGACGAGCTCCTCGGGCGGGGTGTCCATCTCCCGCCTCAGGGCGGCGCGCTGCTCGAGCATGTGCTGCAACCCGATGCAGCCCGCCAGCTCCTCGCGCACGCTCACCGCACCCTCCAGCCGGGTCGTTGGGATCTCACGCTCGCCTGTCCTGGCACGTTGTCCTCCGGTGTCTGGTGGGTCCACCAGGATTCGAACCTGGGACCTACCGGTTATGAGCCGGCAGCTCTAACCGCTGAGCTATGGACCCAGCGACCGGTAATTGTAGGCCCTGCTCGCAGTTGTCGCAAGGCCGCCGGAGAACCGCACCCAAGCCTCCGGCCGACAGCTCACGGCCCTCCCTCCCGTCTACGGCAGGGAGGGAGGAGCAGTCGGCTGCGAGCGTTCGGCTAGCTGATGATGTCGAGGTACGGCTTGAGGAACTTGGCCCGGGTGGGGTGGCGCAGCTTGCGCAGTGCCTTCGACTCGATCTGACGGATGCGCTCGCGCGTCACGTTGAACGCCTTCCCGACCTCCTCGAGGGTGTGCTCGGTCCCGTCGCCGATGCCGAAGCGGCGGCGGAGCACCTCGGCTTCGCGCGGCGTGAGCGAGCGCAGCACGCCCTCCGCCTGGTTCTTCAACGAGGCCGCGATCACCGCGTCGATCGGCGAGACCGCCGAGCGATCCTCGACGAAGTCGCCGAGGTGGGAGTCCTCCTCCTCGCCGATCGGCGTCTCCAGCGAGATCGGCTCCTGGGCGATCTTCATGATCTTGCGGACCTTGGCCACCGGGATCTCCATCTTCTCGGCGACCTCCTCGGCGGTCGGCTCGCGCCCCAGCTCCTGGACGAGCTGGCGCTGGGTGCGCGTCAGCTTGTTGATCGTTTCGATCATGTGCACCGGGATGCGGATCGTCCGCGCCTGGTCGGCGATCGCCCGGGTGATCGCCTGGCGGATCCACCACGTCGCGTAGGTCGAGAACTTGTAGCCGCGGCGGTACTCGAACTTGTCCACCGCCTTCATCAGGCCGATGTTCCCTTCCTGGATCAGGTCGAGGAACTGGAGCCCGCGGTTGGTGTACTTCTTGGCGATCGAGACCACCAGCCGAAGGTTGGCGACGATGAGCTCCTGCTTGGCCGAGTCGGTCTCGTGCTCGCCGAGCCGAACCTCGCCGATCACCCGCTTGAGCTCGTCGTATGGCACACCGAACCGAGCTTCGATGACCAGAAGCTCGTCCCTGTACCGCTTGATGCGCTCCTCGTAGAACGCACGGCGTTCGCGGTTGCGCTCGGTCTTGAGCTTGGCGTCATCCTTGCGGATGGTGGTGATGGGGATCGAGAACTGCCGCTCAACCTCGCCGAGGAAGGTGAGCAGGCGGTTGCGCGTGGTCGTGGTGAAGTCGGTGGAGCGCACCAGCACCGACGTGTCGCCGGCCAGCGTGTCGATCTGGTGATGCAGTTCCTCGGCGCGGCGAGTGCCCTTCTTGCACCTGCGGAGGCGCTCCTTGAGCTGCTTGGTCGAGTCGTCGAGGCGGGCCAGCCGCTCGAAGATCTTCATGGTGTCGCCGACCCGCGACCGGCCCCGCTCGTCGAGCTCGGCGGACAGGCCGGAGAGGATGTCGCGCATCATGCGGCGGTCGCGACGGGCGACCTCGTTGGCGCGGAGGAACAGCTCGAGGATGCGGGGGCTCGACGCGAGGGCACAGAAGACCTTGGCCTCGCCGGACTCGATGCGCTTGGCGATGCACACCTCGCCCTCGCGGTCGAGCAGCTTGACCGTCCCCATCTCGCGCAGGTACATCCGCACGGGGTCGTTGGTCTTCTCGAGCATCGCGGGGTCGACCAGGCTCGGCCCGGCGACCACCTCGGGGGTCTCCGGCCGGTCGGTGCTGGCCTCCTCCTCGAGAGCGGCCGCCTTCTCCTGGCTGTCGATCACCTCGATGTCGTTCTCGGTGAACCGGAGGTGGATCTCGTCGAGCTCCTCGGGGGTGGCCGTGACCTCCTCCGGGAGGACCTCGAGGATCTCGTCGATGAGCACGTAGCCGCGCTCGCGCCCGAGGTTCAGCAGGCGCGCCAGCTCGACGTACTTCTCCTCGACGGCCAGGGAGAGGGCGAGGCTGTCGCGTTCGGGCGTGTCGGCGCCCTTGGCGGCCTCGTTCACGACCTGGTCGTTTTCCTTATGAGCGCGCTCTTCTCGTGCAGCAGTTGGGCGAGTCGCTCGGGTTCGTTCTGTCTTTCGGCCCGCGCGATCTCGAGAGACAGGTCGGCGAGCCTCTTCTGCCTTTGTTTTTCGCAAAGTCCCCTCATGATGAGCTTGAGGTGCTCGACCCCGGTGGGCGGCACCTCATGCTCCAGGGCGGCTAGGATTCGCCGCACCTCACGATCGTCAATTTCGGACGCGAGGTCGGAAATTTCAAGGGGGGCCCCCCGCTCGACCCTCTCGCTCAGGCACTTGATGATGAGAATTGTCGCCGGATGGTCGAGCGCAGCAACGGGAACGGCGGCCACGGCAGCCCCGCGCTCCTCCCGTGGCAGGTCGAGGAGGATGGCGCGCAGCAGGGCGCTCTCGCCCGGAGGCAGGAACGACACGGCGGCAGAATCCGCCGCCAGCACCCGCGGTGACGCGACGGCGCCGAGCTGCTCGGTGGGGACGCCGGCCGCCTGGGCGAGCGCCTCGCGCAGGGCGTAGCGTCGCACCGGGTTCGGGCAGGCGTCGGCGATCTCGAGGACGCGCAGGAGGTTGTCGCGCCGCTCCTGCCGACCTCGGCCGAGCTGACCGACGAGGAACTCGCCGACCGGCAGGGCGCCGTCGACGAGGCCGGCGAACGCCGTGGCGCCGGCGCGACGGACGACGTCGTCGGGGTCCTCTCCCTCGGGGAGGAGGAGCACTGCGACGTCGAGGTCCGCGGCCAGCAGCGTGCGCACGGCAGTCACCGCCGCGGTCCGGCCCGCCGCGTCGCCGTCGAAGCACACCACGACGCGCGGGACCTTGCGGGCCAGCTCGCGGGCGTGGTGCTCCGACAGGCTGGTGCCGAGGGTGGCCACGGTCTCGGTGAAGCCGGCGAGGTGCAGCGCGAGGCAGTCGAAGTAGCCCTCGACGACGATGGCCCGGTCGCTCTTGGCGAACGCCCGGGCGGCACGGTCGAGGGCGTAGAGCACCTGGCTCTTGGCGAACAACGCGGTTTCCGGCGAGTTGAGGTACTTCGGGGTGTCGTCGCCGACCGTGCGCCCCCCGAACGCGATGAGGTTGCCGCGGATCGCCCGGATCGGAATCGTCACCCGGTCGCGGAAGCGGTCGTAGCAGCGTCCGCCCTCGCCCTCGATGACGAGGCCGGCGGCGATCATCGAGCGCTCGGGGAACTTGTGGTGCAGCTCGTCGTAGAGGGCTCGCCACTCCGCCGGCGCGTAGCCCAGCCCGAAGTCGGCCGCAGCCTCGAGCGTGACGCCTCGCCGCTCGAGGAAGGCGCGCGGGCGGTCCAGGGAGGCGCGGCGAAGGAAGAGCGCCTGGGCGGCCTCCATGACGTCACGCAGCACCTCGGCCTCGTCGCGCCGCTTGCGGGCGTGCTCGCTCGCCGCCGGGAGCTCGACGCCGAAACGATCGGCGAGGCGCTCGACGGCCTCGGCGAAGTCGAGCCGCTCGATCTCCATGACGAAGTCGATGACGTCGCCGCCCTTCTTGCAGCCGAAGCAGTAGTAGGTCCCCTTCTCGCGCGAGACCGAGAACGACGGGGTCTTCTCGCCGTGGAACGGGCACAACCCGGTCCAGTTGCGCCCGGACTTGCGCAGCGTCACGACCTCGCCGATCACCTGGACGGCGTCGGCGGCCTCGCGGACGCGGGCGACCACCGGGCGCGACAGGTCGTAGTTACCCATAGCCCACCCGCCCGGCCGGGGGAGAGGGAAGAGGGAAGAGGGGAGAGTGAGGAGCCTTGGGACAGTTCCCGCTGGCTTTCCTCTCCCCTCTCCCCTCTCCGCTCACCCCTGACTTCTTCATTCGAGCTCCGCCTCGGTGACGCCGGTGCCGCCACGCATCTGCGGGGGGTGCGAGAAGCTCACGACGGCGGTGTGGCGGGAAAGCACCTCGCGGACCATCCGGCGCAGGACGCCGGAGCCGTGACCGTGCACGACCCGGATGCCGCGCAGCCCTCCCAGGAGGGCGCGGTCGAGGAAGCGCTCGAGCTCCTCGCGGGCCTCGTCCTCGGCGAGCCCGATGAGCTTGAGCTCGAGCGCTGACTCGTCCGCGGCGGGGACGATGGTCGCCGGCGGGGGCGGAGTGGCCGCCGCACTCACCGGCTCGCAGGCAGACGCCTCGACCCACAGGCGCTTGCCGCCGAGGAGCACCTCGACGCGGTCGCCGACGACCCGCCCGACCGTGCCGACGGTCCTCGAGCCAACCGGCCGGACCCGGGAGCCGACGGCGAGCGGCCCGGCGGCGGTCGCGGCGTCGCGCGGCGCCTCCTCGATGGCGGCGGCCCGGCGCAACGTGGCTTGACGCCGCTTGCCGGGGAGCTCGCCGCGCTCCCGGGCGGCCGCGATCTCGGCGAGCACCGCGTCGAGCCGTTCGGAGGCGGTGCGGCGAAGCTTCTCCCGCTCCACGGCGAGGGCGTCGTGGAGGCGGCGGCGCTCGGCCTCGAGGCGGTCGCGCTCCTCGTCGAGGCGCACCCGCGCCGCCTCGGCCTCCGCCTGGCGGGCGGCCAACGCGGCCTGCTCGTGCAGGTACGCCTCGCGTTCGCGGTCGAGGCGGGCGAGGTGGGTGTCGAGGGCGAGGTAGGCCTGCGACAGCATGGAGCGGGCCCTGGCGACGAGTCGCGGCGGGACGCCGCAGGCGGCGGCGATGTCGAGGCCGCGCGAGCGTCCCGGCAGCCCGGCCACGAAACGGTAGGTCGGTCGCCCGGTCGCCTCGTCGTAGCCCATCGCGGCGTTGGCCGCGCCAGGGAGCTGCTCGACGTGCGCCGCCACCGTCACGAGATGGCCGGTGGCCACCGCCCAGCAGGACGACCGGACGAGCTCCTCGAGCAGGGCGGCGGCCAGGGCGGCGCCCTCCTCGGGATCGGTGCCGGCGCCCAGCTCGTCGTAGAGCACCAGGGTCTCCGGGCCGGCGGCGGCGAGGATGCGCGCGGTGGCCTGCATCGCGCCGGTGAAGGTCGAGAGGTCGGAGAACAGGCTCTGCTCGTCGCCGATGTGGCACCACACCCGGTCGAGCCGGGGCAGGGTGCTGCCCTCCTCGGCGAGCACCGGGATCCCGGCGTCCGCCATCAGGGTCGCCAGGCCGATCGTCTTGAGGGCGACGGTCTTGCCCCCGGCGTTCGGTCCGGAGAGGAGGACCACCCGCCCGTCGGCGGGGAACTCGAAGTCGAGGGGCACGATCGGGCGGGTGTTGCCGGCCTCGCCGAGGACGTCCCGGCGCAGCTCGGCGAGGGCCGGGTCGAGGAGCGGGTGGCGAGCCCGCGAGAGCCGGAAGCTCGCGCCGGGCGCGGGGTCGAGCAGCACGCCCCCGGAGGCCTCGCCGAAGAGGAGGCGGGCCTGGGCGGCATCGAGCGTGGTGAGCACCCGCGCGGCCTCGAGCAGCTCGTCGCGCCGCCGGGCGAAGGCCGCGGCCATCTCGGCGAGGACGCGCCGCTCCTCCTCGACGACCCGGGCGGTGGCCTCGGCCAGGGCGTTGTTGACCTCGACCACTTCGAACGGCTCGACGAACACGGTCGCGCCGGTGGCCGAGGCGTCGAGGACGAGGCCGGGCACGGCCTGCCGCTCGCCTGTCGGGACCGGCAGGCAGTAGCGGTCGCGGCGCACTGTGAACGGCGCGGTAAGCCCGGAGTGCGTCCGGCGCAGCCGGTCGAGGGTGGCGAGGATCCCCCGCCGGTGGCGCTCGCGGGCCGAGCGCGCCTGCGCGAGGGCGGGGCTGGCGGTGTCGAGGACCTCGCCGTCGGGGCCGAGCCGCTGTTCGCAGTAGGTCAGGAACGCGTCGAGGTGGGGCAGCCCGGCGACGTGCTGCGAGAGCTCGGGGCCGAGCCGGACCGCCTCGAGGGCGGTGCGCACCTCGATGATGCCGCGCAGCAGGCCCATCAGGGCCAGGAGGTCGGCCGGCTCGACGCCGCCCGTGGCGGTCGTCTCCAGCAGGCCGGCGTGATCGAGCCCGGAGAAGGGCAGCGGACCCGCGACGGCCACGACGTCGGCGAGCTCTCGCGCGAGCCGAACGCGCCGCGACCCTTCGCCGGGTTCGAACCGGGGAAGGGTCGCGAGGACTTCGGAACGTCCGCGGGCGCTGCGGGCGAAGGCCGCGACGAGTTGCTGGACGCGGTCGAATTCGAGCGCCGCTCGTGAGTCAGACATTGCTCGGAGGGCTACAGGAGTCCGGCCTTCCTCTGTTGGGCGAGTTTACGGAGGAGCTTCTTGCGAGCCTGGATGAGCTTGCGCTTACGCTTCACGCTGGGCTTCTCGTAGTGCTGCCGCTTCTTGATCTCGGACAGCACGCCGGCCTTCTCGCACTTCCGCTTGAACCGCCGCAGCGCTTGCTCGAACGATTCGTTGTCACGAACGTGGACCGTCGTGGGCATTGCTCGCCTTCACCTCCCTCCGTGCGCCGAGTGCCGCGCGATGCGCGGACGCGCCATGACACAAAAGGAATAGAAACGTAGCAAATCACGGCGATGCGGTCAAGCGCGAACCGTTGACGATGCTAGAGCCGCGGTCATCGGCCGGCCGGGGGCGCCGCCTGGGTGGTGCGTCCGCGCGCCGCCTGGCGGGCATCCGCGCGCACTCGGGCGAGGGCTGGCGGGAGCGTTACGCCGGCCAGGTCGTGGTAGCGGACCACGGTGGCGAGTGAGCTCTCGACCCGCGCGGGATCGCCCCCGCGGGCCAGCGTCTCGCGGGCGTTGATGACGGCCTCGTCGGTGTACCACGACAACGCGTCCCGCGTCGAAGCGGCCCGGGGCCGCTCGGTCAGGGCGTTCTCGAGAAACGCGGCGAGCAGCGACTGGTACCGGCGGTAGGCACGCTCGAACGCGGCCCTCGCCTCGACCACGCGCCCTCGCGTCGCCGCGTCGTCGTCCCCGCCGGCCTCGGCCGCCGCCAGACCCCTCCGGGCGTCCGCGAGGCCCGCGCGCGCCGTCCGCAGCTCTTCGAGGCGCCCGACCACCGGGTCGTCCCCGTCGGGCGCCGAACACGCCGTGACGAGCACGGCGACCAGGATCAGGAGGCCAGCCGATCGACGTCGCACGCCATCCCCCCAAACTCAAGGGTACGCAAGGCTCGAGCAGGCCGCAAGCCGGCGCGTTTTCCTTGACATGGTTTGCGCGGGGTGCTGATAATGCTTGTCTGGACGAGCAGGGAGGAATCCATGGACGAGCGTGATGCCGTACTCGCCGAGCTCCACGAGACGCGTGAGCGCGCGGTCGGGTTGATCCGGGCCAAGCTGGATGCGGCGGCCAGTCAGATCCGGGAGGCGGCGGCCCGCTCCGTCGGCGAGCTGGACCTCATCATCCCGCCCGACCTCGAGGCGCTCCTCCCCCTCGCCCCCTTTCACCACCGGCTGGCCGAGCTCGAGCAGACGCTGATCGAAGCGGTCAGGCCCAAGGCCGAGCCGGCTCCTCCCGTCGCGGCCGCGCCGTCGTTCGATCTCGCCGGCCTGCGTCGCCTGGACGCCGGCCGCGCGCAGTCCGAGGTCCTCCAGGAGCTCCTGCGCCAGGTCGAGCCGTTCTGCGCGGAGCGGGCCATCGTCGTTTTCCGCGAGGGGCAAGTCGCCGGCTGGGCCGGTGCCGGCTTCGCGGGCGGCGACCCGGTGCGCGGCTGGCGCGGGTCGCTCGCCGACTCTCCGGCGCTGGCGCGGGTGGCCGCCGGTGTCCCGGTCCTGGCTCACGTCGCGGTCGATCCGGGGCTCGCCGGCTGGCTGGGCGATGGGCGCCGCGCCCTCGCGGTGCCGATGTCGCTGCGCGGCAAGATCGTCGGAGCGCTGATCGCGGTCGCGGGCGAGGATGCCTTCGCCCCGCAGATGGTCCAGCTCCTCACGTACGCAACCGGCCTGATGCTCGAGACGCTCCAGGTGCGGCCGACGGTGCCCACCGCCGCGCTGCTCGACGCCGAGCTCATGGAGCCGGTGCCCGTCGTCGCACCGCCCGAGCCGGAGCCGTCCGGTGCGGAGGACGTCGCCTTCGCGATGCCGCCTGAAGAGGAGCCGGCGCCCGTCCCGGAGATCACGGTTCCACCGGGGGCGATGCCGCCGGTCGTGGACTCGGGTGCCACGGTCCAGCTCAAGGTGCCGGTCGCGCCGGTGATGCCGGCCCGGACCCCGGACGAGGACCGCAAGCACGAGGAGGCGAAACGCTTCGCCCGCCTGCTGGTGTCCGAGATCCGGCTCTACAACGAGCAGGCCGTCATCGAGGGGCGGCAGACCCGAGACATCTACCGGCGCCTCAAGGAGGACATCGATCGGTCGCGCGAGATGTTCGAGCAGCGCGTCCCCGGTGAAGTACGGGCCCAGAGCAACTACTTCTTCGACGAGCTGGTGCGTATTCTCGCCGATGGAGACAACGACGCCCTCGGTCTCTGAGCGCCGCGCTCGAGTGAACCCGCCAGTCGCATCCGGCCGCCCGAGCTCGGGCGGCCCTCGCGTATCAGAGGACGTGTGGCTGCCCCGGAAGCTCGGCCTCGCGGGGCGACGCCTGGTTCCGGTGCTCTTCCTCGTCTCCTTGGCGGTCTGCGGGTGCGCGCACCCGGAGCGCGTCCCACGACTCGCCACGGCGCTCGCGGCGCGTGGCAGTGCGGCCGAGCGGGCGCAGGCGTTCGCCCGGGTGGCCATCGAGGGCGACAGCGCGGAGCGTCGGCGTGCCGGGTTCCTGTGGGGGCTGTTCGCGTGCGACGCCGGGGCGGCCCGTGCGGGCCTGTCGGGCTTCGCGGTGGCGTCGCCGACCGGCGGTCGGGCCAGGCTGGCGGCGCGCCGGCTCGAGGAGTCGCTGGCCGCAGCGAGCGCCGACGAGCCGGCGTGGCGAGCCGCGATCGACGCGAGGTGGCTGCCGGCCGACGAGCGCGCCCGCCTCGCCGTGCGCGCCGCCGATCGCCTACTGCAGCGCGGCGCCGGCGCGGCCGCGCTGCGGCTCCTGCCCGATCCGGCCTCGTTGCGCGGCGACGAGCGGGCCAGGGCACTGGGAGTGCGCGCCCGGGCCGGCCAGGCGGGCGCCGCGGCCGCGGCCCGCGCCCTGGCGGTCGAGTTTCCCCACCGCGTCCGCACCTACCTGCCGGGGACCGCCCCGAGCTCGGTCACCGGGTCGTTCTCAGCCGACGAGTGGGCTGCCCAGGCGCGGGCCTGGCTCGACGCGGGGGAGCCGGCCGCGGCGCTGGCCGCAGCCAGGCAGGCGGGCCGGGAGGGCGCGCTGGTCGGGGCGCAGGCGGCGCTCAGGCTGCGACGGTCGTCCGAGGCGCTGGCCTGGGCGACCCGCCTCGGCGACCGCAGCGCCGAAGGGTGGGTCGAGCGGGCCGACGCCTACCGCCAGATCGCCTGGGGTGGGCCCCGGGAGCAGCGGGCCCGGCAGTTCACGGAGTCGCTGCGTTGTGCCCGGCAGGCCGCGAGGCTCGCCGGGGCCGACGGCCCGCTGGCCGGACGGATCGCCCTCCAGCACGGCGAGGCGCTCTCCGAGCTCGGTCAGGCGGTGGAGGCCGCCACCTGGCTGGTCCGGCCGGAGGCCGCGGCTCAACCGCGCTGGGAGTGGGTCGCGCGGCGGTTCGTCTTCCTCCAGGGCCAACGTGGCCGGGCCGCCGCCGGTGCCGCCGCCCTCCCGTGGGGGACGACGCGTGGTCGCCGGTTGGCCGCGTACTGGCAGGCGCGGCTGTCGAACGGGCAGGAGGCCTTCGCGGAGCTGGCCGGCTCCGGCTTTCCCGACCTGCCGGCCCAGTGGGCCAGCCAGGGCCGCGGGGTCCCCGTGACGCTCGCCGAGGGCGCCCCCCCCCTGCCGGAGCCGCCACCGTGGGCCGAGGACCTGCTCGCCGTGGGGAGGGTCGCCGACGCGGTGGTGGCCTGGCGCGCCGACCTCGAGGCCACGACGCGGTCTGGACCGGCGTGGCTCGGGCTGCTGGCCCTCGGCGACCTGCCGCCCCTCGACGCCATTCCTCTCCTGGTGCGCGGCGAGCCGCGCCTCACCAGCGGGCCGTGGACCGGACTGTCCCGGGCGCTGCTCGAGCGCTACCTGCCGCTGCCGTGGCGGGTCGAGGTCGAGGCGGCGGCGGCGCGCGCCAGGATTCCCCCGTGGGTCCTTGCCGGGCTCGTGCGTCAGGAGTCGGCGTGGAATCCCCAGGCGGTCTCGTCGGCCGGGGCGGTCGGGCTGACGCAGCTCCTCCCCTCCACGGCCCGGGAGCTGGTGCGCGAGGCTGGCCTGCCGCTGAGCTGGGGCAAGAACCTCTCCGATCCCGGCGCCAACCTCGCGATCGGCGCGTTGCTGCTGTCGCGCTGGCGGCAGGGCTTCGGCGGCTCGTGGCCGCCGACGCTGGCCTGTTACAACGCCGGGGAGCGCCGGGTCCGCGAGGTGTGGGAGCGATCCGGCCGGCGCGCCGGCCCCGAGTTCGTCGAGTCGCTCGAGATCCCCGAGACCCACGACTACGTGCACCGCGTCGCCCTGCTCGCCGAAGGCTATCGCCTGCTCTACTGGCCGGAGGGGAAGCCTTACCCATGGACGTGATCGAGGTCGCGACCCAGCGACGCCGCCAGCTCGTCGACATCACCAGCTTCGTGCAGCGCAGCGTGGCGGCGGGCGAGGTCCCCGAGGGCATGTGCCACGTCTTCATCCCGCACACCACGGCTGCCGTCCTGATCAACGAGAACGCCGACCCCGACGTGGGCGACGACATCCTGGCCGCCCTCGCCGCCATGCTGCCGGGGGTCCCGTGGAAGCACGCCGAGGGCAACTCGGACGCGCACGTGATGGCGACGCTGGTCGGGGCCTCGGTGCTGGTGCCGATCGCCGACGGTGACCTCGCGCTCGGCCGCTGGCAGGGCGTCTACCTGCTGGAGCTCGACGGCCCTCGCAAGCGGGAGGTGTGGGTCACGTGTCTGCGGGCGTGACGGCGCCGTTGTCGTCGCCCGCCGCGGCGGCGCGGTAGACCGCCTCGACGGCGTCGAGCCGCCGTTCCAGGGAGAAAGGCCCGACCGCACGTTCGTGGCCGGCTGCCGCCAGGCGAGCGGCGAGCTCCCCGTCGCGCAGCAGGCGGGCGACGGCGGCCGCGAGCGTCGCCGTGTCCCGCGGCGGCACGAGAATCCCCGATTCGCCGTCGGCGACCAGCTCGACGTTCCCGGCCAGCGCGGTGGCGGCGACCGGACGGCCCAACGCCATCGCCGGCAGCAACGCGGCGCCGACCGAGGTCCCTGCCCAGGAGGCATCGACGACCACGTCGCAGGCGGCCAGGAGGCCGGCCGGGTCGTGATCCGACCGGACGGCCGTGACCGCGCCGGCCAGGCCGGTCTCGGCGGCGACCTGGAGGACGGCGGCGACCTGCCGGCGGGACGTACAGCCGGCGAGGACCAGATGGATGTCGCCGATCTCGTGCCGGGCCATCGCCACGGCCTGGAGCAGCTCCTTCCAGCCCTGCCACGCCCGCATGCCGAAGAGGCCGACGAGGCGGGCCGCCGGGGGAACGGCGAGGTGGCGCCGCGCGATGCCGGGCTCGACCCGGGACGCGTCGAAGACCGCCGGGTCGGCGGCCGGCGGCACCACGGCGACCTTGCCCGGATCCAGGCGGGAGCTGGCCAGGAGCACGCGGCGCACGGCGTCGCAGTCGGCGATCACGCGGCGCACCCGGCGCGAGGCCCAGGCCAGGCGGAGCGGCCACGACGGGCGGAACGAGCTCTCGCGATCGACGAGGAGGGCGCACGGTCCGCCGAGGAGTACGCCGCCGGTCGCGACCGAGTGCGCCACCGCGCCGTGGGCGTGGACCACGTCGACCGCCTGGCCCCGGACCAGCCTAGCGAGCCTTCCGACGGACCCGGGGTCCAGGCCGTGCGGCATCGGCAGGGCGAGGTGGGCGACGCCGACCTCGGCGCAGGCGGCGGCCAGCTCCAGGTCCGGGCGCGAGGCCAGCATGACGGTGTGGCCCCGGCGGACGAGCCCGCGCGCGGTGGCCAGCCCGAGTCGCCCGCGGAACGAACGCAGCGAGGCGTTGGCCATCACGGTGAGCACGGTGAGAGGGGTGTCTTGCATCGGCGGAAAGACAGCGGGGCGGGGATCGCTCCCCGCCCCGCGTGCCCTACGTCCTAGTCGACGACCTCGAAGCGCAACGGGATCCCTCGCTGCGCTCGGGATGATCGCGATGCGCTGCGGCGCCGCACGCTCACATCACCGCAGTCGGCGGCGCCGGCTCGTCCGCCGCACCCGCCTTGGACAGCGGCACGAACACCAGTGCCGCGGCCAGCAGGGCGAGGGCGACGATGGCCATCCAGGGTGCGATGCCCATGAAGGCGGAGAGCTGCGGGAACGTCTTGTCGGCCCGCGACACGACGACCCCGGCGATCACCAGGCCCATGAGACCCTCGCCGGCGATCAGGCCGGACGCCACCAGCACCCCGGCATTCTCGACCCGCGCCTTCTGCGCGTCGTTGTAGCCCCGCTTGTCGCGGATCTTGTCGACGATGCCGCGGATCACCCCACCGACGAAGATGGCGAACGTCGTCTCGAGCGGCAGGTACATGCCCACCGAGAACAGCATGGGCGAGCGCACCTTG
>JACQZW010000056.1 GCA_016213675.1 Acidobacteriota bacterium | reverse complement strand
TGGATCTCAGAGCAGTTTCAGTCCCCTCGTCATCGGGGAATGCGCTGCAAGAGCGGCGTCGCGCGACCTCGTAGTGGGTCTTCTGCTGTTTCAGTCCCCTCGTCATCGGGGAATGCGCTGCAAGTTTGGTTGTGTGAGGATTGCACGGTCTACGCCGTCAAGTTTCAGTCCCCTCGTCATCGGGGAATGCGCTGCAAGGCCCAATCTACTTCCTGCTTGGCCATCTCGTATTCACGTTTCAGTCCCCTCGTCATCGGGGAATGCGCTGCAAGCGCTCAACGCGAACTCGATGAACTGCGAGTCGGTGAAGTTTCAGTCCCCTCGTCATCGGGGAATGCGCTGCAAGGCGTAGCCCTCGTGGGGGATGTGTCCCTTGCGGTCTGTTTCAGTCCCCTCGTCATCGGGGAATGCGCTGCAAGGGGGGCCTGGCATCATCCGGAGTGCCCCGAACTCCCGGTTTCAGTCCCCTCGTCATCGGGGAATGCGCTGCAAGGCCGGCTCCGGGGTTGGACCTGGACTAGCTCACTGCGGTGTTTCAGTCCCCTCGTCATCGGGGAATGCGCTGCAAGCGCGCAGCGGCGTCATGAGCCATGGTGGATCTCAGAGCAGTTTCAGTCCCCTCGTCATCGGGGAATGCGCTGCAAGACCGCCATCTGCCGCGGGATTTCGGCCACTTTTGCGGGCCGGGTTCGGGTGTACCTCCGGACTGTCAAAGATCGGGCTGGGTTCGCCCGAAATTGCGCCGCTCCGGTTCGGTCGGCTTGGTGGGCGCCCATCCCGCTACTAGAGCACGTCGCCGCAGAAATTCACATACTCGCACTGCGGGCAGTAGCTTCGGAAGCGGGTGGGAGCCGGGAACCGCTCGGTGGCCAGCATCTCCCGGATCGCGGCGAGCGCGCGGAGGAAGGACTCCCGCAGGTCGGCATCGAGGGCGACCGGCACGATCTCGTCGCTCGGCACGATGCAGAGAAACCCGGTCGCGACCGCGCCCTCCGGGAGCCTGTCGCGCTCCTCGAGCAGCAGCGCGTAGCCAGCGAGCTGGATGGCGTGGTGACGCGAGGCGCCGCCGTGGGTGCGCTTGACGTCGACGGGATAGAGTCGGCTCGCCGCGATCGGCGCGGGCGCTCCGGCCGCCGCCGAGGGCGTAGACGCCAGGGCGCCCGGTGTCGGCTCGGTCGTCGGCACGTCGAGCACGAGGTCGCAGACGCCCCGCAGGCCCAGGCGCTCGCTCTCGAGCGGCACGCCGAAGTACCGCCGGGCGCGTTCGAGGCCGTAGCGCTTGCCGGTCCGACGCGTCTCGAGCTTCGCGAGCAACGCTTCGGCCTCGCGGCCGAAGGCCATCTTCGGGGTCTCGCGCGCCGCGAACCCGATGAGCTCGCGGTGGTAGAGGATCCGCGGACAGAACGTCCACTGCCGCACGTCGCTCACCCGGAGCTCGATCATGGTCCGCTTCCTCCGCGCCCGCGGTCGGGCTTGTCGGGGTCGTCGGTGGCGGCGGCGAACCACTGCCACTCGTCGACCACCGCGACCGCGGAGGGCATCGCGGCGTGTTTCGGCGCGGGGCCCACGCGAACGGCGTCCGCGGTCGGGGCGGGGGCCGCGGGGGCCTTCGCCTTCGCGGGCTTGACGATCGGTTCGGCCGGCGGTCCGGTATCGAAGCGCTGGGCAGAACGCGCCTCCCGCTCGCCGATGGGGTACATGGCGACCCGGCCGCCGCCCACCGCGTCGGCGATCTTCGCGGTGAGCCGGTCCCAGAGCTCCTCGCGCCGCGAGCGTGTGACGAGGCCTTCGAACGCGCTCCACTGCATGCGCTGCAGGCCGTAGTCCATGCAGAGCTCGCCGGCCTTCCGCCGGATCTTGTCGCTCGGGATGTCGAAGACGACGACGGTGAGGAGCTCGCTCGCCGGATCGAGCCGGCCGGCTGCGGCGCCGGGGCGCTCACCCTGCCAGGGACGGAGCCGCTTCGGGCGGACCTGCGCCGACTTGTCGGTGGGTCGTGTGGCGTCGTCACCCTCGCCGGGCGACTGGCGCCGCGCAGTGTCCTTCCTCTTCCGCATCGCCGTTGCGCCCGCGCTCACCAGGTCATGGCGAAGGGCCGGTACTCGGCCTCGCCGCGCACGAAGCTCGCGACGCGACGCGCCTGCTGCTGGACGACGGAGGCGAGCGCGTGGCGCTCGCCCTTGACGGTCACGCGGCCCTCCAGCCGTTCCAGGACGGCGTCCGCGATGGCGCGGCGAGTGTCGTCGGAGAGGTAGCGGTTCTCGAAGCGCACCGGCTGCCCGAGGCGCACGTGGGCGAGCACGGCGCGGTCGACGACCGGCGCGCGCAGCTCCTCCATGAGGTCGAGCACCATCGAGGGCTTGCCGGGACGGTCGACGTGGAGGAGCCCCGCAAATGGGTCGAGGCCCGCGAGCATCACGGCGGCCCACACCCGGCTCGCCAGGATGCCGTAGCCGTAGTTGAGCAGAGCGTTGACCGGATCGACCGAGCCCCGCCCGCCGCGCCCCGCGAACTCGCACTTGCCCTCGAGCAAGGCCCGCACGCCACCCCAGTAGGCCCGCGCACCGTTGCCCTCGATGCCGAGGAGCTCGAGCCGCACGTGGTCGGGTGTGCGACCGTCCACGGCGAGCGCCTGCTTGCGTGCGCGCCGAACCTCCTCGGCGGCGGCCTGCACCCGTGCACGCACCTCGGCTGCGCCCTTCTCGGCCTTCGCGAAGTACACGAGCAGGCTCGCCTGGTTCCGGAGCTTGCCGGCGACGAAGGCGCGCGCGAGCGTGACGCCACGCGCATCGTCGAGCGCTCGGAGCTGCGCCCGACGGGTGCGCACGGTGGCCGTGAGCATGGGTGAGGTCAGCATGGCGTACGGCTGCCCCGTCGAGCTCACGAACGTGATGGGGATGCCGCGGGCGACCGCCTCGGCGATGAGATCCGTCGAGAGCGTCACGCCTCGCTGCGGCACGATGAGCTCGCCCACCCGGAAGAAGGGGATCTCGTGCTCCGTACGTTCCTCGTCGGAGACGTCGGTGCGCGACCGGCGTGCCTTCGGGGGAGCGGGCGGAGCGGGAGCAGCGGGAGCAGCAGGCGTCGGGGCGTTCGGCTGCGCTTGCGCCTCGGATGGCGTGGCTCCCGTGACTCCCGAGCCGGCCGGGTCGGGCGCCTCCGCCGTCCTGGCATGCCAGAGCTTGGGCGGGCTCGCATAGCCGGCCTTCGCGAGGCCCGGCCCCCGCATCACGAGCCGGTCGCTCTTGCGGCCCACGAACGTGCCGAAACCGGGAACGATGACCGTACGCGACATGGGCCCCACCTCCCGCTGCTGCCGAGCGGTCGTGGCCGACCGGGCGGCAGCGAGAATGGTATCCCAGGGACGAGAGGTGGGCCGAATGGGTGGCGAGCGTGGCGCGCAGCACGCCGCCGTCACTCGTCGTCGTAGGCGTCGCGCGCGGCCTTGGCCTCGCGCTCGCGCCTTCGCGCAGCAGCCCGGAGGAATGTACCTTCGAGCAGGGAGTCGAACGAGAGCGACGTGAGGACGAGACGCACGTTGCCACCGTCGAGTGCTTCGGCGATGAGGCGCACGCTGTGCGGCTCTTCGTGTTCGTACTGCCAAAGGTCGACCCGAAGAAGATGCCCAGCACCGAGGTGCGCCACGGCGGCGAAGGCGCTCGGCGTCGAGTCGATGTGGACCAGATCCGCGGCGAGAAGCGCCTGGAGCCGGAAGACCCAGAACGCCTGCTGCTCGAGAAGCTCGAACTTGCGCGCCAGCAGCTCCGCGATGACCGCAAGGAGGCGCGCGTCGTCCTCCGCGGACCTGTGCATCGAGAGGAGCGGCCCGGAGTGCGGGCGTTCGTTGCGCGGGAAACCAGCGGCCATGGCTGCGCGCACCTGGTCGGGTCCGATGGCCAGCGCGATGCCCGTCACGGCCTCGAACGTGTGGAGCTCCGTCGAGAGATCCGTGTCCGGACCCGCAGACCGCCCCCACGGGTTGAGTCCCGCGGCGACGCGCCGCACGGCCTCGACGAGCACGTCGAAGTCGGCGGTGACGTCGCGGATCCGGTCGGGCAAGTGGGCCGCGATGGTCTCGAGCGCCTTCGAGCCCTCCGCGCCGAGTGCGCAAACGGCACCGCCGTGCTCCCAGATGTAGGCCGGAGGGGACGCCCTGGGGTACACCCAGTGCGGGGCCGGATCTGGACGCTTGCCGGTGGCTCGGTCGAGCGCCCACGGCACGAGCTCGGTCGCGGCGGGCTTCCGGCCGCCCCAGTGCGCGATGAGCTTGGGAAGGGGGAACGTCACCGGGCTGCCATCCTGGTCTGCGCGTTCCACATACGACACCAGGGGCGAGCGCTCGTGAGCAGGGTAATGCTGGGCGTAGAGACCTCGGGCAGCGTCGCCGAGGTGCTTGCGCACGTCCTGCTCCACCGTGGGTGCCAGCAGCATCGGCGTGCCGTCGTCGTCGAGCTCGCGCGCGGCGCGCGGTGGGACGACGACCTCCGGAAGGTCGGGGAGCCTGAAGCCCGGCGAAGCCGGTGACACCGTGCTCCACGGGAGGCCGGCGCCGCGCAGAAATTCGGCGTCGCGGCCGTCTGCCACGACCACGCAGGGGTTGCGGCTTTCGCGGGCGAGGTCCCGAAGCGCCTCTCGGGATCCGCCCGACCCGCCGTTGGGCTCGACGCACAGATATCCGCCGAGCCGCTGCTGGTCGAGGAAGAACTGCCGCTGGTTCGGGGGGAGGCGTGGATCGAGGATGAGGGTCCGCCGCTGACGCGCCGACTCGAGCGCCGCGCGGAGCCCCTCCGGCTCCCGGCCGAGCACGGCAGCGAGGGCCTCGCGCCGCACGCGCGCCTCGTCACCGTCGAGCACGAACTTGAAGCCTTCGTCGTCTCCCTTGAGCAGCTTCGTGAGCTTCGGCTCGTAGGTGGCAAAGGCACCGGTCCCCACCGCGGTGTGCCACGCCGCCGCCAGGTCCTTCTGTTGCCAGCCGCGCTCCTCGAGCCAGCGCCTGATGTCGTCCGCGAAGTCGTTCATGTGGGTCTCTCCGTGCAGACCAACCTGGTTGCTGGCAGCCCCGGAAGCGAGCGCCCGGGCTTGCTGGCAAGAACGCTCCAGGAGGGCGGACGACATCCACGCGGACGACATCCACGGCGCCGATCGGATGCCGGCAGCCGCCAGCACCGAGCATGGCGGACGGGCCCGCCGCGAACCGCAGATCGCGCCGCTCGGGCCCGCGCATCCGTCCACTCGCAGCGCGATCGGCTCGTCTCGACCCCGCGCAGCGCTCCTGCGCACCCCCGCCACGCCGTGGGGTCGGTGATCCCGGTCCAGGATCTGCCGCGACGCGTCATGGCGGCAACGATCCCGCCGCCGAGATCGGCGCCTCGGGTCACGCGGGGCCCGCGCACGGCCCGTGATCGCCGACCCCGCGACGCGCGGCGTCGGATTCCTGCCCGCGATCGGCGACGAGCGGGCGTTTGGCGGCAGTTTCGACGCGTTCGCGCGGCGCGCTGCGCCCACGCGGCAAGGGCCGCACGCCAGTGGCGGCGGCCCCGCCCCACACCTCAGGTGTTCTTCGTCGGATCCTCGACGTCGTTCGTGTCGTCGCCCGCACCGCCGCCGCCGCGCCGCAGCGTCGGGAAGCAGGCCTCGGCCACGTCGGCTCCGGCCGCCCGCCCGATGTCGATGAAGTTGTCGCGGTACTGCCCGATCACGGCGAGGCGCGCCACCTCGACCGCGCCGGCCGTGGCCTCGGCGTTCTGGTGCGCATCGATCCATGCGCGCTCCGCGCTGCGCGAGGCCTGCGCAGCCGTCGTGAGCTCGGGCATCAGCGGCGCGGCGGGATGGTCGGCAGGAAGCTTCGCGCCACGCGCCACCAGCTTCGCCACGATGTCCGGCTCGTCCTCGCGGCGGGCGTTGGTGATGGCACTCGGCGGCTCCCCGCCGAAAAGCAGCGGCGCCGTCCCCGCGCCCGGGTGGTCCGCGTCGAAGTCGACGCAGCGCCGATGCGCGCGCTTGATGAGCCGGTCGAGCGCCGCATCCGCCTTGCTCCAGTCGTCGAAGGCGTCCTCGACGCCCTCCCGTGCCGTGGCGGCTGCCGCGACCGCGCTCACCTGTGCGGCGACCGGCGCCGCAATTCGCTCCGCGAGCTCCACCGCCTTGGCGTTGCCGGTGCGCTTCGCGAGTCGCAGATGGCGCCTCACCGCGCGCCCCACCTTGGCGGGCGAGTCCGTCTTCAGAAGCATCTGTGCCATGCGTGTTGCCTGTCCTCTCCGGGCGGCATGGGACCGCCCTGCGCGCCGGCCGTGGAGACCCCCCGGGTGTCACGCGGCTGGGCTCGCGGATTGTCGCGGACGGGGGAGGGGGGAGGTCAAGGGGAAACGCACGGGGAGACTCGGGGCGTGGGGGATGTACGCGGCGCCGGAGCAGCCGGGATCGAGGGCACGGCACAGTCTCGAGGCCATGCGGCGGTGTGCTACACTCGAGCCTGCGATGGAAAAGCAGACGCAACAGCGAAAGCGGCGAGCGCGGAGTCCCGTCGATGCGCCCGACGATGACACGCTGCTCGAGACGGGCCGCGAGGTGCTCGTCGGTAAACTCGGTGTCACTGGGACACTGCGCTTTCTGCGGCTCGTCGGCGGCGCACGGGACCGCTGGGAGGACCTTCGGCGGGGCTGGGCGAGCCTCTCGATGGACGAACTTCAGGTCGAGCTCGACCGCGCGGGTCTGAGCGGGTGAATTTTCTGAGCCCGCCATGAACTAGGGCTTGACGCACTGGCGCGGCGGCGCCACTGTTCCGGCGTGGCGGTTCGGCTGTACCTCGACTCATGCGCGCTCCAGCGGCCCCTCGATGGGCTCACGGGGTTCGCGGAGATCGCCGAGGCGGCCTGCGTGCAACTGCTAGTCGAGTGGGCGGAGAGGGGGCGGGCTGCGCTGCTCTGGTCAGCCGCACTGGAGTTCGAGTGTATCCAGAGGATACCGCAGGAACGACTGACCTGGGCGCGCTGCGTGCGCGGGTTGACGCGGGAGCGTGTACGCGCCGACAGGGTGGTGCTGCGTCGCGCCCGCGAGATCACGGTCACACTCGAACTGTCAGCTCTCGATGCACTCCACGTCGCCTCCGCGGAGGCCGGGCACGCGCTGCTCGTCACTGTGGACATGCCAATGCTCCGCAAGTGTGCGCGAAGGCGGGACCTCCTGCACACGCTGGTCGTCGACCCGATGGAGGCGGTCAGCCGAGAACGGAGCACGGGATCGAGGCGCTAGACGCGCTGTGGGATGTGCGCACCGCGACAACGTTGGCCTGCCCCACTGACGAGGGGACTGAAATTAGTTCATGGCCGGCTCGGGGTGCGCGCTTCCGACAGCGTGGGGCCACGCACCGGTCACTCGTGGCGTGAGGACGTGCGAGGCGCGGGGGCGGGGTTGTGGTACGAGATGCTCCGAGGGGACGACAGTGCCGCCGGCGACGAAGAGCTCGAAGCTGAATGCCGCTGATGAGGCGGCGGAGACGCGAGTGCCGCCGACCCAGCTCCGCATGGATGGCCCCGCCAATCTTCACTGGACGGGCCACGCGCTCATCGATGTGGGGGTGGCGGGGTTGTGCGCCTTCGCGGGAAAGAACGACCCGCAGTCCCTCACGCTCTTCGATCTCGATGCTGCCGCCGACCTGATGGAGCGCGAGTACTACGGGGGCAAGCTCGGCACTTACCTCTCGTGCGTGTTCATGAACGCCTCGTTCGTGCAACCGAGCGAGAGCCAGGCGAAGCGTGCGACCTTCATCGCGCAGTACTTGCGCGCGCATCGCGCATCGCCGCAGGAAGGCGTCGCGGGGGCACGCTGCGCGTTCTCCGGGCAGGAGGCGACTTCCCTGCTCGTCCGGACGCACCTTCCACTGTTCTCGGGCGAAGACGTGCTCAACTTCCGGCCGGACGGCCAGACCGCTGTGCCTGCTGCGGGCGCATTCGTCGTGGCGCTCATGTTCCTCCCGCTGGCGAGCCGACGTGCAGAGGGCCGCCTCCTCGCCGTTCATGCCGACGACCCGACGTTCACGCTGACCTTCGCCCGCCGGTTCCTGGCGGACAATCGACGGCTCTTGGCGCTCGCACTGCCGACCGCGAAGGGACTGGTGCACGATGGCTACGACCGCGAGCTCCCGAAATGGGACGCTCCGAAGAAGCAGTACAAGTTCGCGGACCTGAAGGGGCCGCGTTCGTTCGTGCTGAGCGAGCTGACAGGCCTCGCCGTGGAGGCAGGCCCTGGCTACGGCGGGCGTCGCGGGGTCGGCTTGACGGCGTATCTCGTGTCCAATTCAGGGCAAGGTCCGTCGCTCGAGATCTTCGAGATTCCATCGGGCACGGCGCGGTTCGTGTTGCGCGCGGCGAGCGCCACAACGGCCAGCGCCTGGCGTGCCATCGCGGCCGACTTCCGCCCCCTGTCCGAGCGCGAAGATACCGACACCGGGTCGACGAAGCGAAGGAAGGCTCGGGCCAAGACCGCGGCCGTGCCGGGCCGCGCCGGGTGGACTCGCAATCCTGCGTTCGAGGAGTTGTGTGCGGTGTTCGACGCCGGGTTCACGGATCGCAAGCTCGCGGCCGCGTGGCTCCGCCGCCACGTGCTCCGTGCGATCGACGGCAAACAGGGCACTCGTTTTGCGCGGTCGAGCGCGCGCTCCTGGGCGCTCGCCGACTTGTTCCTTCGGGAGGTCATGGGCATGAAGCAAGCGCGCATCGACGCGGTCCGCGAGTTCGCGGACAGGGTCGCGCAGTGGATCCACGAACGCAACGACCGGAGACTCGAGCGCGCACTGTTCACCGCGCGCGGCAACTCGGAGGTGCGCCACGCCCTCATGCGAGCGCAGCGGGAGAGCGGCGCCGCCGGCCGACTGCTGTTTGGCTTGGACGACTATGCGCGGGTGTTCCTCCACGAGGACCGAGACGAGGCACTGATCCGGGATCTCGTGTGCATCCGGCTGGCGGAGCGGCTGCCTGCGCTCGGAACACCTGTCGAGGTACTGGAAGAAGAGACGCCTACGAGCGGGTCTGACCCCGAGGAACGAGAGGACGAGCAAGCATGAGCCATCTCACGGGTCTCTTGGTGATCGACGCGCCAGCAAGCGCGCTCAACAACGCGGGCAAGGACGACGAGGCGCGCACGGACAACGCCGTCGCGGTCAAGTTCATCCGAACCCCCGAAGGCCGCTATCCCTATGTGAGCGCCCAGGCGGTACGCTTCTGGCTGCGGACCCAGCTGGCGCAAACGACGGGCTGGACCACCTCGCCGGTGTTCCGCGAGACGAAGGTGGCGTACACGGACGCCGAGCCGACGAAGTACGCCGAGGATGATCTCTTTGGCTACATGCGCGCAGCCTCGAAGTCGGGGGACGAGAAGAAGGCGGCCAAGCGGGCGGAAATCGCGAAGACTTCGACGCCGGTGAGCGAGGACGTGGGCGAGGTGACGCGCATCTCGCCGCTCCGCGTCGGGACCATGGTGTCGACCGTACCCGTTCGCATCGTGCGCGACTGGGGGACGATGGCCCGCGCCGAAGGCGACCCCGTGCCGTACGAGCACCAGTTCTACCGGGCGTGCCTCAAGGGAGGCGTGGCGCTCGACCTCGCGTGTGCAGGCACGTTCTTCGTGTCCCAGCGCGTCGGTTACAAGAACCTCGATGCGGCGCGCGTGGCAAGCGCGCAGGCCGCCCAGGCCACGCAAGTCAGCGTCCGAGGGTTCCAGGCGTGGCGGCTGCCGGTTGCGACGCGGCAAGCGCGCACGGCAGCCGTCGTGCGGGCGCTCGGCAAGCTCGAAGGTGGCGCGAAGCAGACCCTCCACCTCACCGACACTGCGCCGGCAGCGCTCGTGCTCGCGGTGTGCAAGCACGGCAACCAGCCATTCCAGCGCCTGTTCACGGCATCCGAGGACGGCGAGACCACGGCGTTCCGCGACGACGTGCTCGCCGAAGTGCTGCGTGTGTACAGCGCGGATCTGGTCTCGGACGTGTACATCGGCTGGGCGAAGGGATTCCTCGATGCGGAGCGCAAGAAGCTCGCGCCGTTCCTCGAAGCCAGCGGGACGCCCCGCGTCCACCTGCTGCATCCCGTCGAAGCGGCCAATGCCATGGCGGAGGCGCTCGAGAAGCACGGCATATGGTTCGACTGATGCCGACGTGTAGGCAACGCGCTGACGCCGGCGGGCGCCGGGAGCGCCCGAGGTGAGCGTCATGGAAGCCCTCCGCGTCGAGATCTACGCGCCGGTCACGTCGTTTCGCTATCCGTTCTTCGTCGTCGGCCGGCAGCCCACCTACGCCCTGCCTCCGCCATCGACCGTCCTCGGTCACTGCGCGAGCGCACTCGGGCGGTGGCCAGACGAAGCCTGGCGGGCGGGGTTCTCTTTCGGCCTCTTCTTCAGCTTCCGGTCGCGGACGAGCGACCTCGAGCACGAGCACATCGCGAAGGCGCTCGGGGCGAAGTCGCGCACGGAAGTCCCGTCGCCGGAGGGCCCGCTCCGCGCCACCACCGAGGTGACCGTCCAGCCGGTGGTGCGGGACTTTCTCTTCGACACGCGCCTCACGCTTTACCTGGTGGTGGAGCCCGAGGAACGGCTGGGCGAGCTCGAGGCGGCGTTTCGTGCGCCTGCGCATACCGTGGTCCTCGGCCGCTCGCAGGATCTGGCCGAGGTGGTTGCCGTCGAGCGCGTGCAACTCGAGCGACCCGCGCGCGCACGGCTCGAGCGCACGCTGTTGCCCGCAGTGGTGCGCCCTTGCTTGCGTAGCGGCACCATGCTGCTGCTCACGCGCTACATCGGCCCGGCGCCCGAGCGCAAAGTCGAGTTCGCGCAGTACATCGCGCTTGGAGAGCCCGCTTTCTTCGGGCCGGACGCCGATCCCGCCACGGCATTCCTGCGTGCGGAAGGGGTCGCGCTCGACGCCCTCTGGTGCGACCCGAGCATCCGGGACGAGGAACAATACCCGCGCGGTGTCTGGCTGCATCGCATCGCCGGCGCCGAAGCCGGCCCGGCCGCTCCAGCCCACCCGGCCGGCTGATGGCGGCGGATCCGCTCGCGGACGTCTGGGCGAAGAGCGACGGCGAGACGCTGACGGCGCACACGTCAGCGCTGCTTGGGCGGCTGCGGGGATGGCGCGCTCGGTATCCAGAGCTCGCCCATCACGGGTCGCGCGCGGACCTCTGGAATCTCGCTGCGTGGGCATGCGCGCTTCACGACGTCGGCAAGGTGGCGCGAGGGTTCCAGGGAATGCTCCGCGGTGGCCCCGACTTCGCTCATCGGCACGAGGTGCTCTCCCTGGTCGCCGTAGGTTGGCTCAGCGTCGACCTGGAGACGCGCGCGCTGGTCGCGGCTGGCGTGGCCACCCATCACCGCGATCGGCGCAAGGTGTTCGAGCTGTATCCGGCGGCAGCGCCGGAGAGTGGGGCGGAACTGCTCCGCGAGCTCGACCCCGCGGCTCTACCCGCGCTGCGGATCTGGCTTGACGGGACCCGCGGGTGGCTTGCGACGAAGGGGTTCGCACCGCTGCCTGAGCTTGGCACCGCAGCACCCGACGCGGCCTGGGCGGAAGCAATGGCGGCGCTCGCCTGGCTCGCGGAGGAGCTCGACGGGGGCTACGGCGCCGTTCCGGAGCGCGCGACCGCGCCCCGCGCTCTAGCGGTTCGCTTCGTGCGCGGCCTCGTCGTGCTTGCCGATCACTCTGCATCCGCACACGAGCGGCTCTCGGGCGCGGAGATTCTGGACGACCCGGCGGCGTTGCGCAGCCGACTCGGCACCTGCCTCGGTGCCGGCACGGGCGCTGCTTCCCTGTACGAGCACCAGCGCCGGTGCAGCGAGGCGATGGGGCACGTGCGTCTCGTGGCGCCCACGGGCAGTGGCAAGACGGAGAGCGCGCTACTCTGGGCCGCCCTTCAGCGCAGCGCAGCTCGGGGCTCCCCGTCGCTCTTCTACTTGCTTCCGTACCGGGCGAGCCTCGATGCCATGCACCGGCGCATGCACGAGAAGTACGGCTTGCCGTCGGCTGCGGTCACGCTGCAGCACGCATCTGCCACGGCGTCGATCTACCGCTACCTTCTCGAGGAGAAGGGCTACACGGCCGCCCACGCCGAACGCGGAGCGCGGCATGCGAAGAACCTGGCCACGCTCATGACCGCCCCGGTGCGCGTACTCACGCCCTACCAGCTCTTGCGAGCGTTCTTCGGACTGCGCGGTCACGAGGCCATCCTGACGGATGCGGCGGGGGGGCTCTTCGTTCTCGACGAGCTGCACGCCTACGAACTCGACCGGCTTGCGCTCATCCTCGCAGCCATTCAACATCTCGCGACGGACCTGGGTGCGCGGGTGTTCGCGATGAGCGCCACCTTCCCGCGCGTTCTGGAACACGCGCTCGAGGAAGTGCTGGGCCCGCTGACCCATGTCGACGCGACGCCCGAGACGGATGCCGCGTTCGCGCGCCACGAGCTTCGCATCCTCCGGGCTAGCCTCACCGATGAGACGACGCTCGATGCGATCGCCACTCGGTGCGAGCAAGGCGAAGCCGTGCTGGTGGTCGCGACGACCGTGGCCCGCGCGCAGGCCTTGTACGACGCGCTCCGAGCGCGGGTCGGCGGGGATCGAGTGTGGATGCTCCACGGCCGCTTCACCGGTCGTGACCGCGCCACCAAGGAGCTCCACCTTGCGCGACGTGTCGGTACCGGCCAGCTGCGCAGCGCCGACGGAACCGTCCTCGTGGCTACGCAGGTCGTGGAGGTGAGCCTCGACGTCGACTTCGACGTCCTATTCACCGATCCGGCGCCCATCGAAGCGCTGATCCAGCGATTCGGTCGCGTGAACCGTGGGCGGCGAGGCGGGCTGCGCGACGTGTGCGTCTGTGCGGACATCCCTGCGGCCGGGAATCGAGTCTACGAGGAGAGCCACGTTCGCTTGGCGCTCACGACGCTCGAACAGGGGCCTCTCGACGAGCGCACCGTTCGAGGGTGGGTCGATGCCACCTACGCGCCCATCGCAGACGTTTGGACTCGGTCGCTTCGGTCGAAGATCGCCGAAGTGCGCGAGTCCGTGGTCGCGGCGAATCTTCCCCTCGACACCCACCCCGAGTTGCAGGCTGCGTTCGACAAGCTGTTCGATGGTTGCGAGGTGGTGCCCGAGTGCCTCTCCGCCGAATACGAACGCCTCGTTCGGGACGCGCCACTCGAGGCGACATCCCTGCGGGTGCCGATCAGCCACGGGCAACGCATGAGGTTGAAGCGAGCCGGCCGGCTCACGCCCCGGCTGTCCGGTGACATCGCTCGGGTGCCCTACGACGCCGTCCGCGGTTTGGATCTCGGCTTCAAGGACGAGGATACCTGACGCCGACGCTCGTCTCGCTACGGCTGTCCCCGCCGCAAACCCGGGGAACAGCAGAACGAAGCCGCTGCGCGGCGGTGGGTTCCGCACCTCTTCCTTCATCGCGTATGATCGACGGGCTGGCCACGCAAGCAGGCCGAAGCCATCCGACCCTCTCGCCACGTCAGCGGCGGGCGGGCTTTGGACGACCGTCAT
>JACQZW010000054.1 GCA_016213675.1 Acidobacteriota bacterium | reverse complement strand
AGCCGGCCAGGCACATCCCACCCGAGAGCGTCACCGCCAGCAGCACCGCCATGAATGTCCGTCGTCCCCGCATCGTGTCCTCCCGGCGGCAGCGTCCGTCCACCACCGCGCACCCAGGGATAGGGCAAGCGGCGTGCCAGGACCCGAGGGGGTCGCGGTCTGCCGAACGCAAGTCATTGACCTGGAATCGCATCTGTCGGACGAACCGCAGCAGATCGGCATGCATGAGCTCCTCATGCCAGGCCGCCCGGTCGCCACACCCGGGAATCGCGATCTCGAATCCGGGAATCCCGGTCGTGTGGGTCGTGACCTTGGTGCCCAAGACGACGAGGCCGCCCGAAGGCGGCCCCGTGGTGCAACGTGGTGCGTCGAGATCAAGAGTCGGTCGGCGGCGGTCCGGCCGGAGCATCCGGCGGCGGAAGCAGGCCGAACAGCCGGAACGCCGGGATCGCCGGCTGGATCCGGTCGGCGCGGCGGACGAACCCGAGCTTGCCCTTCTGCTCGACGGTGAGCATCGCCTCGAAGGTGTCGAGGTAGGCTTCCCGCGCGACGCGGATCTGGTCGCGCAGGCTCTTCCCCTGGAGCACCAGGTTGCCGACCTGAGTGGGATCGGGGTTCGGCGTGCCAAGCAGCGTCCTGAGCTGCTCCTCGACGTCCCGGAGCTGGGTGGCGAGTGGCTCGACCGTTGCGTGCAGCGTGTCGAGCATGCCCTCCCACTCGGTGACCTGCTCGGGCGTGAGCGCGAGGACGCGGGCCACCACTTCCTTGGGTCGCGGCACGTCTCCAGGCTCCTCCTGGGCCAGCACCGGCACCGCCAGCGCCAGCAGCACGATCGCGAGAATCGCCTTCCTCATGTCGTCCCTCCTTGTCCTTTCGTCATGGCCACCAGACACAACGCTCCAACTCGAGACACCAACCGCTGTCGACCTCAGTACTGGAACTTCCGGGGCTGCCGGACCGCCGGAGGCGCACCCCCGGAACCCTCGCCGCCCTCGAGCGCCCGCCGCTCGCGGAGCCGCTGTCCCAGCTCCCTCAGGCGCTGCCACTGGCCGGCGGTGAGCGTCTGCCGGACCTTCAACAGCATCTCGAACCGTTCTCCCTCGAGCCGCCCGCGGGCCTGCTGCATCGCGGCGAAAGCGGCCCGGATCCGGGCGGCGTCGAGCGGTTCGGCGTCGGCAGCCGCCTTGAGGTCGATCTCCCCCTTGTCGACCGTCGCCTTGAGGTCGATCATCACCTTGGCGTGCTCGACTGTGAGGGCGTCGAGCTTGCTGCGCTGCTCGGCCGTGATCCCCAGCTCCTCGGCGACCCGGGGCCGCTCCCACCATCGCCCCGGCGGCACCCCCGGAACCTGCGCCAGCGCCGAGCCGGCGAGCAGAAGCCCAGCCGGGACCAAAGCCAACGTCAACTTGTGACCGTTCATGATGCACTCCCTCCTGGGCTCGTCGCGGCCTGCGCCGGAACGACCGTCTCGAGCACGTCATCCGAGGCCATCACGGCCAGCGGGTCACGCGCCAGCACCTCGTCGACCTGCCGGAGCACCGCGTCCGTGTCGACCGCGGCCGGCGCCGGCGCCCGTTGCACGGCGAACGGCAGGACCACCGCGAGCAGCACCGCCGCCGCGGCCGCGAGCCACCAGCGACGAGCCACAGGGTTCCGGCCGCTCCACTGGGCCAGCGCCGCCCGGCGCACGCGGTCGCGGGTGGGTACCTCCGGATCGTCCGCGGCCGCGTCCTCGATCGCGGCGAGGAAACCGTCGCGGCGCCGCCGGCAGACCAGGCACTCCTGCAGGTGGTCGGCCCGCTCGCCGGCGAGATCGTCGCCGCACAGCAGGGCGTCGAGCTCGTCCTCGGTCAGATGTCCGTTCATGGCAACGCCTCCTCGGCGGCCCGCCGTACCCGTTGCACGCCGCGGTGCAGGTGCGTCTTCACGGTTCCGATGTCCACCCCGAGCGCGGCGGCGATCCCCTCGAGGTCCAGCCCGGCGAAGAACCGCAGCGCGAACACCTCGCGCTGACGCCCGGGCAGCCGGCCGAGCTCCTGCCGCACCCGTCCGACCGCCTGCCGCGCCATCGCCTGGCGCTCGGGATCCGGCGTCGCCGCCGGCAGCACGTCGAGCGGTCCGGGGTCGTCGTCATCGCCGCTTTTCTCGAGCGGCACGAACGGCACCAGGCGATGGCGGCGCAGCCGGTCGCGGCAGAGGTTCACGGCGATGGCCGCGAGCCAGCTCGAGAAGGTCGCTCCGCCGGCAAAGCGCGGCAGGCCGCGGAGCGCCCGCACGAACGTTTCCTGAACCGCCGACTCGACGTCCTCGCCGCGCGGGAGCAGGTTGCGGACGAGGCGGAAGACCAGCAGCTCGTGACGGAGGAGGAGGCGCTCGGCGGCATCGCGGTCACCGCGCCGAGCCAGCTCCACCAGCTCGTTTTCGTCCTCGGCCTTCACCGGCCACTCCCGCCGTGCGGCGATCGCCATGCGTCATGAGACGGTCGCGCCCCGGTCGGGTTGACAATACACCGCCGAGCAGCCCACCCTGCGCCATGCGTCAGCTCTCCCTCGCCACGTCCTGGGGTGAGTTGCGCCTGGCGGGCGGCTCGCGGGCCGGCGAGGGTTCGCTCCTCCTGCTTCCCCAGCTCCGCCTGGCACTGGACGCCGGCCGCCCGGCCCGCGCACTCGTGCCGATGGCCCACGTGGTCGTGTCGCACGGCCATCTCGATCACCTCCTCGGGCTGCCGTTTTGGGCGAGCCAGCGCAAGCTGCAGGGGATCCCGGGCGGGGTGGCGCACGTCCCGGCCTCGCTGGTGGAGGAGGTGGGCGCCCTGCTCGCGCTCGCGGCAAGGCTCGAGGGCGGCTCGCCCTACGGCGTCGAGTTGCGCGGCGCGCTGCCCGGGGACACGGTCCCGGTGAAGCCCGGCTTCGAGCTGGGCTTCTTCCGCACCTCGCACTGGGTCGACACCCTTGGCTGCCGGCTGGACTGGCTGCGACGCCGGCTGCGCCCGGAGTGCGCCGGACTTTCCCCCGAAGAGCTCCGGCAGCGTCGCGCGGCCGGTGTGGAGATCGGCGAGGTCGTGCGCACGCCGTTGGTCGCCTACCTCGCCGACACCGGTCCCGGGGTCTTCGACGACGAGCCCTCGCTGGCCGACGTCGAGGTCCTGGTCGTCGAGTGCACGTTCCTCGACGCCCGCGACCGCGACCGCGCGCAACAGTTCGGCCACATACACCTCGACGACGTGGCCGCGCTGGCACCGCGGCTCCGCAACCGGCACCTGGTCCTGACCCACCTGTCACGCCGACATCGCCTGGCCGACGGGGCGCGACTGATCCGCCGCACCCTGGCCCCGGACCTCGCTCCCCGACTCCACCTCATGAACGTCGAGTGGGAGTAGCCGGGAAGACAGTCGGCAGTTGACAGTCGAAGGCTACCAGAGCGGGAGGGGGGCGATCTCGAAGGTGCGGCCGTCACCGCGAAGGCGCGTGCCTGCCGCGACGAGCTCGCGACGGACCAGCGCGAGGCCGACGCCGCCCAGGTCGGGGTGGGACGCGAGGCTGGTCAGCGTCCCCCGCGGCTTCTCCGCGCCGACCGCGACGAGGGGGATCGGCAGCTCCGGCATCGCGTCGGCCCCGTCCGTCTGGCGCACGCCCACGAGGCAGCGGTTGGGATGGCCGTACGTCTTCATGCGGGCAACGGTCTCCTGGCCGACGTAGCACCCCTTGGTGTACGAGATCGCCGCCTGCTCGATGCCGACTTCGGCCGGCAGGACGGTGTCGGTGAGCTCCCGTCCCCAGGCCGGGAAGCCGACCCGGATCCGCGCCAGCTCGACCGCGGCCGTTCCCGCGGGGCAGGCTCCGAGCGACCGGGCCAGCAGCTCGATCCCGGCTGCCGCGACGTCCGTCGAGCAGCGTGCGAGGGCGCCGGGAACGCCCTGCAACGTCTGTCCGAACCAGCGGACGTCCGCTCCGGGCGGTCCGGTCACGGAACAGCCGCCGGCCGCCAGGACGTCGACGGCCGCGCCGGCCGCGGCGGCGACCTCGGTCCAGCGCGGACCGAGCACGAGGACCGGGACGGCCCCGGGCCCCGCCGGTTCGAGAGAGCTCTTCGAGAACGCGAGGTACCGGCCCAGCCCGGCCCGGAGCGTCTCCTCGCGGCCGGGAGGCGCGAGCAACCAGAGCTCCTCGGAGCCCGCGACGACCGCCATCAGCGCGCGGAACTGCCCCTTCGGAGCGAGCAGCAGGGCGAGCCTGCCCTCCCCGGCCGGCAACGTCCGGACGTCCTGGCTGACCACCCGGTTCAGCGCCTCGACCCGATCCGGGCCGACGAGCCGGAGCACGGCCGGCCCCTCGCCGAACCGCACGGCGACTCCCCGCTCGATCTCGATGAGTTGGTCACGAAGGTCGTGTGCGAGTCCCGTCAACGCCATCCTCCCGGGGCCTCGGACCCCGGCCCCCTGCAACGCCTCCGGTCGGTCCCCCGTTCCCGGATCCCCCGGCCGCCACGAGCGCCGGCCGGGCAATGGGGAATCTACGAGGTCCATTTGGTGCTTTCCAGTCTCATACAGGTCTGCGGTGAGCGCACGACACAGCATCCGAGGACAGGACCCTCACGGGACCGACGGCATCGCCGGCTCGAGTCGTGGCCGGCGACCGGGTGGCGGGATGTGCACGGACGACGGTCCGGCCCGGGCGTTGCAGACCGGCTGGAGGAGAGCGAGGGTGCTGCGGCGCGGCCGCGACCTCGAGGAGCGAGTCGTGGCGACGGAACAAGAGGACATCCTGCCGAGTCGGCGGCGCTTCCTGCGCACCCCCGCGTGGACGCCGCTGTCGCCGTGGAAGCACCTGGCGATCACGACGGCCGCGATCTTCTTCTCCGAGATCGCCGCCATGTCGATCGTGGGGACCATGAAGGGGATCCCGTTCCCGCTCCTCACGCTCGCCGACGCCGCGATTATGACCGTCCTGGCCTTTCCGATCCTGTACGCCCTATCGTTCCGGCCGCTCCTCGAGGACATCTCACAGCGCCGGCGCACCGAGGCGGCGCTGCGGCAGTCCAACGCCGAGCACATCAGGGTGGAGAAGGAGCGCGAGACCCACTTGAGGAGGCTCGAGGTCCTCATCGAGGCCTCCCACCGGATCCTCGCCGAGACGACGCTCGACGGCGTCCTCCGTCGCGTGACCGACGAGGGCAAGGCGATCACCGGCGCGAGGACGGGCCTCATCGGGCGCGTCGCCGCGGCCGGTGAGCCGACCGGAGGGCTCCCGCCGTGCCTCGGCCTCCTGACGGCGCCGCAACCCGGAACGACGTTCACGATCGCGCGCGGTGGCCCCGTGGTGGAGGCGCTCAGCCGACGCCCGTCGATCCGCCTGACCGACGATGAGCTGCGCGCCCACCCGGTGTGGCAGAGCTTCGTCCTGGACCGGACGACGGCGCGGGGCCTCCTCGGCGCACGGCTGGTCGATCAGGACGGCGCGCCCTGCGGGATGGTCATGCTCTCGGACAGGGTATCGGGCGACTTCTCGGCGGAGGATGAGGCGATGCTCGCGCCGCTCGCGGCGCTCGCCTCCCTCGCCCTGCAGCACATCCAGGCGCGCACCGATGCCCAGGAGAAGGCCGACGAGCTCGACGCCGTCTTCAACGCCATGGTCGAGCCGGTCGTCATCAGCGATGGCCGCGGGACGCTGCAGCGGGCGAACCCCGCCGCCGTCGCGGCGCTCGGCCTCGACCCGACCGGCAGGCAACTGCCCGAGGCGCTGGAGCGGCTGTCGGCCCGCCGCCATGAGGGTGACGAGTTGGAGTCCGGCGAGCTCCCCATCGCCCGTGCCCTCGCGGGCGAGACGGTCGTCGGTCAGCGCATCCGGTTCACCGCCGCGTCCGGCGAGGACGCCGTCATCGTCGCGACGGCGTCGCCGCTCCGCACCTCGGGCCTGGTCTCGGGTGCCGTCACGGTCTGGCACGACATCACCGAACGGGTCAAGGCCGAGGTCGAGCTGCGGGCCGCCCACGACGCGCTCGAGGCCCGCGTTCTCGAGAGGACCCGGGAGCTCGCGAAAGCCAATGCCGAGCTGCGGGACGAGATCGCCGACCGCTCGCGGGTCGAGCTCGCCCTGCGCGACAGCGAGGATCGCTACCGGACGTTCCTGCAGAACTTCCAGGGCATCGCGTTTCGGGCCAACCTGGGGGTCGCGCCGCTCTTCTTCCACGGCGCAGTCCAGGCGATCACCGGGTACTCGGAGGCCGACTTCCTGGCCGGTACGCCGCACTGGCAGGAGATCATCCATCCCGACGACCTGGCCGAGGCCGTCCACGGCATGGAGCTGGCCAGGTCCTCGCCCGATTTCTCGAGCGAGCGCGAGTACCGCATCATCCGCAAGGACGGCGAGGTGCGCTGGCTCCGCGAGTACCTCCAGAACTCCTGCGACGAGTCCGGCAGGCCGACCCTCGTCCAGGGCGCTCTCTACGACATCACCGACCGCATGGAGAGCGAGCGCCACAAGGCGGTCACGCGCGCGCTCCTCGAGCTCTTCGCCCTGAAGACCTCGCGCCAGGAGTACCTCGACGCCGTCGTCGAGCTGGTCCGCGAGTGGACGGCGGTCCGATGCGTTGGCGTCCGGCTGCGCGACGCCCGGGGCGGGATCTCGTTCGAGGCGCACGTCGGCTTCGAGCAGGGGTTCCTGGATTCCTCGTGCCGACCCCCCGAGCAACCGGGCTGCCCGTGCAGTCGCGTGATCCTCGGCGCCCCGGATTCGCGCGACCTGCTGGTCATGACGGCCGCGGGCTCGTTCCACTGCGCCGACATCGCGGAGTTCAGGGACTCGCTGACTCCAGACGAGCGACCGCAGTATGCCGGGTCCTGCCTGAGCCCACAGTTCGGCAGCGTCGCGATCATCCCGATCCGCTACCGGGGACACATCCTCGGCGCGGTCCAGCTCGCCGACCGGCGCACCGACGCCGTCTCTCCCGTCGCGCTCGCCTTCATCGAGTCCATCGTGCCGCTGATCGGCGAGGCGGTGCAGCGCTTCAACCTGGAGGAGGAGCTCCGGAGGTTCGCCAAGGAGCAGTCGGTGCTCTACGCGGTGGCGACCGCGGCGACCTCGTTCCTCGACCCGACGAGCCTGCTCGACGCCGTCCTGGAGGTCGTGCTCCCGGCCCTCGACACCGACGCTGGTTGGGTCTCGCTGCCGGGCCCGACCGAGGAGGACCTGCCGCACATCGCCGTGTCTTACGGGGTCCCGAGCGAATTCCTCGCGGCCGAGGAGTCGTCCCGGTTTTCCACGTGCCCGACTTGCGGCCCCCTGCTGTGCGGGGGCGCCATCGCGGACTCCCCGCAGTTGGTGGCCACCTGCCCCCGCCTGTCGCCTGACGTGCTCGAGGCGTCGGGCCTTCACAGCCACGTCAGCGTGCCGCTGAACGCCGGCGGCGACCTCCTCGGGATCCTCAACGTCGCGTGGCGCGAGCCGCACCGCTACACGCCCGAGGAACGCGCGATGCTGCGTGCCGTCGGCGACCTGGTGGGGGTCGCCCTCGCCAACGCCCGCCTCTTCAAGACGGCCCACGACCGCGCCCGCCACCTCGCGACGCTCAACGGCATCGGTCAGGCCATCAGCTCGAGCCTCGACGTCGACCAGGTCCTCGTCACCTTGACCGAGGAGGTCCGGCAGGCGACCGGCGCCCAGGCGGGCTTCGTCGCGCTCGCCGACGAGGACACCGGCGACCTCGTCTATCGCCACGTGGTCGGCGTCTCGGACGGTGACCTGCGGGGCCTGAAGGTCCACCCGGGCGAAGGGATCGCCAAGTGGGTGGTGACGAACCGGCAGGCCGCGGTCGCCAACGCGGGAGACCGGGGCGGTCGGTTCGAGGCGGAGATCGGCTCCCACGCCGGTCTCGCCCTGACCGGGATGGTCGTTGCCCCGCTCCTGGCGCGGGACCGGGTCGTGGGAATCGTCGAGCTGTGCAACAAGCGGGGAGGGGTCTTCACCGAGGCCGACGCCCAGTTGCTCGAGTCCGCGGCCGCCGCCGCGGCAGTCGCGGTCGAGAACGCCAGGCTGTTCAAGCAGGCGCGGACCGAGCGCGAGCGACTGCAGGTCCTGTCGCGTCAGCTCGTCGAGGTCCAGGAGACCGAGCGCAGGGTGGTGGCGCGCGAGCTTCACGACGACGCCGGCCAGACGCTCACCGCGCTCATGGTGGGGCTGCGCCTCCTGGAGCGCGAGGCCGGCGACCCGCTGGCCGTCACCGCTCGCGTCGCGGAGCTCAAGCGAACTGCCGACGGCGTGCTCGAGAACCTGCACCGCCTCGCGTCGAACCTCAGGCCGGCCAGCCTCGACCACCTGGGCCTCGTCGCGACGCTTCGCCAAGACGCCCAGACGCTCAACTCGGCGAGCGGCCTGACCGTGCGGTTCGAGGCCAGGGGCTTCGACTTGCCGCGCCTGCCTCCGGCCGTGGAAACCGCGCTCTACCGGATCGCGCAGGAGGCCATGACCAACGCGATCAGGCACGCGAAGGCATCCCGGGTCGAGGTCCTCCTCGACCGCCGCGACGATGGGATTATCATCGCGATCGAAGATGACGGAACCGGTTTCGATCCCGAGGTTGCAGCGCGTGGACGCCGCCTCGGCCTGGTCGGGATGAGGGAGCGCGTCGAGATGCTGGGCGGCAAGCTCCACCTTCGGACCGCCCCAGGCTCGGGAACAGCAGTGATCGTGGAGGTCCCCAATGCCGATTCGCATCCTGATAGCCGATGACCATGGCGTCCTGCGGGCCGGGCTGCGTGCCCTGCTCAACTCCGAGGAGGACCTCACGGTCGTGGACGAGGCGACCGACGGCGACAGCGCGCTCCTGCTCGCCGCCAAGCTGCGTCCCGACGTCGTGCTGCTCGACTTCAGCATGCCCGGCCCGGGCGGGGTCGAAGTGACGCGCCGGCTGCACGAGACGTTGCCGGAGGCGCGAGTGTTGATCCTCACGGTTCACGAGGACGACAACCTGCTCCGCGAGGCGTTGCAGGCCGGGGCGTCGGGTTACATCATCAAGCGGGCCGTGGAGTCCGAGCTGATCAACGCCATCCGGTCCGTCGCCCGCGGCGAGCTCTACGTCCACCCGGCGATGACCCGTGCCCTTCTCGCCCCGCCGGTGACTCCGCCACCCACGAAGAAGCGCGAGCCGGAGTCCCTCTCGCCGCGCGAGATCGAGGTCCTCCGGCTCATCGTCAAGGGTTACACGAACAGCCAGATCGCCACGGAGTTCGGCCTGAGCGTCCGGACCGTCGAGAGTCATCGCGCCAACCTCATGGGAAAGCTCGGGTTACAGAACCGGGTCGAGCTGGTTCGGTGGGCGATGGAGCAGAAGCTGCTCACCTGACCCGATCCGCAGTCTCCACGGAAGGCCGCCGGCGCCACTGAGGGAAAAACCCGGAAGCCGGCCATGCCCGCACTCCGGGGTTTATGCGCTTCCCCAGCGCCCCCACTCCGGCCGACGATAACCTCTGTTAGGTGAAAGGAGGACCTGCGACACGCGCGAGTCGAGGACGCGGGTCTTCCCCAGGGATACGCGGCGGTAATGAACGCGACGACACGGCCAGACATCCAGCCCGGCGGGCTCGAGGACCTCTTCGAAGGGGCCTGCATCGTCGACCAGGGCTTGACGCTGCTGCAATGGAACCATGCCGCGGAGGCCATCACCGGCTACAGCAGCGCCGAGGTCGTGGGCGAGCGGTGCCGTGACGACCTCCTGCTCGCGGTCGACCCGGCCACTGCGTCGGTGCGTTCAGTCACGAACCTGCTCGCCGAGACGCTGCGCGACTCCGGCCACCGCGAGATCGACGCCTACCTCCGTCACAAGGACGGCTCCTACGTCCCGGCCCGGGTGCGGATCGCGCCCTTCCGCGACGCCTCCGGTCGGCACCAGGTGGCGGCGTACATCTTCAGCCGGGAGCTCGCCCTGGGACCCCTCGCCCGCCAGGGCCCCGAGGAGGTGGGAGAGGCGAGGCTCGATCCGCTCACCGGCGTCGCCAACCGGAAGCTCATCGAGATGCACGTAAGGTTGCGCCTGAGCGAGATGTACCGGCACGGCTGGGGGTTCGGCGTGATCCTGGTTTGGGTGAGGGGGCTCCAGGAGCTGGCCGCGAACCACGGCCCGGCCTCCGCCGACCAGGCGCTCGTCGCGGTCGCGAGGACACTGGCGAACCGCATGGACCCCCAGGACATCCTGGGTCGCTGGCGCAACGATGCCTTCCTCGCGCTGTGCCGGAGAATCACCCGGGAGCAGCTCGAGGAGCTCGCAGACACCTTCCGGGCCCTCGTCGGCGCCGCCTCCTGCCCGCCCACACGCGACGATCATCGGCTCGGAGTCACCGCCGGCGCAGCCCTCGCGGTCCCCGGATGCACCCTGGACTCCCTGCTCCGGCGGGTCGAGGAGTTCGCGGCGGCCGATCAGCGCGCCGCCGGCTAGCGGCCGTACCGGGTGCGGATCCCGCGCCGCGTTCGACTCGCCTTCACCGACCGTTCCTCCATGAAGCCCTCCGGCCGCGCCCCGGCCGACGACCGCTCCGCAGTGCCGAAGGCCGGTCGCTTCAGTAGTCGACACGGATACCTCCCCGCCGCACGTTCCGTAACCCACCCATCCACTCGCGGAGGATCGCCTCCGTGCAATCCACGCTTCACAGCCCATCTCGCGGCCATCAGGATTTCGAGAGTGAGTATCAGGACCACAGACCGACCTCGACCGGCGTTCCGCGGGCGAATGGGCAGGATGACGAATTCCGCGGCCGGACGACTCGCGGCCAGGGGGCCGGGGCAGCGCTCAACGACGGCCGGCTCCGCCCCTGGGGACCGGTCCGAAGCGGAGGCGAGATGTTCGACCAACTGATGTCCTCGACGGCGCTGCCGAATCTCCACCCCGCGTTCATTCACTTCCCAGTGGCGTTGCTGATCACCGCCGTCGCGCTCGACCTCGTCGTGGTCCTGTTCCGGCGACTGACCTGGCTCGACCGGACCGCGGCGCTGCTCTATGTGCTCGGCGCGATCGGGAGCCTGGCTGCCTACTTCTCCGGACGGTCCGCGGCCGACTCGATGCGCGGCCTGTCCGGGCCGGCCCAGGCGGCCATGTGGGATCACGGCGACTGGGCGCTCTACACCACCGCCGCCTTCGTCGTCATCGCGGTTCTGCGCGGCGTCGTCGCGTGGCGGGAGTCGAAATCCGACAGGATCCGAATCGGGCCCCTCCGGGCGATCGTGCTGATCGCCGCCCTCCTCGGCCAGGGGCTCGTCTTCGAAACGGCGGACCGCGGCGGAGCCCTGGTCTTCCGGCATTCGATCGCCGTGACCACGAACACGGGAGGTGACACGACCCAGCACGTATCCAGCCGTTGATCCCGGCGACCGCCGGGTCCGACGACACCACCACTGCAGCTCAGAGGGACCCGTTCGAGGGTAAGGAGGACCCAGATGAAGTCGATCCACCGCATGAGCCTTTTCTGTCCGGCGCTCCTCGCCGGCGTGATCGTGGCCGGCCTGACCGCCGAACCGGCCTCGGCCATCTCGGCATTCGCCCGCAAGTACAAGGTCGAATGCTCCAACTGCCACTCGGCCATGCCGTACCTGAACGCCAACGGCCGAGCCTTCAAGGAGGCCGGCTATCGCCTGGTCGACTCGCACGGCAACGTCGACAAGACCATGGACACGACCGAGAAGGTCTCCGATTCGCAGGCCATGGAGAAGTACTTCCCGATCGGCGGACGCTTCAAGGGCTACGTTTACAACAAGGTCAAGAGCGAGGACGGTCAGCTCCGGCCCGCGCACGAGATCGAGATCTTCGCCGCCGGCAGCCTGTGGGACACCGCGTCGTTCTTCCTCGAGCTCGAGGGCGAGGACGAAGGGGACTTCGTCACCGGCGCCGTCGGCAGCTTCGGCTGGCACCCCAGCCGCCAGGCCAACCTCGTGATGGGCTACGGCTCCATCCTCCACACGGACCCGTACAACTCGGTCAGCAACCATCGGCGGACCACCGCCACCCACAAGGCCCCGCTCAACTACGGCAACAGCCAGGCAGCCCGCTTCCGGGCCGATGCCGAGTTCGCCAACTTCTACGGCCGCGTCGGCTCGTTCTTCTACGAGGCGAGCTACAGCGGCGGCAACGGCAACCCCGAGGGCGACAACCCGCGTGACTACCTCGGGCGGCTGGCCTTCGACTTCACGCCCGACATCATGATCGGCGGGCTCTATTACGTGGCCACCCGTGACCGCTCGGCCGGCGACCTCGACGTCACGCGGACCGGCCTCGACTTCAACCTCGACCTGGGCAACTTCTTCGCCAGCGGCATGTACCTGACGTCGAAGGAGGAGCCCCCGGGCGTGGCGTCGCAGACCAACGACTCGGCGTTCGTCGAGCTCTACTTCACCTCACGAAGAGGCGAGCGACCGCTGGTGGTCCCGCTGGTCCGCTACGACTGGACCGAGTCCAACGACGGCCGGGACACGACCAGCGTCGTCACCGCGCAGGTCAACACGTACCCGATCCAGAACGCCCGGCTCGCCCTCGAGTACTCGAAGGAGATCGATGTGCCCGGCACCCGGGAAAAGTCGGACAGGATCGTGTTGATGGCCGACGTGAACTTCTAGGATGCCGCGGAACGTCGACTCCGGCCTCATTCACGGCGACCCCGGAACCCGAGCGGGGCGGCGAGAATCCGCTCGCCGCCCCGGTCGCACCGGGGTCAGCCCGAAAGGCGTCGCGTCCCCGGTAGGTTGAAGAAAACGACCCGACCGCGAGCCGACTGGCGGGCGCACCGCCAGCCGGCTCCCCTCCCGCGGCCGGCCAGGACGACATAAGGAGACCCGCCGTGGGTAGAACCCGCTATCTCGCCGTCGCACTCGCCGTCGTGGCGCTGATCGTCGCCCTGCCGACCCCCTCCGCGCAGCCCCCGTCGTATGCCGCCGACATCGAGCCCCTCTTCCTCAAGGAGTGCCAGAGCTGCCACACGCTCGACACGCCGAAGGCCGACCTCATCCTCGATCCCGGCACCGGCTTCCGCGCGCTCACCGAGCAGGGCAGCACCCAGGTCACCGGGGTCCGGCTGGTGGTCCCGGGCGACGTCGAAGGCTCCTACCTGTGGGCCAAGCTCCTCGGCACCACCGAGATCGGTAAGGGGATGCCCCGCACGCTGTTCGGCGCCCGCAGGCTCCCCCGCGAACAGCTCGACCTCGTCCGGACCTGGATCGAGACCGGCGCCCAACCGTGATCGTGCAGCCTCCCGACTGTCGCCCGAGTCCGGACTCGAACTCTGACCGGACCCGGTGAGGCGGCTCGCCCACGACCTCCGGAGGCGACGAAGGCGTCCCCGCGACGCCGGGCGGAACACTCGCCGGCGCACCCCGCCCGGACGCGGCGCGGGCCGCGTCAGTAGTAACCACGGAGCCCGAAAGGCGCCTGCCTCCGTAGCCTACCCATGCGAACGTAAATCAAACATTCCGTGACTTCTACGCTGTACAGCCCCGGTCCGCGGGACCACACTCACCTGCGACAAGCACTCAAGACCGGCTGGCCCTGTTTCGGAGGCCGCCCGAGGACGGAAAGTAAGGAGGATCGGTGAGCGACTTCGGCACTCAGGTGTTGCGCTGGAAGGCGGCCTTGCGGAGGTTCATCCGACTCCACGGCCGACCTCGCGCCTCATACGAACTCACACAGGCAACTCAACACCTTCGGCTCGCCGAGCGGGTGATCCCGCGGCGGGGCCAACACGCATGCAAGAACTGAGAAGGAGGACACCGATGAGGACCAACCCCAGATCCACGACGCTACGAGACGGCAGGGCCGGACTGTCGCTGGTGACAGCAGCCCTGGTCGTCGGCCTCCTCGTGGCCGGCGCGGCGAGCGCCGTCACGGTCGACGTGCTTGGCGTCCCGAAGGTCGGCACGCCGAGCCCAATCGCCGGCGGCTACCGCTGGACCATCGAGGAGGATCAGACCTACCACGTGCAGCCGGGGGTGCCTGACCCGAACACGTTGTCGGTGATCATGCACCCGAGTTACATGCCGGTCCGAGCGGCCGGTGACGAGACCGATCTCGCCGCTGCGCTCGCGGCACTCGACGCCACCAAGCACTACTACATCTCGGTCATCCCGAAGGTCGCGGGGAGCTGGGCGATCGGTGGCGCGCAGATCACTCCGGCCGACATCGCCGGCGGAGCCGCGGTCCCCGTGTACATGCACGAGCTCCCGCTCCCCACCGCACAGATTCGCATCATGGTCTTCGAGGACGACCAGCCGGTCAACAACGCGCCGGACTACCCCGAGGAGGAACCCAACCCCGCCGACTGCCCCGGCCCGAGCTGCATGGCCGGCTTCAGCATCATCCTCGAGGATGCCGGCGGCCGTTACGGCATCTCGTCCGGCGTGATGATGGCCGACGCGTTCGGCAACCCGCTCGGCACGACCTACCTGCCCTCCTGCCCGAACCCCGGTGACCCGGAGCCGTGTGTCGACGTGCTGGGCAACGGCGTCATCCTCACCGACGCCAACGGCATCGCGACCATCAAGAACGTCTCCCCCGGCAAGTACGGCACCAAGGTGACGCCGCCGGCCGGCCTGGGCTGGGTGCAGACCTCCACGATCGAAGGCACGAAGGTCATCGACGCCTGGGTGAAGGCCAACGAGCCCACGTACTTCATGGAGTTCGGCCCGCCCGGGCCGCACGCCGCGTTCGGCTTCGTCAGGGCGCCGGGCGGCAGCTACAGCGATCCCACCGTCCTCACCGGCGGCAAGACCGTCAGCGGCAAGGTCACGAACCTCCACCTCTCGCGGCCTCCGGACTACGCCTTCTACGACGGGGAGACGATCGGCCACTCGACCGCGTGGGTCGGCCTCAACCTTGGCCCGGCCGGCACCGGCCGCGCCGTTGCCCTGCAGCGCTGCAACGGCGATGGCACGTTCTCGATCGCCAACGTTCCGGCCGGCGATTATCAGCTCGTGGTCTGGGACGACGCCCTCGACATGATCTTCGCGTTCCAGGCGATCACCGTCACCGCCGGTCCAGGAGCCATGAACCTCGGCGACGTCCCGGTCTTCCAGTGGTTCACGCGCATCGAGCACTACGTCTTCTACGACACCGACGGCGACGGCTACCGCGACCCCGGCGAGGTACCGATCCCCGACCAGGCGGTCAACATCCGCTGGCGCGACGGCACGATGTACCAGTCGTCCACGACCGACATGGACGGTTACTACGGGTTCGACGAGACGTTCCCGTTCTTTGCCTGGCAGGTCGCCGAAGTCGACTACCTGCGCTTCAAGGCGACCGGCGTCACGATTACCATCGACAACGGTGGACCTATCGACCCCACCGACCCCCTGAGCTGGGGCGGCCAGCTCAACCCGCAGCCGCAGTGTCTCCCCGGCGTCTTCTTCGACCCGCTCACCGGCGTCTGCCCGGTCGGCCAGGAGGAGATCAACCCGAACACCGGCCACAACCTGCAGCGAACGGAGACGGGCCCCGTCCTTCTCGAGGGCTTCCAGGGGTTCATCGGCCAGACCAGCGTCTTCGAGTGGGGCAAGCAGGCCTACCCGTTCGGCGAGAACGGTGGCATCACGGGAATTGTGTTCTATGACACGACCCGCGCCGAGAACGACCCGCGCTACAACTTCGGCGAGCCGTTCTCCCCCGGCATCCCGCGCATCCAGGTCAACCTGTACGCGGACGCCAACGACGACGGGAACATCGACGACATCAACCCGCCCGCCGGCGTCCAGCTCGCGGACATCGACAACGACCCGATCGGCTGGTCCGAGGGCGGCGCCATGGGTACCGAGGACGTCGACCGGAACACCAACGGGACCTTCGACCTCGGCGATGCGCTCGAGTCCGCCCACACCGACTCGTGGGACGACAACCCTCCGACCGGCTGCCAGGGCGAGCTCTTCACCTTCCGCGGCAGCCCGAAGGATTGCTACGACGGTCTGCGCAACTTCAACCAGGTCCGCCCCGCGGTGTTCGACGGTGGCTACGCCTTCGGCTCCGCCGCCGGCGGCAACCTGGCGGCAGGGATCTACATCGTCGAGACGGTCCAGCCTCCCGGCTACGAGATCGTCAAGGAGCAGGACAAGAACGTCGACTTCGGCGAGAACTACAACCCGAGCCCGCTGGCGCTGCCGATGCCGTGCGTCAACTGGGACGACGTCGACAACGACGGCTTCCCCGGCCAGAAGGTCCCGGCCGAGCTCGACCTCTTCCCCGGTGTTCCGGCGGTGGCTGCGGGTCAGCACGTTCCGCTGTGCGACCGCAAGCAGGTCAAGCTCTCCAACGGTCAGAACGCCGCGGCCGACTTCTTCCTGTTCACCAAGGCCCCGGTCGCCGGCCACATCTACGGCTTCATCCTCGACGACGTGACCAACGAGTTCGACCCGAGCGCGCCGAACTTCGGCGAGAAGTACGCGCCACCGTGGCTGCCGATCTCGATCCAGGACTGGACCGGGCGCGAGATCGCCCGCACCTACTCCGACGAGTACGGCGTCTACAACGTCCTCGTTCCCTCGACCTACACCGCAAACCAGCCGAAGCCCTCGGGATGGGCGCCGAGCATGATCACGGTCTGCCTCAACACGCCGACCAAGCCCGACCCCAACAACCCCGGGAGCTTCATCCCCGACGAATTCCACAACCCGCAGTACAGCCAGTTCTGTTACACGTTCCAGTACATGCCGGGCACCACGACCTACCTCGATACGCCGGTGGTCCCGATCGCGGCGATGGCGGGTCCGGGCCAGCTTCCGCTCGACTGCCAGTTCCCGACCCAGACCCCGAAGATCTCGTCCGTGACCGACAGCGGTCAGCACGGACCGTGGGTCTCCGCCGCAAACGGCACGCAGCAGTTGATCATCACCTCACTGGGCGACGTCCAGGTCCTCAACCCCGCCTACGACGGGGTCGGCGGCACGGAGCCCAAGAACATCGTCCGTGACTACGGCTTCGGGGCTCAGGGCCCCGGCAGCAAGGTGACGATCGGCGGCGTGGCGCTGACCATCGGCACCTGGACGAACGCCTCGATCACCGCCACCGTCCCGGCGGGCGTCACCACCGGTCAGCTCGTGGTGACCCGCAACGACAGCGGTAAGAACTCGATCAACACCGTCACCGTGACGGTCGGCGGTCCGACACCGAGGACCGTGAAGAAGTCCGGCGGCGACTACTCGACCATTCAGGCCGCCATCGACGACACGGCCAGCGTGCCGAACGGTAGCCTGCTCACCATCGGCCCGGGAATCTACGACGAGCTCGTGGTGCTGTGGCGACCCCTGAGGCTCCAGGGCTGGGGCGCCGGCTCCGTCACCATCAACGCGGTCAAGACCCCCGCCGAGAAGCTGCAGGCGTGGCGCGACAAGGTCGCCGGCCTGATCACCAGCGGCGCCGTGTCGCTGCTCCCGGGCCAGACCATCAACCCCGGCTCGCCGATCGAGCCTGACATCCTCTTCACCGAGGAAGGGCCGGCGATCGCCGTGCTCGCCCAGAACACGACCGTTGGCACCGGCGGCTTCGGCCTGGTCGGTTCGGCCCCCAACGCCCGCATCGACGGACTCGCGATCACCGGTGCGGACCACGCGGGCGGCATCTTCGTCAACGGGTACGCGCACTTCCTGCAGATCTCCAACAACCGGATCTACGCCAACGCCGGCTTCTACGACGGCGGCATCCGGCTGGGCCATCCGACCCTGACTCAGGAGACCCCCGACGGCATCCGCTACGTCAACGCGCAGAACGACGGCATCCGCATCCTCAACAACCACATCCACGAGAACGGCGGGCAGGGCGGCGCCGGCGGCGGCGTCTCGCTGTGCACCGGGTCCACCGGCTACGAGGTGTCGCAGAACTGGATTTGCGGCAACTTCTCGCTCGGTGACGGCGGCGGCGTCGGCCACCTGGGCCTGAGCCACGGCGGCCGCATCGCCCACAACAACATCCTCTTCAACGAGAACTTCAACCAGGGCACGACGGTCAGCGGCGGCGGGATCTTCATCGCCGGCGCGGCGCCCAACCCGGCCGGTGGCCTCTCAGAGGGCTCGGGCTCGGTGCAGATCGTCGGCAACCTCATCCAGGGCAACCTGGCCGGTGTCGGCGACGGCGGCGGCATCCGGATCCTCCGGGCCAACGGCCTCGACGTCCAGGCGAACCGGTTCCTGTCCAACGCCTGGTACGCCATCGACATCTTCAACAACATGATCGTCGACAACATCTCGGGGTTGGCCGGCGGCGGCATCTCGCTCGAAGAGGCGGTCCGGGTGAGCATCCGTCACAACACCGTGTCCCGCAACGACAGCACCGCGACGGCGGGACAGGCGTTCCAGCCAAACCCGGGCGGCACGCCCTACCAGAGTTCGACGCCGCAACCGGCCGGCATCGTGTCGCGCGCCAACAGCGACGCGCTGTACAACGCGGTCGGCAACCGGTCGCAGCGGCGGCGTTTCGTCGACCCAACGCTCGACACCACCATCATCCGCGAGAACCGGTCGTTCTATTTCGCGGCCGACGGCACCTTCGATCCGCCGTGCTACAAGCTCTTCCCCGACCTCTCGAACGTCAACTGCGACGGCACGCCACGCACTCCGGACGCCCCGGTGTTCTGGGACCTCGGCGTGCTCGTGGTTAACGTCCCGCGCTTCTACATGAGCCCGCGCAACTGCATCCTCGACTCCCTGACCGAGGACGGGGCTTCGTATCACGTCAGCAACCTGACGAGCGACCCGGCCGTCGTCCGGGCCTACTACAACGGCAACCGCGGCGCCACGCTTCAGCAGCCCGAGACGACGACCGCGATCCAGGCGCCGGTGGCCTTCGACGAGGGCGGCAACTTCATCAAGCTGCGGTTCGGCCCGCTCACACTCAACCAGATCACCGGACCCAACGCAGGGCAGGCGTACGGCAACTACCACCTCACCTCGACCTCGCCGGCGATCGGCGCGGGCCTGCCGCTCGCGACCCGTTCGACCCCGATCGACCTGCGGAAGGACTTCGACCTCCAGACCCGTCCCAACCCGGTCCCGCCGGGCTCGCTGCCGGACATCGGCGCCGACGAGTACTACGTCCCGGGCACGGCAGTGATCCGGCTGTTCGGGCTCGATCCGATGAACTTCGACCAGGGCACCTCAGACGAGACGCAGGACCGCCCGTAGTCAACCGTCCCACGGCCCCCGCCGGACGACCTCCGGCGGGGGCGCGGGAAGAAAGGAGTCAGAGACCATGCAAGGACGCGGGATTCACAAGGCAATGCTCCTCTTGGTTGCCGGGCTCGTCATGGGGTCGCTGCCGTCGTTCGCAGCCATCTTCGTCCAGTGCCCCGGCGACACCAACCACAACGCCCAGCTCGACCCCGGCGAGATCTGGCCGGCGAACCAGAAGTGCATGCACCTGTCGGCCGGCGACGGCTTCATCAGCATGGCCGACGGGCACCTGCAGTACACCTTCGGCTTTTCGGACATGACCGGCATCGCGGAGAACCAGGTCGCGAACAAGGGCCTGGTCGCCGCCAACTTCCCGGCGCCGACGATCGCCGTCGACGAAGGGGACACCCTCTACCTGTCGCTCTCCAACGTCGGAATGGTCTTCCGCCCCGACCTGTTCGACCCGCACAGCGTGCACTGGCACGGCTTCCCGGACGCCTCGGCGATCTTCGACGGCGTGCCGGACTCCTCGGCGACCATCAACATGGGATCGACCTTCACCTACTTCTACAACGTCGTCGAGCCGGGGACCTACATGTATCACTGCCACGTCGAGGCGACCGAGCACATGCAGATGGGCATGCTCGGCAACCTTTACGTGCGGCCCCAGCAGAACGGGACCTCCGCGGGCACCTGTGCCGGCGGCTCGCCGTGCACCACGTTCGCCTACAACGACGTGAACGGCTCCACCGGCTACGACGTGGAGTTCCCCATCCAGCTCGCATCGTTCGACTCCTACTACCACGACGAGCACCTCGCGGTGCAGCCGCTCCCCTTCTACGCCATGAAGGACGACTACGCGATGCTCAACGGTCGCGGCTACCCGGACACGGTCGTCGCCGGGGCGCTGCCGCCGCCGCTCGACGAGAACGGCGACCCGGCCAACGCCACGGCCTACAACCCGGCCGGCACGCAGTCCCAGAAGATCGACTCGATCATCACGGCCACGGCGGGTCAGAAGGTGCTCCTGCGCCTGTCGAACCTCTCCGTGACCCGCTTCTTCTCGATCGGCGCGCTCGGGCTTCCGTTCAAGGTGGTCGGCTGGAACGCCCGGATCCTGCGCGGACCGGATCCCGACGGGGCTGGCCCGCTACTGGGCAAGGACCTCACCTACGACACGGTGTCGGTGACCCTGGGCGGCGGCGAGTCGGCCGACGTCATCGTCGACACCGCCGGCGTGGCGCCCGGCAAGTACTTCCTGTACGCCATGGACCTCAACTACCTGAGCAACCGGGAGGACGATTTCGGCGGAATGATGACCGAGATCGTCATCAACTGAGCGCGACGATGAGGAGGAATGAGATGAAACGGCAACTGCTTCGACTCGCACCGGTCCCCATCGTCCTCGCGGCCTTGCTCCTGCTGCCGACGGTGGCTGGCGCCCACTCGCTGATCGAGGGCCTGACCGGGACCAACTTCGCCTTCACGGTGAAGGAGGGGTACGTGACCTCGGGAGACGGCATCAGCCTGTACTTCTGGGGCCTCTCCCCGGATCCCGCGGCCGGCCCCCAGTACCCGGCGCCGACCCTGATCCTCAACCAGGGTGACACGATCACCGTCACCCTGAGGAACGCGTTGCCGGTGGCGGCCGGCCGCGTGTCGCTCGTCTTCCCCGGCATGGAGGTCTCCGCGACCGGCGGCGTGCCCGGGCTCCTGACGCGAGAGGCCGCGCAGGCCGACGACCCGGGAACAGTGGGCGTCGACGAGTCCGCCGTCGTCTACACCTTCACCGCGTCCCGCCCCGGGACCTTCCTCTACAACTCGGGCACCCGGCCGGAGCTGCAGGTCGAGATGGGCGTCCTCGGCGCCATCGTCGTGCGGCCGACCGGCTTCAACCCCGTCGCCGGCACCGCGTACGGTGACGCCCGCTCGGCGTTCGACCACGAGTACCTCTTCGTCCTCTCCGAGATGGACCCGCGGATCCACCAGGCGCTTGAGTTCGGAATCCCCGCCGGCCTGGCGACCATCGAGGCCAGCAATTGGTTGTCCGAGTACTTCTCGGGCTACTGGTTCCTCAATGGCCGGACCGCGCCGGACTCGATGCTCGCCCCGCACGTCCCGTGGATGCCGACGCAGCCCTACGGCTCCATGGTCCGCACGCGTCCCGGCGAGAGCGTGCTGATGCGAGTGGTCTCCGGCGGGCGCGACCTGCACCCGTTCCACCACCACGGCAACCACGCCCGGGTCATCGCCAAGGACGCCCGGCTCCTCGAGAGCGCGCCGGGCCAGGGCGTGGCCAACGTCGGCCCCGACCTGGGCTACGAGGTTTTCACCATCCAGGCGATCCCCGGCGAGACCGTCGACGCCATCTTCTCCTGGACCGGCAAGGGCATGGGCTGGGATCTCTACGGCACCGGCGAGAAGTACGAGCACACCTGCAACGGCATCTCCGTCAACGACCCCGGCGCCACCCAGCCCGGCGTCACCGACCCGGTGACGAAGGAGGACTGCGGCGATCACGGCAAGCTGTTCCCGGTGGTCCTGCCGGAACCGCTCGACCTGACGTTCGGCGGCTTCTACAGCGGCTCGCCCTACCTCGGGACCCTCGGCTCCCTGCCCCCCGGGCAGGGCGGTCTGAACCCGAACGCCGGCTTCACCTTCATGTGGCACAGCCACACCGAGAAGGAACTTACCAACTTCGATATCTTCCCCGGCGGCATGATGACCATGCTGATCGTCGAACCGCCCGGGACCCCGATTCCATAGACGGAGGAGGATGAGATGAACTGCAAACGGACACTCGGAAGGCTTGCACTCGTGCTGGCGGTCGCCGCCACGGCGGCAAGCGCCTCCTTCGCGGCGGAATACAGCCTGACCGCCGGGGCAGCGACGGTCGTCATCGCCGGCCAGAACGTGCCGGTGTGGGGCTTCGCCTGCACCGCGACCACCGTGGCCGGCACCTGCCCGAGCCTCGGCACGGTCACGGTCCCGGGGCCGAGGCTCGTCGTACCCGCCGGGGAGGACCTGATCGTCAACCTCACCAACAACCTGCCCGAGGGCGTGTCGATCGTCCTGCCGGGCGAGGCGCTCCCAGCCGTCACTGGGGGTTCGGTCCCGGCCGGCACGATGACAGACCCGCAGGGACGAACCCGGGCCACGTCGTTCATCGCCCAGGCCCCGGCCGGCGGTAGCGCGACGTTCACTTGGACAGGCCTGCGGGCGGGCACCTTCCTCTACCAGAGCGGGAGCCACGTCACGCTGCAGGCGCACATGGGCCTCTACGGTGCGGTCACCAAGAACGCCGTCGAGGCTGCCCCGCCCGCCAAGGCGCAGGCGTACGCCGGCGTCGAGTACGACAACGAGGTCATCATGTTCTACAGCGAGGTCGACGCGGCGCTGCACGCCACGGCGACGCCCGCCAACGCCATCAACTACGACCCGCGCTACTTCCTGGTCAACGGCCAGCCCTACCAGGCCGGCGACCCGGCGATCCCGGCCGGCGATGCGAACGAGAAGACCCTCATCCGCTTCCTCAACGCCGGGCTGAAGGCTCACGTGCCCGTCGTCCAGAACGCCTACTGGTCGGTGGTCGCCGAGGACGGTTCCAAGTACCCCTACCCGCGGGCGCAGTACAACGTTTACCTCGCCCCCGGCAAGACCAGCGACGCCATCTTCCAGCCGTCGACGGCCGGCACCTACCCGGTCTACGACCGTCGTCTCCACCTCACCACGGACGGCGCCGGCGGCGGCGGGCTGCTTGCCCACCTCGAAGTCCTGTCGCCGACCGGCGGCCCGACTGCGGCCAACGACGGCTACAACGCCACTGAGGACACGCTCCTCGCGGTGGCTGCCCCGGGCGTCCTGGGCAACGACACCCCGGCGACCGGCCTGACGGCCGTCCTCGCCTCGCCCACCACCGCCGGCGTCGTGGCGCTGGCGTCCAATGGCTCCTTCACCTACAACCCGAACCCGAACTTCTACGGCACGGACAGCTTCACGTACCAGGCATCCGACGGGGTCCAGACCAGCGCCCCGGCGACGGTCCAGATCGTCGTCGCGCCGACGGCCGACGCCCCTGTCGCGACCGCCGACGGCTACACCGCTCTCTCCGGGACCGACCTCGTCGTCCCGGCGCCCGGCGTCCTCGCCAACGATTCCGACGCGGACGGCGACCCCCTGACCGCACTTCTGGTTTCGGGGACGACCAACGGCGGCACCCTGACGTGGGGGGCCAACGACGGCTCGTTCACCTACAACCGCGAGAACGGCGGGGCGACCCAGGTCGTCGACACCTTCACCTACAAGGCCAATGACGGCGGCCTCGACAGCAACACCGTCACGGTCACCATCACCGTCGACCCGAACCACCCGCCGGTGGCCGTCGACGACTTCGCCGTCCGGGCCCGCAACGGCACGATCACCGGCTTCAGCCTCGTCGCCAACGACACGGACGAGGACGGCACCATCAACCCGGCCAGCGTCGTGCTGACCGGCCAGGCCGTGCTGCCGGGCGACCCGCGTCCCCGGATCACGACGAGCCTGGGCGGTACCGCCTACAACAACGGTAACGGCACGATCGACTACGCATCGGCCATCAACGTCAGGGGTACCGACACGTTCACCTACACCGTCAGGGATAACGACGGCGCCATCTCCAACGTGGCGACCATGCGCATCAACATCGTCAGGCGAATCCAGTAGAGCGAGTGCCCCGGCGGGCGCCTTCCACCCGGGAGGCGCCCGCCCGGGGTCGCAGTTTCCGAGGGCCCGCGGCTGCATGCCGCACGAACCGCCGAAACGAGGCCGAGCATGACGCACCGACTGAGCACGACCGCAACCAGGTTCCTCCTCCTCGCGACCCTCGTGGTCGCGGTGCCGTCAACCGGCTCGGCCTCGGTCACCGCACCACAGCCCACTCTCGCCGCCTCGCCGACCGCCGCGGAGTCCATGCGCGAGCGGTGGGGCATCGAGATCGTCGCGCTTCGCGAGAGCGCGGCCGGGTACATGCTGGACTTCCGTTACAAGGTGCTCGACCCGGCAAAGGCGGCGCCGCTGTTCGAGCGGAAGATCAAGCCGTACCTGATCGACGAGGCGACCGGCGCCAAGTTCCAGGTCCCGGTGCCTCCGAAGACGGGGGCGCTCCGCACCACCTACCCGCCGAAGGCCGGAAGGACGTACTTCATGTTCTTCGCCAACCCGGGCAAGTACATCAAGCCTGGCAGCCGCGTGACCGTGGTCGTCGGCGACTTCCGCGCCGACGGGCTGATCGTGGAGTGAGGAGGGGACGATGACGCACACACGCTCACGAGCTCCGAGGAAGCTCCGCGGGCCGCTGCTGGCGAGCGCCGTGATCCTCGCCGTCCTGCTCCCCGCCGCACCGGCCGGCGCGGAGGCCACCGCCTACACCGACGAGGCAACCTACCTGGCCGCCCTCACGGCCGCGGGGTACGACCAGTTCACCGAGGGGTTCGAGGGCGCCGCGTGGGCCGGCGTCCGCACCGCCAACCCGATCAGCCCCGTGACCGCAGCTTCCGTGACCAGCCAGGGCATCGCCTGGTCCGGCTCGGACGGCATCACGACCAACAACTGGGCCGCGCGCTCCGGCTGGGCGCTGTACGACGAGCCTGGCGGCGACCCCGACGTCCTGCGGGGGTGGAGCGAAAGCACGCTCGTGGCGCTCGGCGGCTGGTTCAAGACGTCGACCGGCACCACCACCCTCCGGATCCGCGTCGACGGCGCGCCGGTGGACAGCGGCAGTCTCGCCCTCGGCTCGACCTACGCCTTCCTCGGCGTCATCGACCCCGACGGGTTCACGAGCTTCGAGATCTTCGACTCGGAGGCGAGCCCCCAGGGTCCGCGCCACTGGTTCTGCGACGACTTCACCTTCGCCCGCGGCGTCGGCGCCGGCACGCCCGTGATGACCGGCGTGGTCCCTGGAGTCGCCGCGGTCGGCGGCTTTTCCGGAAGCGACTGGCACTCCGACCTCTTCCTGCACAACGCCTCGGCGCAGGACCTCGCCGTCGACCTGTACTTCAGCCCGCGCGGCGGCACCGTCGATCCAGGCCAGGTCCGCACCCGGACCGTCGCGCCGGGACAGACGCTGACCGTGCCCGACGTCGTCGCCTCCCTGTTCGGGACCACCGGCAGCGGGGCGATCCACTGGCGGGTCACGGCCGGAGACTCCACGCGCCTCCTGGTCTCCGCCAACACGTACAACCGCATCGACGCGAGCCGCCGGTACGGCCAGCAGGTCGCGGGCCAGCGCTGGAACCCGGCGGCGCCTGCCGGTACGCCGCAGGTGGTGCCCGCTGTCGCCGGCCGCTATCGGACCAACCTCGGCTTCGCCACCGACCGGAGGTGCACGAGAGTCCTGATCCGCGGGCTCGACCGGGCGGGCAACCTCAAGGCCGAGCGGTCTATTGACGTGCCGCCCCTGACCTTCTGGCAGCTCGACGACCTCTTCCGCCTCGCCTTCCCCGGCCTCCTTCCCGACCCCGGCACGGCGAGCTTCGAGGAAAGCCTCCACCGCTTCGAGGTCACCGGGATCGACGGGCGGGTGGTCGCCTCGACGAGCGTGATCGACAACACCAGCAACGACGGCTGCCAGTTCCCCGCCCAGTGGGGGCCCGCGGCCGAGCGGATCCTCTGGCTGCCGTCGGCCGCCCTGATCGACGGGCTGAACAACAGCCACTGGCAGAGCGATCTGATCCTGTTCAACGTCAGCGAGCGCCACCTGGCGCCGGCCCTGGCGTACTTCCCGAGCGGGCGGGACAACGCCGACGTGCAGCCGAGCCTGACGCTGCAGCTCCCGGCCGCGAACGCCATCGCCAGCGAGAACGCCCTGCTCGGCGCCCTGCTCCTGACCCCGCCGACGAAGGGATCGATCCGCGTCGACGCGACCGAATCCGGCGCGCTCCTCGGCTGGATGCGCACGTACTCGACCGAGGCGGGTCCGGCGAGCGCCGGAATGACGTACGGCCAAGCCATATCGCCGCTCTCCGGGGCCGGCGAGGTCGTCCCCGGCATCGAGGGGCGGATCTACGGCTTCTCCCAGGGAGACGTCGCGCGCAGCAACCTGATCCTGCAGAACACCCGCGGGTCCGCGGGCGGCTCGCTCCTCCCGGCGGCGGTGACCGTCGAACTCCTCGAGTCCGAAGGCACGGCGCTGGCCGGCCGGACCTACCAGTTGCGGCCCGGCGAGTACCTACAGGTCGATCAGTTCGCGGAAAGCCTCGGTGTCGCCTCGATAGACGGCGGGAGCCTCCGCGTCACGCTCGCCGACGACGGGATTACCTGGGCCACAGGCGGCGTTGCTGCATACGTATCCGAAGTCAACGGAAACTCGATCCCAGGCACCAACGACGGCCGGCTGCTCGCAACCGAAACCGTCGCGGCACCCGGAACATGAGCTCGATGTACGCGAATCCGACGTCCAACGGCACCACGAGCGCGCGAAAGGAACAATCGACCATGACCACACCCCCCCGTGCACCTCACCGACTCGGCACCCTCGGCTTCGCCTCGCTACTCGCGATCGCCCTCGCGACGGCTGCGTTCGCCGGATCCTCCGCCGATGCGCCGGCCACGAACAAGGCGAAGCCGGCCGCAGGCGCGAGCGGATCCTCGTGCTGCGCGCCGACCGGCAGTGCGCCGGCCAAGTCCGCCGTCAAGCGGACCGTCGAGGACCTGTCTCTCGAGGGCCTCACCCTCGTCGACATGGACGGCCGCGAGGTCGCCTTGGACGAGATGCTGCCCACGAACCGGCCGGTGCTGCTCAACTTCATCTTCACCACCTGCACCACGATCTGCCCGGTGATGACGGCGACGTTCGCCACGGTCGAGGACACCCTCCACGAGGCGAACGAGGACGCCGTCCTCGTCTCGATTTCGATCGACCCCGAGCGCGACAACCCCGCCCGCCTGCGGGAGTACGCCCGGCGCTTCGACGCCGGCCCGGACTGGCTCTTCCTCACCGGGACGCAGGCCCAGAGCGAGGCCACCCAGCGAGCCTTCGGAGCGGCCTCCGCCAGCAAGTTCAACCATGCGCCGCTCACCTTCCTGCGAGCCCCTGACTCGTCGCGCTGGGTGCGGCTGGAGGGCCTGGGCGGCGCCGAGGTGATCGTCGCCGAGTATCGGCGCATCGTCCCCAAGGGCTCACGCACCGCTTCGCTCGAGAAGTTCTGAGGCGCGCCATGCGCATGCGATCCGCAATCGCGTTGGCGACCCTGCTGGTCGGCGTGGGGGCGGCTGTCTCGGCCCCGGGCGCCGACTCACCTTCGGCGGTCGAGGCACAGCGCCGCGCTGCCGGCCAGACGATCTACCGCAGCGGCATCCTCGCCACTGGAGGGCCCGTTCGGGCCACCGTCCAGGGCGACGTTCCACTTTCCGGCGACCAGGCCGCGTGCATCACCTGCCACCGGCGCAGCGGCTTCGGGTCCAGCGAGGGCCGGGCGATCGTCCGACCGGTGACCGGGGACGCGCTGTACAAGCCGGTGACCCTCGGATTGGTCGGGACCGCCAACCTGTGGCGCTCCGAGGGAGAGGGCACCAGGCCCGGGTACACCGACGAGACGCTCGCCCGGGCGCTGCGCACCGGCCGCGACTCGTCCGGCCGAGAGCTCGATCCGCTGATGCCCCGCTACGACCTCGACGACGAGAACGTCGCGGCCCTCATCGCCTACCTCAAGACGCTGTCGGCGTTCTCGTCGCCCGGGGTCGACGGGAGCACCCTTCACTTCGCCACGATCATCGCCGACGGCGTCGACCCACGGGGCCGGCAGGGACTCCTCGACGTGATGAACGCGTTCTTCCGCGACAAGAACGCCGGCACCCGCAACGAGGCCGGCCGCAAGGCGCGCGGACCCGCCGAGATGAAACGCGAGTACGGCGCGTACCGGACGTGGAAGCTGCACGTCTGGGAGCTCCACGGCGCCCCGGCCACCTGGGGCTCGCAGCTCGACGACCACTACCGCCGGCAGCCCGTCTTCGCCGTACTGGGTGGCATCGCGCCCGGTTCCTGGCAGCCGATTCACGACGCCTGCGAGAGGTTGCAGGTGCCGTGCCTGTTCCCAATCACCGACGAGCCCGTCGATGCCGAGGACGAGTTCTACACCGTGTACTTCACCCGCGGGCTCCCGCTCGAGGCCGCGGCGCTCGCCAGGCACCTCGAGCGCACCGCGAAAGGCCGGCAGCGTCGCGTGCTCCAGGCGTACCGCGAAGGCCATGACCTGGGTGCGTCGCCGGCGCTGCGCAAGGCGCTGGAGGGCAACACTGCACTCGCGCTCCACGACCACGCGTTCCCGACGTCCGGCCCAATCACCGCCGCGGACTGGACGAGCCTGCTCCAACGCGAGCGGCCCGACGTCCTGGTCGCGTGGTTGCGGTCCGCCGACCTCGAGGGCCTCGGCCAGAGCCAACAGGAACTCGCCGGCGTCGAGCACGTCGTCCTCTCCGTCTCGGTGCTGGCTGACGGCGTCGGCGCCGTCCCACCGGCAGTTCGCGCGAAGGCGCTCCTCACCTCGCCCTTCGAGCGACCCGACCTGCTGGACGGTCGGCTGACGAGGACCCGGGGATGGCTGCGGAGCCGAAAGGTTGCCCCGGGCGACGACCGCGTGCAGATCGGCACGTTCTACGTCCTCGCCCTCACCGTCGAGGCGATGATGGAGTTGCGCGGCTACTTCTCGCGCGACTACTTCGTCGAGCGCATCGAGCACATGGTCGACGGCATGCTGACGTCCTCGATGTACCCACGCCTGACGCTGGCGCCTGGGGCGCGGTTCGCCTCGCAGGGGTGCTTCATCCTCCGCTTCGACGAGTCCGAGCCGGCGCAACTGGTGACTGCGTCCGACTGGATCGTTCCGTAGCGAGCCGTCCACGGCGACTGGAGCGGCGGCCGGTGCCGCCGCTCCAGTCGTGACCGCGTCAGCTCAGCGACTTCTCCGGGCGTCCCTGGGCCCGCGCGAGGTGCCGCTCGCTCACCGTCCTCGCGGCGTCGGCCAGGTCGAGTGGCGCCGGCCTCGGGGCCACCCCGAGCTCGTCTATCTCGCACGACTCGACGCGGCGCAGGCAGTCCGCCACGCGCGCCGGCGTCCCGAGGTCGGTCCACCCGCACGGAGGCACGGCGAGGACCCGCAGCTCGTCGTCCGTGCGCTCGAGCACGGCGCGCGAGAAGTCCAGCGTCGGGAGCTCGTTGTAGACCTCGGACAGCGGCGCCTGCCACCACGCCCCGTGGCCAGCAGCGAACGCCATCGCGAACCGCTCCACGAGCCACGGCAACCGGCGCTGGAAGAGCTCCCAGAGCGTGGCGGCAGAGGTCACGAAGGTGAAGCTGTTCCACAGCGCGCCGGTCGCCATCAACCGCTCGGCCAGCGCGCGGTCGGGCTTCTCGACGAACGAGACGACCCGGCTCGGGATCCCGCCCACGGTGCTGGCCGGCCTGATCCAGCCGTACTCGGCGTCGGCACGGTCCGGGTTGATGCCGAGTAGCAGCAGGCGGCCGTCGAGCTCACCGGCGCGCCGCACGGCCTCGTCGAGCGCCCTCCGGAACGTCGGCTCGTCGGCGATGTAATGGTCCGACGGGAACACGACGACCGTCGCATCGGGCTGGCGCAACCGCACGTGGATGAGCGGCAGGAGCAGCCCGCACGCCGTCCCCCGGTTGCACGGCTGGACGAGCACGTTGGCGGGCGGCAGCTCGGCGAGCTCGGGCCCCCACCACCGGCGGTGACCGGCGGCGACCACCACCGCGATCCGCTCGCGCTCCGTCACGGCGTCGGCCCGGGCCAGCGCCCTGGCGAGCAACGACGGTCCGCCGGCGAACGAGCAGTACTGCTTGGGGACCACCGTCCCGCGGTCGTCGGTGGTCAGGCCGGACAACCTCGTACCGTCCCCGGCAGCAAGAATGATGGCCCAGATGTCGTGGTGACCATGCATGTTCCCCCCTGTCGGCATGGCCGGCCCCAAGAGCGGTGCCCGCCTGTCTGGCCACACGATGCGGCGGCAGGGCCGCGTTCGCCCCACCACTCCTCCGATTCGACGCCTTGACCGGTGGCTCCCCCCAACCCGGTCGATGCGCGGCCGCCCGGCGCGGCCGATGAAGGTGCTACAGGAACAACATAGTGCGACGGCGTCGCACGTGCCAGTGACCAAGCTCACGCGTGAAGACGGGAGGGGGACAGGGAACAGGGTACAGGGGACAGAGGGGACGAGACGAGACACGAAGCGGGCGGGGATCACTCCCCGCCCGCTTCTCCCCTTGCCTCTTCCCTTGCCTCTTCGTCTTCGTGGTTCCCTGTCCCCTGTCTTAATAGCTTTCGAGGTACTGATCGCGCTCCCAGCCGTGCACGACCGAAATGTAGCGATGCCACTCCTCGCGCTTGTTGCGCAGGAAATTGGTGAAGATGTGCTCGCCGAGCGCGGCGCGGACGACCTTGTCGCGCTCCAGGTTGTCGAGCGCCTCCGCCAGGCTGCCGGGGAGCTGGCGGATCTTCAGCCGGCGCTTCTCGCGCTCCGACATCTCGAAGATGTTGCGGTCGACCGGTGCGCCGCAGTCGAGCTTCCGCTCGACCCCGTCGAGGCCGGCCGCGAGCATGACGGCCAGCGCCAGGTAGGGGTTGCACGACGGGTCGGGCATGCGCACCTCGCAGCGGGTCCCGAGGCCGCGCCGCGCCGGCACCCGGACGAGCGGCGAGCGGTTCTTCTCCGACCAGGCGACGTTGACCGGCGCCTCGTACCCGGGGACCAGGCGCTTGTACGAGTTGACCAGCGGGTTGGTGACCGCGACGAACGAGCGAGAGTGGTCGAGGATGCCGGCGATGTAGCCGCGGGCGACCTTGGAGAGCTGGTTCGGGCCCTTGGCGTCGAAGAACACGTTCTTGCCCTTGTCGTCGAACAGGCTCTGGTGGCAGTGCATCCCGGAGCCGTTGACGCCGAAGATCGGCTTGGGCATGAACGTCGCGTGGAGCCCGTGGTCCTGCGCGACCTTCTTGACCACGAAGCGGAAGGTGACGATGTTGTCGGCCGTCGTGATGGCGTCGGCGTACCGGAAGTCGATCTCGTGCTGGCTCGGGGCGACCTCGTGGTGCGCCGCCTCGACCTCGAACCCCATCGACTCGAGGACCTCGACGATGTCGCGGCGCGCCTCCTCGCCGAGGTCGACCGGGGTCAGGTCGAAGTAGCCGCCGACGTCGTGGACCTCGGCGTGCGGCTTGCCGTTGGCGTCCTTCCGGAACAGGAAGAACTCGGCCTCCGGCCCGGCCATCATCGTCCAGCCATGCTTCGCGGCCTGGGCGACGATCCGCTTGAGGGTGAGGCGCGGGCAGCCGACGAACGGCGTCTCGTCGGGGTTGTAGACGTCGCAGATCAGCCTGCCAACCTTGCCGTACGGCGTCGGCCACGGGTAGATGCAGAACGTGTCGAGGTCCGGCTTGAGGAGCATGTCCGACTCCTCGATGCGGGTGAACCCCTCGATCGAGGATCCGTCGAACATGATCTCGCCGTCCAGCGCCTTGTCGAACTGCGAGGCCGGGACCTCCACGTTCTTGATGATGCCGTCGATGTCGGTAAAGGTGAGTCGCAGGAAGCGTACACCTTCGGCCTTGCACCTTTCGCGGATCTCGAGTTTGTCCATTTGCCCTCCCCAGGCGGTCGCGTTGGCGGATTCTGCACTGCACCACGCGCGATGTCAAGTGAATGATGTCGGTCTGACACTACGAAATGCGTCACTCTGCACGATTCCGTATGACATGACGCGTTTGCGACAGAGCCCATCCTTGACTAGCATCAAGGCACGGGCACCACGCGAACTCGAGACTGACCCCGGCAGCACCGATCCGTCTCCAGGAGGCTCCAGATGAGCGACACGACCACACGGAGGACGTTCCTCAAGGCCGGCGCCGCGACCGCGACGGTCGCCTCGGTGGGCTTTACCGCGTCGGCCCGGGCCGGGGCGGGCACGGTGGAGGAGAAGGGCTGGAGCTGGGACAAGGGCGTGTGCCGGTTCTGCGGCGTCGGCTGCGGCATCCAGATCGCCACCGAGGGCGGCCGGGTCGTGGCCGTGAAGGGCGACCCCGACTCGCCGGTCAACCGCGGCTTGCTGTGCATGAAGGGGTACGCCAACGCGAAGATCATGTACGGCGCGGACCGGCTGACCCGCCCCCTGCTGCGGATGAAGGACGGCGCCTTCGACAAGCGGGGCGACTTCGTGCCGGTGAGCTGGGAGCGCGCCTTCGACGAGATGGCGGCGCAGTGCAAGCGGGCGCTCTCGGAGCTCGGGCCGACCGGGATCGCGGTGATGGGCTCGGGCCAGTACACCATCCAAGAGGGGTACGCGGCCGTCAAGCTGGTCAAGGCGGGCTTCCGCTCCAACAACCTCGAGCCCAACGCACGCCACTGCATGGCCTCGGCGGTCGCCGCCTTCATGCAGACGTTCGGCATCGACGAGCCGGCCGGCTGCTACGACGACATCGAGCTCACCGACACGATCGTCACCTGGGGCGCGAACATGGCGGAGATGCACCCGATGCTGTGGGCGCGCATCGCCGACACCCGCCTGTCCCGGCCCGGCTACCGGATCATCAACCTCACGACGTTCGGGACGCCGACGTCCGCGCTCGCCGACACCGAGATCGTCTTCGCGCCCAACACCGACCTCGCGATCTGGAACTACATCGCCCGCGAGATCCTCGCCCGCGACGCCTGGGACCGCGAGTTCGTCTCCAAGCACTGCGTCTTCGCCACCGGCTGGAGCGACATCGGCTTCGGACTGCGCCGCGACGGCGCGAAGATGTTCCCCGCCGAGGCCGACACGCACGCCCGGGAGTCGAGCGTCGCGCTCACCCCCGCCGAGGCCACGGCCCAGCGCCGGGCGCCCGGCGCCGTCGTCGCGCAGGCCCACGCCGACGCCGGCGGCGCGCACTGGCTCATCGGCCTCGAGGAGTTCCGGAAAGCCGTCGAGCCCTACACACTGGACTTCGTGGCTGGCCTCGCCAAGGGCGACCCCGACGAGTCCATCGAGTCGTTCAAGGCCAAGCTGGTGACGCTCGCCGACGCCTACGCCGACCGCGCCCGCAAGGTGGTGTCGTACTGGACGATGGGCTTCAACCAGCACACCCGCGGCACCTGGGTCAACGAGCAGGCGTACATGGTGCACCTGCTGATGGGCAAGCAGGCGAAGCCGGGCAACGGCGCCTTCTCCCTGACCGGCCAACCGTCGGCGTGCGGCACCGCCCGCGAGGTGGGGACGTTCTGCCACCGCCTGCCCGCCGACATGCAGGTCGACGTCGCCGAGCACCGCACCCACGCCGAGGAGATCTGGAAGCTCCCGGCCGGGACGCTCAACCCGAAGGTCGGCAGCCACATCACCCAGATGATGCGCGACCTCGAGGACGGCAAGGTCAAGTGGCTGTGGATCCAGGTGACGAACCCGTTCCAGTCCACCGCCAACGCCAACCACTGGATCACCGCGGCGCGCGAGATGGACAACTTCATCGTCGTCTCCGACGGCTACCCCGGGATCTCCGCCAAGGTCGCCGACCTCATCCTGCCGGCGGCGATGATCTTCGAGAAGTGGGGCGGCTACGGCAACTCCGAGCGGCGGACGCAGCAGTGGCGCCAGCAGGTCCTGCCACCCGGCGAGGCGCGCAGCGACGTCTGGCAGATGCTGGAGTTCTCCAAGCGCTTCACCCTGGCCGAGGTGTGGGGCGAGTCGAAGGTGCCGGGGTTGAAGGCCGAAGGTTTCGCCGACGGCCGGCTCCCGAGCGTGCTCGCCGAGGCCGGCACGCACGGCTACAAGCCCACCTCCACGCTCTACGAGGTCCTCTTCGCGACCCCCGCGAGCACGGCCTTCGCGTGGCCCGACCCGGTCGCCAAGGGTCATCCGAACTCGACGGTCGAGCACGCGAAGATCGCGTGGTTCCCCGAGAAGGCGTTGTTCGAGGAGTACCGCATCTTCGGCCTCGGCCATGGCCACGACCTCGCCCCCTTCGACGTCTACCACCGCAACGACGTGCGTGGCCTGCGCTGGCCCGTGGTCGACGGCAAGGAGACGCCGTGGCGGTTCAACGAGGAGTTCGACCCGTACGCCGGCAAGGGCACCTCCTTCGACTTCTACGGCTCGTTCGCCAAGGCGCTCCCGTCCGGCGACCTCGACGGGATCACCAGCCAGGACAAGACCCGCCTGGCCGGGAAGGCGAAGATCTTCTACCGGCCGTACCAGGCGCCGCCGGAGTCGCCGGACGCGACGTGGGACCTCTGGCTGTGCACCGGCCGCGTCCTCGAGCACTGGCACTCCGGCACCATGACCCGCCGCGTGCCGGAGCTGCACGCCGCGGTGCCGGCTGCCTTGCTCTACATGAACCCGCGGGACGCCGACGCCCGTGGCCTCAAGCGCGGCGATCTCGCGACCATCGAGTCGCGGCGCGGCGCGATCAAGGCGGTCGTGGAGACCATCGGCCGCTACTCGCTGCCGCGCGGCACGGTCTACGTCCCGTGGTTCGACGAGGGCGTGTTCATCAACAAGGTCGCCCTCGATGCGACGTGCCCGATCTCGCGGCAGACCGACTTCAAGAAGTGCGCGGTGCGGATCGTGAAGGCTTGAGACTTGGGGCTTGAGGCTTGAGGAAAGGAACGAGACCATGAGAGCCGTCATCGCGATCGTCGCCGTTGCGGCCGTGATGGGATGCACGAGCAGCACCGAGAAGGCCGTTGCGCCCCCCGCGGAGGTCGCCGGCGTGCCGGACAGCCAGCTCGGGTTGTCGAAGACCTCGGTGTTCGAGGTGCCGGCGGCGGCGCCGTTCGTCTACGCGGCGCACGAGCCGGGCGAGAACCGCCTGCTGCCGCGCATGACGGCCGAGGCGCCGCCGATGATCCCCCACGAGGTCGCCGAGTTCCTGCCGATCACCCGCGACGCCAACGCCTGCGTCGACTGTCACGCCGTCGAGGCGCAGGAGCCCGGCGGCCCGGTGCCGCTCCCTGCCAGTCACTACGTCGACCTGCGCAACGCTCCAGGGGCCAGGCGCGACACCGTGGCCGGTGCGCGTTACGTCTGCACGGCGTGCCACGCCCCGCAGGCCGCGGTCCAGCCGCTGGTCGGCAACGATCCCGCCGGCTGATCGCCGGGCCGGCGCCCGGGGCCGACTCGGGCGATGCTAGAGTTCGCCGTGCCCGGCGCCCGATCCACTTTCGCCCGCTTCTCGGGCCCCCTCCTCCTCGCGGTTGCTTCCTTCGCACTGATCGCGACCGGGCTCTTCGGCGTCGGTCGGGGCGCGAGCCGACCGTTCTCGGACCTCGACCAGTTCGTCGCGAGCGGGGGATTCTGGCTGCGCGGCGAGACGCCGTACGACCGCACCGCCTGGCGCGCCCGCTTCGAGGCCGAGGCCGGCTACGACCCGATCGTGCCGTTCCCGTACCCGCCGCAGTCGGCGCCGTTCGCCATCCCGGCCGCCTGGCTCGGGCTGTCGGCGGCGAGGGCCGTCGCGGCGGCCTTGAGCCTCACCGCCGTGGCGCTGCTCGGCCTCGCTGCCGTCCGCTGGGTGCGCGACGCCGAGGTCCCGCGCCCAGCGGGCACGCACCCGGCCACCCCCTGGGTCCTCGCCGTGCTGGTCGTCGGCAACCCGTTCACCTCGCACCTCACGTGGCTCGCCCAGCCGACGCTGCCGGTCGCCGCGCTCCTCGCCTGGTCGTGGCTCCTCGCCCGCCGGCGGCACGACGTGGCCGCCGGGCTGTTGCTCGGGCTCGCGACGCTCAAGCCGCAGTTCCTCCTGCTCCCGCTGCTGTGGCTCCTCCTCGAGCGTCGCTGGCGCATGCTCTCCGTCGCGGCGTCGGTCTCGCTCGCACTCGCCATGCCAGGGTTCGCCTCGATCGGCGTCGGTCCGGCGCTGCGGGGTTGGACCACGTCGCTCCTGACCTACACGCAGTACGACGCGAACCAGCCGGGGCACCCCTGGGTCGTCGGCCTCCCCAGCCTTGCGGCCGCCTGCGGAATCCCGGTCCCGGCGCCGTTCGTCGTCCTCGCGGCCGCGGTCCCGCTCGTCGTGGCGCTGTTCCTGGCGCGGCGGCGCCTGTGTCCGGACGACCACCTCGGGTTGCTCGCCGGGATCCAGTGCGCGCTGGTCTACGGGCACACCAACGACGTCGTCTTCCTCGTCCCCCTCGCCGCCGCGACCTGGCTGCACATCGCCGACCGGCGCGACCTCCGGGCGCCCGCGATGCTGGTCACCGCGCTGCTCTGCGTGCCCCAGCGGCTCGTGCACCTGGCCGGCGTCCCGCTGCTCGAGCACTGGCGCACGCCGCTCGTCCTCGTCGCGCTGGTCGGCCTCCTGGTGCTGAGCCTGCGACACGGTGCGGCCGCCCGCCGGGCGCTCGGCTGAGGCGCCTCAGCGCGCCCACAGCACGAGCGTCCCGGCGAAGGCGCGGCGCAACGGCTCGGCCAGCGACTCCAGGTCAGGGAGCGCCATCAGCGGCAGATGCGCGAGCACGAGGACGTCGCAGGCCAGCCGCGGCACGAGCTCGACCCAGTCGGCGAGGTGGGCGTGGCGCGACAGCCGCGCCGCCAGGCGCCGCCCGCGCTCGACGAAGGTGCACTCGACGACGGCGACCCGGGCGTCGAGCAGGCCCGGGTCGGCGCGGAACGGCTCCAGCGACGAATCGGCAGCGAAGACCAGCGCCGGGCGTACGGCCGACTCGAGGCGGAGCGACCAGCCGAGCGTCTGCACCGAGTGGTCCACGGCGAAGGCCCGCGCCAGGCCGCCGGCGAGCACGACCTCGCTCCCGGGGCTCGCGGGCACGATCACCTCGTCGAGGCGCATCCGCTTCCGCACCGACTCCATGCCCGGCATCACCGCCAGCGCCTCGCCGAGCGGCGGCGCGACGTCCGCCGGGACCACGAGGCGGGTCGGCTCGTCCCGATGGAAGCGGGCCCGCAGGTTGAGGTACGCCAGCACCCCCGACAGGTGGTCGAGGTGGGCGTGGGAGAGCAGCACCGTGCCCTGCGCCGCGATCGTCGGGGTCAGCCGCCCGACGTCGAGCGCCACGCCGAGCTCGGGGACGGCGAACGCGGTGGCCCGGGCAGCGATCGACGTGCCGCGCATCGTGAGGCCGCCGACGCGGACCTCGAGCTCCGGGGGGAACTGCCCCCGCACGGCCCTGGGGCGGAGCACGTCGCGCACGTCCCGATTGTACGGGCACCACACCGAGTCGAGCCCCGTTATGTAGGGCCTACCCAGCCTCGGCATAACATCGTAGGGGCGGGGCTTGCCCCCGCCCGCCGCCGAGCCTCCAGGCGCGGCGACGGGCAGCCGCAAGGGCCGCCCCTACGAGACCCGACTGGCGCGGCGAAGAGGCCGGCCGCCAACGGGCGGCCGCCACGTTCTTCGACCCTCGACCCTCGACCGACCGGGCGGGGCGTCTACTTCCAGTGGGCCTTGATCCACTCTTCAATTTCTGGGAGGCCGCCCTGCATGATGAGGTAGCCGTTGTGCGGCTCGCGGAGGGTGATCTCGTGGGCCAGGGAGTCCCGCATCATGCGCATCACCTCGGTGTGGTCGTCGGTGTGCGCGAGCACCCACGACAGTTTCATGAGGGCGGTCTCCGGGATCATGTTGTCGAGCGGGACGACGCCGAGCTCCATGAGGTCGCGCCCGGTGTCGTAGACGTACATCTGCGCGAACCCCCACAGCGTCTGCACCGTCATGACCACGTGCACGCCGGCCTCGGCGGCCCGGCGCAGCGCCGGGTAGAGCGGCTTGTTGACGTGGCCCAGCCCGGTGCCGGCGATGACGATGCCGCGGTAGCCCTTCTCGATCAGGGCGTCGACGAGGTCGGGCTTCATCCCGGGGTAGTAGTAGAGGATCGTCGTGCGGTCGTCGTAGACCGCGTCGATCTTGACGTGGCGGGAGGGGTCGCGGCGGCGGAAGTCCTTGGTCAGATAGGTGAAGGCGTCGCGGCTGACGGTGGCGAGCGGGATGTCGCCGACGGTCCGGAACGTCGAGCGGTACGAGGAGTGCATCTTGCGGCAGCGGGTGCCGCGGTGGAGCAGGCCGTAGCGGTCCGAGGTCGGCCCGAACATCGCGATCATCACCTCGGCGATGTCGCCGTACGCCGCGGTGCGGACGGCGTGGATGAGGTTGAGCGCGGCGTCCGACGACGGCCGGTCCGACGAGCGCTGCGAGCCGACCAGGACGATCGGCACCGGCGAGTCCTGGACCATGAACGACAGGATCGCGGCGGTGTGGCCCATCGTGTCGGTGCCGTGGCCGATGACGATCCCGGCCGCCCCCGCCTCGATCTCCTCGCCGATCGCCTCGGCCAGCGCGATGTAGTTCTCCTTCGCCATGTTCTCGGAGAAGACGCCGAACAGCTTCTTGGTCGTCAGGTTGCAGATGTCGGCGAGCTCCGGCACCGCGCCGTACAGCTCGCCCGGGGTGAACGCCGGGATCACCGCGCCGGTGCGGTAGTCGAGGCGCGAGGCGATCGTCCCGCCGGTGCCGAGCAGCGTCACCTTGGGCAGGTTCGGCCGGGCCGGGAACTCCTTCTCCGGGATCTTGTAGATCGCTTCCTTCCAGCCCAGCTCCTCGATCCGGGCGATGCGGTCGACGTTGATGCCGACGTTGTAGCCGTTGATCAGCTTGAGGACGACGTGCTCGCCGTCGAGCGTCTCGGAGCGCGGCAGGATCACCCCTTCGAAGACGCTGCCGGCGTCGTTGGTCAACCGCACCTGGCTCCACACCCGCACGCCGTGGGCGACGAGGGCGGCGCGGGCGCGGCCCTTGTAGCCCTTCAGCTCGTCGCGCGTCTCGCTCATCGCCCACCCCCGAGCTCCGCGCGGACAGCCGCGACCACCTCGGTCGCGGGGACCTTGCCGCGCAGGCCGGCCATCGCCCGGCCCGCGGCGAGCCGCTCGCGCGCCTCCGGCGACCGGCTCCGGGCACCCGCTCGCGCGTCGTCGACGACCGCGTGGAGCGCCGCCCGCCAGCCCGCGGGCGCCTCACCGAGCGAGGCCTCGGCGACCAGCGCCGCGACGCCCTCGTCCGGCCGGCCGGCCATCAGCCGAACCAGCGCGTCACAGGCATCGAGCAGCGCTGGCCGCTCGGCGGCCAGGCGGAACAGCTCGACCCAGCGCCCGGGCGGCACCGCGCCGACCGCGACGCCTTTCCGGCGCAGCCCCTTGAGCCGCTCGCCGACGAAGAAGCAGGCGAGCCTGAGTTCGGCCCCGGCCTCGGCGACGAGGCGATCGACGAGCGCCGCTCCGCCGCGGCGGATCAGGTAGTGGCCGACCGGCGCCGGCACGCCGGCGGCGCCGTAGCGCGCCTCGCGTTCCCACGGCGGCGGCGGCAGCGCCGCGGAGAGCGTCGCGACGCGCTCGCGCGTCACCGGCGTCGGCGGCGAGTCGGTGTCCGGGTACATCCGGTCGGGCCCGGGCAGGATGCGCTCGAAGTCGGTCGAGCCGTCGCGGAACGGCTGCCGCGTCTCGTTCGGCACCCCCTGCGTCGCGTCGACGTAACGCAGGCGCACCTCGTCGACCGCGGTGAGGGTGTCCTCGGCGGGCCCCCAGACGACGACCAGCGCGTCGTCGGCCTCGCAGTGCAACCGCTGGCGGACCTTGCGCAGCTCCGGCAACCCGCCGCGGTAGTCCGGCCACTTCTCCGAGTGGAGCAGGATCGGCCGCTGGTCGAGCCCGGCGATGACCCGCACCCGGCCGGCCAGCTCGTGGGCGAAGGTGAGCTCAGGCTGGCCCGGGTGGGAAAGCGTCTCCGCCAGGCCCTTGAGGCGGGCGGCCCGCACCGTGAACGGCCCGGCGCCGAGCTCGAACCCCGGCCGGCGCCCGCGCTCCTTGACGAACCGCTCCCACTTCTCGGCGCGCAGAAAACCGAGCTCCGAGGCGGCGAACACGTCGGTCACGTCGGCGCTCGTCACCTCGATCGAGGCGGCGGACGTGAAGCCGCGGCGGTGCAGCACGTCGCGCAGGCGGAGCAGGTTGACCTGGCGGACCGCCTCGCCGTGGACCAGGCGCGGCGCCCAGCCGGCCTGCGGCACGCCCTTGATCTCGACGCGGCGGCCGCCGCGCACCGAGACGTTGACGTCCTGGCGCGAGGCGCCGATGCCGACCCGGACGTGGCCGGTCGAGCGGCACACCCGGCCGACCAGCAGGATCGCCTCCGCGACCTCGTCCGGGGTGCGCAGGTCGGGCCCGGTCACCGTCTCGATGAGCGGCATGCCGAGCCGGTCGGTCCGCCAGACGATGAGGTGCCCGTCGTCCGACACCTCGCGGCAGGAGTCCTCCTCGACGCTGACCTGGGTGATCGACAGCTCCCGGCCCCGGAACGGCAGTCGGCCGTTGACGCCGACGATCGCGGTGCGCTGGAAGCCGGTCGGGATCGAGCCGTCGAGGTACTGCTTGCGGGCGATGTGGACCTCGTCGACGATGTCGCAGCCGAGCATCAGGCACTGCTCGATGGCGACGTCCACCGCCTGCTGGTTGACCAAAAACGGCGGCGTGTCGTCCATCTCGTAGGTGCAGACGTTGTCCTCGTGGAGCAGGTAGATGATGTTCTTCTTGGTCTTGAACTCCATCAGCGCGGTGCCGTCGTACTCGCCGAGCTCCGACAGCGTCGGCCGCATGTGGCGCAGCATCTCGCCGTCGTGGGTCGAGGTGTAGCGCCGCGCCGGGCAGCGGCAGAACATCTTGGTGTCGGTGAGGAGTTGCTGGTGGACCTCGAGGCCGGCGATCATCCCGACCTCGGCGTAGTCGATCTCGTGCGCCACGCCGCGCCCCCCTTGCCCGTGTGAAACATCGCACGAGCCCCGGGATCATAGCATTGCGACGGCGCGTCCCGGCCTGCGATTCGCCTGCCCCGGAACGGCCCGGCGTCGCGGCGACCTGCCCGCCCGCCGCCTACCGCTCGAAGTCGATGAACCCGCGGTCGACGTCGGTGTGGACGAGGCGGACGCGGATCCGCTCGCCGACGTCGGCACCCTCGAAACCCCGCATCAGGCGCCCCTCGACCGGGGGGTGGAACACGCGCACCCAGGTTCCCTTGCTCGAGGCGCCGGTGACGATCCCGTCGAAACGTTGCCCGATTCTTCCGGCCAGCAGCATCGCGGCGGCCGACTTCGCGACCTGGCGCTCGACCTTGTTGGCGGCGTCCTCCTGCGCCGTGCAGTGGGACGCCAGCTCCCCGAGCTCCTCGTGCGAGTAGGGCGGCGGCGAGCCGGCCAGCGCGGCCTTGACGAGGCGCTGCGTCAGCAGGTCCGGGAAGCGGCGGTTGGGCGCCGTGGCGTGCGTGTAGTCCCTCACCGCGAGGCCGAAGTGGCCGGGCGTCTCGCGGTCCGGCCGCTCGAGGACGTACTCGCCGGCACCGAGCAGCTTGACCACGGTGAGCGAGAGGTCGGGGAAGCGCAGCGGGTCGGCGGCCCGCCGGCGGGCGAGGAACGCCCCGAGCGCCCTGGCGTCGGGCTGGGCAGGCAGTGCCTCGCCGGCCTGGGCCGCCACCTCGACGATGCGCTCCCAACGCTTGGGGGTGCGCACGACCCGGCGCAACGACGGGAACCCCTTCGCCTCCAGGAAGCGGGCCGTCACCCCGTTGGCGGCGACCATGAGGTCCTCGATGAGGTCCTTGGCCCGGTTGCGCTCCTGCGGCTTGAGGTCGGTGATCTCGCCGGCGGCGAAGACCGGCCGCGCCTCGATCGTCTCCAGATCGAGGGCGCCGTGCTCGTGGCGCGACGCGCGCAGCAGCCGGGCGACCTCGTCCTGCAGCCGCAGGCTGGCGTCGAGGCCCGCCACCGCGGCGAGCGCCGGCGGGACCGGGCCGGTCCCCTCCAGCCACGCCGCCGTCGCGTCGTACGCGAGCTTGGCGTGGTTCGTGACCGCCGCCCGGTAGACGTCGGAGCCGGCGAGCGACCCGTCGGCGCCGACCGTGAGCTCGACGACGACCGCGAGACGGTCCTGGCGGTCCGCGAGCGAGGTGAGGTCGGTCGACAGCCGCTCCGGCAGCATCGGGAAGATCTCCGCCGCCGTGTACACCGAGGTCGTGTTGGTCCGGGCGTGGGCGTCGACCGCCGAGCCCTTCGCGACCAGGGCGGCCACGTCGGCGACGGCGACCAGCACCCGGATCGTCCCGCCGTCGAGCCGGCTCGCGACCGAGAGCTGGTCGAGGTCCATCGAGTCGTCGTTGTCGATCGAGCACCACGGGAGGCCGCGCAGGTCCCGCGCCCCGTCGCCCGGGGCCGGCGCCGCGGCGAGGCGCGCGACCTCGGCGATCGCCGCTGGGGAGAAGTCGGGCTCGAGCCCGCGCTCGAGCATGACCCGGTGCGCGATCCGCTGGAGGGTGGCGCGCTGGCGTCCGTCGTTCGTGTCCATGCCGACACTCTACGGTACTCGCGGCCGCACGGCCCGGCGCCGGCGTCCCGGACTACAATGACCACCCCGCGTTCGGGCCGTCCGCCCCGCGGGGCATTTCTGACACGAGGAGTCACTCATGTGCGGCATCTTCGGCATCGTGTACGACAGCGACCGCCCGCTCGGCGATGTGCTCACCGGCGCGGCGTCCCGCCTCGCCTACCGCGGCTACGACTCGGTCGGCGCCGCCGCGGTCTCGGCCGCGGGTGTGATCGACCTGCGCAAGGACGTCGGTCGGGTCGATGAGGTCGCCGACCGGCTGCGTTTCGCCGAGCTCACCGGCTCGCGCGGCATCACCCAGTTGCGCTGGGCGACGTTCGGCGCCCCGTCGATCCCCAACGCCCAGCCCCACCTCGACTCCTCCGGCGACCTGGTCGGCGCGCACAACGGCAACGTCGTCAACAACGCCGAGCTGCGCCGGCAGTTCCTCGCCGAGGGGATGACGGTGCGCGGCACCAACGACGGCGAGTCGTGCGTCCACGCCGTCGAGCGCCACGTCAAGCGCGGCCTCGACCTTCCCGAGGCCGTCCGTGCCGCCTACGGCGACCTCGCCGGCGACTTCGCCTTCGTGATCTCCGACCGGCGGGTCAACCGGCTGGTCGCCGTCCAGAAGGGCTCCGGCCTCGTCCTCGGCATCGGCGACGGCTTCACCTGCTGCTCGTCCGACCTGCCGTCGATCCTCCCCCTCACCCGTCGCGTGATCCACGTCGAGGACGGCGAGATGGCCGTGCTCGAGCCGGGCGGCGCGCGCCTCTTCCGGGTCGCCGACGGCGCCGAGGTCGTGCGGCCGGTCAAGGAGGTCACCGACGACATGGGCGCGTCGGAGAAGGGCGGCTACGCCCACTTCATGCTCAAGGAGATCCACGAGCAGCCGGCCACCGCCCGCGAGCTACTCCACCTCCTCGAGGCCTCCGAGCACCTGCCGCGGATGGTCGCGAAGCTCCGCGCCGCCGAGCGGCTGTTCCTCGTCGGCTCGGGCTCGTCGTACCACGCCTGCCTGCTCGGCTCGACGTTCTGGTCGCGGATGGCCGGCGTGCTCGCCATCCCGGTGCTGCCGCAGCAGTTCATCGAGCAGTACGGCGACGCCGTCCGGCCCGGCGACGTCGCGCTCTACGTGTCGCAGAGCGGCGAGACCAAGGACGTCCTCAACGCCATCAACTTCGCCACCCCGAAGGGCGTCGCCGCCGTGGGCCTGGTCAACGTCCTCGGCTCGACGATGACGCGCAAGGTCGAGGTCTACCTGCCGCTCGCCTGCGGCTGGGAGATCTCCGTCCCGGCCACCAAGACCTACACCAACCAGGTCATCGCGCTCATCGCCCTCGCCGCCGCGGTGGCCGGCAAGCCGATCGAGGAGCTCGACGACGCCCCCGAGTGGATCGAGCGGGCGATCGCACGCACCGACGCGCCGATGGCCGCCCTCGCGCAGCAGTTCGTCGGCTGCGACCGGCTCTTCATCCTGGGCTACGGGCTCGGCCACGCCGTCGCCCTCGAGGGCGCCCTGAAGTGCAAGGAGGTCACCGGCCTGCCGTGCGAGGGGATGTTCTCCTCGGAGTTCAAGCACGGCCCGCTCGCCATGGTCGAGGAGGACACCCCGGTGTTCTTCACCGCCCCGCCGTCCGGCGCCGAGATGCTCACCAACCACGTCACCGAGGTCACCTGCCGCGGCGGCCACGCCACCGTGCTCGCCGGCGACCACGCCGGCCTGCAGGCCGAGTCGTCGCAGTTCATCTCCCTGCCGGTCGGCTCCGACCTCGAGTACGCCGTCGTCGGCGCGGTCCCGTTCCAGCTCCTCGGCTACTACCTGTCGGTCGCCAAGGGGATGGACCCGGACTACCCGAGGAACCTCTCGAAGACGCTCACGGTGGACTGAGGAAGACAGCCCACAGCCGACAGCTCACAGCGCCCCCGCCCGCCCAGTCGAGCGTCGAGAGTCGAGGACCGCCGCTACCGCCAGATGGACGCAGGGACGGGCTCAGGGTAGCAGAACGGCGAGATCGGGCCTGATGCCCGCCGGCACAGATAGGGAGAGGCAGTTGGGGGTCGTTGGGACCTCGATCATCGCCTCTCTGCCGGTCTCCAGCTCCACGAGCAGTGCTGCCCTAAATCGCTCTCCGGTCTCGTAGGTAATCTCGAACTCGGGTGCGTCTGCGTGGCGCGGCCACAGAGCAAGCAACGGCACGCCCTCGGCGATCCGCAGCACTCGGATCATCGGCTCCTGGATCGTGAGGCCACCGACGAAGACCCACTGGACCCAGGGCTCCTCGCCGAAGGTCACATCGGTCGTGTCGAGGAGGCGTGAGAACCAGGCGGCCGCTGGGTAGAACGACCGCGGGGAGCCAACGTCGACGAAGACCCGCCCTCCGAAGGGCCTCTTCTTTGGAGCGGGCGCACTGGTCGACGGCGGCAGCGGCGGAAGCAGGCTCTTGTAGTCGCGACGCAGGAGAACGACGCCGGAGCACGGGTATCCCCCGGGGTCTGGGTTCAGGAGACGTGGGAGGGCGAAGGCGAAGGAGAACGAGGACCATCTGTCCGGGTTTCTCGGATCACCACGCCAGTTTGTTCCCATACTTGCGAGGCCGGTCGCACCTGAAGGCCAGTCCTCCGCGCAGGACGACAGGATCGCGTCGAACGGCAACCGACCATTGGCACGCCGAGCCGCCTCCTCAACGACTGGGCCGATTCCCAACAATCGCGAGTCACATAGACCAGGAGGGCCCTTCGGATGCATCGAAGGACAGTCCCTCGGATGCCGTCGTGGGGCAACGCCGACCTCGATCTCCGGTCGAACGGCCTCGAGCGTGCGGGCGACTCGGCCGAGGGCCGCTCCGACTTCGAGGACCGCGTCACTCGATTGGATCATGCAGAGGTCCACGACAAGGACCACCGCCTCGATGTTGCGCCGACCCCTGAGCAAGTCGAGCGTCCGCGACGGCACGATGCCGTCTCGCGGAACGCGGACATCGACGACGAGGGGAAACTCGGTGGCCGCCTCTAGCAGCCCCTCTGGCGCCCCCTCCTCGATCCACAGTGCGACGTGGGGATCGGCGCGGGCGGGGACGTCGGTGTGCCATCGGACCGGCACGACGAAGCGGAGCGACCCGGCGAACGCCGTCGCCCCGGCGAGCAGGGAAATCACCGTCAGCAGGACACCCGTTCCTTTCCCGAGTCTCATGGGACGATTCCAAGACCGGGTTGGGCAATACCCGCCGTCGGGGCACGGGGCCGACGGCGCCGGGCGCTTGTCATGCGCAGAAGCGGACGCCGGGGAGGTCGCGGAAGTGGGCGTCCTGGGTCCACACGACGGCGTCGGCGGCGCGAGCGGTGGCGAGGATCACGCTGTCGGCGAGCGGCAGGCCGTGACGCAGGCCGAGCGCCGCAGCGGCGAGAGCGATCCCGGCGTCCAGATCGACGACTCTGCCCTGCTGCATGGCCGCCGCGGCCTGGAGCGCGGTGGCCTCGTCGCGCTGCTGGGCGATCCGCTTGAACACCTCGAGCAGGACCATGGTCGGCACGACGAGCGACTCGACGTCCTGGATCGCCTTGGCGTAGAACGACGCCTTCTTCCCGTCGGCGAAGTACTCGAGCCAGCCGCACGAGTCGACGCAGTTCATGCCCGGTCCTCCTCGCGCTCGACCGACGTGTCGATGCCGCGGACGAACCCGCGCAGGCGGCGCAGCGGACGCACCGGCACCAGCTCGATGCGCCCCTCGTAGACGAACACCTGGACCTTCTCGCCCGGCCGGATGTCGAACTCCTCCCGCACCTGGCGCGGGATCACGACCTGGTACTTGGGGGAAACCGTCACCGTGGACATGGCTGCCCTCCATCGATCAACCTATCGTAGCACGGCTGTATGATCGATGAATACCACCACCAGCGGCGACCCCGGCCCCCCGCGAGCCGGAAGGCGGGCAGGACTAGAATCGCCCCGACCCACGACGCGGAGGGACGATGGACCCGTTGAAGGAGTTGCGCGAGGCGCTCGATCGGACGGATCGCGAGATCCTCGAGAAGCTGCGCGAGCGGCTCGCCCTGGTCGGCGAGGTCGCGCGGCTCAAGGCCGCCGGGCTGCCGTTCCTGCGCGACCACGAGCGCGAGCGGGAGCTGCTCGACAGGATCGAGCGACACGCCCGCGAGCTCGGGCTCGACACCTTCCGGGCCGTCGAGATCTACCGCGAGGTGCTGGCGATGTCGCTCAAGGTGCAGGAGGAGGCGATGCTGCGCCGATCCAGCGCCGAGCGCTCGGCGGCCAACGCCCACCGCGTCGCCTACCAGGGCGTGCCGGGGGCGTACAGCCACCTCGCCGCGCAGAAGTACTTCGCCAACCCGGCCGGCGAGCTGGAGCTGGTCGGCTTCCCGACGTTCGCCGCGGCGCTGCGCGAGGTCGAGCGGGGCGACGCCGGCTTCGCCTTCCTGCCCGTCGAGAACACCACCGCCGGGTCGATCAACGAGACCTACGACCTGCTCCGCCACACCGACCTGTCGATCGTCGGCGAGGAGGTGTGGGACGTCCGCCACTGCCTGCTCGCCCTCCGGCCCTGCGAGCCGACGTCGCTCGCTCGCGTGCTGTCGCACCCGCAGGCGCTCACCCAGTGCCGCAGCTTCCTGGCGTCGCTGCCCGGCGTCGAACCGGTCCCGTTCGGCGACACCGCCGACGCGGCGCGCCAGGTGCGCGACGACGGTAATCCGGCCGTCGGCGCCATCGCCAGCGAGGAGGCGGCACGGCTCTACGGCCTCCACGTCATTGCCCGCGAGATCGCCGACCAGCCGGAGAACTGGACCCGCTTCGTCGTCGTCTCGGCAGTCGAGCGCGTGCCCGACCCGCGCATCCCGGCCAAGACCTCGCTGGTCCTGACCACGCCGCACCGCCACGGCGCCCTCGCCCACTGCCTCAACGTCGTCGCAGAGCACGGGTTGAACCTCACCAAGCTCGAGTCGCGGCCGGTGCCGCGGCGGCCGTGGGAGTACATGTTCTACGTCGACGTCGAGGGGTCGCTGGCCGAGGCCCCGGTGGCCGCCGCCGTCGCGGCGTTGCGCGCCGACTGCCCGTACCTCAAGGTGCTCGGCAGCTACCCGGCGCGGACCACCGAGCGCGGCCGGGTCGACCGCTTCGACCGCCCGCGCCGCCGCGGCCCTCGTCAACCGTAGCGGGCGGCCGCACCACGCCCTGCACGGTTCGTCTTTCGTGGCGCCCGGTCGCCGGCCCGGCGTGGTCGGACAGACAGGCACCTTGGGCAAGAAGCCGGCCGCTCACGGGCGGCCGCGCCACGGGCTCTCCACGTGACCCGGGACCCTGGACCCGGGACCCGGGGCCGCCTTCACCACCGGCCGTTACAGCTTGCTGACCTCGACGCGGCGGTTGAGGGCGCGCCCCGACGCGGTCTTGTTGTCGGCGACCGGCTGCGCCTCCCCGAACCCCTTCGCCGTGAGCCGCGCGGCGGGCACGCCATGTCCGACGAGCCACGTCACGACTGCGTCCGCGCGCTGCTGCGAGAGCTTCAGGTTGTACTCGTCGGTGTTGGTCGAGTCGGTGTGCCCGGCGATCTGCAGCCGCAGTGTCTCCTTGGCCTTCAGGACCGCCAGCACATCGGCGAGCGCGTGCTCCGACTCCGGCTTGAGCACCGCCGAGTCGGGGTCGAAGTAGATGCCGTAGAGCACCGCCTTGCCGGTCTTCTCGAGCTTCTCCGCGAGGCCGGAGCCGCGCGCGACGGTGCACTTCGCCTCGCGCCCGGTCACGCGGTGGCCGCTCCACTCCCCGTTGAGCTGCCCGCCGCGGAAGTAGACGCCGTTGAGGGCGTCGCCGGCGGACGAGACGATCATCATCGCGGTACCGACATCCGCGCCCTCGTCCTCGCGCCACTCGAAGCGGAGCACGCGACCGTCGAGGTTGCCGGTGAGCTGGCCGACCTGGCAGCAGTCGTAGCACCCCCGGACCGTGACGCCGTCCTGCTCGAGCCGCAGCAGCCCGTAGTTGGTCTCGAACACGCCGGCGACGATCACCTTCGGCGCCGGGCCGACCGGATCGCCGTACGCCTCGAGCTCCATCAGCTCGGTGTACTCGGCGTTCCCCCAGTTCGTGCGGACCTCGAAGCGGAGCCACTGCGCCGTCGCCGGCTTGGCGAGCGCGACCTCCTTGCGGCCACCCTTCGCCGCCTCGATCGTCGCGATCTCCGCGAACCCCGCCGTGGCCGAGGTCGTCGAGCCCGACACGACGACCTGGCGCGCCGAGATCCCCGCATAGCCGCTCTCCTGCGCTCCGGTGTTGTCCACGGCCAGGGCCTTGATCGCGAACGGCTGCGCCAGCTCGACGACGAACTCGTTCGGTGACACCTTGCCCTGCCCGCTGCACCAGCCCGCCTCGGTCCCCCCGTCGACGAGCCGCGTGGCCTTCCAGACGCCCCCGTACTCGCTGGTCGCCGAAACGACCATCGCGCCGCTCGCCAGGTCGAGCAGGTCGAGCCTGGTTGCGGCTGGCTTCTGTGCCGTGGCCACTCCAGCCACGAGCGCAACGAGAGCGACGCCAACGAGTCTTCTCATGTTTCCTCCCTGGTGCTGCATCCGACGTCTGATTCTACCCTCCGGACCGGCGCTAGACTGGCATTATGACCAACAGGGAGTTCATCTACCTGGACATCAACGCCACGACTCCCATCGATCCGCGGGTCGTCGAGGCGATGCGCCCGGTGCTGTCGGGCGTGTTCGGTAACCCGTCGTCGGGGCACCGGCTCGGCCGCGAGGCCCGCGCCGCCGTCGAGCACGCCCGCGAGCAGGTCGCCGCCTGCCTCGGCTGCGAGTCCGGCGAGATCGTGTTCACCTCCGGCGGCTCGGAGTCCGACAACTGGGCGATTCGCGGCCTCGTCGGCGCTCGCGGCGGCGGCCACGTGATCGTCTCCGCCGTCGAGCACCCGGCGGTGCTCGAGTGCGTGCGGGCGCTCGAGCGCGAGGGACGGATCCGCCTCACCGTGGTCGGCGTCGACCGCTTTGGTCGCGTCGATGCCGGCGAGGTCGAGGCGGCTTTCGCCGGCGATACCGTGCTCGTCTCGGTCATGCTGGCCAACAACGAGGTCGGCACGCTGCAACCGATCGGCGAGATTGCCGCCGCCTGCCGCCGGCACGGGGTGCTCCTCCACACCGACGCGGCGCAGGCGGTCGGCAAGGTGCCGGTCGATGTCGGCGCGTACGGCGTCGACCTGCTCACGGTCGCCGGGCACAAGCTCTACGCGCCGAAGGGCGTCGGTGCGCTGTTCGTCCGCCGCGGGGTCGAGCTCGAGCCGCTGATCCGCGGCGCCGCCCACGAGCGCGGCCTGCGCGCCGGCACCGAGAACGTCGCCTCCCTCGTCGGCCTCGGCGCCGCCTGCGACCTGGTCGCGGCCGAGCTCGCCGCCGAGGGTCCGCGGCTGCGGGCGCTCCGCGACCTCCTCGAGACGCGGCTCGCGGCGGGCTTCCCCGGCCTGGTCCGCCACGGCCATCCGGACATGCGCCTGCCCAACACCGCGAGCGTCGCGTTCCCGGGCGTCGACGCCAATCTCCTCCTCACGCGCCTCGCCGACGACGTCGGTGCCTCCGCCGGCGCCGCCTGCCACACCGACGCGGTGATCCCGTCGCACGTCCTCGCCGCCATGGGCGTCGACGTGGCCACCGCAATGAGCACGGTCCGTTTCTCGGTCGGCCGCTTCACCGGCGCCCGCGAGGTCGAGGAGGGCGCCCGGCGCGTCCTCGCCGTCGCCCGAGAGCTGGCCGGCGAAGGTGCCGCCGCCTCGCCGGCGGCCGCCCGCGGCGAGGTCGCGCTCACCCGCTTCACCCACGGCCTCGGCTGCGCCTGCAAGCTCCAGCCCGCCCTGCTCCAGCGCGTCCTCGCCGGGCTGCCGCGTTCCGAGCGCGCCGAGGTGCTCGTCGGCACCGAGACCTCCGACGACGCCTGCGCCTGGCTGCTGCCAGACGGCACCGTGCTCGTCCAGACCGTCGACTTCTTCACGCCCGTCGTCGACGACTCGCGCGAGTTCGGCGCGATCGCCGCCGCCAACGCCCTGTCGGACGTCTACGCCATGGGCGCGACACCGTTGTTCGCGCTGAACGTCGCCGGCTTCCCGGTCGCCGCGCTGCCCCCCGAGGTCCTCGAGGCGATCCTCGCCGGCGCCCAGGAGGTCGCCGCGGAGGCGGGCATCGCCGTCCTCGGCGGCCACACCGTCGAGTCCACCGAGCCGCTGTTCGGCTGGGTCGTGACCGGGACGACGACGCGCGACGGCCTGTGGCGCAATGCCGGGGCGAGGCCCGGCGACGCGCTCGTCCTCACCAAGCCGGTCGGTGCCGGGATCTGGGCGACCGCGGCCAAGCACGGCGTGGCGCCGGCCGCCGGCTGGGAGGCCGCGCGGGCGGGCATGCGGCGCCTCAACGCCAAGGCCGCCGAAGCGGTGCGCGCCGCCACCCCCCACGCCGTCACCGACGTGACCGGCTTCGGCCTCCTCGGCCACCTCCACGAGCTGCTCGCCGCGTCCTCATGCGACGCGGAGCTGTGGGCCGAGGCGGTGCCGGTGATCGACGGGACGCGGCGCCTCGTCGAGCTCGGCGAGGTCCCCGGCGGCACCCGCGCCAACCTCGAGCACGCCGCGGCGTTCACGACGTTCGGCCCGGAGATCCACGGAGACGTGCGGGCGATCCTCGCCGACGCCCAGACCTCTGGCGGCCTGCTCGCCGCGCTCCCGGCCGACGCCGTCCAGGCGTTCCACGCCGCGTGGATCGGCGAGCGCGCCGACGCCGCCGTGATCGGCCGCGTCACCGGGCCGGGGACGGGCCGCATCGCGGTGTCGTGGCGCCCCGCGGACGATTAGTAAGAAGAGGGGTCCGGGGTCCGGACGACCCACCGAGCGCGCGCCGAGTCAGCGGGAGAGGCGGCGGCGCGGCACGCGGACGTCCGGCTCGAGGACGAAGAGACCGCGGCCGCCGGTGCCGGCGAGCAGCCGCCCCGAGGCGTCGATGCCGAGGGCGAGCACCGACGTCAGGTGGAGATCCGGCCACCGCGCGCCCTGGGGACTCAGGAAGGGCACGGCCGGCGCCAGGGGCTGCCAGGTCGAGGCGTCGTCCAGGCTCTCGTAGACCCACGTGTAGGCGACGGCCAGGAGCCGGTCGTTCGCGACATCGACGAGCAAAAAGAAGGCCCCGCACAGGCTCGAGCCCGGACCGCAGGGCGTCGGGCTCGCGGTCTCCTGCCAGCTCGTGCCGCCGTCGTCGCTGAACTGGATGCGACCGTTTGCAGCCCACACCCGGCCAGGCACGCGAGGGTCGGCGACGAGCATCGCCAGCTCGGCTGTGATGCTCGCCTGGGTCCAGGTGTCGCCGTGGTCGGTGGACCGCATGATCCCACTGAACGCCTGGAGTCCGCCGTCGGCTGGGAGCCGGACACTGGCCAGCAGGGCGCCTCGGACGGGATCCGCCGCGATTCCGGCCACCGTGCCGTTCCGGATCTGCTGGTGCCAGGTCGCCCCCTCGTCGTGCGAGACGAACAGGCCACCCGGCATCATTCCGCTGACGAGCGCCGTGGCGACCACGGTCCCCGGTCGACCGGGATCGAGGAGGAACGCGCCGACATCGCCGTGCACGTCTTCGAGAAGCTGCCAGCTTATGCCCGCATCCATTGATGCGTAGGCGCCGTCGATGGTACCGGCAAGGGTCCTCCCGCCGATCGCCGCGAGCGCGCCGACGGTGAAGTAGTACGAGTACTCCGGCCCGACGATGTACCCGTGGGGCACCGAACCGCCGGCGTAGGCCCAGCTCGCCCCGCCGTCGGCGCTCCGGAAGATTCCCTGGTCGCGCGTGGCCGTCCACAGCGACCCGTCGGCAGCCGGAAGGAGTGCGGTGACCGTGACGTTGCGCATCCCGCGGCAGGCGCACGCCCAGGTCCAGCCACCGTCCGTGGACCGCGCGATTCCGCCCCCGACCAACGCGAGCAACCGCTCCTGCCCGAGCGGGTCGAAGACAAGCCGGGACGCGCCGGCGCAAGCGGAGGGCGGGGTGCCGCGCTCGGCCCAGACCGTCCCGCCATCGCTGCTCGCGAACCACCGACCTCCTGCGTTCACGAAGACGGTGCCTCCGTCAGGGCTCACGGCGACGGGGCCGGTCGGGTGGGTGGAATCGGGCAGGACGCCGATCGCTTGCGACCAGACGTGACCACCGTCCGAAGAGGTGTAGAGCAGCGGATTGGTGAGCGAGTAGCTGACCATCCAGAGCCGGAGGCCGGAGGCGTCCGCGGCGAACGAACCGGCCTGGTTCGCGGGCGCCAGGCCGGCCATCGTCCACGACCCCCCGTGGTCCGTGCTCCGGTACAGTCCGGTGCGGTTCGCGGCGAAGACGCCACCCGGTGTGGCGAGGACGGTCCCGTACCAGACTTGGTTCTGCGGCGCGCCGACATTCGTCCAGGTCACGCCGCCGTCGTGCGTGATCCGCATGCGGCTGTCGCCGACCAGGTACGCGGTGCCGGGATCGGAGACGTCGAGCGCGAGATCCTGCACGCTCCCGACCGCCGGTTCCAGGTCGGTCCGGGCGAAGGTCGCGCCGCCGTCGTCGCTGTGCCAGACCGCCGGGCCCGAGGAGGCGGCCCACACCTGGCGTCCGTCGTCGGGGTGGACCGCGACGGGCCCGATCGCGAACCCGGCAAGCCCCGCGGCGGCCCAACTCACGCCGCCGTCCTCGCTCCGGACCAGCCCATCGGCGGTCCCCGCCCAGACGACGCCGGGCTCCGAACGGCTGAAGGCGATCGCGCTGGTGTCGGCGCCGTCGGGCGGGATCGACACCCAGCCCGCCGCGGCGAGCGCGGCCGTCGCGGCTGCGTTCAGGAGCGCCGCCACGATGAACGATGCAACACCACCGCGCATGCTCACCTCCGGGGCACGAGCGTAGCACCCCGCGCGCCTCGAAAACGGCGCCCTGCCGACCGCGTCACGAAATGCTGCGCTCAACCTCGTCGCGCAGGATCTCGCCGGTGGCCTGCTCCTCGAGCGCCTCGGCGCTCTTCGCGGTCAGCGCCAGGAAGGTGCTCACCACGACGAACGCCGTCGCGGTGGCGGCGACGAGCCAGCTCGGCACCATCTTCTCGACGGCGAGTCGGGCCCAGAACTCCTGGAAGTCGACCGCGTCGGCCGGGTGGATGAACACTTTCGTGACCCACACGGCCGTGATGAAGTAGAGCAGCAGGAGGTAGTTCCTCCGCAGCCGCACCTTGATCGCGGTGAACCAGCCGATCAGCCGGCGCGGCCGGCGCAGCTCGTGGGCGAGGAGCTCGCGCCATCCCTCGGTCTCGCCGCGGCCTTCGAGCAGCGCCGCGAAGTAGCGGGCCTCGAGCAGGTGGATGCGCCAGTTGCTGTGGTGGAGGTGACGGTAGCGGCGCGCCTCGATGATCATCGACACGGCGATGAGCGCGAGGCCGAGGAGCAGGATGAAGTGCGGCACGGAGGGCGACCCGAGCGTGAAGGTGGTCATGCCGCCGGTGAGCAGGATCGCCCAGTTGGTGGTGACGTCGAGGCGCTGACGCCACACCGTCATGCGGTGCATCTCGCCGCGGTAGAGGTGCGCCATCGCGGTGTGGAACGCGCTCCCGTCGACGGCGGGGCGAGGGTTGGGCGGCGCTCCTTCAAGGTCGGTCATGGACCGAATCTACCACCCCTCCCCACGTGACCGCGCACTCGCCCGGCCCGACACTGCCTGCGAATGGCCTACCTGCAGTTTGCCCCGCGCAGGGCGACTGCGAGGGCTCACCTCTCCCCTCTTCCCTCTTCCCTCTTCCCTCTCCCCGTTCCCTCAGCGGCGGAACCCGCCGACGAGCGGGATGATCTTCTCGCCCTGCGGCGTCCGGACGGTGAGCGCACCGGTCAGGGTCACCGTCTCGCCGCCGAGGAACGACGCGACCGCGCCCATCACGTCGGCGAGCGGCACGTCCTGCTCGATCAAGATGTCGCTCCACTGCGAGCCGCGCAGCCGGAAGCCCGGCCGCTTGCCCTCGAGGATGGGCTGCTCGGCGACCGCCAGGCGGTACTCGACGCGGGTCGCGACGACGTCGAAGGCGAAGGGGTTGTAGAAGCCGAGTAGCGCGCGCACCCCGACCGCGGAGAGGCCCGGCGAGGCGGAGACGTCGCGCACCAGCAGGAACTGGTCGTACAGGGTGCGGATCGGCAGGGCGACCTTCTCGCGGTCGCCGAGGTCGACCGTCCCGGCGAGCGCGGCCACGACGCGGCCCTTGCGGTCCAGGCCTTCCCAGCGCAGCGGCAGGCTGTTCGGGTCGAGGTTGAGCACCGCCTGCGGGACGTCCTTGAGCCGCACCGTCACCTCGGTGCGCAGCTCGCCGCCCGCGACGGTCACGGCGAGCGCTCCGGCGAGCGGAATGCCCACCTCCCCGGCAAGCAGGCGCTGCGATTCGACGCCGCGCGGCGCCGGGTCGTTCCAGGGCGCTGTGAGCGTGAGGACGGCCGTGTCCCGGCTCGGGAGCGCGACCCCGATGTGGGAGAGCGGCGCCGGCGCCGCGACGGCCGCGAGGACGAGCGAGAGCGCTGTCAGCATTCGGACCCCCATAGTGAGTCTACGTGAGCCGCGCTCGTCGCATCTTGCCGCCCGGCAGCGGGACTCACGCCTTCTTCCGAGCCGCCTCGTAGATGGCGATGTACTGCTCGACGCCGGTCGAGGCGATCAGCCTGCCGATGGTCTCGAGCGGGAGATCGGTGGCGCGCCGGAACCGCACGCAGGACTTGCCCATGTCCAGCTTCTTGCCGGCGGCGCGAAACCCCTCGCGGAGCTCCGCCTCCTGCCCGGGATCGGCGTACACCCCCATGAGGTAGAGTGAGTTGGAGCTCTTCTGGGCGGCCAGCGCCGCGTAGCCGAGCGGCTGGCCGTTGTAGGTCGTCGGGTAGCGCTCGAGCGGCACGCAGTAGGTGATCATCCCCCACCCGATCGACTCGCGGTAGCCGTCCGGCAGGTTGCCGAGGATCACCTCGCGCACCGCCTCGATCTCCGCCCGCCGCTCGCTCGGCAGCCCGTCCAGATACTCCTGCACCGTCCTCGCCGCACTCCTCACCATCTCCCTTCCCTCCAGTACGGGGTCAGGTCTTGTACTATGTGACCAAGCCTGTTTCAGCCAACACAGAAGCCCGGGCTGCCTGTTCCAACTCACATACTACAAGACCTGACCCCGGGGTTCTGGTAAGCTCGGCGGCCCGGAGGTCGTGATGCTGCTCGAGAGCTGGCAGAAGAACTCCCTGGGCCGTGACGTACCCACCCGCATCGAAGGTCGGCCGTTCAGGCCGTTCGCCGGGAGCCACGCCGACATGCCCGAGGAGGCGACGGCGCCCGCCCGGGTGCCGCGGCGGCCGTTCGCCGGCGCGTCGAAGGTGACGACGCTCGAGGCGGCGTTCGAGGTGGTGCGCGACGGCGACGCCGTGTCGTTCCCGCACTACTACCGGAACGGCGCCGACCGCTTCCTCCGGGCGGTGATCGGCGAGCTGAAGCGGCGCGGCCTGAGGGGCATCCGGCTGATCGGCAACGCCTACTTCGGCGACCTCGACTATCTCGTCGAGGCGGTCAACGACGGGACGATCGCGTACGTCTACGGCAACCCGTACGGCGGCCTCGCGAAGGCCGCGATGGACGGGCGCCTGCTGCCGGTGCGGATCATGGGCTGCACCCACGGCGGCCGGCAGCGCGACATCGCGCTCGGCATCGAGCCGGTGCGCCTGGCCGTCTTCCCGGCGCCGGCGGCCGACCCGTGGGGCAACGCCTCGGGCGTGCTCGGCCGCCGCGACGAGCTGTGCGGCCCGCTCGGCCTCTTCGACGCCGACGTCCGCCACGCCGACTACTCGTGCGTGTGCGCCGGTACCGTCTACGACCGCTTCCTGCCGCACCGCTCGATCTCGATGGAGCACGTCGACTTCGTGGTGCCGTTCGAGAAGGTCGGCGACGCCGCCGGGATCGGCGCCGGCACCCTCGACCTCGCCCGCGTCATGAGCCCGGGCAACCTCGCGGTCGCCGACCGCGTCATGCGGCTGCTCGGCGCCGCCGGCCTGCTGCGCGACGGCGTGGCGTTCCAGTCGGGATCCGGCGCCTCGCTCGCGATCCTCCAGCGCCTGTCCGATCACTTCGTCGAGAACCGGCTGCGGGCCTCGTTCACGATCGGCGGCATCACCCAGATCCACGTCGAGATGCTGCGCCGCGGCGCCGTCGAGCTCATCCTCCACGGGCAGTGTTTCCAGCCCACCGACCTCGTCTTCGACTCGCTGCTCCACGACCGCGGCCACCAGGAGGTCACCACCTCGATCTACGCTTCACTCGCCGGCAAGGGCACGCTCACGCCGCTCCTCGACTTCGCCCTGCTGTCGTGCGCCGAGATCGACCGCGACTTCAACGTCAACACCGTGACCGGCTACGACGGCCGCTTCGTCGGCGGCATCGGCGGCGGCCCCAACGTCGGCCGCTCCAAGCTGACCGTGATCTTCACCACCCTGGCCGGCTTCTCCAAGCGCAAGGGGCAGTCGTACCCGTCGATCCGCGAGCGGGTCAACACCGTGACGATGCCCGGCGAGCTCGTCGACGTCGTCATCACCGAGGCGGACGCGGTGATCAACCCGGCGTCGCGCTCGCCCCACGTCGAGGCGCTGCGCGCCAACGCCGCCGCCGCCGGGATCCCGTTGATCACGATGGACGAGCTGGCCGCCAAGGCGATGGCGAAGGCGAAGGAGCTCGGCCCGCTGATGCCCGAGCCGACGTTCACCGACGACGTCATCGAGCTCGTCAAGGCCGACGACGGCAGCCTCCTCGACGTCATCCGCCGCATCGCGCCGTAGCCCTGGAGGGAGCGCGGGCGGGGGCGCCCGCGCCACGGGAGATACCGGCCGCCCGGCGGGCGGCCGCTACACTCCCCGAGCAGCCCCCTCGACTCTCGACGCTCGACTCTTGACCGGGTACTCGGGGACCGTTCCCCGTCTTCTTCCTCCGCTGGCCGGTCGGCGCCCTCCGTTCGCCGGCAAAGGGCTATCCTTCGAGCGGCTCAGCACGTAGTGTTCGTCGAGACGGGACACGGAGGTGCGGCGATGGGCAGCGGCGAACAGGTTCAGACGACACAGCGGCTGGTGTTCGGGGTCATCCTCCTCGGCCTCGGAGTGGTCTTCCTCCTCGACCGGCTGGACGTCTTCGACCCCGGGCACCTGTGGGACTACTGGCCGCTCGTCTTCGCGGCGGTCGGGCTCTCCAAGCTCCTCCAGCCGGCGACCGTCCAGGGCCGCGGGTTCGGCGCCATCCTGGTGATCGTCGGCGTCTGGTGGACGCTCGACAACCTCGACCTCGTGCCGTACGGGGTGTGGGACCTCTGGCCGGTGTTCCTGATCCTCGCCGGCGCCAACCTGCTGTGGCGGGCGCTGTCGAAGGCGCCGGCGCAGCCGACGATGCCGCCGCCCCCACCGCCGGGCGGCGAGCCGCCGGCCGACGAGGACGGCGTCACGCCCCCGCTCCACGGCGTCGGCGGCTACACCGCGGACCCGACCGTGAGCATGTTCGCGCTCCTCGGCGGCATGACGCGGCGGTGCTCGTCGCGGGCGTTCGCCGGCGGCGACCTCACCGCGGTGATGGGCGGCTGCGAGCTCGACCTGCGGCAGGCCGAGCCCGCCGGCGGGCGGGCCGAGATCACGGTCTTCGCGCTGTGGGGCGCGATCGAGATCCGCGTCCCGCCGGACTGGGCGGTGATCATCGAGGGCACACCGATCATGGCGGCGATCGAGGACTCCCGGCGGCCCACCGGCGTCCCGCCGCGAGCCACCCTGGTGGTGCGCGGCGCCGCGATCATGGCCGGCGTCGAGATCAAGAGCTAGGGTCCGCGATGCACCCGTTCCTGGCCAGGGGACGCCTCGGACCGTACTTCGCCGCGTGGCTGCCGATCGGCGCGCTGCTCGCCGCCCTGGTGCGCCTCGCCGGCGCCGCGTCGTGGCTGGAGGCCGCCGTCCTGGTCGCCCCGCTGGCCGTCGTCTACGCCTTCATCTGCCTGGCCTCGTGGTACCCGTGCCGGTCGCTGCCGATGACGGCCGCCCAGCTCCCGCGCACGGTGTTCGTCCACGCCGGCGCCGGCGTGGTCTCGACCCTCGTCTGGCTCTTCGTCGCCGCCACCTGGTCGGCGGCGCTCGAGGCGTTCCCGGCGTTCGCCGGGCTCGACCAGCGCTTCCCGCGCATCGCCGCGATGCTCGCCGCGGCCGGGCTGATCCTCTACGCCCTCGCCGCGACCCTGCACTGCGCGGTGCGGGCGGCCGGCCTCGCGGCCGAGGCCGACGCTCGTGCGCTCGAGCAGATGCTCGCCGCCCGGGAGGCCGAGCTGTCCGCGCTCAAGGCGCAGGTCAGCCCGCACTTCCTCTTCAACGCCCTGAACTCCATCGCCGGCCTCGCTGCCAGCGAGCCGGAGACGGTCCGCCGGACCACCGTGGCGCTCGCCGACTTCCTGCGCGCCAGCCTGCGCGCGGCGCGCTGCCGGACCATCACCCTGGCCGAGGAACTCGCCCTCGTGGAGGCGTACCTCGACATCGAGAAGATCCGCTTCGGCGCGCGCCTGACCGTGGCGCGGCGCGTCGCCGACGCGGTCCTCGCCGTCCCGGTGCCGCCGCTCATCCTCCAGCCGCTGGTCGAGAACGCGGTGGTGCGCGGCATCGCCCACCTCGTCGAGGGCGGCGCCGTGACCATCGAGGCCCACGCCGACGACGCCGGCCTGCGGGTCTCGGTCACCAACCCCTACGACCCGGCGGCCGCCGGCCGGGGCGGCGAGGGGCTCGGGATGGCCAACGTCCGGGCGCGGCTGGCGGCCGCCTACGGTCCGGCCGGCGAGCTGGTCGCCCACGCGGCGGGAGGCACGTTCCGCGCCGAGCTGCGCCTGCCGCCCGCCGACCTGCAGGCGAGCGCGCCGTGAGTGCGGGCGCCCGGCCGCTCTCGGTCCTGATCGTCGACGACGAGGCGCCTGCCCGCACCCTGCTTCGCGAATACCTCTCGGGACTCCCCGGCGTCACCGTGGCCGGCGAGTGCGCCAACGGCTTCGAGGCGGTCGGCGCGGTCGAGGCGGCCGCGCCCGACCTGCTCCTCCTCGACGTGCAGATGCCCGGCCTCGACGGCTTCGAAGTCCTCGAGCTCCTCGAGCGCAACGTCGCGGTGATCTTCACGACCGCCCACGACGAGTTCGCGGTGCGGGCGTTCGAGGTCCATGCCGTCGACTATCTCCTCAAGCCGTTCTCGCGCGAGCGCCTCGCCGCCGCCGTCGAACGGGCGCGGTCGCACGCGGCCACGAGGCACGGCGCCCTGCTCGCCGAGGCGCGCGCCCGGCGCGGCCCGCTCGCCGCGCGAATCCTGGTCAGGAGCGGCCCGGCCGTCGTCGTCGTCCCGGCCGAGCGGCTCGACTACGCCGAGGCCCGCGACGACTACCTGCTCCTCCACGCCGACGGCAAGGTCCACCGCAAGCAGCAGACCATGGCCGAGCTGGAGGCGTCGCTCGACCCGGCCCGCTTCGTCCGCATCCACCGCTCGTTCCTGCTCAACCTCGACCGCCTCGCCCGCATCGAGCTGTACGCCAAGGACAGCCGGCTCGCGATCCTCGCCGACGGCACCAGGCTGCCGCTGTCGCGCGCCGGGTACGCGCGCCTGCGTGGCCTGAACCGCTGAGGTGCGCGGGCGAGGGCGCCCGCACCACTGTCGAGAGGCTACCGAGGGTTGGCGGCGAGGAGCGAGCGCCAGGTGTCGCGCTCGAGGAAGCTGCCGGGGACGTTCGACTCCATCTCCTCGAACAGCGCGAAGGGCAGGGCGACGGTCATCAAGTCGCGGCCGACCTGCTTCGCGATGTAGGCGCGGGCCGACGGGTCGACGAGGCCGATCACGGCGCGCGGGTGTTCCGAGCGTGCCTCGCGGTAGGCGTAGATGCCGATCGACTGGCAGCCGGCCGCCCACGGGATGAAGGCGCCCTCGTTGTCCCCGCGTGCGTAGTTGGCGAGCACGACGAGCGCGGCGAGGCGGTCGGGATCGACGAGGAACACCACGACCTCCGGGCGCTCGCCGGCGGCGACGTCGGCGAGGGGCTTGAACACGACGTAGCTCCGCGGAACCTCGTGGAAGGGCAGCGCATCGACGAACCGCGCCGTCAGCTCCGGCGTCTTGACGTAGCGCTCGCCCTCGACGAACTGCTCGACCGCCTGCCGGCGCCAGGAGTCGACGAGCTCCTCGGCGGCCGCGCGGCCGTGCTCCCAGTCGTCGTTGCCGGTCGACAGGAAGCGGTGGAAGCACTCGGTGCCGCCGGGCCAGTCGACGTACCGGTTGCCGAAGCCGAGCCCGGTGCCGCCGCCGATGCAGCCGAACGTCGCCCGGTCGGCCGCGGCCGCCCGGCCCTTCGCGGCGCTCGCCAGCAGCCACATGACACAGCCCCACCGCCCCTCGGCGAACTGGAGCGCCTCCTCCGGCCGGTCGTCCGCGAAGAGGATCGCCACCGGTTGCAGCGGTGTCCGGATGGCCGTCGCGATCGCGCTCTCCATCTCCTCGCCCTCACCACCGCGAAAGAGTACACGCTCGGCAGCAGCGGGCGGGCGAGGGCGCCCGCCCTACGCGGCCATGGTGGCGCGGGCGCCCCCGCCCGCCCACCTCGGCGTCTCGACTGCGGTTGCCCTCCGGGCTCGGTACCCCGGCCAGATTCACAGCAGCCAGGCGTAGCCGAGCTTGACGAAGACCGTGCGGCCGGCGCGGGTGAGGTCGACGCGCTGCTCCTCGTTCTCGAAGCCCTCGAAGGTGTCGGAGTAGCCGAGGAAGAAGACCGTCTGCGGGTTGATCTTGTAGGAGAAGAGGAGCTGGTTGAACAGGTCGCGGCTGCGGGCGTCGACCTCGTCGGCGTACAGGGCCGGGTCGCGCTCCACGTCGGTGTACTGGCTGATCAGCCGGACGAACGTCCGCACGTTGAACTGGTAGACCAGGCGCAGTTGCGGCAGGTCGGCGGTGAACAGGCGCCCGCCGTCGACGTCGAGGCTCTCGTGCAGGTAGGTCAGCCCGACGCGCAGGTGGGTGCCGGCGCGCCAGGTGAGCTCCGGCGCGATGCGGATCCGCCGCCCGTTGCGGGCGTTGGCGAAGTCGAGCTGGTCGCCGAAGCTCGCCCCCAGCCCGAGCCACAGCGCCCCGCTCGGCCGGAACTCGCCCCAGAAGTGCTGGAACGCCATGTCGAAGCGCTTGCCCTCGTAGACCCGCTCGCGCCAGCCGACGTCGATCTCGACGTACGACTGCATCGGCCCGTTGAAGTTGGCCCAGCTCTCGACCTCGTTCTCGATGAGCTCCCCGTCCTGGTCGGTCGAGTAGTCCCAATCGCCGCCCCACTGGGTGCGCGAGCGCCAGGCGTCCTTCTCGCCCCACCAGGTGCGCTGCAGCCCGACCGTCTCCTGCCGGATGTCCACCTGCGGCACGAATCCCGAGTCGGCCCGGAACTCCCGCGCCACGCTCTTCGCCTCCCCCTTCCACCACCAGTTTCGCGATTGGTGCTCGTAGCGCAGCACTGCCCCGGTTCCATCCAGCGTGCCCTCGGGCTGGCCGAACTCGGCGCGGATCTCATCGGGGTACTCGGTGGCGGAGCGCAGGACCTGGAAGGTGAGGCTGTCCGCCTTCGCCAGGCGGAGCAGGCCGTCGAGGCCGACCACGCGGTTGCTGTAGCCATCGCCCTGGCGCGCGGTGACCAGGGCCCCGAGCGTCGAGCTCGTGCCGACGTCCTGACGGACCCGCACGACGCCGGCCAGCGAGCTCTCGCCCAGCGTCGTGAGGTCCGAGCTCTCTTTGCCGGGAAGGAGGATGTTGGTGACCTCGTCGCGGGCGACGTAGGCGCCGATTGCCGTCCTGCCCTCCTTGCCGGAGACCTTGGCGCCCCACGCGGGGTCGGCCACGGTCCGCGTGTAGATCGCGGAGCCGGGCGTCTCGAAGAAGTCGGCGCCCTCGAGGAAGAACGGCCGCTTCTCCGGGTAGAACAGGGCGAAGTCGGTGTTGACGTCGAGCTGCGCGACGTCCGCCTCGACCTGGGAGAAGTCCGGGTTGATCGCCGCCAGCGCCGTGAGGTTGGGAGTGAAGCCCCAGCGGCCGGAGATCCCCGGGTCCGCCTTGCTGTCGACGGTCTTCCACGGCCCGTGCGGGAAGTCCTCGCGCTCCTCGCTGCGCACCCCGGTCAGCGTGGGGTCGAGCTCCAGGTTCTTGCCGCGCCGGATCCCCTCGAGCCCGGTGAGCTTGGAGACCTGGCAGAGGTAGCACGACTGGTCCCGGTCCTGCGGCTGGGCACGGAAGATGAAACGCTGATCGCGCGGGTAGACGCGGATCACGTCGATGCCCCACGACTGCGGCCCGTCCACGCGGGCGAAGCGGAGCTGGGCGAACGGGATCGCCATCTCGACCGTGTAGCCCTCCGCGTCGATGCGGCCGGCCGAGGCCCAGATCGCGTCCCACGCCGGGTCCTCGTTCTTGTTCACGTCGTCCTGAACGAGGTCCATCTGCACCCCGCGCGGGTTGACGAAGAACTCGTAGCCACGCCGCTCGTCGTTGAAGGTGTCGAGGACGACGCCGACGAAGTCGTCGTCGTAGGCGGCGTCGCGGTCGGTGAGGTGGGCGCGGACCTTTGCGGGCTCGCCGTCGCGGGCGCGGAAGGCGACGTAGAGATTGTCGTCGTCGTAGGCCAGCAGACAGTCGGTGGCGACACGGGCCGGCAGGTTGTTGCCGGGGTAGGTCTCGAAGGCCGCGGACACGACGAGCGCCGTCCGCCACGCCGCCTCGTCGAGGCTGCCGTCGACCGCGATCGCCCCGCCCGCGCGCTGGATCGCGTAGCTCCGCTTCGGCGTTCCCGTCGGAGTCGGTGGTGCCGGCTCCTGGGCCCACGCCGCGACGGCGAGCCACCCAGCCGAGACCGTCGCCCCGAGCAGCCCCAGACTCCACCCCACCGGACCACGCCCCGCCCTGATCTCCGCTCCCGGCACGTCAACCCCCCGCAGGGTCGCTCCCCCGCCTCCGCTGTATACGCACGAGCGTCGCGTTGTTCTCCCGCCGCTTCGCGATCGCCGGGTACAATCCCGCAGAGAGTCCCGGTCCCGGCCTGGTCGGGGCCTCGAGGAGGCGGCGATGCGAGGAAAGCGGACGTGGTGGCTGACGGCGGTCGGGCTGGCGGTGGCGCTCTGCGTGCCGGCGTGGGCCGGCGACGACTCGGCCGACGACGAGGGGCTCCTCGACCCGGAGTACTTCGGTGACGGCGTGTCGTTCAAGGAGCACGAGTGGGCCGACTTCGGCTGGATGCACGAGGACTTCAAGCTCCCCGCCGGACGCGTCACCTTCCACGTCGACGTCTGGGACGATCCCGTCATGCTCGCGAAGAGCAAGCGCGACGCCAAGGACTTCGCCAAGGCCAACGAGCTGTCCGAGCTGATGCCGGCGCGCCTGCGCGGCGCGCTGCAGGTGGCCACCGACGGGCTGGCCCAGGTGTCGCGCAAGGACGGCAACATCCTGGTCACCGGCCGGATCGTCGACTGCAACTACGGCTCGAAGACGGCCAAGATGCTCATCGGCTTCGGCGCCGGCGCCTCCAGCGTGACGTTCGACGTCAAGATCAGCGAGGCGAAGAGCGGCAAGCTGCTGGTCGCCGTGCACCACCGGGTGATCTCCGGCACCGAGTTCTCCGACATCGAGGGGAAGCTCATCAAGTGGATGGAGGTGTTCGCCGCCGAGCTGCGCGAGCACCTCGTCGAGAGCGCCATCGCCCCGGCGGAGTAGCGCGGGCGCCCTCGCCCGCGACCCTCACTTGACGGTTCGGACGCTGTTGACGAAGTAGGTCGTCTCGCCGAACGCGGAGGTGGGGATGCCGCGGTGCTCCTCGTAGTGCACCGCGACGTGCGTGCCGATCGCCTGGCTGAGCGACTCCGCGACCTTCGCGTCGCGCACCGTGAAGTTCCACAGCACCGGCGCGACGCCGGGGACCGTGGTCATCGCGAGCTCGCCCTCCCAGGTCTTGAAGACCCACCCCTTGCGGGAGAACTTTTGCAGGACCCCCGCCCGCTCGCCCTCGGAGTAGCTCCAGGTCAGGACGAACGCCATGTAGATGACGGGGACGAGCACGACCACCGCGAGTCCGAGGAGCAGCACGGCGCGAATGCCGCCGCGGGCAGACGACGATGGGCCGGAGCCGAGCAGGTTTCGCGCGTTCATGGTGCCGCGATGCTACCGCCTTGCCGCCGCCGCCCGCAAGGGCGCCCGGTTACCCGGTGTGGGCGCCCTCGGGCGGGTCCTCGAGCCACTCGGTCTCGTAGCCGGGGGTGTGCGGGATGACGCAGATGAACTCGACCTCCGCGTCCCCCAGGTTGGCGTAGGCGTGGGCGCAGCCGGCCGGGAGGAACACGGCGTCCCCGGCCCGGACCACGTGGTCGGCCCCGTCCATGGTGAGCACCATCTCGCCGCGGATCACGACCTGCTCGTGCTCGATCGCCGGGTGCCGGTGCGCCGGGATGCGGCCTCCCGGCGCCAGCGTGAAGCGCCGGGTGACGAAGCCCGGTGCGCCCTGCTGCGGCCCGACGAGCACGGCCATGCGCGCGCCGCGCGTGCGTGCCACCGGAACCAGCGGCGCCCGGTCGGGCGCGATGACCGCGCCGTCTTTCCGTGTCTCGTCCATCACCCCTCCCCGCCTCCGGCGCCTGCTAGACTCCCCGCCGCACGGAGGTTTCGATGCCAGACGATCGTAAGGTACTTCACGAGTTCAAGCGCAACGCCGAGGAGACGGTCCGGATCTCGCTGTCCAACTTCAAGGGCCGCACGTACATCGACATCCGCCTCTTCTACACCGACGCGAACGAGGAGCTGGCGCCGACCAAGAAGGGGATCACCGTCACGCCCGAGCTGTGGGACGAGTTCCGCGCCGGGATCGCCGCCGCCGAGGCCGAGCTGCAGGAAAAGAACCTCTGGCATCCGCCGACCGAGTAGCCCCTAATGCAGGTGCCCGGACCGGCGTCCGGGCACCCTGCACCCCAAACATCCCACTCCGCACCGCACGCCGACCGGCGTCCGACCGGCGTGCCGCGCCGGCACGCCCGTCGTCAGCCGGCGCCGATCACTTCAGCACGACGAAGTGCGCGCGGCGGTTCTGCTTCCAGACCTTCTCGCCCCGGCCCAGCTCGAACGGCTTGGTCTTGCCGTACGACACCGTCTCGATGCGCGAGGGGTCGATCCCCAGCATGACGAGGTGGTTCTTGGACGCCTGAGCGCGCCGTTCGCCGAGACCGTTGTTGTAGCTCTCGCCGCCGCGCTCGTCGCAGTGGCCCTCGATGAGGATCCGCAGGCCCGGCCTCGCCTTGAGCACCTCGGCGTTGGCCTCGAGGGTGGCGACCTGGTCGGCGCGGATGTTCCACTTGTCGAAGTCGTAGAAGACGTCGCCGAATGTCGGCTCGGGCTCCGGCGCGGGGGCAGGCGTCGCGGCCGGTGTCGCCGCCGGCGGTGGGGGCGGCGGCGGCGCGAGCGCCGCGATCTTCGGATTGCCGCCGAAGTGCTCGTACCAGATGACCCACCTGCCGTCTTGCTTCGACCACACGGCGCTGTGCCAGCCCGCGTAGCTGAACGCTTCGCCCGCCTTGGTCGTACCCTCGACCTTGAAGTCGCGCATCGTCCACGCCCGGTCGCCGTCGATCTTCGCCCCGAAGTCCGGCGCGAAGGTGACCTTCAGCGTGTCGACCTTGGCGAGCAACTCGGCGAGGACCTGGCGGTGCTCGGTCACCCCGGTCGCGAACCGGTACGGCGTCTCGAACGACACCGCGTAGTCGTTGCTGGCGTAGTGCGATGCGATCTTCGCGATGTCCCGCGTCTCGAAGGCACGCGCGACCTCGGTGAGCCGTCCGCCGAGCTCCGGGTCGTTCTTGACCGACTTCGCGGGCTGGTAGTGCCCAACTGCGCACCCGGTGATCAGCAGCGCCAGCACCGCCAGCGCGGCAAGTCCGCGGAGGCGCCCAAGGACGTGCGGCAGGGGGCGGGTCGAGGGGGTCGTCGGCATGGTTGTGTCCCTTCCTGAGATAGGTTAGTCGGCTCCGCCATGACTGTCAAAACACGCGACAGTCGCACACGCGCGTGATCCCGCCGTCCGCGGGAACTCCCGGCGGCCGCCGACGTATCAGTCTCATGACGATCCGCGCCGCCCTGGGGGCCCTCGCCGCCGGGCTCGTGTTCGCTGTGCACGCGCCGGGTGAGCCGCTCGACTTCGAGCGCCTGTCGGCGGAGCAGGGGCTGTCGCAGAGCATCATCGCGGGGATCCTCCAGGACCGCGCCGGGTTCCTGTGGTTCGCCACCGAGGACGGCCTCAACCGTTACGACGGCTATCGGTTCACTGTCCTCCGGAACGACGCGAACGATCAGAACACCCTCTCCTACAACGACATCAAGGCGATCCACGAGGACCGCGAGGGCATCCTGTGGATCGGCACGTTCGAGGGCGGCCTCAATCGCTTCGACCCGCGGACCGGGCGCATCACCCGCTACCGGCACGACCCCGCCGACCCGGCGAGCCTCGCGGCCAACACCGTGTGGGCCATCCTCGAGGACCGCCACGGGACGCTGTGGATCGGGACCCAGGGCGGCGGGCTCGACCGTCTCGACCGGGCCACCGGCCGTTTCGCGCACCTGCGCCCCGACCCGGCGAGCACCGGCGCCCTCGCCGACGGCGATGTCCGTGCCCTCTACGAGGACCGCGGCGGCACGCTCTGGGTCGGGACCGCGGCCGGCGGCCTCCACCGCTGGGATCCGGCGCGGCAGGCGTTCGTCCGTTACCCAGCCGACCCGCGCAACCCCACGGCCCTCCCCCACGAGTGGGTCCAGGCGATCTTCGAGGATCGCGCCGGCACCCTCTGGATCGGCACGCTCGGCGGCGGGCTCGCGCGCCTCGACCGTGCCAAAGGGCGCTTCGCCAGCTACCGCGCCGACCCGCGCAACTCGCGGGCGCTCCCGAGCGACCGGATCATGGCGGTCACCGAGGATCACGTCGGGCGGCTGTGGATCGCCACCGACGGCGGCGGCCTCGCCCGGCTCGACGCCGACCGCGGGCGCTTCGCCACGTACCGCCACGCCTCGGCGGACCCGCGCAGCCTGTCGGCCGACCGGCTGTTCTCGGTGTTCGAGGACCGCTCGCACGTCCTGTGGATCGGCACCTACGGCGGGGGCCTGAGCAGGCTCGACCTCGGCCGCAAGGCGTTCACGACGGTCCGCCACGACCCCGGCGACCCGGGCTCCCTCGCCCACGACATCGTCTGGTCGATGCTCGAGGACGAGACCGGCGCCCTGTGGGTCGGCACCGACAGCGGCGGGCTCGACCGCATCGACCGCGCGACCGGCGCGATCCGCCACTATCGGCACGACCCGCGCGACCCGGCGAGCCTCGCCCACGACACCGTGCGCGTCGTCTACCAGGACCGCCAGCGGAACCTCTGGGTCGCCACCCACGGCGGCGGCCTCGACCGCCTCGACCGGGCGACCGGGCGCTTCGTCCACCACCGCCACGACCCCGCGGACCCCGACTCGCTGGCCCACGACGAGCTGCGCGCCGTCTACGAGGACCGCCGCGGGAACCTGTGGATCGGGACGTACGGCCGCGGCCTCGACCGGCTCGACCGGGAGAGCGGACGGTTCGTCCACCACCGCAACGACCCGGCCGACCCGGCGAGCCTGCCGAGCGACTTCATCCGCGTCGTCTTCGAGGACTCCCGGGGCGAGCTGTGGGTCGGCACCCAGGGCGGCGGCCTCGCCCGGCTCGACCGCGACCGGGGCACGTTCACGACGTTCCGCAGCGACCCCGGCGACCCGTCGACGATCGGCAGCGACTTCGTCTTCGCGCTGCTCGAGGCGCGCGACGGCGCGCTGTGGGCGGGCACCTACGGCGGCGGAATCGCCCGCCTCGACCGGACGACCGGCCGCTTCCGCCGCTACACCGTCGACGACGGCCTGCCCAGCGCCTCGGTCTACGGCATCCTCGAGGACGCCGCCGGCCTCCTGTGGATCAGCACGAACCGCGGGATCGCCCGCTTCGACCCGGCCCTCGACTCCTTCCACGTCTTCGGGGCCCGCGACGGCCTGCAGGGCGACGAGTTCAACGGCGGCGCGTACTGGGAGAGCCCGGCCGGCGAGATGTTCTTCGGCGGCATCCACGGCTTCAGCTCGTTCTTCCCGCAGAGGATCCTCCTCAACGTGGATCCGCCGCCGGTCGCCATCACCGACCTCCAGCTCTTCAACCACTCGCTCGCGCCCGGCGAGTCGTTCCACGGGCCGGCCATCCTCGCGCGCCCGATCGAGTACACCGACGCGATCGAGCTGGCGCCCGGGCAGGACGTCGTGACGCTGGAGTTCGCCGCGCTCCACTTCGCGGCGCCGGAGCGCAACCGCTACCGCTACCGCCTCGAAGGCTTCGCCGACGCGTGGATCGACGCCCGCGCCGACCGCCGGGCCGCGACGTTCACCCGCCTGTCGCCCGGCGACTACGTCTTCCACGTCCAGGCCGCCAACCCCGACGGCGCCTGGAACCAGGCCGGGGCGCGCCTCGCCGTCCGCGTGCTCCCGCCGTTCTGGGCGACGTGGTGGTTCCGGGCGCTCGCCCTCGCGCTCGTCCTCGGCGCCGTGGCGCTCGTCTGGCGGCGCCACGTCCGGGGGATCCGCCTGCGCGCCGAGCTGCGGGCCGCCCACGACGCGCAGATGGCGATCATGCCGCGCGGCGACCCCGTGCTCGACGGCTTCGAGGTCTCCGGCGCCTGCGTCCCCGCCAACGAGGTCGGCGGCGACTTCTTCGACTACATCTGGCTCGACGGCGCCGCGCGGCGGCTCGGCATCGTGGTCGGCGACGTCTCCGGCAAGGGGATGGAGTCCGCGATGGCGGCGGCGATGTCGAGCGGCATGGTCCACGCCTGTCTCCTCGCCGGCACGCCGCCGGCCGCGGCGATGACCAGCGTCAACCGCTCGGTCCACCGCAAGGTCGGGCGCCACATGTTCACCGCGCTCTGCCTCGCCGCCCTCGACCCCGCGCGGCGCATCGTCGAGCTCGCCAACGCCGGCGTCTGCCCGCCGATGCTGCGGCGCGGCGGCGACGTCACCGAGCTCGAGTCGCCGGGCCCCTCGCTCCCGCTCGGCGCCTTCCCGGCCACCGCGTACGGCAGCCGCGAGGTCGCCCTCGAGCCCGGCGACGTGCTGGTCTTCTTCACCGACGGCATGCCCGAGGCGACCGACCGCGCCGGCGCCGAGTACGGCTACGACGCGCTGCGCGCCTTCCTCGCCGCCCTCACCGTGGAGACGCTCACGGCCGCCGCGATCCGGCAGGCGCTGGTCGACGAGATCGCCCGCTTCGCGCGCGGCTCCCACCGCCAGGACGACATGACCCTCGTCGTCGTCAAGGCGCTCTGACTGAGCCCGGCCCCTCGAGTTCAGACGGCCCGCCGGAGCTTGACCCGAGCGCGCCCGCCCTGAGGTCTCCCGCCGAGTTGTGATTCGGCCTCCTCGCGCATCTAAACTGCAACTCGTACCTGCGACCGCTAGGAGACCCAATGCTCGCGACCATCGCCTCGCTCTGGATCGTACTGCTCGGCCTGCAGGGCACCGCGCCGATCGAGCATGATGCCGAGTTCTCCTCCGCCAAGGCTCGGGCTGAACGGCTCTGCGCCGAAGGCTCGTGGGCCCTGGCTCACGAGGCATACGCGGCCATCGACCCGCGAAAGGTGCCGCCCGAGGAGAAGACCTGGGTCGAGTTCCGACTGGCCGACACGCTGTGGCGAGGGCAGAGATTCGACAGCGCCACGAGGCGCGCTGCCACCGCGGAAGCGACTCGGCGACTGCAAGATCTCATCGATGAACTCGAGGGTCGCGACCCCCATCCACGAGTCTGGGCCGAGGCGCAGGAGTCGCTCGCCGACCTCGGATCCCCAGCCTCCGGTCGGAGTCTCCCCGGAGAGTCGCGCGAGCAGCGACTCTCGAAGGTCCTCGAGTGGTGGGCAACAGCCCCGGCCACTGACGAGGCACGTCATCGTTACCTCGCTGTCGTCTGGAAGCTCGGCGAGACCGGGGAGAGGCCGTGGGCCAGGTCAGGAGGCGCGCTCGCCCAGGTGAGCGCGCGGGAGGTGGCCTCGCTGGCTCGATCCCCCGAGGAGGTCTGCAAGGCCAATCTCCTGCTGGCTCGGAGCATGGTGCGTGATGGCGGACCGGCGTCGCTCTGGGCCGAGATCGACGGTGCGTTCGAACGAGCGCATGGCGCCGAGCGGAACCCGTGCACGGGCGACGCCCTCTTCGAGCACGCGGAGTGGATCGAACGCTATGGCCGGCAGCAGGTGGACGATGACGGACGGCTCACGAGGGTGGGCGACCTGGTCCGCGCCCTTGAGCTGTACCGCCGCCTTGAGTCCGAGTTCAAGCCCAACGAGACCCGGTACAGCTACCAGGCGCGGGCAAAGGTCAGCGAGCTTACCCACAAGGGGGCCTGGATCAAGGTCTCAGGCCAGTTCCTCCCCGGATCGCCGGCCAAGGCCGAGCTGTCGTGGCGCAGCGTGGACAGGATCGAGCTCGCGCTCTTCAAGGTCGACCTCGTCACTCAGCTCGCGCTGGAGGGCGCGCAAGCCAAGGGCTCGTGGATCGACCGCATCGATCCCGCGACCCTGCGGCCGCTGCGGCGCTGGTCGAAGGCCACCCGCGACTCCGGGGACCTCGTGCGCACCCAGGAGGACCTGCCCCTCGACCTCCAGGCGGGACCGGGCTGCTACCTGCTCGTGGCCACGAGCCCGGTCAACGAGAGCCGGGCCCTCGTCGTCGTCTCCGACCTCGTGCTCGCCGCCAGGACGGCGCGGGGGCGAACGATGGTCTGGGTCACGTCGGCGCCGGACGGCAGCCCGGTCGCCGGCGCCCAGGTCTCACTTCTTGAGGCGATCCGCGAGCGGACAGAAACGCTGTGGCGGCAGCGCCCTGGCGCGACGACCGACGCCCAAGGACTCGCCTGGATCGATCGGGGGAACGACTCGGGGCTCCTGCTCGTGGCTGTCGGTGACCGGCAGACCTGGGCAGGGCTCGGGGCTCCGCCTCCGTCGAACGCGCCAGGCTGGCTGGCGTACTCCTGGACCGATCGGCCCGCGTATCGGCCCGGAGAGACGGTTCATCTGAGCGTCACGGTGCGCCGCCAGGGATCTGGCGAGCCTGTCCCCGGGCACGGACTCATGCTGACCTACGCGGTCCAGGGGCCCACGGGCACGCGGATCGCCGAGGGAGGCCTGGTGCTCGATGAGTACGGCGTCGGGGATGCCTCGTTCGTGTTGCCGGCGGACGCGCCGCTCGGCGCCTGCTCGCTTCGACTCCAGGCCGGGGACAACGGCTCGCTCATCGCGCCCGAGGGACCGCTCTTCCGCATCGAGGAATACCGACTGCCCGAGTTCAAGGTGGAAGTCGCGGCGCGGGCCATCGGGCCCCCCAAGGCTGCGATCCGCTCGGGTGACCCTGTCGAGGTCACTGTCGCCGCCAACTACTTCCACGGTGCCCCGGTGGTCGGGGCCGAGGTCGAGGTCCTTCTCTATCGACTCCGGAGCTGGACACCGTACGGCCAGACTCCGTGGCGGAACCAGCCCTGGGTGTGGCAGCCGAACTCGTTCGACACCTCGCTCACGCCGAGCATCGATCGCCGCGAGCGCCTCACCACCGACGCCCAGGGCCGCGCCCGGACGGTGGTGGACACCGCCTGGATCGGCGACGAACGGTGCGGCGTGACCGCGCTGGTCACTGACATCTCCAGGCGGGAGTCGAGCGGCGCGACGCAGTTCGCCGTCAGCCGCCGACCGGTCCGACTGCGGCCGACGATCGATACCGCGATCGTCGCCCCCGGCACTCGCGTCCGCCTCACCCTGGCGGCCGTCGGCCCCACCGACGAGCCCGTTTCCTGGCGCGGCGAGGCCAGGGTCGTTCGCGAGGTATGGACCGAGGCTTGGGTGGACCCGCAGGGCCGGGAGGTCCGCGGGCTCGAGCTGCGACGGCTGAAGGCGAGCTACGTTCATCCCGGCGCCATCGGCGAGGGGTGGCGACAGCGCGACCAGACGACGGTGACGTTCGAGGAGGTGGAAAGACTCCCGGTGACCGTCCCGCCGAGTGGGACGACCGAGTTCGAGTTCGAGCCACCCCGCCCGGGAAAGTACGCGGTGCAGTTCGTCGAACCCGGAGCCCAGGGCAGGCCGTGGCTCGGGGACGGAAGCCTGGCGACCCTGATCCTCTGGGTCGCCGACGCCCAGACCCGCGACCTCGAGCACTACTCACAGGAACTCGCCGTCACGCTCGGTCGAAACCCGGCCCGAGTCGGAGATCACGTGACCGGCCTGATCGTCTCGCCGCTGCCGGGCCGCTGGGTCCTGCTGACGATCGATGCGGGCGAACGCGAAAGGGTACAGGTCCTCCGCGTCGAGGGCACCGTCGCCACCTTCGACCTCCCCGTGACGGCCGACCACTCACCCAACATGTTTCTCCAGGCCCACTCGTTGCTGCCGCGCCGTCTCGCCTTCGGCCAGGCCGAGCTCGTCGTGCCCCCCGAGGATCACTTCCTCGACGTGACGATCGAGCCCGAGCGCACTTCTTTCCGGCCAGGCGACGAGGTCGGCCTCTGCCTCCACGCCCGCGACCAGGAGGGCAACGGGGTCGCCGGGCAGTTCGCCGTCTCGGTTTTCGACGCCACGGTCCTCTCGATCCAGCCGGAGCTGGCCGGAGACATCCGCGCCTTCTTCTTCGGCCGACTTCGGCCGGACCCCCACGGCCTGACGGCCTTCAACGGCTCCGGCGCGCCGATCCGACTTGAGGAGGTCGACGGCAAGCTCGTCGACGAGCTCAGCGCCCAACGCGAACGCGACGCCGCGCGCCGTCGCGCCGAAGAGAAGCGCAGGGCTGGACCGGCCACGGCTCCGGGGGAATCTCCTCCGGTGCCGGGCACCGGGGGCATCGGGGGCTACTTGTCCTCGGATGCGGTCATGGTCACCACTGGATCGATAGCTAGTTCATCCCAGGTTAGGCCCCGCAGCGACTTCTCGGCGACCGCCCTGTGGCTGCCAAAGGTCCAGACCGACGCCTCCGGGGAGGCGCGCATCACGTTCACCCTCCCGGAGTCGACGACCGAGTGGCGGGCCGTCGCCCGCGGGGTCACGAGCGGAGCCCAGGCCGGATGGGCGGCCGGCTCGTTCAACGCCGCGAAGCCCGTGCAGGCCCGGGTCCAGGTGCCCCGTTTCCTGGTCGCCGGCGATGTGGCGACCGCCGCCGTCGTGACAGACAACGCGACTCCCGGCGCGCTCTCCATCACTCCGGCCCTGTCGGCCCAGGGCGCCGAAGTCAACGGGAATCCCAGTCCGCTTCTGGTCAATCCAGGTCGCTCCGCCCGCGCCGACTTCACGATGCGCGCCGGGCAGCCGGGCGTGGCCCGCCTCGTCGGCAGCGCAACGGCCGAGGGCTATTCGGACGCCATGGAGCGCCTCGTCCCTGTACTGCCCCACGGCATCGAGAAGGTCGTGAGCCGCTCCGGCGAACTTGCCGGGGCCACGGCGACCGTGCGGTTCGAGCTGCCCGCCAGGGATGCGCAGACGGCGACCGCGACGCTGCAGGTCGCGACCTCGCCGGCAGCCGTCCTGCTCGACGCCCTCCCCACCCGTCTCGACGCCCCGACCGGCTGCACCGAGGCCACGGTCAGTCGCTTCCTGCCTGCGGTGATCGTCGCGCGGACCCTCGAGCGGCTTGGGATTCCCCGAGCAAGACTCGAGGAGCGGCTGCTCCAGGGTCGCCCACCGGGCTTCGTCGACGCCAGCGGCGGCCCAACAGTCGGCATTGCGGACCTTGCGAGGCTGCTCGCCGAGGGGCGCCGTCGCTTGGCCGACTTGCAGAAGGACGATGGCGGCTGGGGTTGGTGCGCGGGCCACGAGAGCGACCCCCTGATGACGGCCCACGTCGTGTGGAGCCTGTCGCTACTGGACGAGCTCGACGGCGCTGACGAGGACCTTGCCTACGAGGGAGCCGACTACCTGGAGGAAACGTTGGGTCCGGCCCTGGGCCCGGACATCCACGCGTTCGGCCTGCTGGCGCTGGCCTCGTTTCATCGCACCGACCAGGACGAGCTGGCCGACCTGGGCGACGAGTTCGACGCCCTCTTCGAGCAGCGCGCCTCGCTGCGACCCGCGGGCCTGGCTCACCTCGCGATGGTCGGCCAGTTGTTGCGGCGCGGCGAGGCCGTCGCGGTGCTGACCCGCAATCTGGCCAATGGCGCGATCTCCAGGACCGTCGGCGGGTCCTCCGTGGTGGATTCCGAACTCGGATCCGGTGACGCCCCGCTCTCGGTCGCGCACTGGGAGTCTCCCGGAGCGACCGGAGCCACGTTCGATGGACCGGTCGAGGGCACGGCCTTCGTCGTCCTGGCCTTGCGCGCCCTCGACCCGACCAACCCGCTGCTGCCGGCGGCGGAGCGATGGCTCGCCCTCAACCGCCGCGGCGTCGCCTGGAGGAGCACTCGGGAGACAGCCCTGGCCATCCTGGCGTTGTCCGGCGCGGTCGCGACGGCAACACCCCCGAAGGGCTGCAGCTTCGAGGCCCAGGTCAACGGCCGCCCGATCGCCAGCTTCGACCCGCTCCGCTGCGAGCCGGTCGATATGCCGATTCGCCGCGCCGTCGATCCGGTGCTCTTCCGCACCGGGGGCAACGAGCTGCGAATCCGCCGTTCGAAGGCAGGTTCGCCGCTGTGGTTCGCCTTCGAGACCCGCTTCTTCACCCACGAGGATCCGATCGCCCCGGCGGCGAGCGGTGTCGTCCTTCGCCGCCAATACCTGCGCCTCGAGCCGCGTCCGACGCTCCTGCGGGGACCGGTGTACGAGAAGACCGAACTCACGGGAGACAGCGTCGTCCGGTCCGGGGACCGCGTCGAGGTCGTACTGACAATCGAGGCTCCGACCGACCTGGCCTATCTGGTGATCGAAGACCGCCGACCGGCCGGATGGGAAGCGGTGGACCTGCGAAGCGGGCAGGACGTCGTGGCTCACCAGCTCGCTCTGGATGCAGCCACCCGGCGCTTTGCCCCCCCGGCCGGCGAGCTCCCCTCGCAGGGATCGCGACCCGGTCAGGGGCCGCCCGCTGCCGGGGCGGGCGTCGGACGGAAGGCATTCCGCGAGCTCCGTGACGAGGCCGTCCGCCTCTACCTGGACCATTTGCCGGAGGGGATCTGGGAGATTCGCTACCTCCTCCGTGCCGAGACACCGGGCCGGTTCCATGGGCTGCCGGCGCGCGTTCATGCCGCCTACGCCCCGGAGTTGGCAGCCAACAGCGCGGAGCACCACGCCAAAGTCGAGGAGTGAGCGAGCTTGGACACCAAGAGAGAACGGTCGGCGGTGTCGGATACGCGGCCAGCCTACGTGCGGATGTCGCGTTGCCGCCGGCGCGAGCCGGGAGGCGTACCCTAGGTGGTGGGAGGTCACCATGGACTGGAAGGCACAGCTCGACAAGGCGACCGCGGCGCTCAAGGGCGTCGCCGAGAGCGAGACGGTGAAGAACCTGACGACCAGGGCAAAGCAGACCGCGTCGGACCTCGCGAAGGCCGCCAAGCAGGGCGCCGCGAGCGCCGCCGACGCCGTGGTCAAGGCCACCTCCGACCCCGCCGCGCTGCGGCTGCGTTACATGAACGCGGAGATCACCGTGGTGTCGCCGTCCGACGGGCTCCAGGTCACCCGCGCCAACGCCAACGCGCTGATCATCGCCGACCAGGAGGGCAACGGGCTGGTGATCAGCCTCGCCTCGCCGAAGGCCGACGTGACCGAGGCGGTCGGCGTGGTCAAGAAGCTGAACGACACGACCTGGGACCTCGGCACCGAGGACGGCGTCAACGTCATCGTCCTCAAGGCGTGACCCGCGCGGGTCGCAGGACCCGGATCGGCTCGGCCTCTACACCCTCGTCGCGCCGCCCCGGGGCTCGGGCAACGGGAGGACGCCGGCCAGCTCGCTGATGACGTTGACCAACTGGGAGCCGGCCGGGATGACGATCTTGGCGTTGTTGGCCAGGGCCTTCTCGACCGTCTCGAGGCGCCGCAGGAGCTGGGCGTTGCCGACGAAGTAGAGGTTCGCCGCCTCGTTGACCAGCTTGATCGCCTGAGCCTCGCCGTCGGCCTCGAGGACGCGGGCCTGCTTGACGCCGTCGGCCTTCTTGATCTCGGCCCGGCGGGCGCCGTCGGCCATCGTCTCGGTGGCGGTTGCGAAGTCGATCGCCGCCATCTTCTCGTTCTCCGCCTTGACCACCTTGTTCATGGTCTCCTGGACGTCCTTCGGCGGGTCGATCTCCTTCAGCTCGGTGCGGACGATGTCGATCCCCCAGCTCGCGGTCTCGGTGCGCAGCGTCTTCTGCAGCTCCGAGTTGATCTTGCCCCGCTCGCTGTTGGCCGACTTCAGCGTCAGCGTGCCGATGATGTTGCGCAGCGTTGTGCGGGCCAGGTTGACGATCTGCCACTGGTAGTTGTTGACGTTGTACTGGCTGTTCTTGACGCTCTCCTCGTCGCTCTTGACCTTGAAGTAGACCTGGGCGTCGACCCGCGCGTTGAGGTTGTCGTTGGTGATGATCTCCTGGGGCTGGGCGTCGACCATGATCTCGGTGACGTTGATCCGGTAGAGCTTGTCGATGGCCGGGATGATCCAGTTGAACCCGGGCTTGGCGAAGCGCTGGTACCTCCCCAGCCGCTCGATCAGCCCGCGGTGGGTCGGCCTGACGATGCGGATGCCGGCGAGCAGGAAGATGACCACGAGCAGGGCGACGAACCCCGCGATGACGTTGGTGGTGATCTCGAACATGCGCTCCTCCTTCGGACAGTGGATCGACGTCCGGCATTGTAGTGCGCCGCCGGGGTCACGCCCGAGTCGCATCGCCCCCTGCGTCATTGCGAGCGAGCGCAGCCCGGAGAGGGCCGCTCCTCCGAGGAAGTAACGCCATGAGGCGAGTGAGCGCGGTGCGTCTCACCCTCCGTCATCCTTGGGAGCAGCGCAGCAACGACGAAGGATCCCGAGGCGCCTGAGGTTGACCCAGACGCGCAGATAGGCGCTCCAGGCGCGCCGGGATCCTTCGCTCGCTCCGCTCACTCAGGATGACAGAGGGGTCGATGTTGCTTGGGAGCGAACGCAGCTCGCGAAGCAACCCCGGCGCGCCTGGAGCGCGATCAGGCGCCTCGGGGTTGCTTCGTCGCCGCTGCGCGGCTCCTCGCCATGACGGTTACTTCCTCGAAGAACCCGGTCCGCGGGCCGTCATGAGCTCCGGAGGGCGGACCGCCCTCGACGGCCGAGCTGGGCTAGAGCTTCTTCAGCGGGCCGACCAGGACGCCGTGCGGGACGTGGATCCGCTTCTTGACGTGGAAGACGCCGCTGTAGCCGACCGGCGAGTCGTCGGGGGCCTGGACCTTGATGACCAGGTCGTGCGCCTCCGGCTCGCTGATGGTCCACTCGAAGCTGCCGGAGTTGGCGACCGGGTAGCCGCCCCCGCAGGTCGTCCGGTCGGGCCAGCAAACGAACAGCCACACGGTGCCGTCGTTCTGGATCAGCGCCTTGGACCAGGCGATCACGACCTTGTCGCCGATGTAGTAGGTCTTCCCTCCCTCGGGCGAGGTGACCGCGATGGTCAGCGGCCTAAAGGGCATGCGGGGCATGGCGGAGCTGACCTTTCTGAGGGTGAACGGCACGCTGTTCGCCGTGAGCGCCGGCCGGTTCAGCATCCTGATCCTGATCACCTGGTTCGGTCCGCCCACGAGCGTGGGGACCTGCCAGGCGTACCGGGTGCTGAGGACGTCGACGTCGGCGATCGTGCGATCGAGCGTCCACGCGGTGCCTCCGCCGTGCCCTGACCCGCCCGTCTCGGCGAAGTGCATCAGCTCGATCCGCATGAGCTTCTCCGCGGCGGTCTGCGGCATCGCCTCGAGGAACGTGTAGTCCCACCTGATGAGCACCGTCGCGCCGGCGTCGAAGGTACCCCCGCTCGGCTGCAAGACCCTGATCTCGTCGGCCCGGGCGAAGCCTCCGAACAGGGTGAGGCACAGGAGCGCCGCCGCGACAACTGGGATTCGTCTCATCGTCACGTCCTCCCCGAAGGGCTCGTTGGGTTCGACGGACCGACCACCCTCCGGACCTTCCTGCCCAGGTAACGTCGCCCGCACCCGCAAGCGCACGCCCGCATCGCCGTTGGATGCTCCAGGGGCGCCGGGTGGGATGGGCGGAACGGCGCGAAGCGCACGCGAAGGAAATCTTGCCGGAGGAGGGAGTCGAACCCTCACACCCTTGCGGATACGGGATTTTGAGTCCCTCAAACACGAGATAGCCCGTGCTTGCTCGTTTTCGACCCTCAGCGCTACTCTTGACGTGACAAGAGCTTAGAAATAGACTCTGATTGATGCTCGTACACGCCGATTGCTACGGGCGGTTGCACCACGGTTGCACCGGCGCTCGCGGCCGGTGTCCCGTGCCCGCCTTGGAGGTGGTCCGATGAGCCCCCGTCGCGCACCCCGTCCCCGCGTCGCGTTCACGAAACCGAGGGTTGCCGAGCTGCAGCCCGAGGCCGAGCGGTACTACGTCTATGACCAGGCCCAACGCCGGCTTGCGGTGCTGGTCATGCCGAGCGGCGCCAAGTCGTGGTACCTCGTGAAGAAGTCGAGAGGCCGCCTCGAGCGTTTGCGCCTCGGCACTGTCGACGACCTCTCGCCGGAGCTCGCCCGGAAACGAGCGGGCATCCTCGCGGGCCAAGTCGATATGGGACGCTCGCCCACCGCGGAGCGCCGGGCGATCCGCGCCGAGATGACCCTCGCCGCGCTGTGGACGGAGTTCAAGAAACGCCACGGCCCGCGCAAGCGCTCCCTGTCCACCGATGAGACCCGCTACGCGAAGCACCTTGCGGCGTGGGGCTCGCGAAAGCTCTCCTCGATTGACCGGCCCGCGGTGATTCGACTTCTCGACACGATCACGAGTCACTCAGGACCGGGCGCCGCGAACCGTGTCCGGGCGCTGCTCCACACCCTCTTTGAGAAAGCGCGCGAGTGGGGCGCCGATCTTCACAACCCCGTCGCCGGCACGCCCCGGAACCGCGAGCAGTCCAAGGCGCGCTACCTCTCGGCCGACGAGCTGCGGCGCTTCCTGGACGCCTGCGAGGCGGAGCACGACGACGAGGCGCGCGACTTCCTGCGCCTGCTGCTCTTCACCGGCGCAAGGCGCGGCAGCCTCGCCGCGGCCCGCTGGCGCGACGTCTCGCTGAAAGACGCCCTCTGGCGAATCCCTGCCGAGAGCATGAAGGCGGGCCGCCCGCTCGAGGTGCCGCTCGCCCCGGCAGCGGTCGCCATCCTCCGCGAGCGCGAGCAGCACGCGGCGCCCGGCGCCGTGTGGATCTTCCCCGCCCCGGGCACGACCTCCGGCCACACGAACGGTCCGCGGGCGGGGTGGGTGCGAGTCCTCACGAGTGCCAAGCTCGCCGAGGTGACGCAGCACGACCTCCGGCGGACGTTCGCCACTTACGCGCTCGAGGCCGGCGTGCCGCTGCCGCACATCGCGGCGGTGCTCGGGCATACCCCTGTCGGTGGCGTCACCGCGGTGTACGCCAGGCCGACGCCGGCACAGGTCAAGGCAGGCGTGGTGCGCGCCGTCGAGTACCTCGTGGCCGTGGCACACGGCAGCGCCGAGGTCATCCCCTTCCGGCCGGCCGCGGGGCAGCCGTGACGCTCCCTCCGTGGCGACTCAGCGAGGGACAGCGAGAGGAGCTGCTCTCGATCCTCGGTCGCGACGACGCCAAGGGCCGCGGGCGCGAGCGGATCGTCGCAGCCATCGAAGAGGTGCTCTCGGGATTCTCGGAGCGCGATCAACGCCTCGATCACGGGCCGAGGCCGTGCGACGTGCGCGAGGCCCTCACGCGGCTCGCCACGCGGGTCACAGAGACCGAGCGCGCTCTTGCGGGGCTCGACTGGCGATCGGCCGCGTCCCTCGACTTCGCCCTGAGAAGGCGCGCCCTCACCGCGCGCCAGGTCCGGGAGAGCCTCTCGACCCTGCGCAGCACGGCGGCGCGCCTCAGCTCGATCGCGGCCGACATGGAGAGCCGTCACCGGCCCACACGCCACGCGCTGCGAATCACGATTCTCGCCCTCGAGAGCGTTTACGACGCCTTCGCGTGCGCCGACCTCGACGACGCCCCAGGCGAGCCGTCACTTGATCCCGGCCGCCTCAAACAGGACTTCGTCAAGGCCGCTCTCGCGGCCGGGAGGATCAAGGCCCCCCAGGAAGTCCGGAAGAGGGCGCCTCGGCGGTTAGTCGCCCCCGAACAGCCCGACTAATCCCCGGGGAGATTGCGGCCCTCCGCTCTACCTTGCCCGCGGGAGGGCAAGATGGCGGACCAAATCGCGCGGTTACTCTCACCCCAGGCGGCCGCAGAGTACCTCGGGCTCTCGGTCGCGACCCTGGCGACGTGGCGATGCGTGGGGCGATACCCGCTCCGGTTCAAGCGGATCGGGCGCTCGATCCGCTACTCGCTCGCGGATCTTGAGGACTTCGTCCAGCGTCGGACGGTGGGCGGCGATCCGGAAGCGCACGCCGAATGACCTCCGGCGGTGCCCGATGACCAACGGCAACGGCCGGCGACGCGGGCAGGGGGACGACTGCGGAGGCGTGACCCGGCGCCCCGGTGGCCGGCGCGAAGCGCCAAACGCCAGGCCGGACAGCCGAGAGGCGCGCCTCTCCGACCTCCCCGGCGGCATGGGCTGGGCCGACAAGATCCGAGCTGCCGCCCCGCTCATCCCTGCACCGCTTTTCAAGCTGTTCGCGCTGCTCGTGACCTACGAAAGCCCCGAGACTGGCGAGCTATGGCCGGCGCTCGCCACGCTCGCGCGGCTCTCGAGTCCTCCGCGGGTGCCCGGCGGGGCACAGCGCGAGGAGCCCGGACTCCGGAGGACGCGGAAGCGGATACGGCAGCTCGAGGCTTCCGGGTGGATCGTGGTGACGCGACCGGGCGGCGGCCGTGGGTGTCCGACGCGATACCGGATCGCATGGGAGCGGCTGACCCCAAACGCGGAACGGAACCGGCCCGGGTATCCCGACTTGGAAACCCGGGCCGGTTCTGTTCCGGGTATGGCCAGTGATACCCGGCCCCTTTCGGTCCGAAACCCGGCCCCTTTCGGTCCGAAACCCGGCCCCTTTCGGTCCGAAACCCGGAACGGATTTGACCCGGGGAGTAGTAAGAGTAGTGAGAGTAGAAAGGCAGTAGGGCGCGCGGGTGCGCTCGCGCAACGCGAGCCGCCACCCGCACCCGCAACGACCACGGCCCAAGGCAGCGACCCCGGGGACGACTCCGACGCGCCGACGCTCGCCGAGGTCGTGAAGGCGATCCGCACGGCAGCCGAGAGCGCCGCGCTCGAGGACCGCCACCGAAACGCTCTCGCCCGCGCGGCCGATGACCTGCTCGCCGAACGGCTGCCGGTCGCAGCCGACGCAGTGCTCCGAATGGTGGAACGGGAGACGGGCCGCGATCGCGCCTCGCTCGGGCTGCCGGCGTTCTCCGACGTGTTCCTCGCGGCCGCGGGGGCGCCATGACGCCGCGGGTGATCCTCGACGGTGGCCGCGTGGTGATCCGGGCGCCGCGGTGCGTGCTCGTGCTCGAGCCCGCCGAGGTGGCGGCACTCGTGCGGCTCGATCCCGAGACGTGGGCGCGGGCGATCAGGCGGGGGAAGCACTGGCGGCGGGGCGAAGCGACGGCGCGGCGGGGGTCGCCGGCCGCTCGCGAGACGAACGGACGGGCGGTATGAGGAGTGTGAATCCCGCGCCGGACTCGACATGCGAGGGATGCATCATCTTCATTTCGTGCCAGTTGATGACGATGTCTGGCGGTGCGCCCCTGCGCGGTGCACCCGCTGTGCAACTACCTGAGTCGAGGCGCGACCCGCGGCGCGGACAGCGGGAGGGAGGCTAAAGTGTCACAGCCGTACAACTTGCAACTGCTCCACGACCCAAACATGAAGGGCGAGCCCGCGGGCGAGGTCACGGTCGAGGCCCGGCTTCGCCTGAAGCTGATCGAGGCGGGCACGGTGGAGACCGTCTCCGGCGTCGGCTTCCTGCTTCGGGTGACGACGACGCGCTCGCGGCTCGCGGAACCGTTGCCGGAGATCGTCGAGGCGATCGAGCCGGGGATCGTGGGGAAGGACATGTTCCTCGCAGCCTCGGGCTACTTCGTCGCGACGGACACCGGCCGACTCATGCGGGCCACCCGCGCCACGGGTGCGCAACTCTCCGGCGGCCTGATCGGCCCGATGCTCGGCGGCCGGGGCGAAGGCGCGGACGCGGGCGAGCTGCTCACGTGGGTGCGGCGCGGCCTCGCCGACGGGACGATCACCAAGGCGAACCTCGAAACGTTCGCCTCGCACCCGCGAGCGGCGGCCGAGCTGCGCCACGCCGTCCTCGACAACGTGACGTCGCGTCTCAACGGCCTCGGGGCAATCGACAGGACGCGGTATCAAACCTCGGAGAAGATCCTCGAGGCGTTCGCCCCGGTCCGCGCGGAGATCGTCGCCGGCGGGTGGCCGGTGTTCACCGAGGCGTTGCGGGACAGGGTCGCGAGCACGGCGCCCGGCGAGCTGCTCACGCTCCTGGACACGATCAACGCCGGGGCGTGAGAAGGGGGGAGATCATGCCAGCGTACGCGACGATCGAAGAACGGGAGCGAGCGCGGCTCGATCGGATCACCGAGCACGCGTGCGCGATGGCCACGCGGGCGGTCGCGCGGCGGAAAGCGAGCGCGGCCGAGGCGCCCGTCTCGCCGACCGCCCCCCTGTCGCCGGCGCCGATCGCCGGCGTGACCCTCACCGGGAGCGGCGGCGTGCTGCAGGTCGTGTGCTTTGCGTGCGGCCAGCTCGCCACCGCGGTTGACCGGCACGTCTCAGCCCAGGGACGGGGGGTCCACGTCCTCGCCAGTCAGGAGGTCGTTCGCCAGGCCCTCGAGGCGATGCGCGCCGACCACGAGGCCGCCTGCCCCTTCGCGAAGCGGAAAGCCCCCGGGTCCTCGAAGGGGCAAGCTCCGGGCGAGGGCCGGAAGCCCGCCTTCCCCGGCGTCAGGATCACCGAGGCCGAGGGCGAGCGGTGGTGCGAATGCGGTTCGTGCGGCGTGATCGCGGTGCAGACGGGGAGCCACATCATCGTCCCGAACCGCGGCCTGTACGACCTCCAGGACCCGGTGAAGGCCCGCGACACCCTCGAGGCGATCCGTCTGCATCACGAGGTCTCGTGCGACACGCTGCACGTCGAGGCGGCCGAGGAGGAGAAGTTCCCATCTCCCCCGCCTGCTCCGACAGGCCCGGTGAAGCTGCCGAAGTGATCCACTCCACTCGGCGCCGGCGGTTCGTATGGCGTTCTCCCCGCCTTCGCCGGCGCCCTTTTGCCGATCCTCGGAGGCGCGATGAATTGCAAGGCGTGCGGCGGCGTGATGCGGGTGAGTGAGTCCCGGGGTCGTGGCGACTTCCGGGTGCGGACCTACCGCTGTCGGACCTGCGGCGGGAGCCGTTACCGCTCGGAGGTCGACGTCGAGGCGCCGGCGGCGCGCCGAGCGCTGGCGATCCTGCGCAAGCACGGCCCCGGGCGGGCTCGCTCGGCCGAGGACGGGGAGTAGCCGTGCCGCGCTCGTGTAGCGTCTGCGTCCACCCGCGCCGGGCGGAGATCGAGGCGGCGATCGTCGCCGGCGAGACGTTCCGTCACATGGCGGCACGTTTCGGCACGTCGACCGGCTCGCTGCAGCGCCACCGCGCCGGGTGCGTGCCGGGGACGCTGGCGAAGGCAACCGAGGCGGCCGACGTCATGCGGGGCGACGGGCTGCTTGCCCAGGTCTGCGAGCAAAGCGCCCGCGCCGGGCGGCTCTACGCCGCGGCCGAGCGGGTGCTACTGCGAGCCCAGCGGCAACAAGACCACGACACGGCGCTCGAGGCGATCCGCACCGCGGCGGCGACGATGCGCGAGGCGCGGGGCATTCTCGAGTTGTTGACCAAGATGCACCTGGCCAGCTCCGAGGTCCTGAGCCGTGACGAAGCGTTCATGCTGCTCGAGCAGGTCGTGGCCGTCGTCCGTCACCACGTCCGCGATCGCGAAACCCTTGCCGCGATCAGCGCCGAGATTGCCGGGCTGATCCGGCGCCACCCCACGGAGGTCATATGAGCGAGCCCATGACCATGGCCACGGCCACGGCCGCCCTCGAGGAAGCCAACCGGAAGCTCGTTGGCGAGCTGATCGGGACCGGCGACGCCAGCACAGCCACCCGCGAGGGGCTGCTACGGGCGATGCTCGCGGTGGTAGCGGCGGGCCTTGCCGCCCTCGTGGCCGCGCCGAGCGAGGCCCCGTGAGACGCTGAGATCCCCTATCGCCGCGGCCCACCCCCGCGGCATCCCTCGCCCCGGCGCCCGCGTGCCGGGGCTCTTTTCTGCCCTGCGGCGGGCCTGGCCGGCCGCCTGGTGAGCGATCTGCCCCCGCTTCGCGCATATGCCCGGCCAGGGTCGGGATCGGGGCTCCTGAGGGCAATTCGCCCGGGGCTCCGCGGTCGGGCCGATAGGTGGCGGGGGCGCCTCGGGGCGGTTGCACGGCGGTTGCACCGGGGTGCGGCCCGAAGTCCCGTGTAGGGGCTAAGTCATTGGTGCCGGAGGAGGGAGTCGAACCCTCACACCCTTGCGGATACGGGATTTTGAGTCCCGACGCTGTGACACAGATCATGGACTTGCGCGAGCGCGGTACTCCATCGGGACTCCGGACACAAGATCGCCGGCCCCCACGGAGGGGACCGGCGCCCGGAAAGGGATGGAAAAGAGGAGGGAGGATCGGCCGCTGGCAGGGCGGCCCTGGCGCTACTGCGGGAGGCGCGGAGGCTTGCGCGGCGTGCGTGCCCGCAGCCATTCGCGGATCGCCTCGGCTGCGAGCTTGACCGCCTGGCGCCACGTCAGCACGCGGCGCGGCGGGTCGAATCCTGGCGTCCCCGGAGGGACGCGGAGCGGGATCACGGGGTCGCGGTGCCCTTGCGGAACAACCGCGTCAAGCCCTCGTAGAGCCCGGCTGAACCGAGGACGGCGAGCAGGGTCGCGATCACGTCCGCCACCTGGAGGCCGTCGGCGAGCGCCGGCTGCAGCACGACGAACCCCGCGATGATCCCGGACAGGATGATCGTCGCCCATCCGCCCGTGAACTTGTCGAGGATCGGGGCCAGCTTCATGAGCTTCTTGACCACCTGCACCGCCCCGGTGAGCGTGGCGATCGCCGCCGCCGAGGGCAGCCAGATCGTCTTGAGGCCGAACCACTGATTCACCAGCTCGAGGACTACCTGCCACCACGTCTGATCCACAGCACACGTCCTCTCTGCCCCCAGCGAGGGGCGGTCTCACGTCTCTGATTGCATGGATGTCAGGGCTCGCGGTGAATGGGCGTTTGCCCCAAGGTTGCGGGTCGGTACGCTCCCGACTCGGTACGCACAATGAGCCACCAGCCGTCATGCTCGTTGGCGAAGTGGGCGGGCGGACTCGACCAGACGGCGACGATCCCCCGCGGCTCGACGATCACCCCGCGCTCGTCGCGAATCCATCCGGCGTCCCACGCGACGCCGACCGGAGGTTGCCACGCCGGCCAGTCAAGCAGCTCCCACACGCGGCCGGCTAGCTCAGTGGCGGTCGGACAGGAGCGGTAACTGCGAACGCCGCTGTAGTAGCTGTTGGCCGTCGCGGTCCCCCGGTCGCTCGCGAGCGCCCACAGGCACCCGTCGGTCCCGAGGCCGATATCTGTCACGTTCGGGTCGTTCTCGGTGGCGGTCGTCGCCATCGCCGTGCCGCCCTCCAGGCGGGCCTCCAGCGGGTGAAGTCCCCCGAGGCGTATCCGTGCCGCCGCCGCGCTCGCCTGCCCCGCGGTGGCGGCCTGCGTCACGACCTGCGGCCACACCGTGTGCTCCGGCGGCCCGATCCGGTTGCCGGTGTTCGGGTCGAGCGGATACCGGATGATCCTCATCGGTGGTTTCCTGGTGCTGTCCTGCCCGTAGAGCCAGAGCTGCTTCTGGTATGGGAGCCAGACGATCGAGGCCGTCTGCGGCGCGCCGATCCCGACGCACGAGCCGATCACCGCACACGCCGGGTCGATCGGCCCGTAGATCAAGTCCTCCCACCGCCACGGCCCCCACAGGTCACGCGCCCAGCCCATGCCGCCACGGAGGCGGTTCGGCTTGCCCCAATCGCTCTTGTGCGTGCTGGCCTGCCCCATGATCCACTCGCCGTTGCGGAGCCGGAGCGCCGTCGCGCCGCCGTACTCGTGCCCGTCCGCCTGGTCGGCCGAGCTGCGGATCATCTGCCACTGCGGCGTGGCGTGCGTGTAGTACCTGATCGCGAATATCGCCTCGAAGGCGCCGCTCCCCGCCACGCAGCAGTTCCCGCCGTGGGCGAGCAGCGTCCACGAGCCGTCGGGATGCTGCACAATCTCCGGGGACTCCAGGTAGTTGAGTGGCGGGTCGCCCACGGGCGGGCGCCACGGGATGATGAAGTCCCCTACCTCATTGAGGGGGAACGGCAGCGGCGGCGGGGTGGCGCCGGGCGGCCGTGGTGTCGGAGTCGGCCCGCTTGGCGTCGGGGTTGGCGTCGGCGTGGGCGGCACGGCCGGTGTCCGGGTCGGCGTCGGAGTCGGCGGGGTGCAGTCACGGACGGTGCCGAGGCACGACTGCCCCGGCTCCCACGGGACGCAGGCTGGCGAGCAGCAGCAGAGATCACCACCGGGCGCCGGGGATGGGGTCGGTGCGCCAGCGGTCGGGGTCACGGTCGGCCATCCCCACGTCGGGGCGGGCGTCGGGGTCGGCGGGCGCGGCGTGGCCGTTGGACCTGGGCTCGACCGGGGCGTCGGCGTCAAGGTCGGAACGTGCTGCGCGCCGGTCGTGGCGGCGACGAGCATCGCGGTAGCGATGAGCAAGATGCCCGCGAAGGTGATCGGTTGCGGCGGGTCGCCGGAGATCCTCGGTTGACGCGAGCGCGCGCAGTGCCAGCTCAGTCTCCGAAGTCCCATCGCAGCCCACCCCAACACGCCCGCCACACAGCCACTCGCCCTTTCGACCAGGCGCAGCGCCGCACGTCGGGCAGCGGTTGATCCGGTCCACATTAGTACCCCCAGTCGCCGCACTCGTCTGTGCCCATTAGTCCTCCCTCAGCGCCGTCCACGGATGCACCTGTAGGTGCAGATGCGGCCCGGTCCCGTGCGGCTTACTCACGGCGACTTGCAAGCCCTTCTTGTCGCCCGGGTGGTAGTCCCATCGCGCGTTGAGGCGGTCGACGACGGCCGCGACCTTCGCCGGGTCCACGTCGCGCGTCCTGATGTCGGCGGCGCGGCCTGCAGGGTGCAGGCCGGAACCGCCGAGGGCGCGGTCCTCGTCGGGCGTGCGGAGCAGGCACGTCAGGACGACCGGCCACCACCCCACCTCCCACGCGAAGAGCACCGTCTCGAGCACGAGCACCCGGAGCATGTCGGAGATCACGCGCTGCTGCTCCGCAACCGGCCGGTCCCACTCTCGGGCGATGCGGTCGGAGTCAGCGAGGAGGTGGATCGGGAGGGCCATCAGTGCCGCCCGTTCATGAGCCCGTCGACGCGCGCCGAGAGATGCGCCAGCCCGGCGAGCAGCTCGGTCCGCATCCCGGATATCGCCTCCAAGATCTCGCCTCGCCCCTCCCTGCGTTCCGTCCGCTCGCCCTCGATCAGTGCGATGAGCTTGCCCTCGACGGGGCAGGTATCGCGGTGATGCTGCGCGACCTCCGTCGCGATCTTGACGATGGCCTTGTACCCGTCGGAGTCCTGCGAGTTGATCTCGTCGCGTGCGGCGTGGCGCGCCGCCTTCCATGCGAGCCCGACCACACCGGCCAGCGCGATGACGAAACCGAGGACAAAGTTGGTCGCAGTCAGGTCGAGCGTCATGTCACCTCCACGAGAGCAGCACTGCGAGCGTCACCGCCACGAACCCGGCGAGCGCGACGATGCCGAGCGCGACGGCGAGCGGGTCGGGACGGCGGGTCATGTGTGCGAGCAAGTCGTCGCCGTGATGATGCCGCCGGTTACGGTGATCGTGCAGTCGGCCGCGCCGCCGGAGTCGCGGACGGTGATGACGGTGGTTATCCCGGCCGCGACCCCGGCCGTGAAGCTGGCCCCGGTAACCGCGCCCGTCGCCGTGAGTGCGCCACTCCCGTAGATCGTCACCGGATTGGTTCCGTAGTTGTCTATCTCCAGCACCTTCTCACCGACTGCAATCGCTCCGCTCCCGGTGCCCGACTTCTTTTCCCCACGTAGGGTGAGCATCGCCGCCGTCGGTGAGGCGTTGCCCGAGATGCCCCGGATGAGGACAGGCGCCACGTCAGCAACGTCCTCGGTCAACCCTCGGACGAGCAGGCCGCCCGAGTTGTCGGTCACCTCGTCGAACGCGCCGAAGTTGACCGTGGGCAATATGCCCGTCATGCCGTGCCCAACGCCCGAGTCCCGAAGGCGCACGAACGTGGTGTAGGACGAACTCGCGTCGACCTCGAGGAACGACGTTGCATCAGCGGCGACGTAGCCGATACCAACCCCTCCCGTTGGAGAGATTCGCACCCGGTCGGTGCCAGACGTCCCGAGCACCATGTACCCGGTGGTGTCGGTCGTGGATCGTGCTCCGGAGATTGTCGCGATGCCGTTTGGCCCAGCGGTGTCGTCCTGAATCGCGAACTCGATTTGCGCACCGAACGCGGTCGTCATGTTCCCGGTCGTCTTCTTCACAACCTGGAGAGCGTTGTTGATGGTGTTCGTGTCGGTCGCAGTCCTCGTGATCCGGGCCGCAGGGTACACGGACGACACGACTTCGAGCGCGGAATCCGTTGAGGTGGTCGCTGCTCCGATTCGCCCGACGGTCGCCGTTACCGTGCCCGTCGTGTTGGTCGTCGGAGTCGCCGACGCGTCGCCAACGTCCCCATCATCGTAGTAGACAGTCGAGGCCGCTGGTGAGGCAATGATGCGGCCCACCACGCCGAGCGTCGCCGGCGTCCCGCCCGAAAACTCGCGCCTCATGTCGACCCAACAGACCCCGCTCGTCTGTGCCGGGACCGTCACGACGTTGATGTGATTGGCCGAGAGGGTGGCGTACCCGTCGGCGATCGTCGTCGTCGCCGACGCCAACCCGTGTGTGCCATCGCAGGCGATCGGCACGTACGAGTAATCCCACCTGGTTGATCCTGTCGTCGGGCTCGCAATGACCGTCGGAGCGGCGCCAGCCGTCACTTTCGCTGCAGTGAGGTTCGCCCCGGAGAGGACGCCTCCGCTCGCCGTGACGTTGCCGCGCGCGTCGACATCGCCACGGGCGTCGACCGAGAAGATCGGCACCGACTGATGGTTGTACCGATAGACCCGAATGACCTGATGCCCTGTTTCCCCCTCGGTTCCGAAGCCCACCCCCGTGTAGGGCGTGCCCATGAAGATGTTCAGCCCTGAGCTTTCCCCCGTCGTCATGTCCATGCGGTAGCCCAGCCGCAGGGCCGACTCCTTCACCTCGTCGATGACCGCGCTGGCGGCGATGTTGCCGCCCTCGGACAGCGTCCCGACGCCGCGGTAGATCACCACCCGCATGTTGGTCTCGGGCGCCGTGAGGAGCCCGAGGAGTTCGAGCGTGTTTGGTTGGAAGGTCTCCGTACCCGTGTACAGGTACGCGCCGACGTTCGAGGCAATCGACGCCACCTCGACGGCGACGATGTCTCCCTGCCACACGGAGCAGCCGTGCGCCGTCTTCGCCAGTGTGGTCGTGGTCGCTCCGACGCTCTGGATCGACACACCGTCCAAGGTGCAGAGCGGCGTGTACCGTGCGTGCCCACAGATCAAGCTACCGTCCGAGAGCAGCGTGCACGGTGCCGAAGTCGACACTCCGTTGACCAATACGCCACCACCGCCCGACACGGCGACACCGTTGACGATCACCTGCCCGGCCACCGGCAGCGCGAGGATGAGGAGGGCCAGCGAGAGGAGGACGCGGCGCATGGCTACCTCCCGTACGCGGTCACGGTCACCGTGCCGCCCACGACAGCCGTCGAGATCCGCGCCCGAATAACGCCGATCGGCCCGATGATCTGCACGACGTCCGTCTTGCTCGCGGCCGACCACGACACGGTCGTCAGCGGCGCCCACGTCCCCGCGTACGCCGCAGTCTCAGCCGTCTCGATCGTCACAACGCCGGCAGAGCAGCCCGCCGACCACGCGACGAAGACCAGGTTGTCGTTGATCGCCCCGCGGGTGTTCCAGGTGTTCCCGTTGCCGGTCGCTGCGGCGGCCTGCAGCGGGATCGTCCGCACAGCCGACGCAACCGGGCCGGAGTAGGTGTAGTCGGTCGCCGCCGCCGACATCGCGCACAGCACCGCCAGGGCGGCAACGGCCGCCAGAAGCCTTGTCCTCTTCATGGTGTCCTCCTAGTCGCCGAAGGCGACCCAACGAACGCTCAGAGATCCGCTTGTCCCGCTGCGGTTGAGGGTGAATCCGGTCGTGCTCACGGACGAGACCCAGACTGCCTCGTTGCCCTCGGCCGCGAGTCCGATGCCGGGCGCCGCGGCAAACGTGCAGCCGAAGCTCACGGCTTCAGTCGCGTTCCCGTTGTCAATCGTCCCGACCCCGGCGTCCGCGTGGTCGTAGTGCCAGCCTGACGCGAAACGCGGCAGCGAGCCGGTGTCAGGGCTCGCGCCGACCGCGCCAAGGAACTCGCCCGCGCTGCCATCGGCCGGCGCCGAGAGCAGATCCCAATCATCGAACGCGAAGGTATTGAGGGCGTAAATGTTCGTCGGCGTCGCCGCGGTCTCGGAGTCGTCGACGGTCTGACCGTCGCTTGAAATGGCGCGCGCCGTGACGGTGCTCCCCGGCTCACACCCGCTGACGAAGTTCGCGCCGGGGATCCCGATGTTCGCATCCCACAGCTTCGCGGTCCACAGCTCGAAGGTGCCGCCAGCGGAGCCGAGAGAGCCTACCGTCCGGCCGTCGACCAGGATGTCGACGCGAGCGACGTCGCCGGTGGTCGCGACCGAGAACCCCCAGCGACCGCCAACGTAGCGCACGTACGGCGAGGCGCGGTTGACGATCGGGCTCGTGATCTTCGAGGACCCCGTCGCCGTGAGCGTCACGGTGAACGAGTTGCCCGGCGTGATGGCGTCGGTGTCCTCGGTCGAGAGCTGGCCTGTGATCCCGACAGCCTTGATGCCAACGACGTGCTCATAGCCCGGCTCGAGGACGTCGATCACGCTCTGCTCGGCGAGACGCCCGGTATCCGGCAGGGTGCGTGTCACGCCATTCGCCGTCACGCGGATTCGGTAGCCGCGCACGAAACCGGAGGCCGACCCGACCCACGTCAGGATCAGCTTGTAACGGGTGGATCCGCCGACGATGTCTTCCTCGACAGTGAGCGACGAAATCGCCGGGGCGGGCGGAACACCTTGCGGGTCGTTGCGCGGCAGCGCGGTCCGCGTGTCAATGCGAGCGGTTGGCGTGCCGCCCGTGCTCTGGACGTTCGCCGTAGCCCGACTCCGCGGCCACCACTCCGCGAGCTCGACGTCGACCTGCGGCGCGTCGAGGCGCGGCTGCACCTTGCCGACGACGTAGTATTCGGGGCGCGTCGTCCAGGTCGCTCCGTGGATCGTCGAGTCGTGCGGGGTGATCTCCTCGCCACCCTCCTCGCTCACGTCGTCCTCGAGCGTCGTACCGGTTCCCTCGTCGAACCGCCACAGCCCGATCAGCCCGGCCTCGGCTCCGGACAGCGCGCGGCGCTGGTAGTAGCGAATCTCGTCCTGCGTGCGGACGTCATTCCAGATCCGCACCTCTTCGAGCGTGCCCTCGAGCGGGTAATCGGGAGTCGCGTTCGCCGCCCCGAAGATCGTCGCGGTGGCGGCGCTCGCCGCACTCGTCGCAGAGGCCGCGGCGTTGTGGATCTCCTCCCCGTCGAGGTAGACGATGAACCGCGCACCCGCTCCGGTGCCGCGCGTGACCGCGACATGATGCGCCAGTCCGTCGCGAAGGTCGTACCCGAGCCCGGTCGCGCTGTCACCGCTCGAGAAGTAGCAGTTGAGGAGGCCGGTCGCCGAGATGACCGTGATCTGGTAGCCGAGCGGGTAGGTCGAGATCAGGCCCATCGCCGGCCCGGCGCCCGAACCCGTGCAACGGAAGCGCACCTCGACGGATCCCTGAGTCGACAGCTCGACCTCGCCGGCCGAGCAGTAGTCGTCCACCCCGTCGAACTGCAGGCACGTCCGACCAAGCCCGAGGAAGCCCTGGCAGCCGACGATCTCGCCGCGCAGCAGCTTGAGGCCGTCGCGCGTCATGCCGAGATTGAGACGGCCGGACGCAGCGGCCATGTTCAGCCGATCGCCGGCAACCCGCGCGGCAACCGGCGCCGTGACTACGCTGCGCGCTGAGTAGTCGCGCTCGAGCAACCGCTCGGTCCCGGCGAGCACGTAGGGCGCGCGCGCGGTCTGCGCCATGTCCTCATACTCCCGGGTCGACTCGTAGTACCTGCAGTTGAGGGCCGTCGGGATCTGGTCGAGGTTCAGTGGCCGCTCCTCGGCGATGCGCGGCCCGCGGCCGTCGTCCTCGGCGAAGAGGTCGTCCTGGGTGATCGTGCGGCCCGGCGACGCACCCTCGACGAGGCCCGCCAGGCCCCACGTCCCGCCGACCTGCAGGACGGGCTCGAGGCTCGCCGGATCGAGGAGCGCCTTGATGTGCTCGCGGAGCGGGCGGCGGTCCTGGACGGCGTAGCCACAGGTGAACCGCGCGACGCTCGACACCGTGACGTCGCACATGGTCGCCATCGCGTCGACGCTCGTCTCGTCGATCTCCGACGTCGCGCGGTTGCCGCCGTCGGGCGAGACGCGCAGGTCGCGCGCGCAGAGCGCCGGGTTGGCGCGGTAGGCCGTCGTCGAGGACCGGTGATCGTAGACGCGGCGGCCCCGGACGTTGGCCCGGAGCTGCGGGATGCCACCGAACAGCTCCGCGCTGGATGCGACCTGGACCACCATGAAGGCCAGGCCCGGGTGTCGCTGCGTGTACCCGCTGATCGCCGCCGAGAGGATCGGGCTGACGGCGGAGGCTCCGGTCTGATTGCCGAGGTAGGTCTCGACGGTCACGCCGGCCACCGGAGAGGCGTAGCCGTTCAGCGTGTAGCTGTCCACGGCCTCGATCTGCGTGCCGGAGGCCAGGGAAAGGGCGTAGGCGACGATCAGCGCGCCGTTGTAGCCGACGAGGCAGAACACCTCGCCCGTGACCTGACAGGCGCCGTAGGCGATCGGGATTGCCCGGCCCTCGGCACCACGCGAAACCTTGACGGTCCGGTCGAGCGGCTCGCGCGGCGTCGGTGTGGCCTCGGGGCCGCCCGATGTGTCGTTCGGGATGAACCACTGATAGGGCGGCGGCTGTGGGATCGCCGGCGTCCCGGGAAACGGGTCGATTGGAGCGCCCCCACCCGTCGGCTGATTCGGATTCACCTGGGTCGGAGGCGACGGCAGGCGCGGGCGGAGCGTCACGCCGTCACCCCCTGCACCGCAAGCTCGAGCGCCCGGAGCGTCCCGTTCTGGGTGTCGAGCTGGACGATCTGCCGCGCGTCATCCGGGAAGTGGCAGAGGTAGACCCATCGGCCCATCGCGCTCAATTCGATCAGGTCCGTGGAGCCCGGCGCAGCGACAACTGGATAGAGCGCGACCCACATGCGGCCGTAAGCGTCAGCAGTGAGCGCGGTCGCTCCGGTCGGCAGGTACTCCCACGTCGAGGCTGGCGCACCGAACACCGCGGACGTCCACGCGACTTGCGGGTGCCACACGCGGAAGTCGAGCGCGTCTCCCGCGGCCGGCGCATCGAACCGAATCACGTGCGTCTCGGCTCCGTCGCCAGTTGGCGCGAGGACAACCTGCGTCCAGTCGGCCGCCGCCGCGATCACCTGGGACGAGCCGACCGCCGCAATCACCGTGACCGCCTTAGTTGCGGACAGGTTCTTCACCCAGATCGACGTGCGCGATACCTGGGCGAGCGCAGGGACACCGATCTGCTGCTGAAGCTTCGGGGTGCTCGCTCCTCCGCTCGTCTGGATACGCCACGCGAGCGCGCCGCCCAGCGGATCCGTCTGCCCACTCGTGCGGGTAACGGTCGCCCCGTCGATCACGGCCCATGTCGCGGTGACGGAGAAGTCCTCGGACTGCAGACAACGATTCTCGACGCCGATCGCCCAGTGCGTGCCGCGGGTCTTCGCGGCGCTTGCGATGGCGAGCGCGGCTGCCGCGTAGGTCGTTTCGTCAAGCGCGAAGATCGGAGCCGGCCACGCCTTCGCCGTGCTGTTGCCGGGGCCGAGACGCACGAGCGCGCGGTAGACGTAAGGATCGAACGAGACCAGGTAGAAGGCGAGCGCGGGCCCCCTCCGGCTTTGGTGAAAGGCGTCCAGGATCGCGGTCTCCCCCGGCAACTGCAGCGGGTAGGCATGGGACGCCGCGAACAACGGCCCGGTGAGTCGCTCGAGCGTCTCGCGCACCCCGCCGACCCCGCGCTGCGTGAGTGCCTGCCAGTCGCCGCGCGTCTCGCTGAATGCCCGTGGGACCGGGCTCATCGGGTAGAGCGCGCTCATCTAGGCCCCCCTCGTCACGACCACGCGGCCGTCGCGGAACTCGATGACCGTCCCGTCGACCGGCAGGAACCGGAAGCCTCCGAAGATCGCCGTTTGCGCGTTTGCCGTGCAGGCCGCGTAGGTCCGGTTGCAGCTCGTCACGAACGAGCACTGCGTGGCGTTGACGTAGCGGCACAGCGGCGAGAACGCCGGAGGCGCCTGTGCGGCCCAGTCCGCCATCCGCGGCCCGCAGCGCAGCGCGACCCATCCCTCTTTCGGCCAGGCAGCCTCGACGCGCCCGGTAAACATCGTCTCGGCAACCCATGCCGTCGCCGGGGCCGTCGTCCAAAGAGCGGCGACCCACACAAGCGCGCCGTCCAGCTCGCCGCGTCGGCGCGAGAGAGCGAGCGCGAAGGCTGAGTCCGCGAGCACGATGCGCGCCTCGGCGAAGTCCGGGCTGTCCCAGTCCGTCAACTCGACCGTCATCGGCTTCGGAATGAAGGTCGTGTCACCCCACGGGATCGACTCGGCGGCTGTCGTGTAGCTGAGCTCCGTCGCCGCCGCGTCGCGCAGGGTGAGCACAATGCCCCACGCTTCGAGCTTGTTGACGGCCGCGAGGGCCGCCTCGGCGGTAGCAGAAAAGGTCCTCATCGGATCACCACGTCTGCCCCCGCCGAATGATCCGCACGAGGTCGGTCTGCCCGGCGTTCGGCTCGCCCTGCCACGGCTCAGGCAGGTAGAGCGCGACGCCGACCGTCCCGTTGATCCGCTCCATTACAGCGGCCGTCGCCTCCATGCGCTGCCGGAACGTGTCCATCGCGTCAGAGGTCTCCTGAAGCCCGTCGTTCAGCTCGTCGGTCGTCTCTGAGAGCTGCTGCATCGCCGTGTCCGTACCGGAGGCGCCGGACGTCGCGCCGGCGAGCGCGTCGCGCATCGCTTCGTACTGCAAGCGCTGCTCCTCTGCCTTCTGCGCCGCCTCTTCCTCGAAGCCCTCAAGCCCGCCGAGCGCAAGCGCCTCGGTCTGATCGAAGAGCTGTTCGACCCACTGGCGGAACCCGAAGTTCGCGGCATCCCCGTCACCGAGGTCGAGATTCCAAAGCTGGTCGGCGATCTGCTGGAACCGCTGCCACGCCTCGCTGATCTGCTCGCCGCTCCCGGCCCCGCCGATCACGCCTTGCAGGCGCTCGAGCTCGGTCTGCCAGAACGCGCCGAGGTTCGCGTTGCCACCCTCGCGGGCGAGTTGCTCTTGCCAGCCGAAGCGGGTCTCGTCGGCGCCCTCGCTGATCCCCTTGATCCACGACTCAAGCTGCCCCATGTACTGCAGGGTTGCCTGCCACTGCTGCTGCCCAAGCTCCAGCAGTTCCTGCGCGTTCGCGACCTGTTCGTCGCTGAATAGGCCCTCGACACCCTCCGTCAGCTCCCGGGCGCGCTCCATGAAGTCGTCGAACCCGCCGAGGAAGCTCTCGCGGGTCGTTTCGTTGACCTTGTCACGCAGCGACTGGACACCGCCGCCCATCGTCTCCATGGCCTCGTCGAGGCTGACGATTGCGCCGAGCCACGCCTTGAACTTCGCGAAGGCCGTGTCGAACGAGCCTTCCTGCAGGCTCTGCAACTCGCTGCCGATCCGGCCGCTTCCGATCCCCATCCCCTGTAGACCCGCGATCATCTGCGGCTGAATGTGCGCGAGCATCGCCCGGGGCAGCTCGCCGGAGACGATCTGCTTCCACATGGAGTTGAGGTCGCGCGAGCTGCCCGATGTCTGGAACTGGAAGCCCCTGAAGTCCGCCGATCCACCGAGTAGCTGCATCACGTCGGAGAATCCGGCGCGGTAGGTCTTGTACTTGTCGAGGAACTGCCTGGCGAGCTCCGCGCGCTCCGGACCGCTCACGTCCTCCATGCCAACCATCGGGACGCCATATCCGCCGAAGCCGACGCGGTAGTCCTTCCGGCCGCCGGAGCCGGCACCGCCCATGATGTAACCGGCGATCGCGCCGATCACCGCGCCGATCGCCGCCCCCCACGGACCGGCCCCCATGCCGATAGACGCCCCTGACATCGCACCGCCAGCGGCCGACATCCATCGGTTGCTCTTTTGCACGCCGTAGCCGAGCACCATGCCGCCGGCCGCCCCCAACGCACCGCCCCAGTCGATCTTCCCGCCCTTCATCACGCCGGCCGCCTCGAGCCCCTTGCGGAAATCCCCGGTCTCGAAGGTCGTCTTGAGGAAGCTGTCCATCTGTAGCGCCGACTGACGCCACAGCGACTCCCAGATCCCAGACCACGCATCCTCGAACTCATGCCCGGCAAGCGTGCCGAAGATCCCGTCGGTGATGCCCTCGGCGAAGCCGTCGGCCACGGCAAGCTTGACCGTCTGCCCGAGGTCATCGCCGAGCGTGTCGAAGGTCGGCATCTGGGTGCCGCCCCACACGTTGTAAAGCCACTGCAGCGCCTCGCGGAACTCGCGCGCCTTCTCCGCGTTCGACTCGGTCGTCTTCTCGACCTTGATGAGCGACTGATACCAGTTGTTCGCCTCGCCGCGCGCCTTGGCGTAGGTGACGCCGAGGGAGAGCATGGCGTCGTTGTACTGCTGCTGCGAGATGCTGCCGCGCGCCAGCCGCTCATTGAGATCCGCGAGGCCGCGCGTGTAGTCGAGCTGCGCCTCGCCAAGGTCCGTGTTGGCGGCGATCAGATCCTCGGTCGCCTCGACGTCCGCGCGCTTCTGCTTGGCGGCCTTCTCCTCTTCCTTCGTCAGCTCGCGAGTCGTGGTCGTGAGATTCTCGCCGGAATCCTTCGCCTTCTTTTCCTGCTCGACCTTCTCGCCGAGTTCCTTCGTGGTCAGGTCAAGCTTGAGGCGCTCGTCTTGCAGTTGCCGGATGAGCTGGTCGCGGACCGGGTCGCCGGCCTTCGTCGCCTTGACCGCGACCTCCATCGCCGCGATGTTCGCGCGAAGCGCCTTCTCCTCGGCCCTGAGGCTGGTCGCTGTGCCGTCGGTGCTCTTCGCCGCGCCCTCCATCGCGCCGGACCACTTCGAGAACCATCCGGCCCAGGTGTTCGCGACCATCCCGAGATTCAGCGACTTCGTGAGGAAGAACCCGACCTGTTCCTGCAGATCGCCGAACGCGGCCTTCGCGACGTTGATCTGCCCGCCGAGCGTCTGCCCGAGGGCCTTCGCCGTCCCACCGACCTGCGCCTCGACGACGGCAAGGATCTTCGCCTGCGCGTCGGCAAGCTTGTTGTGCTCGACCAGGTCCTTGATGACTTCCTTCTCAGACTCCGAGAACGACACCCCGACCCGGCGCAGCGCCGTCATGCCGGTGATCGGGTCCTCGAGTGCCTTGCCGAGCATCGTGACCGAGCCCTGCAGGTCCTGCCCGAAGACGGCGGACAGGTCGAGGGCGGCGGTCATCGTCCGCTCGAAGCCCTGCTCGCGGACGTTCTTGAACGTCGCGAGGACCGCGGCGGCCGACTTGATCGTGTCGTCGTCGACGCCGGTGAGGCTCTGCATCTGCGAGGCGTAGCCGCCGATCTGCTCGGCCGTCACACCGGCGACGTAACCCGTGGCCTTCAAGACCGCCTGTAGCTTGATGTCCGCCCGCTCGGCCTCGATGGACGCGCCGACCACAGAGCGTAGCGCCGTCGCCACGGCTCCGATCGACAGGAGCCCGCCGAACGCGCCGGCCAGGCCGGCAGCCGCCGAGGTGAGCCCGCCGAACGACTTCTGCGCGCCGGCTGCGGCCGTCGAGACCTTGCCGTGCGCCTTCTCGACCTGGTCGAGGCGACCGGTCGCCGTCTGCATCTGGCGGTTGTAGTCGTCGAGACGCGCCTCGAGCATGACGAGCAGGCGCTGGACTTCGATGTCAGCCATTCGTCACCTCAGGCGGCGCGCAGGCCGCGGCGTAGAGCTTGAAGAACGCGATCTGATCCTCGAGCGACATGCGCTTTTTCGGCTGCGCGGCGGCGCGGCGAGGCATGAAGTCCTCGAGCCTCCAGGGCTGCCCGTCCCGCTTGCGCGAGCCGAGACCGGAGTTGCCGAGCATCACGCACACCTGAGCCGAGCGGAGATCAAGGCGCTCCTCGGCGTGGTCATGCGCCCGTCGCAGCGCGTGCCACTCGGCCGGCGTGAGCACCCAGAACTCGCCATCGTCCAGCCCTAGCTCGGCACGCCCAAGGGACCAGAGTCGGAGCCAGAAGGCGCGGCCTCGGAGAAAGGGCCGGCGGGCGCCGCCCCCTCGCTCTGCGCCGCTGCCTCGCCGGGCTCAGGCTGCGGGAATGACGCGCCGATCAGGCCGATCAGCACGGGGAACGCGATCATCGCGAACGACGGCGGCAGCATGTCGCCGAGCTCGTCGATCGACGGAGCCTTCGGATCGTGCGACATGGTCGCCCACAGGAGCGCCAGCGCGTCGTTGAAGGTGAGCTTGCGGAACTCCAGGCTCTCCATGAGCAGGTTGCGACCGGTGAGCTTGTCGAACGTGGCGAGGGCGCGCATCGTCAGGCGCAGCGTGCGGGGAGTCTCCTCCCCTGGCAGCGTGATCTGTGCCGTCGGGATCAGTGGGTTCATGGTCTCTCCCCTCCCGGGAGGAGCCCGGCCGGTTCTCCCGGCCGGGCTAGCCGTGAAGCGTTACGGAGTGGTGATCGGGGCGCCGGTCGGGGTCAGGGTGAACGAGCCCGTCACCTGGCCGCCGATGGGCGGGTTGATCGTCACGTCGGTGACGTAACAGGTCATCTCCCACAGCGTCGCGGCGGCCGGCGTGCGGATCTTGAACTGCCGCGCCAGCTTGCCCTTCGCGACGTACAGGAGGCCGGTCGTCCCGTCGTGCGTCGCGCCGGTCCGCAGGAAGTTGACCTGCAGGGTGATCGGCTTGAGATCGAGCAGAGTCGGCAGACGGGTCTTGTAGCCCGAGGTCGAGCTGTAGTGCGTGGTCTCGGTGACGTCGACCGTCAGCCCGAGCCCGGAGACGTCCGTCACTTCGGCGATGTCGGTGTACGTCGAGGTGCCGTCGTGGAGCTGGACAGTGAGCCCTACGTTGGTGTCAGCCATGTTCGTCTCTCCCCTACCGGCGCAGGACGCCGACGAGGACCTCGGCGTTGTTGACGGTGATGTTCAGGCGGCCGGTGGTCTGCGCCCAGCCCTCGAGCTCGAACGGGCCGAACACCTTGTAGATCCCGGCCGCGATCGTGGCAGCCGTGATGTCGCCGGTCCGGCCGTTGAGCGCGACGGACGAGATGGTGATCGTCCGCTCCGAGGCGCCCGAGTTGTGGAAGATCAGGATGTCGCCACGGTTCAACGAGACGACGTAGTTGCCCGTCGGGTCCGCTGCGCCCATGGTCAGGGCCGTCAGTGCCGTCGCGTAGGGCCCGCCGAGCGTGGTCACGGTGAGAGCAGTCGCCATCGCTCACACTCCTTTCGTCTGGACCTCGACGTAGCCCGTGGGCCTGATCGGCTGGTGCTCGGTCGCGGTGTGCTGCTGCACCGCCAGCTCGTCGTCGAGGAAGGTTCGGCCGCACGCGCGGCACACGTACTGAGGATGACCGCACCAATCGCCGATGTCGTACAGCGGCGGCGGTGCGGCCTTCGAGAGCTTGGCCGGGGGCTCCGGGGCGGGCTCCGCCCCGGCCGCCATCGGCGGCTTGATGGGTTTGGTTGTGGGCATCGTCACTCCTGGTACATCACGCGGAAGTCGACCGCGACGTGGTAGAGCTGCGCCTCGGCGTCGTGAAGGTCGACGGTATTGACGTGGTGGATCCCGCCGAACGAGACGGAACCGAGCGCCCCGTGGAAACCGTCGAGCGTCTGCCGGATGATCCGGCCGAGCTCGTCGGCGACCTCCGGGGTTTCCGCCCACGCCGAGAACTGGACGCGCGCCGCGCGAAGACCGACGGGGCCGGTGTACGCCTGCTCGCCGATGTCCGAGACGACGTTGTAGCTGACAGCCGGCAACGTGACCCCGGGGGGCAAGAGCTGCCGGTAGATCCGATCTCCGACGAGCGCGTAGAGCGCGCCGGAGGCGATTAAGCGCAGGCGCAGCGAGGACTTGAAGTCGCTCACCTCGCCCGCTCCTGGAGAGCCCGGCGCAACTGCGCCGAGATCGTCTCGAGCACGATGCCACGAGACTCGTCGAACGCAGGACGCAAGTACGGACGCGCCGCCCGGTGGACCGACCGCGAGTGCTGCCGGACCGTGTGCATCCCGCCGAGCGGCGAGCGGCGCTGATGGGCGCGAACCGTCTCGACGCCGTGGAATCCGAACTCCACGGCCGCCGCGTACTCCACTCCGGTTCCCACCATGACGGACGCCGACCGGTCGTCCTGCGACAGCCTCCGGGCGCCTATCGAGCCGCGGAGGTTGCCGGTGTCGACGGGGCAGCGAATCTTCGCCCCGCCCTCGATGATGTAGCCGCCGGCAAGCAGCGCACTGCCCATGACCTCGCCGACGTCTGACAGCTTGAGGAGCTTCGCCTTCAACTCGCGAAGCCCGACGATCTGGGTCCTGATGGCGTCCGCCACGCTACACCTCGACCCTGTTAACCCGCACGACGACGCCGCTCGGGCCGATCTCAGGCGGCGCAACGACGTCGTAGTAGGCGGGCGTCATCGGCTCGCCGTACCGCGTGGTGAGCTTGATGCGGTCGTGAATGCCGATCACGGTCACGCCAGGGAGCCGTACCGCGGCGTCCGCCGTAATCATCGCGTGCTCCGGACCCGGGATCTCCCCGCCCCCGGACGGGTCGAACCCGCACGGCACGAGCACGCCATCTGACCACGTCTCCGTCGGGTAGCCGAGGTCGGTCGTCACAAGCGTGCGTGACTGGACGAGGCAGACGTCCTGCATCGCGCTCTCTTGCGCCGCCCGCAACGCGGCCAGCTCGGCGGAGGTGAAGTGCTTCACTTCTCGTCGTCCTCGTCAGCCTTGGCCTTGCGGCCCTTGGCCTTCGCGGGCTCGCCGATGCGCTCGACAACCTTCCATCCGGCCTCGGTGAGGCACTGAATCCGCGCGACGTCCGTCTCGTCGACCGGGGCCGAGCGGAGCTTGGTCTTCTTGGGACTCTGAAAGATGAACTCCATGGTCACTCCTCGATGTCCTCGGACCCCTGCTGCAGCGGGACCGGGACCAGGGTAACGGTGGACGGCGAGCGGCGTGCCCGGTAAAACCGGGATTGCTTCATGGCCTGTTCGTAGGCCTGCGAGCGGTCGAACCGCCCGCCGTCCGCCTGGTAGTCGTAGTCGGCGGCGAGAGCCCCCGCCTTCTCCGCCCAGATGTCAGCCGCCGCCGCCGCGAGATCGTAGGTCGCGACCCAGTCCGGGTTTGCTTCGAGCGTGCCCGGCGTGGTCTCCGACTCGATGAGCGGCTCCTCCCCGCGGGCGTCGACCAGCGGATAGGTTTCGATCATCGTCGCGAGCGCGGCGTCGGAGTACGTCTCCTCCGTCGGCTCGGCGGTCATGCGGCGAAGCGCGGCCTTCTGTGCGGCTGAGGCAGCCATTGGCCTACGCCAGGTCGCCGATGCGGATGACTTCGAGGAGCAGGTAGCCCTTGTACCCGACCATCGATCCGGATGCGGTCCCGGTGAGGTACAGCGCGGTCGTCCAGAGCGCCGGGGCGGAGATGGCGGTCTTGGCGGTGGCCTGCTGCGCGAAGGCGTTGTAGATGTGGTTCGCGGCGAGGCCGTTGACGGCCGCGTCGTTGAGAACGTCGGTCGCCTTCGCCGCGACGGTGGTGATCCCGATGCCGAGGTTGGCCGCCCCGGTGCTGGCGACCTTCGTGACGAGCTCGGCCTGACGGATGAGGACCGTCTCGCCGAACGGGTTGGCGATGGCGAACTGCCCGGCGTTGTCCGTCGACGCCACGCCCTCGATGTAGTAGACGAGCCGCTGGCCGGGGTTCGCCAGGTTGTCCTTGATGGTTGCGGTCATGCTGAGCCTCCTCAGGTCGTCGGGTTCGTCGAGATGCCGGCGCCCGCGTTCGGTTGTGCGCCGTCGAGGTAGACGTGTGTGACGGTGTCAGCCCACCCGGATCCGACGCCGACGAGCTGGCAGTCGTCGAGGATCACGTAGTGCGTGCTCCCGCCGGCCGGCATGTCGAAGGCGTTGGAGATCCCGCTCGCCCAGTTCTCGGTGTAGTTGTGGAACAGCACGCGGGTGAAGGTCGTGTAGCGCAGGTCCCCGGCCGAGTTGTCGATCTGCACGAGGAACTTGCCGGAGGTCACGGAGTTCGACAGGATCAGGCTGTCGCGGAACGAGTTTCGGGAGCCTGACACCGCGAGCTCGTAGTTGGCTGCCGACCGGACGACGGTGTCGAGTCCGATCGTGTTGCTGACGAACATGTTCTCGGAACCCGTCACCTTGAGCGAGTAGCCCCCGGCGCGCGTCGCCGGCCCGAGGGCCGTCGCATCGCCCATGCCGGCCCAGAAGACGTTCTCGAAGTAGTTGCGCGAGCCTGAGACCGTCGCGGCTCCGGCGTCGATCGCGGTCGAGGCTCCGTTGAAGACCTGGATGTTCTTCACGATGCAGCCGGAGCCCGAGAACGTGATGACCTCGGTCAGCGCGTTCGCCGAGGTCCCGACGATTCGCGCCCGCTGGCCCATGCCGGGAAGATCCCCAGTCAGGCCGACGAGGTGCGTGTAGCTGTTCGCCCAGGTGATCGTTGCCGTCGGATTCGTGGCGGTCGCCCCGCCGACGAGCAGCACCGTGTCGTTACGGCCGGACACGGTCTTCGCGTAGGCCGCGGCCAGCCCGGCGCACGGCGACGCGAAGCTGATGCAGGAGTTGGAGTCGCTGCCGTTCGCCGGATCGACGACGAACACGCGCGAGGTCTTGCCCCACGCGGGGGCAAAGGACGACGGCGCGGGCGCCGCCGGGTACTGCGCCGCGGCGAAGCTCGCGAGGAGCAGCGTCGCGACAGTGAGCGCGAAGGTCTTCCGCATGGCCGCCTCCGCTCAGGTGGTCAGGACGCCGACCGGGTAGCGGCTGGCTTCCGTGGCCTGGAGCTGGTTGATGGGGTTCGGGCACTGCCAGCCGAGCCGGATCACGCAGCGCAGCGCGACCATGTCCTGCTGGGCGAGGTTGTAGACGATCGCCCCGGCGCCGTCCTGGATGACGGCCTGGTCGAGCAGCTTGAACGTCATGTCCTGCCGGATGGAGTAGACGAACTGCGAGAAGTCGCCGCAGAACATCCAGGTCGTCGCGGTGCTGAAGCCGCCGTTGCGCGGGAAGAGGATCGGCGCCCCGTCGAGCTCGTACTGCCCGGCCTGCTGCATGGACCGCATGAAGAGCGGCTGCCCGGCCGTGTCGCGCACCGCGCGGAGCCTCGAGCGCATCCCGATCGCCGCGACGTGGCCGTTGACCATGAAGCCGTCGGCCTCGACCTTGGAGATGACCCCGCCGTCGCCGAGCAGGTCGTCGTACAGGTCGCCGACGCCGCCGATTGCGACGTTGTTCGCGGCGGCCACGGCCGCTGTCCGGATGTCGTCCGGCCACGAGGCCGGCGCGTTGGTCCCGAAGAACACCGCCGCGTCGAGAGCCTTGCCGACCGCCTCGACGACGCGGGGCTTGACCTCGCCCCAGATGTCGTACGCGGAATCCGCGAGGACCGACTCGGGGATCGGGACGATGCAGGCGATCTCCTCCGCGTCGATCGTCTTGTTCGACCAGTTGACCTCGGACGTCTGCTTGAGGCCGTTGTCACCGGTCACGAAGTAGGCCGTCGGGAACAGGGACAGGACGGGCATCTTCGTCTGGTTGGTGGGCATGTTCTGGAGGCGGCGGGCAAGGCGCAGGAACGCGCTCTGCTCGACGGCCCCCTGGATGATCTCCCGGGAGACCGTTTCGGGGATCAGGTCCGCCGCGTCGGTGCGGCTGATGATGCTGTTGTAGGGCATGTGAGTCCTCCTAGGTTCGGTATCCGGCCATCGAACGGATGGCCGCGTTCATGTCGCCGGCAGGCTTGCCACCCTCGCGACCGTCCCCGGCGTTGCCCTTGCCCGGCGACTTCGCCGTGCCGAACAGCTCCGGGAACTTCGCCTTCAACGCGGCGGCGTCGAAGGACCCGTCATCCCGCACGAGTCCGGCCTCGGATGCGGCGAGGAAGGCCAGGGAGAGATTCGTCACCCCGGCCGCGTGCGCCACGTCCATGAAGCCCGCCTTCCGCTCGAGCGCCTTCGCCCGGTCGGCCGCTTCGCTCAGCGCCTTCTCGGCCTCCGAGCCCTTCTCCGCCTTCTTTGCCGCGTCACGGAGCTGCTTCTCCAGCTCCTTTCGCGAGGTGCGCTCGGCGTCCAGCGCGCTCTTGAGACCCTTCGTGTGGCCCTCGAGCAGCCCCTTCACCTCGTCAGGCTGTGCCTCGTGCCACGCCCCGAAGGTGAGCGGAGGCTTCCCGCTCTCTCCGCCCTGCCCGTTGTTTCCCTGCTCACCCTGGTCATCTGGCATCTCGCCTCCATCCCCGGCCTCACGCCGAGGGTCTGAGATCCTTCACCGGGGTCGGGACCCACGCCCCGCCCCACTCCTCGTCGTGCGTGTGCTGCGCCATGCGCGAGAGCGGCACCTCGCCGCTCTGCCACAACTCGAAGCGCCGCGGGCCGAGGATCTCCCGCTGCGTCATCTCGTCTTGCGACCGCAGCCAATCCTCGCCGGACAGCCATTCGGGCGGCGGCGCATCCATCACGAGCGGCACCAGCGCGCAGCGGCCGTTCGGGTGCTCATCGAAGTCGGATTCCAGGTCGTACTCCTGTCCGTCCTGCTCGATGCACCCGATGCAGACCCGCGCGTCATGTGCCGACAGCCGCTTGTACTTGAGGACCACGCCCGACTCCTGGTAGCTCGTGCGCGTCGACTCGCGGTAGGCGCGCAGCACCTCGGTCCGCGCGATCGTCATGGCGCGATCGAGCCCGAGCCCGAAGCCGTCCGCCATGTCCCGCGCAATCGCCCGCGGGTTGCGACCGAGCGCCAAGCCTTGCAGCAGCGCCCGCGACAGCCCGTCGATCGCCGTTGGGAAGGCGGACTCCAAGAGCGCGCCGAGCGGTGCGGTCGTTGCGAGCCCGAGCGCCATGGCGTTGATCGCCTCGACCGGCAGCACGGAGAACGACGGCACGACGACGCCAGACCCCGCGTACACCGCGCGGATCGCATCCCGCGCGACGTCCGACGCCAGCCGCAACGCCGCCTCGCGTTCCGCCTGCAATCGACGCTCGGCATCGTCACGGAAGCGCTCGAGCGCGAGCTGCGCCTGCGCCAGGAGCGCCCGGTAGCGCGCGTCGCGCAAGAGCGTCGCCTGGGTGATCGTCTCGCCCGCTGCCTGCCGAGCCTGCAGCTCGAGCGCGACCGCGTCGAGTTGCGCCTGCAGTGCTACCTCGACCTCACGCCAGCGTCGGAGCAGGTACGTGATCGTCGCCTGTTCGCGGGCACGGAGCCGCGCCTGGCCGGCGCGCACGGTATCGAGAACCGCGCTCATGCCTGCCCGCCTCCGTCGACGCGACGCTGCGCCGCGAGGAGCGCCTGCGCGAGCGTCGCCTGCGCCGCAGCCGACTCCGCCTTCTGATCCTTCGCGAGCTGATCGAGGTCGTTTTCGTCGGCGCCCGAGAGGCGCATCGCGGTCGTCAGCGGCATCCCGGCCTGCGTGCGGAGCTGGATGATCTCGGCCTCCGTCCGAGGCTGGATGGACTCGACGGCCGCCCAGCGTGTGGTGATGTCATCCGGAACGGCGACACCTGACATCGCGAGCAACGCAGCGGCGACGTCGGACCACGTTGCGGAGAATCGGCTGATCCGGTCATAGACCCGCTTGTTGAGTGGCGCCTCGAGCGCCATGAGCGCCTCGCCGCTCGGCGTGCCGCCCTGGCCGAACAGGAAGTGCTTCGGCGTCTTCGAGATCACCGCGACCGCGTTCGCCAGCTTATCGACCGCGTCAAGGTAGCCGGTGAGGTTCGTCGCCTCGAACTGCCCGACCTGCGTCTGTTGCCCGGTCCCGTCGCCGGCCGGGAACATCCAGATTTCGTTGGGCGCGTTCTTCAGCTTGCCCTGGACGTCGGTGTTCGCGATCACCCACCGCTGCCGGAACGCGCCAAACTCGGCGGACACCATCATGTCGGTGAGCAGCTTGTTGATCCCGTTCTGCAGCGGGATGACGTTGACGAGGTCGCTCTTGATGACGCGCCGCGACGGGCGAAGGTGGAAGACTGGGACGAACCCGAACGGATTCGGCACCTCGGGGTCGTCGGCGATCGGCGTGAAGGCGGCGGCGCTTGACACGCTGTCGGCCTTGCCGCGCGTCTCGTAGTGCTCGATCCGGTCCGCGTAGTACAGGTTCAGCCGGTACGTCGTCGAGCTCGGCTCGATCCACCACTTCGCCGCGAACTCGACCGAGCGCGGATCCTCGGCGCGGTAGAACACATGGCAGAGGCGCGGATCGTTGTAGTACGCCTGCGGAATGCCGGCATCGTCAGGCCAGCAGACGACGAACGACTCGCCGCAGACCAGCGCCCCCTCGTGCGCGTCAGCCGACTCCATGGCGAGGTTCTGCGCCTTCCACAGCAGCTCGAGCTTCTGCGCGGCTGCCTTGTCCTTTGACGTCCAGCCCTCGAGTACGAGGCGGTCGAGCACTGCGTCGATGACGACGACGCACCAATTCTCAGCGAAGTAGGCGTCGATCCCCTTGAAGATCTCTTTCAGCCGCTGCGCCGTGTACAGCAGGGGCTGTTCGCCGTCGTAGTAGGCCAGGAGCTTCGCGTAGAGCGCAGTCTTCCCGTTCAGCGCCGTGTACGCGCGCTGCAGGTCGGTCTCTGGCATGGCGGTCCCTACCCTTGGAAGCTCTTCACCTCGAGCATGGGCTTGTCAACATGCTGCACGAGGTAGCGCGTCGCATCGAGGCCGTGGTCGTTTTCCTTGACCGGGGCTTCCTTGACTCTCGGCCTGCCGTCAGGCCCCAGTGCCCACACGTAGACGCCCATCTCCTCCTCGGTGCAGACCGGGAGGTGCGCGGCGACCAGCGACGGATCGCGCTCGACGAGCGAGTCGACGAGGAAGAACATCCGAGGCTTGCCATCGCCGGCCGGCCGCAGGCGGCTCTTCACCGCCTCGATGCCCGACAGCACGTCTTTGCGTGCGGCGGTCGTGCGGATCCCGAGGTACTTCTCGAGCGTCGCCCGGCCCTCGGCATCGTGATCGCAGACGTCCGCAACGATCCTCTCGCCCACGGAGAGCGCCTTGATCTGCTTCGCGTGATCCTCGACGAGCCGCTGCGTCCGATAGATCTCCCGGTAGCGGTAGAGCCGGCCGTCGTCGTCCCTCGCCCACCACTGGCAGACGTAGGGGTTCGTGAAGCCGAAGTCGTGAACGCGATAGCGCGGCCAGGAGGCCGGGATCTCGAGGCGCGGGATGACGTGAGCCCCGAGGTCGAACAGGTCGTAGACCACGCCCTCGGCGGAGACCCACCGGCCGAACCGCAGCCGCTCTCTCCGCACCCCGGTGAGTGCGTCGAGGACCGCCATCGTGCGCACCCCTTGCGGCGTGAGGTTGCCCTGCTCATCGTAGAGCGTCGGGTTGTCCTCGTGCCGGGAGTGCAGGACTTTGAGCGAGGGGCGGCTGAGGATCCAATGCGACGGCGGCCCCGGGTTACAGTCGCCGAAGAGCATCGGGTACTCGACCACGGCGCCGCGGCCGGTGCAGCGAGTCGACAGCGTTTCCCAGTCCTCCAGATGCAGCTCCTCGGCCTGGTTGACGCAGATCACGTCACGCTCGCCCGACAGGACCTTGCCGGGGCGGTCCATGCCGCCGATGTAGAGGCGCGAGCCGTTCGTGTGGTCGAACCACTTTGGTTCCTCGCCTCCGTACGCCGACCAACCGCCCCTGGCATCTATCACGCGCTGCCACGTAACGAGGACGTTGCCGGTCATGTCCGTGCGGACTTTCCTGACGAGAGCCCCGCTCGCCCTTGGCGTGCCCTCCAGGATTCCGGCGAGCCGGTGCATGAGGGCGAAGGTCTTCCCGGTCTCAGCCGGGCCGGCCACGATCCACTCGTGCGCCGTGATCGCCTGCGCTTCGAGGCTGGCGCCGCGGAACAGCACGGACGACCCGGCCAGCGCAAGCTCAGCGAGCATTGACCTCTCCCGAAGTAGCTGCCTCCGCCGCCTCGAGAATGCGAATCGCTTTGTCGGCGGACACGCCGTGAAGAACGGCGAGCTCGTGGGCGGGTTGTTTCTTGAGCCATTCCGGGTCTCGGAAGTGGCGCTGCTGCGCCGCAAGCGTAGTGAGAGTCTCGGCGAGATAGGTGGCGAGGAGCTCATCGAACCTGACCTGTGTGCGCTCGGACAGCTCCTCGAGCGACGTTGCAGGCAGCATCGTGTGTTTCCACTGCGAGACGGTCTGCTTGGGGATGTTGTACTTGCGCGCGACCTCGGACACACCTTGCCCGCTCAGAAGCGCGGCCAGGACTGCGGCCTTCGTCTGATCTTCGTGCCTGGCGCCCATTCATGTTGCCGGAAAGCCGAAGGCCCCGTCTCCGGGGCCTTCCGATGGCAGTAGCCTGCGCTTCACAGCATGGGGCCTGCGTCACCGGTTTGTCAAGCCCCCCTCACTCCGCCTCCCGTCTCTGCAGCCGATCCCACGCCCCCGCGAAGCTCGGATCGTCCATCGCCTCTGCCAGCTCCCACCGCAGCCGCTCCATCGCGACCGCGTAGGCCCGCGACCGGACCAGCTCGCCGAGCGCCTGCCGCACTTCGCGAATCTGCGCCTCGCGCGCTTCACCGAACTGGCGCCTCCCGCACCGCGCGGCCCGCGCCCTGTCCGCCCACAGCTCGCCCGCCTCGGCCTCCAGCACGTCGGACACCAGCGCCTCACATTCCGGGCCGCTGCACTCCCACGCCGACAGCAACGGCGTCTGATGCCGGGGGAGTCTGCCGAGCTTGCAGTCCACCGTCGCGCACCACAGCAGCCATCCGGGCTCACGAGTCGGCCCTCCGTGCGGCATCCCAAGGGCGCCGTCCCTCGCGCCATCCGTCCGCATCCGCGCCCACCTCCGCAGAATCGCCCGAACCTGCCCCTCTGACAGTGGCCGGAGATCGCTGAAGCCGAGCACAACGGCGAGGCGCAGGGCGAGGTAGTTCACTGGCTCCTCCGCGTCACGTCTCGCTTACGCCGCCACATGCGCCACCTCCGTTCGCGTCCGACGTCGACGAGTTGGCGGTGGGACCCCCGCAGCCGCGGCCTCCCCGACGAAGCGCGCGTCGACCTCGTCTTCCCGTGCCGGAGTCCACCCGGGCCACCGCCGCGCCGCGGCGACCGCCATCGCGGTCTTGTCCGCGTTCCCGTGCCCGGTGGCGTGCTTCTTGATCGCGGCCGGGCTCAGGGGCGTGACGGCGATCGGCCGCATGCCCTTCCGGGCCAGGTCGTCGTTGCGGTAGGCCAGCTCAAGGAGCAGGACCGTCTCGAGCTGCAGGTAGCAGCGCACCGCGTCCAGGCCGCGGAGGTTGTTGATCGCCTCGTAGGCGACCTGGTCGGGCTGGTAGGTCGCGAGCATCCCGCGGAGGCGGCCGTGGAAGCGGGCCGGGCGGGTGATCGGGGCCTCGCCCTTGCGCGGGGTGAAGTCCCAGACGCCAGAATCGACGACGGCCGCCTCGTCGCGGAGCGACCAGCCGCAATGTGTCCCGAGGTCGAGGGCGAGGATCACCGCCCACCTCCCCGCGTCTCATCCCACGCCAGTGCCGCGCGGCGCAGCGCGACCAGCGCGTCGAACGTCGCGCGGCTCTTGGCGTCCGCCCGAACGAACGCGAGCGCGAGCTCGGCGACGTGGCGCGCGCCATCCGCCTCCTCGAGCTGGACGGCGATCGCCTGCCGAGCCGCGGCGAGCCCGGCGTCGAGGATCGCCCCGGCGCGGATCATCAGCAAAGACGCGGCGCCCTTGACAATGAGCGCCGGGACCGCCTTGGTCTGCGTATCGACGACGGGGGCAGGCGGCGGGAGCGGATCCTCGGTCACGCGCTGACGGTGTTCCTCGACGGCCTGGTCGCCGGCAGCTTCGGCGAGCTGCCGCGCACCCTCGAGCAGCGCCTTCCTCGCCGCGTGCGCCTTCCGCATCCCCTCGCCGATCTTCCTCCGCTGCTCCTCGCGCTGCTCCGGCGTCAGCGAATCGCGCCAGCGCCGGGCGCCCTTCTGCATCGCAGCGACCTTGTCAGGCGGAAGCGACTTCGGCCCCGGCTTGATCCCGGCCGCCCTTCGCGCCTGGTGGGCCGCACTCATCCGCGCCCGGATCGCCGCGCGCTCCTCGGGCGTCTTGTTCGCCCAGTAGCCGCCGAGCGGGGCGGCGCTCACGGAAGCACTCCCTTTGCGCGGGCGGCGCGAAGCCACCAGTCCTTAACGACTTCTCTGCTGATTAGGGTGATGGCCGGGTTGTACGCTGCGCCTCGGATTTCGGCAAGGACCGGCTCCAGGGCTGCAAATTGCTGCTGTAGTGCGGCGATCTGCTCGTCGCGCTCCGCGAGCTTGCGCTGCGCCTCGTCCCTCTCCCGTTCCGCCTTCTCCCGCGCCGCACGCTCGGCGGCGAGGGCTACTGTCACGTCCTCAATGGATCGACCGAGAGGGCCGCAGAGGAACGGTTCAGGAAACCCGTAGACATCACGTCGCACGTTCTCATGGCAGGGTTGGTCAGCTTCGCTCGCGATCCAGTTGCCGCACTCTTCACACTGTCGGATCATGTCCCCTCCCCGAGCACGCGCTCGGCTTCGTCGAGATCGCGCCCCGTGACGCTACCGGGTGCTGCGAATGGCCGCAGCGCCGACTCCAGCTCCGCGATCCGTGCGCGGGCGTCGCGGAGGTCGAGAAGCGCCGGGTGGTAGTAGCAGGCTCGCAGATCGGTCTTGAGTTGCTCGGCACGCGGTAGCTCTGCCTCAATCCGCTCGTCACTCACTCGCTGCGCCATCGGTCCTCCACGAGCGCACTCATCGCGCACCCCCAGCCGCCTCGAGCGCGAGGAGCATCTGCCGGCCACTCCGCAGCGCCCGCGCCCGGCGCTGCAGCGTCTCGGCCGCTCGCTCGAGCTTCTGCGCAGCGTGCTCGCGCGCCTGGTCGGTGTCGTCGAGTCTGAGGCCGGCCCCGGTCGACGACACCGGGTAGCCGAGGTCGATCAGCTCGGCGATCGCCTCGCGCACCCGACGGGCAGCCGTCGACCGCTTCCAGTCGAAGCCTGCGGCGGCCGAGTGTTGCAGGACAACGTCCGTCAGCTCGTCGCGCTTTACCGGCTCGCTCGCAAACCGAAGCCAGTTCAGCAAGAAGTCGGCAACCCACAGCGGCGACTCACGATCGTGCATGGTTCACCCCCTCATCGCTTTTTCCACGTCCGGGACGATCCGCCGTGTCCGTACCGTCGGCGGTGTCCTGGACGTCCTCGGGCGGGTACTCGGGCTCCGCTGTGGCAGCCGCGCCAGCGAAGAACGCGGCCCTGGTCGGCGACTGCTCCGGGTACAGCTTGGCGTCGGGCAGCGCGTCGTCCCACCGTTCTTGGGCGAGCCAGTTTGCGGCGAACGGTGGAAATGAATCCTGCGGTCGCCCTCGAGCTTCCCAGTCCCTCGCCCAGTTGTCGCACCACGGCCGGATGAACTTCAGCGCCTTTGCTCGGTTCAACGTCGAGAGGCCGGCCCACACCTCGCGGGCCTTGCCCGGCGCCTTGCGCATCTCGGGTGGGAGCTTGGCCCACCACTCCTCGAAGCCGTCGAGGTTCGGGTCGGGCTGCTTCCCGGCCTTGCCCTTGCCGTGACCCGACTCCGTCGAGAGATCGCGCGCGCCGCCGGCAGGCGGCGCAGGGGGGGCTGGGGGGGTCTCTGTCTTGTCGTTACGTATCGTCTCGTTACGTCTCGTCTCGTGCGTCGCGACGGTCGCGCTACGGTCGTGCGATGGTCGCGCGACGGTCGCGCGAGCCTCGCGCGATTTCTTCGCGTACTCACGATCCCTCTTGCGCTTCTCAACTATAGCCCCCTGATAGGTTTGCCAGTCATGGAGGCACCCGTCGTTGTCGATGAACCCACACGACGAGAGGGCATCAAAGAAGCGCTGTTGGTCCCCAGACCAAAAAGCGGCCTCGGCGGTTTCTGAGGGGTCCAGTGACCGTCCTTCACCGGCGTACTGCACCGACCAACACCAGAGCGACACCAGGTGGCCGACCGCCGTGACCCTCGAAATTCGGAGGGTTCTGGCGAGTCGGCCGACCTTCGGATGGCCCGGCAGATTGCCCTCGACGCGGATCCAGTCCATCGTCACCTCGAATTGCGGGAGCGGCTCCGACCAGCCGCTCCCCTGTCCACGCCGCCCGGTCGGGGGATCTCATGTGATGGTTGAGGTTTCGCGGGATCGCAGTTCGGGCACGGGCCGACAGCGGCGACCCAGACGTGCGTTCGCGTCCACACCGCGCCCTCGACGTAGAGGTCGCGCCCACAGCGCTCGCACCGCGCCGAGACGGCGATCGGGCGGGTCACGGACGCACCTCGTCGACAGCCTGGACGTGGCGCCAGGTCGCGCCATCGAGGACCGACGCAATGGCCGACCGACTCACGCCAAAGCGCCTGGCGATTCGAAGCATCGAAACCCGATCGCTTCGCATGGCGAAGATGATCGGGATGTCGGCTTCCGTCAGCTTGGCGAGATGTTGCCTCGACCCCCGCGCTGTCCGCTCCGGATGCCGATGGACCCCGAGGCGCCCCTTGGCTGCGCAGTCCAGCATGTTGCTGCTCTGATCCCCAACGAAGAGGTGGTCAGGACGGACGCAGGCTGGACAATCGCAGCTATGGCAGAGGTTCCCGGGAGGAGGAGTTCCGTGGATCAATCCCCAGGAAACCCGGTGCGCTAGGACGTTCGCCCGGTTGACGCGAATCTGCCCGTAGCCGTGGTTGTTCTTGGCTCCGGTCCACAGCCAACAACCTGCCGTCTTGACGACCCTCGACCAGAACCGCTCAGCAACCGTTCTGCGGTTCATCGCCGTACCTCGATCCGGCCATCTTCGACCCACAACACGGCGTCGGCCTGCTCCCAAAGCTCGGTCTGTTGGCAGATGAAGATGACCTGGAAAGCGCCGGCGAGCTCGCGGGCGCGACGCAACATCGAGATGTAGCGATGGGCGTTGTTGGGGTCCAAGGCGCCCGCGGTTTCGTCCCGAAAAAGTGTCTCAAAGCGTCGCCCGGAATGCTTCCCAACGTACACGGCGAGCGCGAGGGAAACGGTCTCGGAGATCACCGCCTTCTCTCCGCCGGAAAGGGAGTCGACACTGCCTTCCCGGCCGCGCTCGTGGTCGATCACCCTGAGTTCGAATACCTCCTTGGAGCCCTTGCCGTCGGCCCGCAGAGCCTGGGTGACGAAGGCAACCTCGAAACGGTCGGTAAACGAGGAGTGCAGGAGGTCATTGGTCAGGCTCGACAGCTCGGGTCCCGCGGCATCAATCTCCATCGCCTGGATGCCGTCGCGGCCGAGGGCACGCTCGAGGAGGGCCCACTCCCCGAGGTCCCGGACCGTCACCGCCTCGGCGGCCCGGTCCGCCTCGAGGCGGGCCTGCAGCTCGCCCCGCCGGCGTGCCGTCTCCTCGGCCCGGGTGATGTCCCGATCGAGGACCCGGAGCCGGTCCTGCAGCTCGGTGACCCGGGCGCGGAGCGCGGCGATCTCCGTCGTTGCCGCGGAGAGGCTCCGGTCGAGCGCCGCGGTATCCGGCAGGGGTGTCTCCTCGACCTCGGTCTGGATCCCGGCGAGCCGGGCGCTCAGGAGCGCCGCTTCCGCCTCGAGGTCCTCGCGCCGACGTGCGATCGTGTCAAGCCCGCGGGCGAGCTCGCCCTCGAGGTCGGCGATCCGCCCGCGCGCGGCCACCGCGCCGGCCAGCTTGGCCGCCTGGGGCTCGAGCGTGCCGATCGTCAGTTCGAGGTCGGCGAGGGAGCCCCGGTCGCCGGTGACCTGCAGCTCGGCCTCGTCGACCGCCTGCTGGTAGGACGGCAGCTCGGCCTCGAGCGCCTGGAAGTATTCGACCTTCATCTGGAGCTCGTCGACCTGTTCCCGTGCGTTGCGGGCATCCGCGAGGAGAGGGCAGTTTTCGGCGAGACCTGCCACCACGGTGGCGGGGTCGTCAATCCGGCCGTCGTACCAGGTCTCCGCGGCCGTGCACGGCACCCGGTCAAGGAGCCCGGCCTGCCGCTTTGCCGTGTCGAGGGCGGCCATGGCGGCGCCGAGCGGGCCGGTCTCCCGGTGCTTCGCCTGGAGCACCTCCCGCGCCTTCCTGAGGGCCGCCTCCGCGACGGTGAGGCTCGCCTGCTCCCTGGTGCGGCGCTCCCGAACGTCGCCAAGCCGCTCGACCGCCGTCCGGTACTCGTCGACACGGGCCGCCTCGGCCTGCAGCTCGGCGGACTGCCGTTCGATCCGGCCGGCCAGCTCAGCCCGCTCGACCGCAAGCGCCTGCACCTTCCGCGCTGCCGCGTCGCGCTGCCGGGCGACCTCGTCGTACTCCTGGCGCAGCCGATCGCGGGTGCGCCGCGCTTCGTCTGCCTTCGTCCGCTCCACCGCGAGGTCCTGCTCACGCTGGCGGGCCTGCTCGAGCGACAGCTTAGCGGTCGCCCGGAAGACCTCGGTCGTCGCCTGCTCGTGGTGGAGCGCCTCGAGGTCAACGTCGGCCCCGAGCCCGCCCAGCTCCGCCTCGGCCGCGGCGAGCTGCCCCCGGAGCCGCTCGAGTGCCAGCTCGCCGGCCTTCGCCCTCGCGCGTGCCGCCTCGGCGAGGCGCTGCAGCCCCGCGGTGTCGAGGATCTCCGCGAGGAGGTCCTTCCGCTCGGCCTTCGAGAGGTCGAGGAAGCTCCCCCGCTTCGACTGGCAGGACAGCGCCGCCGAGAGCATGAGGCGGGGCGAGCCGAACCGCTGCTCGACCGCCGCCGCGTACTCTCGGAGCTTGCCCGACGGGTTCACCGGCGCCCCGTTGCCGTTGTAGAGGTACGCCTCGCTCGTTTGCCGCACGGCGTCGACGGCGACGAGCGCGCGGTAGGGCTGGCCGTTCTCGACCTCCAGCTCGAGGCGTGCGTCCTTCCCGTGCGCGACCCCGTAGAGGCTGCCGGGCCTGGTCGGGAACTCGCCGAAGAGCGCAGCGAACGGCGCCTCGAGGATAGTGGTCTTGCCGGCGCCGTTCGCGCCGGCGATGGCGACGAGGCCCTCGCCGAGGGCCTCGAAGTCGACCTCGGCCTCGACGAACCTCGTGACCCCGCGGAGGGTGAGCCTACGAAGCCTCATCGCTCACCTCCTTGCGCTCGCTCGGCGGCACCCAGCCGTCGAGGCCGAGCGGGTCGGCCTCGACGTGGCGCCGGCAGCCGCAGCCTCCGACCATGCAACCGGTCAACCTGCCGTATTCGTCGGTGCCGTGGACGCCGGAGGCGTGGCCGCAACGGCACTGACGGGCTGCCCCGGTGTCGGCCGTGGGCGCCAGCGGCGTGTAGCCGTTGTCGCGAGCGTCGAGGGAGTGCCCGGTGTTCACGGGCGCCGGCGTTTCGTTCACGGGAGCGGGCTCGACGTTCACGGGAGGGGCATCCTTGTGCGCGCGGCGCCGGCGTGCGGGCCTCGGGTCCTCCCCTGTCGTCCCCTCGTCGATGTCCTGGGGCGGCATGTCGGGCTCGGGCGCCTCGGCCTCTGCCGGCTTCGTCTCGTCGGCCGGGTCCTCTGCCGCCATGAAGATGCGCGGGCCGTCGTCGTCGGGCTCGGCCGGGATAGGCTTGGTCGCCCGCCGGGTGCCCCTGTCGCTCCGCGGCTTGCGGGGCGGCGGTGGCGGCTCGACTCCCCCGGCGAGGGCGGCCTCGACAGCGGCCATGCGGCGGTCGATCTCGGCCGTGATCGCCGGCTCATGCTCGGCGCGGACGCGAGCGCCGACGACGGCACGGAGATTGACAGCGCAGTCGCCGGATTCGACTCGTGAGTTCTCAGCCATTGACTTCCTCCTGGAGGGTGTTGAGTTTCTCGACCGCGCCTGAGGTGATGGGGGTGTCAGTCGCGGCGCCCCACGCCGCCAGCTTGTCGGCGACGGTCTTCGCCTCGGCGACCTCGGCCGCCCGGACCCGGGCGGCGCGCTCGACGACGGGGACGATCTTCAGGGTGTGCGCCGCGGCGAAGCGGCGCTCGATCTCGGCGTGGTCGAACTTCGCCGCGTACTCCTCCGGCACCTCGTAGGTGTAGCGGACGTTCATTCCGCGAAACCGCCCGGGTTCTAGCTCGTCGTCCCACGCCTGGCCACGGACGCGCTCCAAGCGGTGTCCGAGGACGTCCTCGTCGAGTTCCTCGAGGCAGGCCTCGACCGTCACCCACTTCCGGCACGGCACCGGGATCGACTCCCACTCGGCCGTGCCGTCGTCGTGGACCGTGAGCAGGACGACGCGCTTGGCCTCGTCCTCCTCGCCGAAGTCGACGCAGTTGAGACTTCCGATATAGAAGACGGTCGGCGCCAGCTCCTGGGGGCGGTGAATGTGCGACAAGGCCGTGAAGACGGCGCCAAGGTCCGTGAGGTCGCCGAGCGCCATCTCAAGGCTGCGCCCGATCAGCGGTTGCCCGCTCGACGCCACGGCTCCACCGACAGCGAGGTGACCGACCACAATGAGCGGCCGGCTCGGATCGCTCCGCGTCGCCGCCATCGCCCGGACCATGTCTCCGAGCGCGTGTTGCCCGGCCTGATCGCCGGTCTCGCCCGTCCATCCGCGTGCGGCGAGCCATGCCTTCTCGGGCCACGGGATAGCCAACACGTCAACGTTGTCCAGTGCGACTACGCTCGGCTGCTCCGCCACCGTGACGCCTTCGTAGCCGGAGAACACCGCGAGGTCGCCGAGCGGTTCATGGTTGCCCCGCACCAGCAGGACGGGAACGGAGAGGTTGAGGAGAGTGTCGCGGAGCACGAGTCGCTCCGCTGGGCTGCTCTTATGGTTGAAGAGGTCGCCGCCGAAGAGGACGGCGTCAACGTCGCGGGCGATCGCGGTCTCGACGACGAACTGGAGGCACCGCTTCGTGTCGTCGAGGTGCTCGTTGTCCTTGATGTGGCAGTCACCGACCAGGAGGCACCTCATACGGCAGCCCCGAGATTCCTCCAGGATGTGCCCTTGACGACCCTGGTGGTGTGGTTGCGCGAAACCCCGAACGATCGCATGAGAGACGCGATCGTCTCGCCGCCGAGATATCGCTCACGCATGGCGATCACGCGGGCTGCGTCGAGACGGCTTCCCTTGCCGAGTGGCTTCCGAACCGGCCTCGGCATCGGAGTACCACGCCCCTTCCGGCGCATGTCCAGGAGGTTCTCCGCCTGCGTTGCAGTGAAGAGGTGCGCGGGGTTGCAGCACCGGCGGTTGTCACACGTATGGCAGACGAACGCTTCGTGGCTGACGAACTCGGACGTGATGGTGAGGGCGACGCGGGGCGCGCGGTAACTTCCCCACCGGCCGCGGCTGATTCGGAGACGGACGCTGCCGTAGCCGTCCGCAGTACAGCCCGCCCTCCATGGCCAGCAGGCGTCCGGGCCACCGCTCCGGTCCACCTTGCTCCAGAAGCGCTCGACGTCGGCCGGACTGAGCGCTGGGAGGGGGAGCGGCTTCACTTCCCACCCCCCGGCAGCTCGGCCTTGATCGCCGCCGCCATCGCGGCTACCTCGGCGATCGACGCGCTGGCCGGCGTGAACCCACCGCCGAGCTTGCTGTAGATCGCCGCCGCCCGGTCGGTCCCGAGCTTGTCCTCGGCGCGCTTGCACCAGGCGGCGAGCGCCTGCAGGTGCTTGTAGCGGTTCTCGTCGTTGACCGGGCAGTGCTCCTCGACCCACTCGAGGTTGATCGGCAGGCCACACGCGACCGGCGGCTCGTCGATCGGGGGCAGCTCCGGCTCGCCGACCGGCTCGGCGGGCTCGGCCGGTGCCTCCTCCATCGCCGAGACGTCGATCACCTCGGGGTCGATCGCCGGAGACAACGGACCGGACGGCAGCGGCCGGGGACCGTAGAGCGCCTCCTGGGCGCCGATCAGGCTCGCGGCCACCATGCGCTTGATGTCCGGGTCGGACACGTCGAGGTCGGGCACGAGGGCCGGAACCACGAACGGCCGGGCCGCCTGCTCCGGGGTCATGGACACGGGGAGCCCGATCGCCGTGCGGATGCAGCGGAGCTTCGCCTTGCTCTCGGCGAGGCTGCGGATGTTCGCGCGCTGCTGGTAGACCCGCTCCCAGCCGGCCGGCAGCTTCGCCTTCGCCGGGCAGGTCGAGAAGTGGCTGTCGCCGCCCGGGTCGAGCGGCATCTTCTTCTTGTTCTTCGTCTCGACCCAGAACACCTGCTGGCCGCAGTCGCGGCACGTCGAGGGTCGCGTGTCGGCTGGGACCGTCATGTGGAAGGCGGCCTTGCCCTCGGCCTGGCGGACGAACTCGCGCGCGTCGTTCCCGAGCTTTTCGAGCGGCCAGCCGGGCTCGCCGCGGAGGTCGACTTCCTTCTCGGCGAACACGAGCCGGCGGCGTCCGTCGAAGTCCTGGATCGTGCAGACGGCCTTGTAGATGACGCGGTGGGGGTCGTTGTACGTGTCGATCTGACCGCACCGCTCCGGGATCCAGTTGACGCCGGCGGCGGCGGCGATCTTGTCGAGGGCGGTCTTGCCGAGGCCGACCGTGTCGCCGCCGGGGATCTGATACGTCTCGGACTCGGCGTCGATCTGGACGACGCGGATGCTCACCCGGTGCATTGGCGGCACCTGGTCGAGGACGACGATCGGCGTCGCGAGGTTGAACTGCCTGGGGTCGTAGCTCGCCAAGGCGTCGGCGAGCGGGTTGCCGGACCCGGGTGCCGCGAGGGCGCTCCGGGCCGGGGTGATTGCGCTGGGCTTCGCGGCCATCACGCCGCTCCTTTCAGCACGGCCTCGACGGGGCCGAGCCGGTAGTAGGCGTCGAGGAGGGTGCGGAAGAGCGCCCACGCCGGGGCAAGCTTGTCGGCATGGAGCGCGCGGTTCTCGTCGAATCCGCCGCTGTCCTTGCCGAACCGGATGACCTGCGCGCGGTCGATCCCCGTCAGATGCGCATGGGCCGCGACCGTCAGGACGTCCTCGAGGTAGACGCCCTTGCCAGCCTTGAGGCTGAGGACGACGAGGTCGCTGCCGATGAGCGCGGTGGTGACGTTGGCGCCGAAGCCCAGCTCGTCGGAGACGGTGGGCTGCTCGAGGCCAGCGAGTCGGAGGTCCACGCCGCCGGCCCATGTGGCGAACACCTCGAGCGGGCGGTCGGTCGCGGTGATGAGGTCCCTCGAGTAGGCCGAGACGTCGAACAGCTCGTCGGTGAGCAGCGCCATCGCGCGGGCTGCCGCGACGTGGCCGGCGGTGTCCTGCGCGTCGCGCGCCTCCTGGAGCGACTTGCCCGAGGCGCCGATCTTCCACGCCCAGGTCAGCAGGTTCGACGGGTCCTGGAACTTCCGGAGGATCGTCGAGACCGACGGCACCTTGTTGCCGCTGGAGTCGAGCAGCGGGGTGTAGCGGGGTTTGGTAGCCATGGATTCCTCCTCAGTTGATGACGTGCGTCGGTAGGGCCTGCTCGTTGGGGTCGGGGCGCAACAGCGTCCCGCCGCGGGCGCGGTTCAGGCACTCCCAGTGCCAGAGGACCGAGCGGCCGTCGCGCGGCCAGTTGACCCAGTGGTCCGAAGCCTCGATCACGAGGCGGCACGCGGGGCACCGCTCGGGCTCGAGCTTGACGGCGGCCCGGCCGCGACCGAGAATGGCCTTGACGCGGTTGATGATCCGAGCCGTCAGACTCCTTGCACGAGGCTGGCGGCTCACTTCGTTGCTGCTCACGTCTTGCTCCTTTCCGCGGCCGGAACGGCCGCTCTCGCCTGTTGCTCTGCTTGCTCCTCGGTTGTGGCGGTGCCCGCCGCGATCCGGCCATCCGGCCGCCGCACGACGTAGCTCCAGCCGCGGTTGATCTGCACCATGTGGCCGAGGACTCGGCCGTCCTCGCCGAAGAGCGCGCGTGCGGTCATCGCCGGCCTCCCCGCTGGTGCTCGAGCCGCCTGTTGTCCAAATCGATGAGCACGGCGGCCACACCGACGACGAGGCAGATCAGCAGCGAGACCAGGGCCGTGATGGCGAGAGGAGTCACGACGGCCTCCCGCTGCGCTTCCGCTGCGCGATCCACCTGTCGAGGTCGCGCGGGTCGATGCGGATGCAGCGCCCAATCTGGACGAACGGCAGGCCGCCATGCCGCACGGACACTCGCGTCCAGGTGCGGACGGTCTCCTCGTCGCGAACGCCGAGCAGGTCGGCCGTCTGGCGAAGGGTCAGGAGGTGAGGGGTCATGAGGCCACCTCGTCGAGCTGGTACCCCATCGCCTCGGCCACCGCGCGGGCGACCGCACGGCCCATTGCGAGAGGGACGCCGTTGCCGACGACCTTGATCTTGCCGGCGACCGTGAATGGTGCCCCGTCTAGGAAGTTGGCCGGGAGCCCTTGTAGGCGCAGGGCGTCCGCGAGGTACGCCGTCGTCTTGTAGTCCATCGCCGACGCCCCCTTGCGTGTTACCTTGTGCCGCTCCGTCAATGTCCTTTTGACCTTGCCACTCCCGCCAACTGCGACCGGAATCGGGCGCGCGCCACCGGCGGCGCAAACGGTCGGCTCAGGGTCGGACCGATGCAGCGCGAGCGCATCGACCAATAGCGCGCGACCGTCGAGCGTCCCGAACGAGAATCTGCGCGTGCGTGTCGTCTCGCCACCGACGCAGACGTCGCGGATGAGTTGCTCTCGGACTCGGTACCACAGCGCATTCGGCGTCGGTGCGCCCGGAACGTTCTCCATGAGGAACCACGTCGGGCGCGCCTCGGCGACGCACCGCTCGAACTCAGGAATCAAGTTGTCCGCGACCCCGTAGCCGTTGTGCTCGACGAGGTAGCGCAGTCGCGAGAACGCCTGACACGGCGGCCCGCCGATCACGCCATCGAACCGGCCTGCTGGCGGGTGGAAGCTCCGAATGTCTCCACCCCACAGAAGGTCGGGGCCACGCACCACGCAGAACCCTTGCTCCTCAAAGGCCAGGTCGAGCAGGCCGATGCCCGGGAACAACGACAGAATGAGCGGTGTCACGACGACTCCGACCCAGCCTCGATCGCGTCCGCCTTCGCCTTAAGTCGAGCGGCGGCGGCGTTCGCCTTCGTCGCCCAGTCAGGACGCGCCCGGCCGAGAGCCTCATGGACGGCCGCGGTCCCGCGCAGGTTGCGAAGCTCGCGCTCCTGTGGGGTTGCGTGCGCGAAGCACGTCCGCCCGAAGTAGTCGCAGTACGGACAACCCTTCATCGTTTGCCCCCTCTCATCGCCCGCGGCACGTCGGACAGCTCGCGCACGGCCGCCTGGACGTGGGCCTCGACGGCGAGCAGATCGCGCGGCGTGGCGCCCTGTGACGCGAGCACGCGCTGCGCCGTGCCGAGCGCCACGCCCACCGCCTCCGTCGCTTCCGCCATCTCGACGAGCGGCGGCTTGCACCCGGACTCCCGGCCCTCGACGACCGGCGCGAGCACGTAGGCCCGATCCACCTGATCGAGCGCCGACAGCGCGTAGGCCAGATCGGAGAGCCGGAGGCCGCGATCGCCGGCGAGCTGCTGCTCGGCGTACTGTCTGGAGTGCGGCGACATGACCTTGTGCGCCCGCCTGCTCACGATCCGCAGCCGCGACAGGACGTCACGCTCGGCCGCTTGCGCTTCGTCCTCGCGGGCACCTTGCCGCAGGGACGGGAGGAGGCGAGGTTGAACAGCGATGGATGACATGCCGCCTCCCCTACTCGTTCGCAGCAATCGGAAGATCGGACGGGAACGCCTCGTCGACCGTCACACCAAGGGCGGCGGCGAGGGCCCGCGCCTTGATGAGCGTTGGCACCGACTCGCCGTCCTCCACCTGCTGGTAGTAGGACAGGGCGAAACCGGCACGTTCTGAGACGGCGCGCTGGCTGAGCTTCAGCCGACCGCGGATTGACCGGAGGTTGTTGGGATGAGGCATGCCCGTAATGTAGGGCACCCGATATGTCTTGTCAAGGGGGGTCCCCGATGAATGGGGTTGTACCCGTAATCACGGGTCACGACAATGCCGTCATGGCGGATTTTAGGCTTGCTCTCGCGGCGTGGCGGAAGTCCCGCGGGATTTCTCAGATTGCGCTGTCGAACGACGCCGGGCTGGGGAAGAACGCCGTCGGAGACTATGAGAACGGCAGAGTCAGCCCAACGCTCGACAGCCTCACAAAGATCGCGGAATGTCTCGGGATTGCTGTCGCTGAGTTGGTAGAGGGTCCATCAGATCAGCCCGCAGACCAGCGACCAGCAGGCAGCGGCAGGCAACGCAGTAGCGTACCGCCTGGGTTTCACGTTGTCCCGTTGTTCGAGTCAATCCCCGCGGGTGGATGGAGCGCTGCAATGGGCGAGGTTGTCGGTGAATACTGTGTGCCCGATTGGCTCATCCCTAACAAGCCAGGCGTCGTCGGCGTGAGGGTGCGTGGCGACTCAATGGCCCCACGAATCGAAGACGGGGCGATCGCATTCATCGATACGCGAAGACACGACGCCCGCTCGGGCGAGATTGTGGCGGCCGTGCTCGACGGCGAAGCGACCCTGAAGGTCTACCGCATCAGGAACAGAGTGATCGTCCTAGAACCATGGAACCGCACACGCTACTCGGAGATTGTGGTCGACGACCCGAGCCACCTCCGCATCATCGGCGTGTACGTCGGTCACTGGACATCACTCTAGATCGGAGTCCACATGTCAGCACAGATGATCTGCCCGAACTGCGGCACGGTCGGCGTGCCGAAGAGTCACACGAAGGGCTCGTTCGGCGTCGAGCTGCTCCTCTGGCTGCTGTTCCTACTCCCCGGGCTCCTGTACTCCCTCTGGCGCCTCGGCACGCGGTACAAGGGCTGCGCCGCGTGCGGACAGCCCGGCCTGATCCCGCTCGGCACGCCGCGGGCGCAAGAGATCCTCGCGCGTCACCCCGCCCCGTGACCCTGCGCCGCTGCCTGGAGGCCCTGCCGGACGGCCGCACGCGCGTCCGCAAGGTGATCGGCCGGCACGTCCATCAGCGCATCTTCACGACGCGCAAGGCCGCGGAGGCGTACCTCGCGCACCTCGAGCTCGTCGCAGCAGGCGTTCCGCTCGACGCCGAAGAGCACACCATCGGCTCCCTCTGCCGCGACTACGAGGCCAGGATGCGCCGCCTCGAGCGCAGCGAGGAGACGATCGACTACTACGCCAAGCTGAACAAGTCCATCAAGCGCGAGCTCGGCGAGCAGGCGTCGCCGTTCCTCGCGCCGCACGATGTTGACGGGTACGTTGACCGGCGGCGGGCGGACGGAGCGGGCGCCGCGATCATCCTCAAGGAGCTGCGAGCCTTGCAGAGCTACATGCGGGCAGCCGGCCTGACGCCGAGTTGGCGCGTGCCCGACCTCCGTCCGGTGCGCCGGCATCGGAGGCTGCCGCCGGACGGGGAGGTGGCACGGCTGCTCGAAGCCGCGGACCCGATCACGCGCCGGGCCCTGCTCCTCGGCCTGCTGACCGGGATTCGCCCGAGCGAAGTCCTCGCCGTCCAGTGGTCCGACGTCGACCTCGAGGCGGGCACCGTCGACGTGACGCTCGCGAAGGTCGCCTGGACGAACTCGCTGCCGATCGTCCCGACACTCGCCGCGGAGCTCGCCAGCGCAGGGACCGGCCCCGTGATCCCGGTGCAGGACCGCCACGAGCTCGCGCGCTTGGTCCGCCTCGCGTCGATCGCCGCCGGGATCCCCCACTGGCACGGCGTCGGGATCACCCGGCACCTCGCCGTGACGTGGGCACTCGACGCCGGCTACACCGAGGGCCAGGTCGCGCTCCTCACGGGGCACGTCGCCGGGGTGACGCGCCGGCACTACGCGCACAGCTCGGGGTCGCTCGTCCTCAAGCGCGAGATGCTGACCGCCATCGAGGCCAGGTTGACGTTGGCGGTACTCCGGGTCCGGGGAACACCGGAAAAAACCGGGAAGCGGACCGCCCGGCCGGTGCTTGCCATCGTCCGCTAGAACCCACGATCTCCAAGGGATGCAGTGGTGCCGGAGGAGGGAGTCGAACCCTCACGAGGACGTGCCTCTCGGGATTTTGAGTCCCGCGCGTCTGCCATTCCGCCACTCCGGCGCGCAGCGCGCGGAGTGTACCAGACGACGAGCCGTTGTCTTGGGTTGGGCGGGGGCGCCAGGTTGAATGGGTCTTGAGTCGCGCGTCTGCCATTGGGCCACTCCGGCGCGCAGCGCGCGGAGTCTAGCAGAGGAAGGGACATGGTTCTCGGGGCGGGCGGGGGCGCCCGCCCACCGAGAGGCCGGATCGTCGCGAGGGCGCCCTGCAAGGCGTTGCAGGTCCGCGCAGGCGGTTGCAGGCGCGCTGGTCCGCCAGCCATCCGTCGCGTCGCCGGGCGCACCGCGTAAAGCGCCGTAACTGCCTGGGTCGAAACGACCCGACGACGCCACCGAATGACTCATGCCCCGCTGCAGCCGCGAGGTGGGGGCCTGGCACGGGACTTGGATTGCACCACGGCGGGTGGCGCGGAGGCGCACCAACGAGTGAGATGAAAGGGAGAGAGATCCGATGAACATGAAACGCTTCGCAACGACGCTCGCGGGGGTGGCCATCGGGGCGATCCTGTGGTCCACCGCGGACCTGGCGGTGGCGCAGACGACCCCGGCGCCGCAGCAGGACCAGGACCGCATCCAGCAACGGCTCAGGGACGGCTCGGGGAACCCGGCGCAGACGCAGGACCAGAAGCAGGTCCGCAAGCGGATCCACACGCCGGGGTCGGGGCAGGCCAGCGGTGCGACCGGTACCGGGGCCACGGCCCAGGGCCAGGGCGCCGGCAAGGGCTACGGCCCGGGCGACGGGACGGGCAACCAGGGTGTCGGCCCGCGCAACGGCTCGGGCAACGGCCCCGGCACCGGGACCTGCAACGGCACCGGTCGCAACGGCAGGGGTACGCAGCAGCGCGGCGGCGGCAACCGCGGCCGCCGCTGACACGATCCACGCCTCCGCGAGGCTCGCGTCGGCCGGCGCCCCGAACTGTTCGGGGCGCCGGTCGCGGGTGGGCGGAGGAACCGAAGGAGGAGTCATGAGCCTGCGCAAGGTCACGTCGCTCACCGCGCTGTGCGCGTTCTCGGTCCTGCTGGTCACCGGGATCGTTCTCTACGTCGTGCCGCTCGGCCGGGTCGCGGCGTGGGCCGGCTGGAGCCTCGCCGGCCTCGACAAGGACGGCTGGGTCCACCTCCACATCCTCCTGGCGGCGCTGTTCCTGGTGGTCGGCGTGCTGCACAGCGTGCTCAACTGGTCGCCGATCGTGTCGTACCTCAAGGACCGCTCGCGGCGGTTGCGGGTGCTGACGCCGGAGCTCGGCGCGGCCGTCGCCCTGACCGCGCTGGTCGCGGTGAGCGCCGTCGCCGGGCTGCCGCCGCTGGCCTGGCTCCTCGACCTCAACGACTCGATCAAGGACTCGGCCAGCCGGACCTACGGCGAGCCGCCCTACGGCCACGCCGAGCTCTCGCCGCTCCGCCTGTTCGCCCAGCACACCGGGCTCGACCTCGCCCGCGCCCGGTCGCTGCTCGCCGCCCGCGGCATCCGCGTCGCCGCCGACGAGCAGACGATCGCCGAGATCGCCCGCACCAACGCCGTGACGCCGCAGCAGGTCTACCTCGCGATGAAGGACGCGGCGGTCGCGCCGACGACTCCCGGCGAGATGCCGGCCGAGGCGCCGCCGGGGACCGGCCGCAAGCCCTTCGCGGCGCTCTGCTCCGAGTACGGCCTCGACGGTGAGGTGGTCGCCCGCGAGCTGGCGGCGAAGGGCATCACGGCCGAGCCGGATCGGACGATCCGCGAGATCGCCGAGGCCCACGGGATGGGGCCTCACGACCTCTACAAGGTCATCCGCGAGGCCGTCTCCGCTCGCTGAAGAGGCCCGCCGCACGACGTGGCGCCGGCCGCTACAATGGCGCCATGGCCACGACCGTCGAACAGGTCTCCACCGCGCTCGCCAGCGCCTACCCGCTGATCGTCATCCTGTCGCCGGAGGAGGACCGCATCGAGCGCCTCCTGCAGCGCTTCGCCGCCGGCGCCAAGCCGCAGCCGCTGCCGGTGACGGCGTGGAACTGCCTCGAGGGGTTCGTCGGCGGCGACGCCAACACCGATCCCATCGCGGCGCTGGGCCAGCTCGCCCGCGAGGGCAAGCACGGCTTCTACGTCTTCAAGGACCTGCACGCGCTGCTGCCGGGCAACCGCCAGCTCCTCCGCGCCCTGCGCGACACCGCGGCGACGATCCGCAACACCGGCCGCTTCATCTTCATCCTCGCCCCGGAGATCCAGCTCCCCGACGAGCTCAAGCCGTTCACCTACATCGTCACCTCGCTATTCCCCGACGAGGGGGAGATCACCTCGACCGTCACGTCGGTGCTCCAGCAGGCCAGGCGCGCGCCCGACCCGAGCACGCAGCAGATGCTCATCGGGTCGCTGCGGGGCATGTCGCTGCTCGAGGTCGAGCACCTGCTGCGCCGCCTGCTCGCCCGCCACACCGATCTCGGGGCGGACTTCATGACCGAGGTGCTGGCCGAGAAGGAGCAGGTGATGCGCAAAGAGGGGATCCTCGAGTTCGTCCCCCCTGAACGCGGCATCACCGACATCGGCGGGCTCGACCAGCTCAAGACCTGGGTCCGCCAGCGCAGCACGCTGTTCACCGCCGAGGCGAAGGCAAAGGGGCTGCCGCGGCCCAAGGGCATCCTCATGATGGGCATGTCCGGGTGCGGCAAGTCGCTGGCAGTGAAGGTGATCGCCACCGAGTGGAGGCTCCCGCTGTTCCGCCTCGACATGAACATGGTGTTCGCCGGGGCGATGGGCTCGCCGGAGTGGGTGTTCCACCGCGCCCTCGAGGCGGTCGAGGCGGTGTCGCCCGCGGTGCTGTGGATCGACGAGATCGAGATGGGCATCGCGGGGTACTCGGAGGGGCAGACCGGCTCGCTGACGCGCATCTTCTCGACGTTCCTCACCTGGATGCAGGAGCACTCCGCCGACACCTTCGTCGCCGCCACCGCCAACCGCATCAACCTGCTGCCCGCCGAGGTGATCCGCAAGGGCCGGTTCGACCAAGTGTTCTTCGTCGAGCTGCCCACCGAGGAGGAGCGCAAGGAGATCCTGACCATCCACATGCGCCGCCAGGGCATGGATTTCGGCAAGTACGACCTGGTGCTCCTCGCCTCGGCGACGCGTGGCTGGAACGGCGCGGAGATCGAGCAGGCGGTGATCTCGTGCCGGATCCGCTGCTACTCGGAGAACCGTGCCGTCGAGGAGCGCGACCTGCTCTACGCGATGGGCCAGATCGTCCCGCTGTCGACGACGATGTCCGAGCAGATCAAGGCGATCCGCGGCTGGGCGCGGACCCGCGCGCTGCCCGCCACCACCCCCGGCCGCCCCGAGATGTGACCAACCGTTCGCCTGCGAGCGGTTGATCATCCCGAGCGCAGCGAGGGATCCCGTCGCGAACGAGGGCGGTGGCCACTGGACCTGACGGTCTTGCCATCGTAGCAACCGGCCGTGGCCGGCCGTCATCGCTCCTGCACGCGTGGCGAAAAGGCCGGCCGCCCACGAGCGGCCGCTACGTTCGGTCGGAGGTCGCTAGTGCGCGGCGGCCGCGGTGGCGGCGTTGGTCGTCGGCGCGGCGTCCCGCACGACGATGATCGAGGCCTCGGCGTCGGTGCTGAGGAGCGGCGGGGCGCACGTCCGCGGCCGGGGGCCAGCGTTCGCCGCGATGAGGTCGAGCACCCACTGCTCCTCGACCCTGCGGGCGAGCTGGAGCTTGCCGCTGGCCCTGGGCGCCGCGACGCAGAAGGCGAGGTCGCCCCGTGCGGTTCGGGCGATGCCGGCCAGCACGGAGACCCCCCCGTCGGTCGAGGTCAGCGTCCCGGTCTTGCCGACCACCGAGGCGGTGAACGGCGCTACCTGCAGCTTGGGGAAGAAGCGGTCGACAGTGCCTGGATCGCAGCCGGCCACCGGCAGCACCGACTCGACGTCCACGCCGACGCGGGCGCAGGTGGTGACGAACTCGCGGAGCATCCTGACGATGAGGCGCGGCGACGCCCGGTTGGTCCCGAGCCCCGAGGTGGTCTCGAACCGGATGGCGTCGGCCGGCGCGTCGCTGCGCACCCGCAGCAGGCTGGCCAGCTCCTCGACCGGTCCGAGATCTTTGCCGACGCGCTCGATGTCGTTGTTCGAGTAGCAGTTGAACCTGCGCAACGTCGAACCCAGCGGTCCCGACCGGTGGACCAGCATGAGGTCGCCGGTGCGCTCGCCGTCCACCCCGATGCCGCCTGAGACCTGGACGTGCGGCGGATAGTTGTGGTTCAGGCCGCGCCGCAGTGCGAACTCGCGCCACGCTCGGCGGCTCGTGCCGTTCCACCGCTTCGGGTCGAGCGCCTGGCGCAGACGGGTCGCCATCAGCAGCCCGCGCTTGACCGGGTCGGGCTCGACGCCGGACGAGCCGTTCTCCCAGCCCATCCAGAAGTCCCGGCTGACCACGACCGCACCCTTGACCTGCGTGATGCCGATCTGGTTGAGCGCCGAGGCGACGAGGAACGCGCTCTCCGCCTGGAAATCCGGGTCGCCGGCCCCGCGCACGACCAGGTCGCCGTCGAGGACCCCGCGGGCCGCGTCGACCGTGCCGCGCGCGAAGAACCGCGTCTCGAAGCGGAAGTCGGGGCCGAGGCGCTCGAGCGCCCACAGCGAGGTGCCAACCTTGACGACCGACGCCGGGTTGATCGGCTCGTCCTGCCGCTTCGACGCGACCGGCTCGCCCGCCAGGTTCTCCACGTGCCAGACGAGATCCACCGTCGCCGGGCGGCGCGGGGCGCGGCGTTTCGCCCGCGGCGTGGCCGCCACGACCGGCGAGGCCGCGAGGAGCAAGGCGATGACGGTGACGGCGAGTGGGGTGCGTAGACTCACAAGGGGGGATTCTACACGCACACCCGACGCCCCGGCGGAATAGCGCGGGTGCGGGCGTCCTTGTTCCAGGCGTTAACGCGGTCGGGGGGCGAATGGTGGAATCGAAATGACGGCGCAGTCCCGGATGCCGGGGGTATAGTCGGACGATGGGCGTCGAGGACGCGGTCAGGATCATCCTGGGGCGCTGGGCACTGGGCGTTCAGACCGGATTGGTCTGCCTGCTCGCGGTCTTCTTCGTCGCCCTCTCTCGCGCCGTGCGACTCGCCGAGATCCGCCAGTGGGCGTGGGCGTGGGGCGCCGATCTCGTCGCGCTGACCGCGCTCTTCGTCACGGCGTTCACCGCGCCCCCGCCGTGGGTGTCGCGGCTCGCGCTGGCGCTCTACGCCGCGGGGAAGACCGCCTACGTGCTGCTGCTGGTGGCCGGCGCGCAGTACCACCTGCGCCCGGGGACCCAGCAGCGGCTGCACCCCCGGCAGCTCGTGCTGCTGGTCGCCGTGTGGAGCCTGTCGCTCGCCGCCCTGGCGCCGGAGTTCGCCCACATCCAGTTGGCCCAGGCCTTCATGGTCGGGATGGTGCTGGTGGCCGGCTCGGTCTGGGTCCTGCGCCACCCCAAGGCCCCGCGCTCGCGGTGGCTCGGCTGGGCGCTCCTCGCCGAGGGGGCGCTGTTCCTCCACTACGTGCCGGTGCTCCTGCCGCTGCTCTGGGGCGGACGGCCGCTCGCGGGTTACATCCACCTCACCTCGTTTTTCGACGCGGCCGCCGAGCTGCTCGTCGCGCTGGGCATCCTGGTCGCGCTGGAGAGCAACGCGACCGAGCACCTGCGCCACCTCAACGAGGAGCTGGTCGCCTCGCAGGACCGGCTGCGCCAGCTCGCCGACCTCGACCCGCTCACCAACCTCGCCAACCGCCGTGGCCTGCGCGCCGAGCTCCAGGGGGTGCGGGCCGGCGGGGCGACACTCGTGTTCATGGACGTGCGCGACTTCAAGGGGATCAACGACCGCCACGGCCACATCGCCGGCGACACCTGCCTCAAGCGCGTCGCCAGCACGCTGGCCCAGGTGTTCCGCGCCGAGGACGGCCTGTTCCGCTGGGGAGGCGACGAGTTCCTCGTGGTGGCGCCGGGCCTGGACCTCGCCGGCGCCGAGCAACGGGTCGCCGAGGTCCGCCGCCTGCTCACCTGCCAGGCCGACGACGCGCCGGCGTGCGACGTCTCGACCGGGATCGCCGAGCTGCCGCCCGGCGGCGAGCCCGAGGCGGCGCTGCGGGAGGTCGACGCGCTCATCGTCGCCGACAAGCAGAAGCACAAGCTCGGCGCGGAACGGCCGAGCGGCGTGTCGCGCCTCTCCGGCATCTGGCAGAAGCAGGCTTGACCACCCGCCCACCCAGCCAGGGTTGCCCGCCCAGCCACCCACCCAGGGTTGCACACCCACCCGCCCTTCCAGGGTTGCCCTCCCGACCGCCCACCCAGGGTTGAAGCACTGCTAAGTTAAGAGGTTTTCCAGATCCTGCTTCAACCCTTCAACCCTTCAACCCTTCAACCCTTCAACCCTTCAACCCTTCAACCCTTCAACCCTTCAACCCTACCTGCCGCGGGGAGGGT
>JACQZW010000052.1 GCA_016213675.1 Acidobacteriota bacterium | reverse complement strand
GCCGAGGGGAGGTCGCGAGACCTCCCCCGGCGACCTGGCAGGGTCGCCGGCGCGGTGGGGTGAAGGCGCCGAATTCACTTCGGCGCCGAGGGGAGGTCGCGAGACCTCCCCCAAGAAGATGGAGGCGAGGATGCTCATCAAGGAGAAGGTCGAGCAGGCGAAGAAGCTGCTCGCCGAGTTCGACGTCGACTGCTGGATCACCTTCGTGCGCGAGAGCGCGATCAACGGCGACCCCACGCTCGTCTACCTGGCGCCCGGCCACGTGACGTGGCACTCCGCGTTCGTCGTCGCCCGGGACGGGCGCACGCGCGCGATCGTCGGCCGCTACGACGTCCAGGCAATCGCCGACCTCGGTGTCTGGGACGACGTCACCGGCTTCGTCACCGGAATCCGCGAGCCGCTCGCCGCGCTCCTGCGCGAGCTCGACCCGCGCACCATCGCGGTGAACTACTCCGAGTCGAGCGAGATCGCGGACGGGATCACCCACGGCATGTACCTGACGCTGATGCGCATCCTCGGCGAGCTCTCCATGGCCGACCGGGTCGTCTCGGCGGAGCCGATCGTCTCGGCGCTTCGTGAGCGCAAGACCGCGGCCGAGATCGACGTCATGCGCGAGGCGATCCGCCACACCCAGGAGATCTACGCCCTCGTCGGCGGCTTCATCCGGCCGGGGGTGACCGAGAGCGAGATCGCGGCGTTCGTCCACGCCGAGATCGCGCGGCGGGGCCTCGGCCACGCGTGGGAGGAGGCGACCTGCCCGGCGGTGTTTACCGGCCCCGGCGGGGCCGAGGCGCACTACGCGCCCGGGGCGAGGCAGGTCGAGCGCGGCCACGTCCTCAACATGGACTTCGGCGTCAAGGTCGGCGCCTACGTCTCCGACATGCAGCGGACGTTCTACGTCCTCGCCGAGGGCGAGACGGCGGCCCCGGCGGAGGTGCGCAAGGGCTTCGACACGATCGTCGCGGCGATCGAGGCGGCGAAGCGGGCGATGCGCCCGGGGGTCGAGGGGCGCGCGATCGACGCGGTGGCGCGCGGCCTGATCGTCGGCGCCGGCTACGAGGAGTACCCGCACGCGCTCGGCCACCAGGTCGGCCGGTTCGCCCACGACGGCACCGCGCTGCTCGGCCCCACCTGGGAAAAGTACGCCGACAAGCCGCTGAAGAAGCTGCAGCCCGGCATGGTCTTCACTCTCGAGCCGCGCCTGACCGTGGCGGGGCGTGGCATCTGCACGGTCGAGGAGATGGTCGTCGTCACCGAGACGGGCTGCGAGTGGCTCTCCGACCCGCAGCGGGAGCTCGTCCTGATCCGCTGAGGCGCGGGCGGGGCGATCGCCGCGGACGTCGGCCATCCTGCGATAGACTGGACACTGTCACGAAAGGAGGGCCCATGGAGGAGAAACCTCAGGGATGCGGCCGGATCACCGGCGCCGTCCTCGGCGAGCCTCCGCCCGAGGCTCCGGAACTGTCGGGAACGAAGACAACGGCCAGGGAGGAACGCATGGGGGCTCGAGTCGGTCAGAAGGCGCCGGACTTCAACGCGCCGGCCTATTTCAAGGGCGGGTTCACCAACGTGCAGCTCTCGAACTCATTCGGGAAGTGGATCCTGCTCTGCTTCTACCCGGGTGACTTCACCTTCGTTTGAGCGACCGAAGTGTCGGCGGTCGCCGACAAGCACAAGGATCTACAAGCCCTCGGTGTCGAGGTGTTCTCGGTCAGCGTGGACAGCCACTTCGTCCACAAGATGTGGAACGACCACGAGCTCTCCAAGATGGTCGACGGCGGCGTCCCCTTCCACATGCTGTCGGACCAGGCCGGCAACATCGGCCGGGCCTACGGCGTCTACGACGAGGCCCAGGGGATCGAGCTGCGCGGCCGGTTCATCATCGACCCCGACGGGGTCATCCAGGCGATGGAGGTGCTGACGCCGCCGGTCGGACGCAAGTTCGCCGAGACGGTGCGCCAGATCCAGGCCTACCAGTTGGTGCGGGCGAGCAAGGGGACCGAGGCGACGCCGGCCGGCTGGATGCCCGGCGAGCCGGTCCTCAAGCCGGGCCCCGACCTGGTCGGCAACGTCTGGAAGGTGTGGAAGCCGCACGAGTAGACGCGCCGGCGGGACGGCGAGCGTTGGCTCCCGGCTCCGCCGCGACACCACGAGATCTCACCCGGGCGGGCCCATCGCGGCCCGCCCGCGTCGCCTCTTCGAGAGACAAACCGCCGTCGCGAGCACAGGTCTGCCCGGCCGGGCCGCTTCTTCGAGAAAGTAACCGTCATTGCGAGGAGGCCGAAGGCCGACGAAGCAATCCCGACGCGCCTGAACGCCCTCCAACCGCGCCGAAATTGCTTCGGCCCTTCGGCCCTCGCAATGACGAGCTTGGTCGATGTCCCGTGGGACCACAGGCCGGCGGGTCCGCGCCCGCACGGCGCCGCGGCGCGTTGTCGGGTCGCGGACCGGGAGCTATCCTCGACGGGCAGCGCGCGGATCGCCGGGACGGCGATCCGGGACCCGGACGATACGCACGAGGAAGGCACGCATGACCAGACGATTTCTCTCCGCGATGAGCCGGCCGTGGCCCGGCAGAGCTCGGACCGCTGCATGGCTGTGCATCGCCGTCGCGGGCGCGGCGGTCGCCGCCGCGGCAGCCCGGCCGGCGCCGCCGGCCGACCTCGTCCTGTCGGGTGGCGCGATCTACACCGTCGACGCGGCGCGGAGCTGGGCGGAGACGGTGGCGATCCGGGATGGGCGGATCGTCTACGTCGGGTCGGACGATGGCGCCCGCGCCTGGGTCGGGCCGGCGACGCGCGTCGTGGAGCTGGGCGGCCGGTTCGTGCTGCCGGGGTTCCACGACAGCCACCTCCACCCGATCACCGGCGGCATGCGGACGCTGCGCTGCGAGCTCTCCGGTGCGGCGACCGCCGCGGAGGCCCTCGACCGGGTGCGCGCCTACGCCGCGGCGCACCCCGACGCCCCCTGGATCGTCGGCCGGGGGTGGGAGCTGTTCCTGTTCCCCGCGGCGAACCCCCGCAAGGAGACCCTCGACGCCGTGATCGCCGACCGGCCCGTCTACCTGACATCGGCCGACGGGCACTCCGCCTGGGTGAACTCGCGGGCGCTCGCGCTCGCCTCCGTCACCGCCGCGACGCCCGACCCGCCGCTCGGCCGGATCGAGCGCGACGGTGCGACCGGGATGCCGTCGGGGACGCTGCGCGAGGAGGCGAAGCAGCTCGTTTCCCGGCTCCTCCCCGAGGCGACGGCGGCCGAACGGAGGGAAGGGATCGTCCGCGCCGTCGAGCTCGCGCACCGCGCCGGCCTCGTCGGGCTGTTCGACGCGACGGTCGACGCGATCGAGCTTCCCGACTACCGCGAGGTCGGCCGCCAGGGCAAGCTCGACGTGCATCTCGGCATCGCGCTCTACGTCGACCCCGAGAAGCCCTTCGCGCCGCAGCTCGCCGAGCTCCTCGCGCTGCGCCGGGAGGACTGGGGCCCCCACGTCCGGATCACCGCCGCGAAGCTCTACGCCGACGGCGTCATCGAGTCGGGCACGGCGGCGCTGCTCGAACCGTACCTCGACCGCGACGGCTCGCGAGGCGTCCTCGAGTGGGACGAGGGCAAGCTGCGCGAGGCGGCGATCGCCCTCGACCGGGAGGGATTCCAGCTCCACGTCCACGCCATCGGCGACCGCGCCATCCGCGTCACCCTCGACACCATCGCGGCGGTGCGCCGCGCCAACGGCCCGCGCGACCGCCGGCCCACCCTGGCCCACATCGAGCTGTTCGATCCCGCCGACGTGCCGCGCTTCCGGGCCCTCGGCGCAATCGCCTCGTTCCAGCCGCTGTGGGCCTGGGCCGACCCGTACATCAAGGACCTCACCGAGCCGCAGCTCGGGCCGGAGCGGTCGCGCTGGCTCTACCCGATCGGCAGCGTCGCCGCAACCGGCGCCGTCCTCGCCGGCGGCAGCGACTGGTCGGTGAGCTCGATGGTGCCGCTCGAGGGGATCGAGGTCGCGGTGACCCGCCGCGGCCCGGCCGAGGGCCCGGGACCGGCCTGGATCGGCGAGGAGCGCGCGAGCCTCGCGACGATGCTTGCCGCCTACACCATCGGCTCGGCGTACGCCGCGTTCCGCGAGCGCGAGACCGGCTCCCTCGAGGTCGGGAAGTCCGCCGACCTGGTCGTCCTCGACCGCAACCTGTTCGCCGTCCCGCCGCACGAGATCTCCGAGGCGAAGGTTCTGCTCACGCTCTTCGCGGGCCGCGAGGTCTACCGCGACCCGGCCATGCCGGCGAGCGCTCCGATGAACTCGACAGGCGGCACGCAGCCTTGACGGGAGCTGCCGCCGAATGCCGGTCGCCCGGTGTGCGTCCGCACCGGCATGGGCACGGGGACTCGCGTGGCCCTGCGATGAAGGCACGAACCGGCCAGCGCAACGTGTCCCACACGGCCGGCGCGGTGTTATCATCGAGTTCTACGAAGCGAGCGGAACTTCTTGTCCCTCTAGCAGTACCACACGCTTCATGAACGGCGTCGTCACGTCCCTCCAGCGACGAGAGGATCGCGGCGCCCAGCCAGACACGCAGGGAGGACATCATGGGGTTCTTTGGCAAGATTCTCGAGAAGCTCGGAATCGGTAGCGCGTCCGCGGCATCCCCTTCCACCGCTCCATCCACCACCGCACCCGCGGGTCCGGGCCCGGCGCCGGTGGCACCACCGCCGCCAACGCCCGTCGCGGTCGTCGACGTCGTCGCGCAGCTCGAGACGCGGGCAGCGGCAAACCCGCAGAAACTGAACTGGCGGACCTCGATCGTCGACCTCCTGAAACTCCTCGAGATCGACAGCAGCTTCGGGGCGCGCAAGGAGCTGGCCGTGGAGCTGGGCTGCCCGGCCGAGCTGATGGGCGACTCGGCGAAGATGAACATGTGGCTGCACAAGACCGTGCTGGCGCGGATCGCCGCCAACGGCGGCAACGTCCCCCAGGACCTCCTGGACTGAGCCGGCGGCTCGGACCCACGAAAGGAGCCAGAACCATGCAGATCGACGACATCCTCGCCCAGATGGGCGGCATCGGCGCGATGGCGCGGGAGCTCGGCGTCAGCGAGTCCCAGGCGGCCAGCGGCGCGGCAGCGCTCCTGCCGGCGATCCTCGGCGGTTTCAAGAAGCAGGCCCAGGTCCAGCCGTCGGGCCTCGACGGGCTCGGCGGCCTGCTCGGCCAGCTCGGCGGCGGCGACCTCCTCGACGACGTGCTGTCGCCGCGGCCGACCAACGTGAGCCGCGGGAACGACGTGCTCGGCCAGATCTTCGGCTCCAAGGACGTGAGCCGGGCGGTCGCGCAGAACGCGACCTCGTCCTCGGGGCTCGACCTCTCGACGCTCAAGAAGATGCTGCCGATGCTGGCGATGCTGGTCGCCGGCTTCATGTCGAGGAGAGCCGGCGCGAACGCGGCGGCCCAGCCCGCCTCGGCGGGCGGTGGGCTCGGCGGCGTGCTGGGCGGCATGCTGGGCGGGCTTCTCGGCGGGGGCGGCGCCGGCGGTGGCGGTGCGCTCGGGAGCCTCGCGTCGATGCTCGACATGGACGGCGACGGCAACCCGCTCGACGACATCCTCGGCACGCTTGGCAGGGCGACCCGCTAGCCCGTCGAGCGGGGGGAGGCACGGACGGGCGACCGGGATCGCCCGCGCGCTTGGCGTCTTCGGCCCCGGGTGACGCCGGCCCGGGCGGCCATCTCCGCGGCCGCAGTAGATGCCTCATGATTAGTCCGGGCTTCGGCGCCGAGGAAGGTCGAGAGGGTGGACTGATGCGACTTCCTGACCACAAGACCAAGATCGTCGCGACGATCGGTCCGGCCTCCGACTCACCGGAGATGCTCGAGCGCCTGATCCGGGCCGGGATGACGGTCGCGCGGCTCAACTTCTCGCACGGCGACTTCGCCGGGCATGCCGCGTCGATCGTACGCATCCGCGCGGCCGAGCGGGCCACCGGGCAGCGCGTCGCCATCATGGCCGACCTGCCGGGGCCCAAGATGCGCCTCGGGACGATCGAGCCCGAGCCGATCCACCTTCGTGCCGGCGACGCCTTCACGCTGACCACCGAAGACGTCGTGGGCGACGCGACCCGTGTCTCGATGAGCTTCGAGCGGCTGCCGCAGGTGGTGAAGCCGGGCGACCGCCTCTTCCTGAACGACGGCCTCGTGCAGCTCGTCGTCCAGAGAGTCGCCGGGACCGAGGTCGAGTGCAGGGTCGCCGTGGGAGGCGAGCTGCGATCGCGCAAGGGCCTCAACCTGCCGGGCATCGACCTCGGCATCGGCGCCTTCACCGACCACGACCGCGCCTGCCTCGAGGTCGCGCTCCGCGAAGGCGTGGACGCGGTCAGCCAGTCGTTCGTCGAGACCGCGGCGGACATCGAGGCGGTGCGGGCCGCGGCCAGCGCGTTCGGCCGGCCGACGTTCGTCATCGCGAAGATCGAGCGCGCCGGGGCCCTCGAGCACTTCGACGAGATCCTGAAGGCGGCGGACGGCATCATGGTGGCGCGGGGCGACCTCGGCGTCGAGGTGCCGATCGAGGAGATCGCCATCATCCAGAAGAGGCTCATCGCGAAGGCCAACCTCGCCGGCAAGCCGGTCATCACGGCCACCCAGATGCTCGAGTCGATGGTCACGAGCCGACTTCCCACCCGTGCCGAGGCCACCGACGTGGCCAACGCCATCCTCGACGGCACCGACTGCGTGATGCTCTCCGCAGAGTCCGCGGTGGGGAGGTTCCCCGAGGAGGCGGTCGCGATGCTCGCCCGTATCGCGGCCGCGACGGAGGCGCATCGCCCGCGGGCGAGCCTCGACGACCTGCGGACGCTCCTCGCGGAGCGTAAGCCCTCGAGCGTGGCCGAGGCCGTCGCGTCGCTCGTCGAGAAGGCGCTGGACAACGTGCCGTGCGCGGCGGTGTTCGTGCCCACCCGCACCGGCACGACCGCGCGGATGATCTCGCGCCTCAAGCCGCCGGTGTGGATCGTGGCAATCACCGATCAGCCCGGGGTCTGCCAGGGCCTGGCGTTCTCGTACGGCGTCCACCCGTTCGAGGCCGACGCGGACCCGGACGACTGGCGCGACTTCGCGACGCGCTGGCTGATCGGGCCCGGCGTGCCGGGCACGATCGCCATGCTGGCGGCCGGGCCGTCGCAGCGGCATCCCGAGGCCAACCACCGCATCGAGTTCGTTCGCCTCGGAGGCGCATGAGCGCCCGGGGTCCGGGCGCGTGGCGGCGCGGCCTGCGGCGGACCCGTCCGGCCCATCGCCTGATTGGCGCGGCAGCCCACGCTGGACTAAGCTACCCGAAAGGAGGCACCATGCACGCTTCGTCTCTCAGGCTCCTGGGTGTTGCGTTCGCACTGGTACTCGTCATCGGGTTCGCGGCCGACTCCCGGGCGCAAGGCGTTTACGTGGGTGGCGCGTATAGCTGGGCCACGGTCGACACCGAGTACGTCAACGCCGATCTCCTCGACGACAGTGCCAGCGCCTACAAGCTCTTCCTCGGCTACGAGTTCCCACGGTTCCTCGGTCTCGAGGCCGGGTACGTGGACTTCGGCAGCTACGACATCTCCTTCGCGAGTCAGGCGGCTCACGAGGTGAGCTCGACCGGCTGGACGGCCGCGCTGACCGGCTACATCCCGCTCGGGAAGCTCTTCACGGTCTACGGGAAGGTCGGCTACTTCTTCTGGGACGCCGAGTTTGATGCGGCGGACGACCTCGGCGACCTCGTCGACGACGGCGAGGACCCGTTCTACGGCGCCGGCCTGCGGGTCAACTTCGACAGGTTCTCGATCCTCGGCGAGTACGAGAAGTTCGACAGCGACGAGCTCTCGAACGACCTCTTCAGCCTCGGAATCCGGTTCACGTTCTGACGCTCGCCGATCGGGTCTGGTGCCCCTGTGCCGGCGCCGTTTCCCGTCTTTGACAGGCGGACCCGTCCGGCATAGCCTCGAGCGGGGGGAGCCGCCGCTCGGTGGACCGTGATCCTGTGGTGGACGACGATTCTCGGCCGCCGGTCGCGGCACGGCCGCAACCCGCTCGAACGACCCCCGAACCCGGTCCGGACGCGAGCGAGTTCCCGCCGTCGAGCCCTGACGGCTGGCCTGCGCCCCCGGGCTGGGACCGCTACCTCCCGGTCGAGCGGCTCGGCGCCGGCGGGATGGGGGTCGTCTTCAAGGCGTGGGACACCCACCTCAAGCGGCACGTCGCGCTCAAGTTCCTGAGCGCCGAAACCCACGAGGCGGCGCCGCGCTTCCTCCGCGAGGCGCAGGCGCAGGCGCGGGTCGACCATCCGGGAATCTGCAAGGTGTACGAGGTCGGCGAGGTGGGCGGCTGCCGGTTCATCGCCATGCAGCTCATCGCCGGCCGCGCTCTCGGCTCGCTCGCGGAGGAGCTGTCGCTCGAGCAGCGGGTCCTGGTCCTCGCCGAGGTCGCCGAGGCCGTCCACGCCGCACACCGGAGCGGCCTGATCCACCGCGACCTCAAGCCCGCGAACATCATGGTCGAGCGGGCCGAGGACGGGCGGCTGCGGCCGTACGTCGTCGACTTCGGCCTGGTGCGCGACACCGGGGGCGACGCGCTCACGGTCGACGGCCTGACGGTCGGCACGCCCTCGTACATGGCCCCGGAGCAGGCCCGCGGGGAGCTCTCGCGGATCGATCGCCGGGCCGACGTCTACTCGTTGGGCGCCACCCTCTACGCGGTCCTCGCCGGTCAGCCGCCGTTCGCCGGCGGCCCGCCGCTCGACGTCCTGCGGCGCCTGCTCGACGAGGAGCCCACACCCGTCCGGCAGCTCAACCCGGGCGTGCCGCTCGATCTCGAGAGCATCGTCGCGAAGTGCCTCGACAAGGACCGCGAGCGCCGCTACGACTCGGCGCGCGCGCTCGCCGAGGACCTCCACCGCTTCCTCGACGGCGTGCCGGTCGTGGCCCGTCCGAGCGGGGTCGCCGTCCGAATCCGCAAGTGGGTGCGGCGCAACCGGACGCTCGCCGCGGTCGTCGTCGTCGCCGGGATCGCCGTCGCCGTCGCCGGCGGCATGGCGCTGCGCGCCCGCTGGACCGCGACCCGCCAGGCCTCGCTCGCCCAGCGGCTCGGCGAGGAGGTGAAGGAGATCGAGAGCGCGATGCGCTTTGCGCACCTGCTGCCACGGCACGACACCAGGCCCGAGCGGCAGGCGGTGCGGGCGAGGATCGCGGCGCTCGAGGCGCGCCTGGACGGGCTCGGCCTGTCCGGCCAGGGCCCGGCGCGCGCCGCCCTCGGTCGCGCCGCGCTCGCCGTCGGCGACCTGGCCGGCGCGCGCGCGCGGCTCGAGGAGGCGTGGTCCGGGGGGTACCGCGAGCCGGAGGTCGCCTACGCGCTCGGTCTCACCCTCGCCAGGATGTACGAGAAGGAGGCCCAGGCAGCCGAGCGCATCGCGAGCCGGGAGGCGCGCGAGCTGCGCATCGCCGAGGTCGACGCGACGTTGCGTGAGCCGGCCCGCCGCATGGTCGCGGCGAGCTCGGGCGCCCGCGTCGACGCCCCGGAGTACCTCGACGCCCTCCTCGCGAGGCTCGACGGACGCTACCCGGAGGCGATCGAGCGGGCGGACGCGGCGGCCGCGCGGTTGCCGTGGCTCTACGAAGCGCGGGCACTGGCCGCCGAGGTCCACCTCGCCCTCGCCCGGGTCGCGACCGACGCCGGCCGCACCGATGAGGCGGCGGCTTCGCTCGACCGTGCCATCGCGGGCTTCGAGCAGGCGGCGAGCGTCGCCACGAGCGACGGCGAGGTGCTGGTCGCGCTCGCCGAGTGCCGACTCGAGCGGATGAAGCTCGAGGAGAGCCGCGGCGGGCAACCACCGGAGCTTTTCGCCGCCACGCTCGCCGCGGCGGACGCCGCGGCCTCGGCGAGCCCCGACAGCGCCCGCCCGCAGGTCATCCAGGCCCTCGCCTGGGTGGCCCGCGGCGACTTCCTGGCCACCCACTCGGGCGAGGACCCGACGCCGCTGTTCGAGCGCGCCGCGACACTGGCCGACGCCGCGCTCGCCCGCAGCCCGGGCGACGGCGAGGCGAACCGGGTGAAGGGCGCCGCGTGGGCCGACCTGGCCACCTACCTCACCGACCACGGCCGCGACCCGCGCAACGCGCTCGACCTCGCGATCGCCGCGCTCGAGCGCTCGCTCGAGGTCAACCCGCGCGCGGTCAACGTGCACAACCACCTCGGCATCTGCTACTGGGACCTCGGGGCGCACCAGGCCCGCCTCGGCGTGGACCCGCTGCCCGCCTACGGCAAGTCCGCCGAGAGCTTCCGGAGGGCGCTCGAGATCGCCCCGGCGTTGTTCTTCGCGCGGGGCAACCTCGCCGGGTTGCAGCAGTCGATCGGCGGCGCCCTCGAGGCGGCGGGCGAGGACCCCCGCCCGGTGCTGCGCGAGGCGGTCGCGAGCTACGAGGGCGTCATCGGGCTGCGCCCCGGCCATCCGCTGCCGTACTCGAACCTCGCCGCGGCGCACATCGCGCTCGGCCGCTGGGAGCTGACGCACGGCGGCGATCCCGGCGACAGCTTCGCGACCGCGATCCGGCTCTGCCGCAAGGCTCACGAGGTCGATGTCTCGTACGTGCTCGCGTACGAGAACCTGGCCGGCGCGCTGCTCTGGACGGCCCGCGAGCGCATGGCACGCGGCGAGGACGCGCGCGCCACGATCGGTGAGGCCGTCGCCGAGCTCGAGGCCGGCCTGCGCATCCGGCCCTCGCACCCGGAGCCGCTGGGCGGCGCGCTCGTCGTCCTGGCGGAGAACGAGCTCGCCCAACGCCGCGACCCGGCGGCCGCCCTCGAGCGGGCGAGGCGGACGCTGGACGACGCGATCCGGCTGTCGCCCGACGACCCCACGCCGCTCGTGGCGCGGGCCCGGGTCGACCTCGCGACGGCCCGCGCCCGGCTCGCCCGCGGCGCGTCCCTGGTCCCGTTGCTCGTCACCGCCCGGACGTTCGCCGCCCGCGCCGCCGCGATGCGGGGCGCCGACGCCGAGCTCCGCACGCTCGTCGCCGACACCTGGCGGGTCCAGGCGGAAGCCGCGACCTCTCCGGGCGCGCGCGCGGGCGCCGTCGCGGCCGGCCTCGAGGAGCTCGCGGGCGTGGCGCCGGCCGCCCGGGACAGCGCCGTGCGGGCGATCGAGGCGGCGCTGGGCGTCGTCGGCACGGGCGGAGGCGACGGCAAGGCGGCGTGCGCCTCGCTCGCCGCAGCGCTCGCCGAGGACCCCACGCTGCGGCCGGGCCTCGCCACCGTCGCCGCCCGTTGCCGCTGAGCGACGCGAGCCACCGCGGCCGAGAACCTCGAGTGCGAGGTGACCGCGTTCCAGGGCACGGCCGGCAACTCCACGATCCAGGTCTACTGCGACCCGTTCGACCCGCTTCAGCCGCTCAACAACGTGGTCGCCTACGATGACGACGACGGGCTGAACGCCCTCAGCATCATCACCGCGGCCGACGGCGTGACGCTGCAGCCGGGCCAGACTTACTACCTGGTCTTCAGCCCGTTCCCACCGGGCGAAGTCGGCGACTTCACGATCGCCTTTACCAGCGCGACCGTGCAGGTCGTGCCGGTGGAGCTGCAGGGCCTCACCGTCGAGTAGCCCTGGCGCCACTCCGGGTTGCGGAGGAAGCGGGGCGCCGATGGCGACCGCGGCGCCGAGCCTCCACTCAATCTCCCGGCTGCGCCGATCCTCGGCACCGCGACACGCGGATCGCTGCCCTCCCGCACTCCACGCGATGCGGGAGTTCCCACGCGAGGCGTGTACGACCTCGGTGCAATGAGGAATCGCGTGGAGGAGTGAGCATCTTGATGTGTCGATAGGTCACGATTCTTGACAGAGTCTGATATTGGAGTGATACTAGGATCATGCGCGACGAACCAGCCGATCTTCTTCGCCGCCACGGGATCCAGGTCACGGCGCAGCGTCTGGCCGTCCTGGCAGCGGTGTCGGGGCGACCGCACGCCACGGCGGACGACGTCGCCGGCGCCGTGCGGGCCGAGATCGGCGTCATCTCCCGCCAGGCGGTCTACGACGCCCTTGCCGTCCTGGCCGACAAGGGTCTCATCCGGCGCATCCAGCCGGCCGGCTCGCCGGCCCGCTACGAGGGCCGGACCGGCGACAACCACCACCACCTGATCTGCCGTACCTGCGGCCAGATGTTGGACGTCGACTGCGCAGTCGGCGCCGCACCGTGCCTGACCCCCGCCGCCGACGCGGGCTTCGAGATCGACGAGGCCGAGGTGATCTACTGGGGCCGCTGCCCCGAGTGCCTCTCCACGGCCCCAGTCGGGTCGGAGACTGACGTGGAGTCCGTCCCCGCCCGGAGCCTCTCGAGGACGGGTGACGACGACACCGACCGCGCAACGACTCACAAACGGACCGACCGACGATAAACGATAAGGAGAAGCGACATGTCAGACAATGCCAGTAAGTGCCCGGTGACGGGCGCACGCCACTCGAAGGCACGGACCAACCGCGACTGGTGGCCCGACCAGCTCAACCTCAAGATCCTCCACCAGAACTCACCGCTCTCCGATCCGATGGGCGAGACGTTCGACTACGCCGCGGAGTTCAAGAGCCTCGACCTGGCGGCCGTGAAGAAGGACCTCGTCGCGCTGATGACCGACTCGCAAGACTGGTGGCCGGCCGACTACGGTCACTACGGGCCGTTCTTCATCCGGATGGCGTGGCACAGCGCCGGCACGTACCGCATCCACGACGGCCGCGGCGGCGCGTCCTCCGGCACGCAGCGCTTCGCGCCTCTCAACAGTTGGCCCGACAACTGCAGCCTCGACAAGGCCCGTCGCCTGCTCTGGCCAGTCAAGCAGAAGTACGGCCGCAAGATCTCGTGGGCCGACCTGATGATCCTCGCCGGGAACTGCGCCATCGAGTCGATGGGGCTCAAGACGTTCGGCTTCGCCGGCGGGCGCGAGGACGTGTGGGAGCCGGAGGAGGACATCGACTGGGGGAGCGAGACCGTGTGGCTCGGTGACGAGCGCTACCAGGGCGACCGGGAGCTCACGGGGCCCTTTGGCGCCGTGCAGATGGGCCTCATCTACGTGAACCCGGAGGGTCCGAACGGCGTGCCGAGTGCGGTCGCGTCCGGCCGCGACATTCGAGAGACCTTCGCTCGCATGGCGATGAACGACTACGAGACCGTCGCGCTCGTCGCCGGTGGTCACACCTTCGGCAAGTGCCACGGCGCCGCTCCCGCGGGCACGCACGTCGGCCGGGAGCCCGAGGGCGCGAGCCTCGAGGAGCAGGGCCTGGGCTGGAAGAACACCTTCGGCAGCGGTAAGGGCGGCGACGCGATCACCAGCGGCATCGAGGGCGCGTGGACGCCGAACCCGACGAAGTGGGACGGGGGCTACTTCGATATGCTGTTTGGCTACGACTGGGACCTCGTGAAGAGCCCCGCCGGCGCCTACCAGTGGGTCCCGGTCAACCCGGCCGACAAGGACCTCGCGCCGGCCGCGCACGATCCGTCGAAGCGGGTCACGACCATCATGACGACGGCGGACATGGCGATGCGGATGGATCCAATCTACGGGCCGATCTCGCGGCACTTCCATGCGCACCCGGAGGAGTTCGCGGACGCCTTCGCCAGAGCCTGGTTCAAGCTGACTCACCGTGACATGGGGCCGCTCCCGCGCTACCTCGGCCCGGAAGTCCCGAAGGAGCAGTTGCTGTGGCAGGACCCCGTCCCCGCGGTCGATCACGTGCTGATCGGGAACGACGACATCGCCGCACTCAAGAAGCAGATCCTCGCGTCGGGGCTGTCCGTCTCCCAGCTCGTCTCGACCGCCTGGGCGTCGGCGTCGACGTTCCGCGGCTCCGACAAGCGCGGCGGGGCGAACGGGGCGCGAATTCGCCTCGCCCCGCAGAAGGACTGGGAGGTCAACCAGCCGGCCCAACTGGCCAAGGTGCTCCAGGTCCTGGAGGGCATCCGGAAGAGCTTCGACGCTTCGCAGTCTGGCGGGAAGAAGGTCTCCCTCGCCGACCTCATCGTCCTGGGCGGATGCGCCGCCGTCGAGCAGGCCGCGAAGAGCGCCGGAGTCGAGGTCCATGTTCCCTTCACGCCGGGGCGCACGGACGCGTCGCAGGAGCAGACCGACGCCGCCTCCTTCGCCGTGCTCGAGCCGAGGGCCGACGGCTTCCGGAACTACCTCGGCAACGGGCAGCACGGGCCTGCCGAGCACCTGCTGGTGGACCGGGCGCAGCTCCTGACGCTGACCGCTCCCGAGATGACGGTGCTCGTCGGCGGCTTGCGCGTCCTCGGTGCCAACGTCGGTGAGACCGCGCACGGCGTCTTCACCGACCGGCCCGGGACGTTGACCAACGACTTCTTCGTGAACCTGCTCGACATGGGCACCGAGTGGCAGAAGTCCGCCGCCGAAGGCGTCTACGAGGGGCGCGACCGCGCCACCGGCAAGGCCAGGTGGACCGGCACCCGGGTCGACCTCGTCTTCGGTTCGAACTCCGAGCTGCGGGCCCTCGCCGAGGTCTACGCCTGCGACGACGCGAAGGAGAAGCTCGTGCGCGACTTCGTGTCCGCCTGGGACAAGGTCATGAACCTCGACCGCTTCGACCTCGCCTGATCCCGACGGCAATCCAACAGTGAAGGCTCCGGCGGATTCTCGCCGGAGCCTTCTGCTTGTCCTGATGCGCGGGCTGCGTGCACCGGCCCCTCGGAGGCACAGGCGCGCTGTGGGTCGGCCCGCCTACTTGAAGCCGAAAAGTGGCGGGAACACCACGACGACCACCCACGCCCACAGCGCGTAGGCCGGGAGGTATGCGGTCTGCCAGCGCTCGAGCGTGGCGAACGCCGTCTTCCCGGCGATGAACCGCCCGTAGAGCACGGCGGACCAGCCGAGGTTGACCAGCAGGATGAGGTTCTCGCCGAGGGCCGCGACCTTGTTGGGGCTGAAGCCGAACTCGGAGATGCGGGCGGCGATCGCCCACAGCGCCATGGCGTCGACGAGCAGGGCGCAGACGACGAGGAGGAGCTGCAGGGCGTCGAACAGGCCCGCCGGCTTGCCCGGGTCCCGCGCCGAGATGGCGTAGAGGACCAGGCCCACCACCAGCACCAGCAGCAGGTCGAAGCCGATGAGCACCTCGCGCTTGACGTCGATGCCGCTGCCGGTCCACGCCATCGTCGCCAGGAACGCCAG
>JACQZW010000053.1 GCA_016213675.1 Acidobacteriota bacterium | reverse complement strand
GAGCGCGAGCGCGCCGCCCACGAGGCATGCGGCGCGCCGGCGCGCCGCCACCCGCGCCAGGACCGGCGCGACGGCCGCGCCGAGCGCCACGAGCCCGAGCGCGCCGACGGCCGCGAGCCAGCGCAGCAGGTACTCGTGGAGGTCGCCGGAGATCGCCCGCACCACGACCACCGCCGCCGGGACGACCGCGATGCCGAGCGCCGCGAGCGCCGCGGCGAACGGGCGCCGCTCGCGCCGCGCCAGCGCCAGCGCCAGTGGCAGCGCCGCGACGAGGGCAAGCCCCAGCCCCTGCGCGACGGTGCTCTCGACGGCGGTCAGGGGCCCGCCCAGGCGGGCGCCCGCCGGCGCCAGCAGCAGCGCGCCGCTCGCTCCGGCGACTGCCCGGGCCGACTCGACGACGCCGTGCGGCTGCGACGGCCGGCGGAGGAACTCGGCGATCCGCGTGACGTTGCCCGGCGACCGGGTGAGCTGCTCGACGAGCGGCGGCGCCCACGCCGCGACCGCGATCCCGACGGCAAGCGCCGCGGCCGCCCATCGCCGGCCGGCGACACGCCCGTCGAGGCCGAGCCAGCGGCGCACGGGTACGACCAGCCGCGCCGCCGCGGTCAGCCCGCCGGCCGCCGCGAGCGGCAGGAGAAAGCCGAGGTGGCACTGCAGCGCGAGCGAGCCCGCGCCCACCGCGAGCGGCAGGAAGGCGATCCGGCCGGCGATCACCGCGGCCAGGGCGAACAGTGCGGCCAGGAACGGCACGATCGCGAGGTTCGGGTTCCACACCGAGCACAGGTACGAGGGGCGGATGTACACCGCCAGGAGCGGCAGGACGACAAGCGCCGGGAGGAGCGCCTCTCCCCGACCGGCCCGCCACGTCGTCCAGGCGGCCGCGCCGAGCAGGACGGCGTTGGCGAGCAGGGCGGTGAACAGCAGGCTGACGAACCGGCCGCCCGATGCCGCGTAGAGCGGCGCCAGCAGGTAGAACATCGCCGGTCCCGGGTGGTGGAACCCAAACCGCGAGTACGGGCCGAGGAGCTGCTCGCCCCGCGCCGCGTGCCTGGTCGCGAGCTCGATGAGGGCCATGTCGCCCTCGACGTGGAACGGGCCCCACGCCGGCCCCCCGATCCGAACCAGGAACAGGACCAGCGGCAGGGCCGCCAACACCGCCAGGGAGACGACGAGCCATCGCGCCGCCCCGTCCAGGACCCCAGACCCCAGACCCCGGATCCCTGCCTCATGGGCGGGCGGGGGACTGCCCCCTGTCCCCTGTCCCCCGTCCCCTACCGTAGCTACTCCGGTTTCCACTCGTCCAGCGGCACGGCCGCGCCCCAGCCGCCCTCGGCGCTCCGGGCGACGGCGATGTCCACGTCCGGCTCACCCGGCGTGAAGCGCGGCGTCACCACGAACAGCGCCGAGCCGTCGGCGAGCGGCGCCGCCTCGACGAAGGGGCGGCGCTGGGTGCCGGCCAGCCGCACCTCGTGGACCATCGAGCCCTCGAAGAGAAGCTGCCGCTGGCCACGGCAGAAGTACAGCGTCGTGCGCGGGCCGACGCGGGGGGCCCACTCCCGTCCCGGCGTGTTGATGCGCGGGTCGAGCGGCCCGCTGTCGCCGTTCGGCCGGCCCATCAGCAGGTCGGCGCCGTCGCCGGCGTAGACGGTCCACACCAGGTAGCTGCCGTCCTTGCCGTAGAAGCGCTGGGCGTCGCCGACGCTCTCGCCCTGGGCCGCGCCGACCGCCGCCAGGGGACCCCACGGGTCCTTCGTCTCGGCGCGCCGCGACTCCATCAGGCGGACGGGCTTGCCGTCCTCCATCACCTCGACGAGGCACTCGGTCTCGCCCTCGTCGAGCCAGGTGATGCGCGCGCCGGCGCCAGGTGCGAGCCCGGGGAGGACGACCGGCTTGGGAGCTTCCCACCGGCCCTGACCCCAGGCTACGCGGTACGGACGCAAGCCGCCGACTGCCCACGCCGCCAGGCTTCCCGAACCATCGCGCATCCCCTCGCGCACCGCGCCCCGGGGCCCACTCCCCTCGACCGGGATCGCCGGGGCCAGCAGCCCGGCCGCGAAGTAGACGACGCTGCCACCCCGCAGCGGGACCGGCGATCGCTCGGCGCCGGAGGAGTTGATCCTCCCGGCGTCGGACCGGTCGGCAACTCCGGCTGGCAGTACTTCGATGGCGCGCGGCAAGGCGCGCAGCTCGTAGGCGGCGAAGTCGAAGAACTGGTCGGCCTCGGCCCGCAGCAGCTTGGTGCCGGTCAACGTGATGGTGCCGGGCACAGGCAGCACGGCGACCTCCTGGCCGACCCGGAAGGAGGTCAGGTCGGTGGCCAGCAGGTCGGCGACGCAGACCGTCGCAGGGCTGACGCGGACCCTGACCAGCAGGTCCTTCTCCATCTCGGGAATGATCCGACCCTCGCGCCGCATCACCGCCTCGAGCCGATCGGGCAGGCCGGCCTTGATCTCGACCTCCGACGTCCCGGGCTCGCCCGCCGCCTCCCGGACCGCCGCGATGCGGCCGAAGATCGGGGTGTCGGGTTGCGGGACCGGGACGTTGGCGTCCTGCAGGCCGCAGGCGCTCAGGGCAAGGACGACGGTGAGGCAAATGACCGGCTGGCGCATCGCGGCTCCCTCGCTGCTCCGGCAGCGGCGCAGGGCCGGCGCCAGGCTCCGCGTATGATACCCCGATGATGCGGATGAACCGCGAGGAGTTCGAGAAGGCCGTCGCGCGGGCGCTCGACGACTTGCCCGAGGAGATCGCCGCGCTGCTCGACAACGTCGTGGTGGTCGTCGAGGACGAGCCAACCGAGGAGGACCTCGTCGAGGCCGGGCTCGACCCCAAGGAGGAGACGCTCTTCGGGCTCTACCAGGGCGTCGCTCTCACCGAACGGGGCGCCGCCTGGGCGAACATGCTCCCCGACCGGATCGTCGTCTACCGCCTGCCGCTGCTCGACGCCTGCGCGGACCGCATCGAGCTGATCCGCGAGATCCGCGACACCGTGGTCCACGAGGTGGGCCACTTCTTCGGCCTCGACGAAGATGACTTGCCCTGAAACCCGCCCTCCCACCCAGGCTTGCACGCCCACCCAACCACCCAGGGGTGTACACCCGCCCGCCACTCCAGGGTTGCCCTCCCAGCCACCCGCCCAGGGTTGAAGAACTGCGAGGTTCGAGGTTTGCTCAGATCCTGCCTCAACCCTCCAACCCTCCAACCCTTCAACCCTTCAAGCCTCAGAGGGCGTGGCCGCCGCCGGGGACGGCGGCGGTCACGCGGTTGCGGCTAGGGAATCACCCGGAGGGGACGCATCATGTCGTTGTCCTCGTGCTCGAGGATGTGGCAGTGCCACACCGAGTCGCCCGTGTACTCGTCGAACCTGACGAGGATGCGGGTGACGCTGTTGGCGTGGGCCTGCACCGTGTCCTTGTTGCCGTTCTCGTACCTCGTCGGACCCACACGACTGCCCTCGAGGTAGTTCGCCAGGACCGGTTTCGATCCGATGCCGTCCCGGTACGCCATGAGCGCCTCGTGGTAGCCCTTGCTGTCGAGCGACTGGCGATCGAGGACCCTGAAGTCCGACAGGTGCGTGTGGATCGGGTGGGTCTCGTCGAGCAGGTTGACGATGTTCCAGATCTCGGTGGTCCCGGCCTTGGCGATCTCGGAGGTGCCCTCGTGCCGGTACTTGCCGTCGAGGAGGAACGCGATCGGGTCACCGCTGGCGTCCTGGAGGTGCTCCATCGTCACCTCGCGGACCATGACCGCCTGGCTCGCGTCCGGCGCGGGCAGGCTGCGCAGCGTGCTCGGCAGGCTGCTCGTGTCGGTCGCCGAGATGGACCTGACGCGGAACTCCATGATCTCGGGCAGGTCCGGGCCGTCGGCCCCCTCGGTGTTGACCAGGCGGATCTTCTGCCCCTGCCGCCCACGGAAGTCGATGACGATGTCGACGCGCTCCCCCGGATCCATGTCGAACCCGCTCATCCGGACCGGGCTGGCCAGGAGGCCGACGTCGGTGCCGATCTGGTAGAACGCCATGCCGTTGCTGAGACGGAGGTTGAGGAACCGGGCGTTGCACCCGTTGAGGACGCGGAAGCGGTAGCGGACGGGATCCACCTCGAGGTACGGGAAGACCTTGCCGTTGACCACCGCGGTGTCGCCGTGGAAGTGCTTGACCCAGACCGGGTGGTTCTTCGGCCAGCGGCCCTTGGCGGGGTAGTACAGGGAGCCGTCAGCCTTGAAGGTGCGGTCCTGGATCGCCAAGGGGACCTCGTACCTGCCCTTGGGCAGGTTGAGCGCGTCCTCCTGGTTGCTGCGGATGAGGTAGAACCCGGCGAGGCCGGCGTAGACGTTCAGCCTGGTCAAGCCGCCCGCGTGGTCGTGGTACCACAGCGTCGCGGGGTCCTGCAGATTCTCGTAGCGGTACACGTTGGTCCGGTACGCCGGGGGCACGTCGCCGAACTGGGTCTGGCCCGGCGTGAACCAGGCGTCGGGCACGCCGTCGAAGACCGCCGGCTGCATCCCACCGTGGCGGTGCGGCACGATGCGGACGTCGGGCTGATGGTGCATGGTGTCGGGCAGGGTGTGGTCGACGGGGAGGAGGTGCGTCGTCGGCAGGCTGTTGGTCCACGTCACCTCGACGAGCTCCCCGTACCGAGTCTCGAAGCTGGGTCCGGGGTACTGGCCCTGGTAGCCCCACACGGTGGTCGGCGGCAGGTCACGGTGCAGCTTCTGCTTCACCTGCCGCGCGTCGACGACGTAGCTCGTGAGCGCCGAAGTCTTGGAGACCGGCGCCATCACCGACGGGATCGGCAGTGGGTCGACGTACTTCTGCAGCGACGGGCTGGACTGTGCGTGCGCACCGATCGTGCCCACGACGAAGGCTGCCAGGGCGATCGCGGTCGCGAGCGCCGTTCGCTGCGGCCTGACGCCACGGTGTGCGGAGTGGTTCGGGCGAGACGTTGCCTGAAGCACGCTAAGACAGTGTTCCATGTGTTCCTCCTTCTTCCAGGCGTACGACTGGGATGTGCCGACCCTGTACAGGGACGCACGTGACGCGGGAGATGCGGGTGGCCGGACTGCCGACCTCTGCGGCGACCGCCAACCTGCGGGGCGGCGCCGATCCGGCCACCGTGCCGTGCCCTCTACCGGGAAGGCGGGCCCCGCTCGTCGCGCCCCCAACCGCCGTGGGGCAGCCAACGATGTCGGGTCGGACAGACGCAGAGGCGCCGCCTGCACGGCGGCGCGTTTCTCTGGCTCCTGGTTGTGGTCGCGGCTCGCGGCATTCTCGGCCCAGCCGCCGATCGACATCGCCCGAGGTGGAGCGGAGGTTGCCAGCACCCGATGGCGGCGGCGCCCGCTGCATGGAACAGGACCGTGAGGATCAACATCATGCCCCCCGCCCCATGAAATCCCTGCGCATCCGGATCCTCTCTCGGGGGGGGAGACCGCCATCTTCGAGCCTGTGAAGGGCACTCGCCTCGTCGCCCTTCGTCACGAATCTCTACGCTATGGCACCCGAAACCAGCCGAGACTCGCTCTCATTCCACGACCGCGTGCGACGTCCGACAAGGTTGTGAGGCAGCTCACACACCGAGGTCGGCCTCGTCCGGGTGACAGGCACCTGCGGGGTGTAACTCGGAGTGTGGTCAGGAGGTGCCCGACTCCCTTCCCGAGCACAGGACAGCCGGTGGACGCCCTCTCGTGGAGGTCACGGACGACTCGTGCTGCGAAATGTCCCTGCCAAGCACGTGCCGGCGGATGGGTGTCTCGCCTGGAGCCTATCCAGAGGGCGCAACCAACTCCAGGCCACGACCCCGGGCCAGGTCCTCGCGGCAGCGCCGGATGGTGCAGCCCGGGAGAGAGCCTTCAAGCCCCAGGCGTCAGGAGTCAGCCCTCGAGCCTTGCAGCTACCGCCTGGACATCGCGATGGTCGCGGGGTCGCCGGTGACGTTGTCGATCACCGAGGCGTAGGCCCATACCTTGCTCCCGCTCGAGTGGACCTGGACTCGGCCCCACGCGACGCCGGTGCCGCCGGCGGCCACTCCGGCAAGCACGTCGTTGAGCTGGACCCATCCCAACGGCGGGACGTTGGCGACCAGTGTCGGTCCGATCTTGCTCCCCGATCCCTCGAAGAAGTCGACCGCGACCGATGCCGGAACGGCGCTGAGGTTGAGGAATCCGACGCTGGTGCGGAACGCCCCGGCCTCCTGAAGTTGCGGCAGCAGTCCCTCGACACCCCGCTCGATGGTGTCGGCGACCGTCGCGGCCGCGTACGACTGACCCATCGTCCCGCCGCCGAACGGGGTGTAGACCCGCGAGGTGATGATTACCGGCGTGTTCGAAGTGACCGTGACCGGGCCGGACGCGTCCCCGACGAGCTGGAAGAGCGACGCCACCGCGTCGACGAACTCGACGCACGAGTTGACCGGCAGCGGATCGATCGAGACCGGCACGACGCCGCCGGCCTGATGGAGGGTGAAGGTGAGCGTGGCGTCCGTGTCGGACGCGTTGAGGACCGACACGTCCGACCGCCACGAGGTCCCCAGCAGGCCCGGGTTGTGGGCGACGAAGAACATGTAGGCGAACTGAACGGGCGCCTCAGCGATCGTGATCTGACCCGAGGCGCTCCCGGTGAACGTGCCAACCGTCACGCCGAGCGCCCAGGTGTAGATCCCTGCCGCTGCGTAGACGTGGCTCGGGTTGGCCTCCGTGGAGTGCGGCGTCCCGTCGCCGAAGTACCAGTCATACGCCGGAGCGCCTGTGCAGCTCCCGCTGGTCGTCACGTTCGCGGTGAACGCCACGGCCACTCCGACCGTCCCCGTCAGCGCCGCCGGAGCCGTCACCGTCACGGTGCACGGTGGCTCCGTCACGGTCACCGTCACCGTCGCGAGGTTGGAGTTCGTCGAGCCGTCCCAAGCCGCGTAGGTGAACGAGTCGATGCCCGAGAAGCCGGACATCGGGACGTACGTGGCGGTGCTGCTGGACACTCCTGTCGCTCCGTGCGTCGGCTGGCCGACGATGCGGTACTGCAGGGCGTTGCCGTCGGGGTCGGTGGCGACGAGGGTGATCGCCACCGCGGCCCCCGCCGCCGTGGTCGCCGTCCGGTTGCTCGCGACCGGCGCCCGGTTGGGGTTCCCGTTCTCGCTGTTCGGCCCGTTGTGGCACGAGTAGCACCCGACCTGGAAGCCGCGCCACCACTGCTTGGTGCCAAAGGCCGACAGGGTGCGGTCGCCGAAGGTCCGCGACAGCACCGTGCCGCGGTAGTCGGTGCCGTGGCACGGCGCGCACGACGCCTCGTTGCCGCCAGGGTTCTTGTGGCCCGACACCCAATTTGAGCCGACCGGGTGCATCCCGTGCGGCCCTCCCGTCGTGGTCGAGGGCTGGGTGTTGTGGCAGGCGTTGCACTCGCCGATCACGCCTTCGTGGCCCTGGAGCTGCGACGCGGCCACGTTGTCGTTGACGTGGGACGAGGGGTACTCCGCGTGCGTCGATCCGTGACACGCCTCGCAGTACAGGTTGCCGTGGCCCCTCGAGAAGCGATAGAGCGAGATCCCGGCCGCCGGCGTGTTGGCGTTGGTCGCGAACATCGTGCTCGCGGGCACGCGCGGCTGGCCGGACGCGAGGAGCGCCGAGGTGTAGCGGATCTGCCCGGAGTTCTGGGTCGCCGTCCCGGTGTGGCAGCTCCCGCATCCCGGTTCGTCGAGCCAGCCGCGGCGGGAGGAGGCACCTACCGCGCTCATCGAGCCGTGGCAGCTCTGGCACTGCATCGCCGGCGTACCGTCGGCGGCCACCGCCCGGCCCATCGCGCCTCGCAAGCAGCGCGTCTCGGAGCCGGGGTGGCACCGGTAGCACGCCGAGCGGTTGGCGGACGCGTCGAGCGTCAACCCGTTGGTCGGGTCCACGACGGCCGCGTGCCCGTAGTGCACGACGGAGGTGAGCTGCGGGATGCCCGCGACGCCGCCGGCGGCGAGCGCCTCGGAGGCGTGGCAGCGTGCACAAAGGATCGGCGTGACGCCGGCAGTCACGGTGGTGTACAGCCCGGCCGCGTTGTAGCCCACCGCGGCGAGCGCGTTGGCGTACGTCGAGCTCGAACCGCGACGGTCGTCGTGCAGGCGAAGGATGTTGAGCCGGTAGTCCCGCACCGCGTCCGGGTCGTTGACCCAACCGCCGGTCGGCCGCGCCGCCGAATTGCTGTTGCTTGCGTGGCACCCGCGGCAGTCCATCTCATCCGAGACCGGGAGCACGATGTCGGCGCTGGCGATGACTGTCCCCGAGGCGTTTCGGGCGACCAGCCGCATCATCGGGTACGGGTTCTTCTGGCTCGCGTCGTCGGTCGGCGTGATGGGAATCCCCTCGGCGACGAACCAGGCCTTGGCGGCATCGAACGTCATTGCTTGCGGGGTGTTCGCGGCACCCGGCATGGCCTTGCCGGCCAGGCCCATGTCGACCGCGGGCGCGGCACCGAACAACGCCTGCACGTGCTGCCAGAAGTTGGTCTTGCCCGAGGAGGATCGGTTGGTCGACCCGGTGGCGTCGGCGACCGCCTCGTAGGTGACCGTGATTCCGGCCGGCGCGGTGACCAGGCGGCCGGACGCGTCGGTGAGCTGCGCGTGGATCGTGTTGTAGGGCGGCAGCAGCGAGAACACCGAAAAGTCGGGGTCCATGCAGTGCATGCCCAGGTTGTTCCACCCCACCAGCGTGTAGCCCCCGTTGACCGCGAACGCCGAACCGACGGCGAGCACGGCGATCGAGGCTGCAATCACGGCGATGCTCCGCTTGGACATGGTCACCCCCACGAGTCGTTGCTGCGTGTCGATGCGTGGCCCGGCGCGAGCGTGCGGGTCGAGTGCGACAATCCTACGACACTTCTCGCGGGAGCGCCCCCCGCCTCCGGGTTGCGCATTTCTCGGCCCGAGCCCAAGGCCTCAAGCCCGCCTCTCAGCCGCGGACGAACTCGGGCCTCGGGACGTGCGGCAGCAGGCCGGTGGCGTGGGCGCGCTCGTAGAACAGCTCGACGCCGCGCCGGCCGCGCTCGCCGTAGTCGAGGGTGCTCTCGTTGACGTACATGCCGACGAAGCGGTCACCCCGGGCGCGGTCGAGGCCGCGGCCGAACGAGAGGGCGTGGTCGAGCGCCTCGTCGCGGTGCTCGAAGGCGTAGCGGATCGATGCCTCGAGGACCCGCGCGACGCGGCGCATCAGTTCGGGCCCGAGGTCGCGGCGGATCGCGTTGCCGCCGAGCGGCAGCGGCGTGCCGGTCTCGCCGGTCCACCACTCGCCGAGGTCGGCGACCTTGGCGAAACCCTCGTCCGCCCAGGTGAGCTGACCTTCGTGGATGATCACGCCGGCCTCGACGTCGCCGCGCTGCACGGCGCCGCCGACCGCGTCGAACGGCAGGTCCACGCACACCGCGGCCGGCTGCCAGAGCTGCAGCGCCAGCCTTGCGGAGGTCAGCTTGCCCGGGGTCGCCACGCGCTTGCCGGCGAGGTCGCCGCAGGAGTGCGCCGCCCTCGCCACCACGACCGGCCCGTAGCCGTCGCCGAGCGACGCGCCGGAGTTGAGCAGGGCGTAACGGTCGTCGAGGTAGGCGAAGGCGTGCAGGGAGACCGCGCTCACCTCGTAGACGCCGTGCCGGGCCTGCTGGTTGAGGGTCTCGATGTCGGCGAGCACCTCGTCGAAGGCGAGGCCCTCGGTGTCGACCCGGCCGTTGACCACGGCGAAGTGCATGAAGGCGTCGTCGGCGTCGGGCGAGTGAGCGATGCGGATCGGCTTGTCCACGCGGTTCCTCCGGACTCGAAAGACGTGATTCTACGCGCGCCGCCACCACTCGCGGTCGAGGGCGAAGAGGATCGCGTCACGGTAGGCGCCCCGCTTGAAGTAGCGCCGAGGGATGCGGCCGATCTCGCGGTAGCCGACCCGGGCGAGCATCCGGGCCGACGCCTCGTTGCCCTCCATCGCCTCGGAGAGCAGCAGGCGCAGGCCGAGCACGTCGAACGCGTAGGCCGTGCGGGTGCGGGCGGTGTCCAGCCCGTAGCCCTGGCCCCACAGCTCCTTGCGGCCGATGATCGTGCCGGTCAGGCCGGCGCCGCTGCGCCAGTCGATCCGGTGGATGCCGGTGAAGCCGATGTGCTCGCCGGCCAGCGTCTCGACCGCGAAGACGACTTCCTCCGGTGCGCCGATCGGCTGCGACCGTGTGGCGCGGTCGAAGAACTCCTCCTCGGCGAGCCGGCCGACCGGCATATCGCCGATCAGCGTCCACGCCGTCACCTCGGGGTCGTTGATCCAGGCGACGGCGTTGTCGAAGTGTGCCGTCTTGTCGAGCGGCACGAGCCGGACCTTCGTCCCTTCCCATCCGTGAGGCATCACGCACCTCCCCCGATCGCCACGAGGCGGGCGACCGGCGCGGCCGCGACCAGGGCGCCGAGCGCCTCTCGCGCGCCGCCCGTCGTCACGACGCCGGCCGGCAGGTAGGCGACGAGCCACGCCCGCCGGGTCGCCGCCGTCACCTTGACCCGCTCGCTGTCGGTGATCGGCGTACCGAACGGGCCGTCCACGTCGGCGAGCAACGGCTTGCCAGCGAGGTCGAACGGCCCGCGCATCGACAGCATCGACTCACCGTCGCGCCCGGCGCGGAGCACGAACGGCGGCCGCGCCTTCGCCGCGTCGATCACGCACGCCGGGACGACCAGCTCGATCGACAGGCAGTTGTTGAGGTCGACGAACGGGTGGATCACCGGCAGCGCCTCGCCCTTGAGCACCCGCCGGAGCAGCGCCTCCGACGACGGCCGGTAGCGGGTCGGGTCGCACCCGGCTCGGCGGAACAACCGCCGGACCGCCGCGGCCGTCGGGTGATCCGCGAGCCGCTCGACGGTGTGGGACGCCCGCACCCGCGTTTCGGCATCCGCGCGCAGCGCCGCGAGCGTGCCGGGATCGGCCTCCTCCACGAGCTCCATGTCGGCCCAGAAGAGCTCCCAGCCATCCAGCTCCTGCGTCACTACGGGCGGAAACGCCGCCATCCCCCGGACCTCCCAGACCTCGCCCCAATTATGCACGCGACGCCACGCCCCGCCCCCAACGGATGACTCCGGTACACCGCCGTGGCGCGGCCGCCCCCGGCCACGCACCTGCTTGCCGGCGGCCTTTGCGGCCACCCTGGTCTGCGAGCACTAGTGCGTCAGCCCTGGAACAGCGTGCCGAAGGAGGCGGCGCGGGTGCGCAGCATGGCGTGGAGCGCGTCGAGGTCGGCGCGCGCGGCAGGCCCGATCCGGCGGGCTGTCGGGTACGCGCCCCACTCGAGGCGGGCGGGCGCGCCGAAGAACACCCCGTCGAGCGCGACGCTGGCCAGCACCTCGCGGCCGGCGAGCAGCGGCGGCAGGGTGAGCGCGATCGACGAGACGGCGGGCCCCACGTACGGCAGGTAGCCGAGGTCGCGCAGGCGGAAGTTGCCCTCCCGCGCGGCGCGCGTCAGGCAGGCGGAGCGCTCCGCGTCGGGGCGGACGACGTCATCGAACACGACGACCTCGGTGCTATGGGGCCCGAACGGCGCGCCGCGGCGCCGCACCTCGGCCTCCCAGCCCCGCTCCCGGGCGCAGGCCAGCGCCCGCGCCCACATCACGGCGAGGGCGAGCCCGGCGATCCGTTCGGGCGCCAGGCCGGCGCCGGTGAAGCGGCCCGCGGCGTCGGCGTTGCTGTCGTGAAACGCGGCCTGGGCGAGGATCTCGACCGGGTCGGAGACGACCAGGAACAGCCCGGCGAAGTCGGCCTCGCGGGCGCGACGCAGCGCGTCCTGGAGGATCCCCCGGTTGGGCGCGAGCTGGGCGAGGCGGACGTCCTCGCTGGAGCCGATCGGCGGCACGCCGGCCGCGGCTGCGAGGATCATCGCGGAGCAGGTGGCGAACAACTCGTCGGCCGAGGCCCGGCGGACCCGCGGCAGCCTGGTGTGGCCGTGCCACTCGGCGATCGACTCGAGCTCGAGCTGCCAGCGCCGCTCGTTCGGCTCGTCGGAGTCCGAGATGAGCAGCTCGCGGATCCCCGAGCGGGTGAACGGCAGCGACGCGAGCGCGGTGGCAGCGGTCCCGCCGACGCGGCCGAGGCCGATGAGGCCGACACGGGCGCCGTCGGGCGCCGGCGTCTCGGCCAGGGCGCGCAGGTAGCGCCGCACCCCGGGGACGTGCGGCAGGTAGGTCCAACCGTCGCCCGCCTCCCGGCGGCGCCACAGCGCCGACGCCCCGGGAGAAGGCGCCCAGCCGGGCGGGGCGATCCACGGCTCGCGGCACGGGTCGCCAGTGCGCGGCCGCAGCACGACCGCCGGGACCGGGCGGGAGCGCCGCCGCGGCGACCAGCCGAGGGCGTCCGCGGTCGCCGGGTCGTCAGCCAGCGCCGCGCGACCGTCGCCGAAGAGCTTCACACGCCCCTCCACCGCGTCCGGTGCGCCTCGTGGCTCTCCGGGTGCAGCCGGGCGAGCGCCTCGAGGTCGTCGGCGAGCAGCGCGCTCGGGGCCCGGTCGCGGGCCGGCTGGAACCCCTGCGGGAACGGCGGGCAGCGCGGGGTGCGGACCACGAAGGGGAGGTCGCGCAGCGTGAGCAGGCGCCCCTCCTTGGCGCGGAAAAGCTCCTCGAGCGCGCCGAACAGCCGGCGGGTGTGGTCGAGGGCGAGCCGGGAGAAGTCGAGCGCGGCCTCGCGGTCGAGGCCGAGCGGGTGCGGGTGGTGGTACGGCAGGCAGTCGTTGAGCGACGGCAGGAGCGCCCCGCCCTCGAGCGGTTCGCGGTCGCGGATGCTCCAGCCGCCGATGTACGGCGCCAGTGCACTCTCCCGCAGCACGCCCTGCCAGCGCGGGATGATCGCGCCGCAGCGATGGGTGATCCCTTGCAGGTGGAGCGTGGCGTGGACCGGCGCGCTCGTGACGCCGACCAGCACCTCGCGCAGCGCGATCCCGGCGCTCCTCGCGGCCGCCCGGACCTGCAGGACCGGCTCCGCGCTCTCCAGGAACGGGACGAGCAGCAGCGCGTCCCGGCCGAGCTCGGCGGCAGTGTGGAGCTGGAGCTCGAGTGACGGGCTGCCGAGCGCGGGGTGGATCCCGGCGTCGTAGCCCTGGCCGGTAAGGAACCGCTCGAGGTCGAGCGCGATGGTCGGGCACTCGCCGATGACGTCGCGATAGAACTGCCGGCCGAGCCCGAGCACCACCCACTGGTGCCTGCCGCGGTCCCCGGCGAGCCCCTCCCGGGCCCACTCGACGACCAGGCGCTTGGTCTCGCGCTCGTGGAGGTGGAACAGGGCGGTACCCGGCGAGCGCGCCGCGAAGAAGGCGGCGAGCTCGGCGCGGCCCTGGTCCACCACGGCCTGCACCGCCGGCGCCGTGGCGAACGTCGGCTGCAGCACGGCCTCCATGTCCCAGACCAGGACGAGCGGCTCGGCGAGGCCGAGCGCGGCCCAGCGCACGTCGCCCAGCTCGGTCGAGGGCTGGTCCGGCAGCCAGGTGCCGCCGACCTGCTCGAACGCCTGCAGGAACTCCGCCGCGCCGGTCGCGGGGATCCCGACGATGGCGAACTGCATGCCCGCGTCCAGCCAACGCGCCATGACGCGGGTGAGCAGGACGGCGTGGTTGGCCGCCGTCGACTCGCCGTCGGCGGCGACCACGCCGTCGATCAGCGCCCCGAGCCCGACCAGCTCGCCGGCCCGCACCGCGGCGAGCCGCTGGTCGCCGAGCGTCACCGGCAGCGCCGCCGCCGACACCTCCCGCCACGACAGCGCGGCCAGCGGCCTGCCGCCCTCGCGAGCCGCCAGCACGCAGGTCTCGTGGTGCTTCCCGGCCCAGCGGGCGACGCCGGGGCTGGAGTCGAGGCGGATGACCGGCAGCGCCTGCGGGAGCGTAAATGTCCGCCCGCGGTGCACCGTGAGCGAGAAGCGCGGCAGCCGGACCGGCTCCTTCTTCGACGGGTAGTTCAGGTACAGCTCGCGCTCGGCGAGGGTGCGGGCGATGAGCGGGTCGCACAACTGCTCGAGGCTCTCGCCGCGGTCCAGCGCCAGGCGCAGCGAGGTGGACGACACGCTGCGGGCGTGGTGGGGCAGCCGCGCCACCTGGACGCGGGCGCGGAACCAGTCGAGCTTGCTCTCCCAGCCGCGCGACTCGGTGTCCTCGCGCGCCACGATGATGTGCGGCACGTCCCAGACGTGGCTGTCCGCCTCGCGGTAGGCGCTCGCGCCCTCGACGACGTCTGAGCCGACGACGAAGACCAGCGGCCGCCGCCCGAGCTTGCGCCGCAGCGCGCGCACGCTCTCCGGGTTGCGCAGGTTGACCGGCGGCTCGAACGGCGCCGGGAACGCCCCCGGCACCGGGGCCAGCGACATCCAGGCCAGCTCCTGGCGCACGCCTCGGGGCTGCGCGTGCTTGTTCCACGAGTAGTCGTCGACCTGGATCAGCACCTCGTCGACGTGGGTGAGGACGCGGCTCACCACCTCGCTGTGGGCGATCGTGAACGGATCGAACGTGCCGGGGATGAGGGCCACCGAGGGCCGCTCCGGGAAGTGGACTCGCCGCCGCGCGTGGGCGAGTGCCCGGTCGAGGTGGTTGAGCGCCGAGGCCGCCAGGAAGAACCGCCCGCGATCGCCGGCCTTGTGGGTGACCAGCGAGAGCAGCTTCTTGGTGATCAGCTCGAGGAGCATCGGCAGGCGCTCGTCGGCGCCGCCCTCCTCGAGCAGCCGGTCGAGCACCATCGCGATCTCGGCGAACCCCTCGTGGACCGTGCTGGCCCGGGTCTCGGCCAGGGCGCCGAGGAGCACCCCGGCGAGCCGGCGCAGCACCCCGCCGCGCAGCCGCTCGACGTCGAGGGATAGGAGGATCCAGCCCACCGACTGGATGAGCAGCCGCTGCAGCGGCTCGCTGCCGCGCCGGGCGTCGGTCTCGATGTCGTCGAGGATCTCGAAGAACTCCTGGTCGGGCAGGCAGGCGACGGCCGAGCCGAGGAAGCGCGGGATGTACCGCGTGACCGCCTCGGCGTCGAGCTGCAGCGAGCGGAGCAGCTCGACGGTGAGGTCGTTGCGCTGCGTCACCGTGAGCACCGGCAGCAGCCGCAGCAGGCAGCGCCCGGCATGGAACCGGGTGCCCTCGACCCGGCTGACCTTGAGCAGGTTGGCGAGGTGGATCGCGACCTCGTTGGCGAAGTGCGACCCGTCATCGATCCCGGCCTCCCGGCGGCCGAGCGCGGTGGCCACCAGGTAGTCGCAGTTGATCTTCTTCTCGACCCAGCCGACCCGGGTCTTGAGGTTGCGCAGCATCACCTCCTGCACGGAGTTGTGGGCGCCCTCCACCCACTCCGAGCAGGTGCGCGCGATCTCCGGCAGGCCGCAGGCGGCGGCGGCCTCGGCGAGGACGAAGACCTCGGCGACGAGCCGGTCGTCGCCGAGCCCCCGGGCGAGCTTCTCGACCTTGGCACGAACGGTCGCCTTGGCGGCCGGGCTCACCGATCCCCAGCGGGCGAGGCCGAGCAGGACGCGCCACGCCATCAGTCGGGTGTTGGCCGTCGGGTGGTCCGCCCACGCCACGGCGATCGCCGCCATGCGCGCGGCGTCGACGGGCCGGGCCTGCGGCATCGCGGTCTCGCAGCACTCGCAGGCGTACAGGCCGACGAGCGGCCGGCGATCGCCGATCCGCCGGGTCAACCGCTCGAAGACGAGGTCGAGCGCCTCGTGGCGCAGCTCCTCCTCGGCGTGGGTGACGAGGCGGCGGATCGCGATGGGGACCGCGTAGAGGACCTTCTCGGTCGGCCCCATGTCGTCCGCGGGCTCGGTGCCGGCGCGGTCGAGCAGGCCCAGGAGGCGGTCGAGCTGGCGCATCACCCAGTTCGCGTCGGCCGCCACCACGCCCTCGGGGAGGTCCTTGCGCCAGAGGTCCTCGCCGAGCGCCAGGATGTCGCCGATGCGGTTGGCGGCGTGGTAGCGGATGTCGTCGTCGCGGTGCGCCGCCAGCTCGAAGAAGAAGTCGAGCGCGAGCTCCTTCTGCTCCATCGACAGCGCCGGTGCGTACTCGCCGAGGACGCCGATGTACGTCCGCAGGTCGCGCCACCCCTCGAACGAGCGCGCCTCCTCGAGCAGCGCCCGCAGCGCCGGGAGGTCGCGGAGCTTCTCCATCACGCCGATGTTGTGGGCGGTGGTGAAGAAACGGGCCACCGTGCCGACCTGGCTGCCGGTGACCAGCGCGACCTTGTCGGGGCGGTGGCGGCCGGCCATGACGTCGACGATCGACAGGCCGGAGGGCAGCTTGGGCTTCGGCGGGTGGAGCGTCGCGAACGTCGGCGGGTCGAGGTCGACGCCGAGCGCGAGGGCGTAGTCCTCGAGGTCGCGGAGCTTGCGGTACACCGCCTCGTAGCGGCGGAGCTTGGCGGCGTCGAGGTTCTCCAGCTTGTCGCGGATCTCGGCGTAGGCGTCGCGCAGCGAGATCACCGACATCCGTTTGACGCCGTACACCCGGAGCGACTCCTTGACCCGGAAGTCGGCGTAGATCAGCAGCAGCGTCTCGATCGGCAGCCGCACCTGCTCGAGGTCCCACGTCGAGTGGTTGGTCGCGATGTGGCCGAGGCCGACCAGGCCGCGCGCCTGGTACCAGTCGTGGGTGTAGTAGTAGTGCAGGCGCGGGATGCGCCGCTCCTCCTCGCCGATGCAGCCGAACTTGCCGACGTCGTGGCCGATCGCCGCGCCGTGCAGCAGCGGCAGGTCGACCGGGATCGAGCCGGCGAGCTGCCGCCCGACCCACAACGCGAGCCCGGTCACGCCGAGGATGTGGTCGGCGCTCGAGAAGCCGAGCCACTGCTGGGCCATCGCGTAGCAGACCAGCAGCGCCTCGTCGTCGACGATCCGGAGCAGCCGGCGGTACTCCCCCGCCGACGGCCAGCGCGCGATCTCGGCCTCCTCGATGGGCACGAACGGCAGCCGCTCGGCGATGCCGTCGCCGCCGCGCAGCGCCTGCTCGACGAGGACGCCCTGGGCGAGCGGGAAGAAGTACGCGGCGACGCCGCGCGCCTCGTCGGAGGACGCCGGGAAGCGCTGCGGGAACAGCCTCCGCCGCGCCTCGCCGTACATCGAATCGCGCCACGTCGCGAGGTCCCGCGGCGCCTCCTCGCCGGCCAGCTCGACGGCGAGGCGGAGCGCGGTGTCGAGCTCCCACGCCGGCAGCTCGCGCCCGGCGCCGGTCGCCCGCGGGGTCGGCCACCGATGCCGTTCGAGCACGTCCTGGAGCGCGGATCCCGGCTTCGGGCGTTGTGACGCCATGGCGACTCGGAGTATAGCAACGGCCTCCTGGCCACACGCCGACCGCGCGCACCTCTTCGGACGCGTGCTCCTGAATACTCGTCATCGCGAGGAGCGAAGCGACGAAGCAATCTCGTTGCACCCGCCGTCATCCTGAAGGAGCGAAGCGACTGAAGGATCCCGCCGCGTTTGGAGGGCCTGCCCCCAGACTTGCCGCCAGTCACGGACCCAGGTCCGTCCCTTTCGCGCTCACCCTGCGGGCGGGCGGCGGCGCCCTCTCCCGGCGCGAAAGCGGCGGGGTGAGGGCGTGCTCGTCGACCCTGCCTGTCACCCTGAGCGAAGCGAAGGGTCCCGGCGCGTTTGGAGGTCCTGCCTCCAGACTTGCCGCCCGTCACGGACCAAGGTCCGTCCCCTGTATTGCCCCCTGGGTTTCGCGGCCCCCTCGTCCAGGCCTCGCCCCCGCGAGGCCGGGACGAGACTGCTCCGCGAGCGACCGGACAGCGCCGCTCGCCGCGGGGCCCCTCGCCATTCGCCAAGAAAACGGCGCTGGCGTTTCCCCACGGCGATCGGCG
>JACQZW010000051.1 GCA_016213675.1 Acidobacteriota bacterium | reverse complement strand
TGGAGGTGGATCGGCAGGCTGATGAAGACCGCGTCGAGGTGGGGCAGGGAGAGCAGCTCTCGCGCCCCGCCCGCAACCAGCGGAATGTCCGCGAGGCGGGCGTAGCTGGCCGCGTTCTCCCGGTGGCGGCTGGCGCACGCGACGACCTCGACGCGGTCCGTGAGGCGTGCGAACGCGGGCAGGTAGAGCGTGCGCGCCGCGACGCCGGTGCCGAGCAGGCCGAGGCGGAGCTTCCGTTTCATCCTCTTGTAGACCTCCTCCCGGGTCGCGTCCCCGCGCCGGCTCCGGCTAGACGGCGACCTCGATGGCGACGACGGCGCCGGGCGGCGCCCACGGCACCAGCGTGCCGGCAATCGGCTCGCCGTCGACCCGCAGGACCGGGGCCCCGCCCTCGCCCCGGTTGGTCATCGTGATCCGGTACTCGGCGCCGCGACAGTGCCGCGTGACCGCGAGCGCGGGCAGTGCGGCCGGCAGGCACGGGTGGACCCGCAGGCCGTCGAGCTCGGGGCGCACGCCGAGGATGTGCTGGGTGATCGCTGCATAGTTCCAGGCAGCCGAGCCGGTGAGCCAGGAGTTCTTCGCCTCGCCCGCGCGCGCCGCGTCCGGGCCGGCGATCATCTGCGCGTAGGCGTAGGGCTCCTGGCGGTGCACTTCGGAGATCGCCTCGCGGAAGGCGGGCGCCAGCCGGGTCCAGTAGTCGAACGCCTGGTCGCCGCGGCCGATGACCGTCTCCGCGATCATCACCCAGGGGTTGTTGTGGCAGAAGACGCCGGCGTTCTCCTTGTAGCCGGGGGGATAGGAGGTGATCTCGCCGAGCTCGAGATGGTAGCGGGTGTAGGCCGGCTGCTGCAGCACGATGCCGTGCGGTGTCGCCAGTCGCGCGGCGACGGCGTCGAGCGCCCGCCGCGCCTGGCCGCCGGCGACCCCGATCCCGGCCATGACGCAGAACCCCTGCGACTCGATGAAGATCTGTCCCTCCTGGCAGCTCTTGGAGCCGACCGGCTGGCCGAACGCGTCGAACGCGCGCAGGAACCACTCGCCGTCCCAACCGTGCTCCAGGACCGCGCGGCTCATGCGGGCGGCCTCCTCGCGAGCCGCGCGCGCCTCCTCGTGGCAGCCCAGCGCGTCGGCGAGCTCGGCGTACAGCGGCGCGGCGTGGACGAAGAGGCCGGCGATGAAGACGGACTCCGCGATGCGGCCGGCGCGATTCCCGGTGGTCTGGAACGACTCGTCGGGCTCCGCCGAGAAGCAGTTGAGGTTCAGGCAGTCGTTCCAGTCGGCGCGGCCGATCAGCGGCAGGCCGTGCGGGCCGAGGTTGGCGAGCACGTGCGCGAAGGAGCGGCGCAGGTGCTCGAAGAGCGAGGCGGCGGCGGCCGGGTCGTTGTCGAACGGCACCTGCTCGGTGAGGAGGGCGAAGTCGCCGGTCTCGCGGACGTAGGCGGACACCCCCTCGATCAGCCACAGCGGGTCGTCGTTGAAACCGGAGCCGATGTCGTTGTTTCCCCGTTTCGTGAGCGGCTGGTACTGGTGGTAGGCGCTGCCGTCCGAAAGCTGCGTTGCGGCGATGTCGAGGATGCGCTCGCGCGCCCTTCCAGGAACCAGGTGGACGCAGCCGAGGAGGTCCTGGTTGGAGTCCCGGAAGCCCATGCCGCGCCCGATGCCGGTCTCGAAGTACGAGGCGCTGCGCGACATGTTGAAGGTCACCATGCAGTTGTAGGGGTTCCACAGGTTGACCATGCGGTCGACGCGGGGATCGCCCGTCGACGCGGTGAAGCGCGATAGCATGCCGTCCCAGTAGCTCCGCAACGCTGCGAGCGCGGCATCGACCTGCTCGCTGGCGGCGAACCGCGCGAGCAGCGCCTGCGCCCGTGCCTTGTTGACGACTCCCGGCCGCTCCCACTTCTCCTCGGGCGGGTTCTCGACGTAGCCGAGCACGAAGACGAGGGCGCGCTCCTCGCCGGGGGCGAGCTCGAGCGAGAGGTGGTGGGAGCCGATGGGCGCCCACCCGGAGGCCAGCGAGTCGCGGGAGCGGCCCTCGAGCACCGCCTGCGGGTCGCCCCAGCCGGAGAACGGGCCGAGGAAGCTCTCGCGGTCGGTGTCGAAGCCGGCGAGCGGCGCGTTCACGGCGTACACCGCGAAGTGGTTGCGGCGCTCCCGGTACTCGGTGGTGTGGTAGATCGCGCCGCCGTCGACCTCGACCTCGCCGGTCGAGAGGTTGCGCTGGTAGTTGGTCTGGTCGTCCCAGGCGTTCCACAGGCAGAACTCGGCGACCGAGAACAGCTCGATCGAGCGCGGCCGGGAGGTCAGGTTCCTGACTCGCACCCGGTGGATCTCGGCGGTCTCGCCGAGCGGGACGAGGAACGTCACCTCGGCCCGGATGCCGTTGCGCTCGCCGGTGATGACCGTGTACGACAGGCCGTGGCGGCAGGAGTAGGCGTCCAGCTCGCGCCGCACCGGCAGCCAGCCCGGGCTCCAGATCTCCTCGCCGTCGCGGATGTAGAAGTACCGGCCGCCGGCGTCGGCCGGCACGCTGTTGTAGCGGTAGCGGGTGAGCCGGCGAAGGCGGGCGTCGCGATAGAAGCAGTACCCGCCGGCGGTGTTGGACACGAGCCCGAAGAACCCCTCCGTTCCCAGATAGTTGATCCAAGGCCGAGGGGTTCTCGGAGTCGAGATGACGTACTCGCGCGCCTCGTCGTCGAAACGTCCGAAGACCATCCAGCGCTCCTCCGTGCTCTCATTGTGGCTCATTCCACCGCGATTGACAACGCTGTCTTTCCCGCTAAGCTCGTCATGGCAACCGCCACCCAGGAGGCGACGTGGGACAGCAGATCACGTGGCACCCGATCGACATCGCGGTCCTCCTCGTCTACTTCGCGGCCATGCTGGCCATCGGCCTCGCCGTCATGCGCCGCGCCTCGCGCGGTCTCGACAGCTACTTCCTGGCCGGCAAGGAGCTGCCCTGGTACGTCCTCGGCGTCTCCAACGCCTCCGCCATGTGGGACATCACCGGGACCATGTGGCTCGTCTACAACATCTTCGTCTACGGCATGAAGGGCATCTGGCTGCCCTGGCTGTGGCCCACCTTCAACCAGGTGTTCCTCGCCGTCTACCTGGCGAGCTGGATCCGCCGCTCCAACGTGCTGACCGGCGCGGAGTGGATCACCAGCCGGTTCGGCGAGGGACGCGGCGCCGAGTTGTCCCGCGTGATCGTGGTGTTCTTTGCCCTCGTCAGCGTGGTCGGCTTCATCGCGTACGACTTCCAGGGGATGGGCAAGTTCACCGCCTCGTTCCTGCCCTGGGACCTGTCGCCCAACACCTACGGCATCCTGATCATGGCGATCACCGCGATCTACGTGCTGCTCGGGGGCATGATCAGCGTCGTGCTCACCGACGTGGCGCAGTTCGTGATCATGGCGGTGTGCTCGCTCGCGATCGCGTTCATCGCCATGTCCTCGGTGTCGCCGGAGCAGATCGCGGCGGTGGTCCCGTCGGGGTGGGGCGACGTCTTCTTCGGCTGGCGGCTCGACCTCGACTGGTCGGCGTCGATCCCGGCCATCGAGGGGAACATCGCCGCCGACGGCTACTCGATCTTCGGGCTGTTCTTCGTGGCGATGCTGTTCAAGGGCATCCTGGTGTCGATCGCCGGGCCGGCGCCGAACTACGACATGCAGCGCATCCTGGCTGCCAAGACCCCGCGTGAGGCGTCCCTGATGAGCGCGGTGGTCTCGGCCGCCCTGCTGCCGCGCTGGTGGATGATCGGCGGCATCACGGTGCTCGCCATTCACTACCTCGGCCCGGCCTTCGCGACGGCGTCGGCGGCCGACTTCGAGATGGTCCTGCCCTGGGTGATCCGCGAGAAGATCCCGGTCGGCCTGCTCGGCGTGCTCCTCGCCGGCCTGCTCGCCGCCTTCATGTCGACGTTCTCGGCGACCATCAACGCCGGCGGCGCCTACCTCGTCAACGACCTCTACAAGCGCTACGTGAAGAAGGACGCCGCGCCGTGGCACTACATCCGGGTGAGCTACGCCGCCCAGGTCGTGATCCTCGGGGTCGGCATCTTCTTCGGCACCCAGGCGGCGTCGATCAACCAGGTCACGCAGTGGATCGTCAACGGCCTGTGGGGCGGGTACACGGCGCCCAACATCCTGAAGTGGCACTGGTGGCGCTTCAACGGGTACGGCTACTTCTGGGGAATGCTCGCAGGCATCGCCGCGGCGCTCGCGGTGCCCAAGCTCCTCCCGCAGCTCTCGCCCCTGGCCGGCTTCGCGCCGATCTTCCTCGTCTCGATGGCCGCGAGCGTCATCGGCAGCCTCCTGACCCGGCCCGAGCCGGACGCGGTCCTCGTCCGCTTCTACCGGCAGGTGCGGCCGTGGGGGTTCTGGGGCCCGGTGCTCCGCACCCTGCGCGCGAGCGAGCCCGACTTCCAGGCGAACCGCTCGGCGGCGCGCGACGCGTTCAACGTCGGCCTCGGCATCGCGGCGCAGATGACCCTGGTCACCATCCCGCTGTACATGATCCTGCGCGACTGGAAGGGCTTCTGGATCTCCGCCGCGATCCTCCTGGTCACGAGCGTGGTGCTCAAGAAGACCTGGTTCGACCGGCTCGAGAAGGCGTGACCCGGCCGCGCGCCGGTCTACCAGCCGTCCGTGCGGAACGGGCCGGCCGGCAGGCCCTCGCGGTTGTACAGGTTCGCGCCGGCCGGGTTGTCGGCCCACGAGTAGCGCACCGCCACCGGTTCCCGCACCCGGTCGGACCACACCTGGACGGTGTCGCCGGCGACGGCCGCCTCGGCCCACACGAAGCGCCGGTCGGCGCCGGCGACCGCGAACCCCTGCAGGCTGCCGGAGGCATCGCCCCGGGCCACCAGGCCGCTGCCCGCGTGGTCGAAGGCGATGACGACCCGGCCGTCGCGCACCTCGTGCCGGCGGTACGACGGTCCCGAGTGGACGACGTCTTGGCCATACGCCACCTTACGGGCAGCGAGCGCGAGGCGGCGGCCCACCTCCTGCTTGTTCGCCGGGTGGATGTCGTCGGCGTCGCCGATGTCGATGGCGATTGCCTGGGCGGTCCGGGGCAGCGCCAGCGCCGCCGTCTGCGACTCGCGCAGGACCGCCCACGAGCTCTCCGCCGGCTCGCTCGCCGCCGGCATGTAGCCGGCGAGCTGCACCCAGAGGAAGGGCAGGTCCCGGCGCCCCCAGCCGGCCCGCCAATCAGCGATCAGGGCAGGGAAGAGGCGGCGGTAGGCGAAGGCGTCGGCGCCGCCGGCGTTGGACTCGCCCTGGTACCACAGGACGCCGGCGACGGGGTAGCTCTGGAGCGGGTGGACCATGGCGTTGAAGATCATCGTCGGCACCTCGGTCTTGTGGAAGTCGAGGCTGACGGTCACGACGCCGAGCCGAAAGCGCCACGCGCCGGCGAGCGGGCGGCGCCGGGCGCCCTCCACGAAGAGCAGCTCCTTGCTGCCCCAGATCCCGCCGCCCCCGCCGGTGTCCTCCACCCGCACGGCGAGGACGTTCGGACCCTCGTGGAGGCACGCCGGCGGCACGGCGTAGACGCGCGGCTGGTTCCACGCCAGGGTGGTGCGTCCCACCTCGTGGCCGTTGACCCAGGCGACGTCGGAGTCGTCGATCGTCCCGAGAGAGATGCGGACGCCGGAGCGCGCCTCGCCGGCGCTGAGCTCGAAGACGGTGCGGTACCAGGCGACGCCGTCCATGCCCTCGAAGCCGGCCTCCTCCCAGCGCGCCGGGACCTCGATTGGAGCCCACGACGCGTCGTCGAGGTCGGGGTCGGCCCACAGGGGCCTCCCGTCGACGAGGCCGCCGTCGCGGTCGGGCAGCGCGCCCACGCGGGCGCGCAGCCGCGCGCGGACATCCTTCGCCCAGTCCTCCTCGGCGGCGAGGATGCGCTGCATGGCGGCCTCGTCGAGGGCGAGCGCGCGCGCGCTCATCCACGGCTCGATGCGACTCCCGCCCCAGGTGGCGTCGAGCAGGCCGATCGGGACGTCGACGTGCGGGCGCAGGGAGCGGGCGAAGTAGTAGCCGACCGCGGTGAAGGCGCCCACGTCCGGGGGCAGTGCGGGCCGCCACGCGCCGCCCGGCTGCGCGGCGAGCGGGCGCTCCGCCCAGGCGCGCGGCATCTTGAAGTGGCGGATGCGCGGGTCGTTCGCCGCGGCGATCTCGGCCGCGGCGTCGGCGGCCCAGGCCACGGCCCACTCCATGTTCGACTGGCCGGAGCACAGCCACACGTCGCCCACGAGCACGTCGGCAACGAGCAGGTGCTCGCCGCCCGCCGCCACCGTGAGGTCGAACGGTCCGCCGGCCGGGCGCGCTGGGAGCGTCACGCTCCAGGCCCCGCCCGCGTCGGCGCGGGTGGCGAGCGTTGCGCCGGCGAAGGTGACGGCGACGGGGGCGCCGGCCTTCGCCCAGCCGCGAATCGGAACCGGCGCGTCGCGCTGCAGCACCATGCCGTCGCCGGCGGGCGCCGCGAGTCGCGGCTCGCCGGCCGCCGCGGGGCTCGCGGGCAGGAACGTCAGTCCGGCGACGAGGACGACGATGGCGGAGGCTTCGCAGAGCAAATGGCCACGCATCACTCGACTCCCAGGAAACGGCGGTTGTGCTCGATGAGGGCCAGGCGCTGCCGCACGCACTCGCCGGTGCGCAGGGGATCCGGCGGCGTGTTGCGGCAGTAGTCGACGAGGCGCTCGACGGTGGTCGTGGCGACGTGGCAGCGGGTGTCGCTCGAGGCGTAGTAGAGGAACACGCGGCCGTCTGGAAGCGCGATCCAGCCGTTGGAGAACAGCACGTTGCCGACGTCGCCGACGCGTTCCCGGCCGCGCGGGGCGAGCAGGTACCCGCCCGGCTCGTGGATCACCCGCCACGGCTCGTCGAGCGCGGTCATGAACGCATAGAGCACGTAGCGCAGGCCGGCGGCGGTGCCGCGCACCCCGTGGGCGAGCTGCAGCCAGCCGTGCGCGGTCCGGATCGGCGCCGGCCCGAGCCCGTTCTTCGCCTCGGCGATGGTGTGGTAGCGGCGATCCTGGACGATGGTCTCCTCGTCGACGACCGCCCCGTCGATGCGCCGCGACAGGCCCCAGCCGATGCCGCCGCCGGAGCCGGCGTCGATGAAGCCGTCCTGCGGCCGGGTGTAGAACGCGTAGCAACCCTCGACGAGCTCCGGGTGGAGCACGACGTTGCGCTGCTGCGGCGAGCGGGTCGCGAGGTCGGGCAGGCGCTCCCAGGTGACGAGGTCACTGGTGCGCGCGATGCCGCAGCGCGCGACCGCCGCGGAGAGGTCGCCGCGGCGGGCGGCCGGGTCGGCGCGCTCGGTGCAGAACAGCCCGTAGATGAAGCCGTCCTCGTGGGCCACCAGGCGCATGTCGTAGACGTTGACGTCGGGATCGTCGGTCTCCGGCATGACGACGGGCGCGTCGTGGAAGCGGAATCGGTCGACGCCGTTGGGGCTCGAGGCGACGGCGAAGAAGCTCTTGCGGTCGGCGCCCTCGACGCGGGCGACGAGGCAGAACGCGCCGTCGTGGAGGATCGCCCCGGGGTTGAAGACGGCATTGACGGCGAGCCGCTCGGCGAGGTGCGGGTTGGACGCCGGGTCGAGGTCGACGCGCCAGAACGGCGGGGTGTGGGCGGCCGTGAGCACCGGGTGCTTCCAGCGCTGCAGGACGCCGCCGCCGCCGTCGTCCGCCGGCTCGTTCGGCCGGGCCAGGAGTTGCTCGTAGCCGTCGAACAGGCGCCGCACCCTCGCGTCGTGCGTCGGATCGCTCATCTCCCGCCTCCCGCGCCGAGACGCCGCAACATCTCGAGGCACATGCGGACGTTGTGGTAGGGGCACTTCCACTCCGAGACCTTCGGCTCGCGCTCGTCGATCGAGCCGTCCGGGCGCACCCGGGCGAACCACTCGCCCCCCGCGCGGTCGACCACCCGGCGGGCGATGAAGCCCCACACGCCGGCGGCGGCGGCGGCGAAGGCCGGCTCCCCGGTCGCCTCGTGGGCGTGCCAGAGGCCGACCACGGCCTCGGCCTGGCACCACCAGTCGCGCCGGCCGTCGACGACCTGCCCGGCGCGGCCCTCGTAGGCGAGGCCGCCGTCGGCGTCGAGCCCTTCGGCGAGGACGGCGCGGGCGATCCCGATCGACCACTCGCGCACCCGCGCGGCCAGGCGCTCTTCGGCGAGGGCCGCGGCCGCCTCGGCGAGCAGCCAGCTCGCCTCGATGTCGTGGCCGTAGGTGTAGGTTCCCGGGAGGGCGACCCAGCGCGCGTCGAAGTAGTGCCGGAGGTGGCCGCCGGCGGCGATGCGGGCGGGGAACAGCTCGACCAGCTCGCGCACGCGCGCCGCGAGGCCCGGGTCGGGCCAGGCGCGCAGGAGGTTCGTGGTGGCCTCGAGGACGTGCAGGTGGGTGTTCATCGACTTCGGCGCGATCGTCTCGCCGTCGCCGAGGCGGAGCTCGGAGGTCGCCGACCAGTCCGCCCCGCGCGCCTCGAGGTAGCCGCCATGGAGATCGTCGCGGGCGTGGCGCTCGACGAGCTCGTAGACCTGGCGGGCGGCCGCGAGGGCGGCCGGCTCGCCGCAGGCGCGGTAGTACTCGGCGAGGCCGTAGATCGCGAACGCCTGGCCGTAGACCTTCTTCGTCCCCGCGAGGGGACGGCCGCCGGCGTCGACGCGCCAGTGATAGCCGCCGTGCTCGCGATCGCGGAAGTGCGCCTCGAGGTACTCGAAGGCGCGCCGCGCCAGCACGCGGTCCCGCGGTGCGCCGAGCTCCCTGTGGAGGGCGGCGAACGTCCACAGCAGGCGAGCGTTGAGGACCAGCCCGCGGGCCGCGTCTTTGCGTAACGTCCCGTCGTTCGCCATCTCGGCGATGAAGCCGCCGCCCGTCTCGTCGAGGCTGCGCTCGCGCCAGAACGGCAGCAGGTTGTCTCGTAGCTCGGCTTCGATCGCACGCCGCAGCACGGCCCTGCTCACCGCTCCCTCCCGGTGTCCGAGCTCGACGCTGCCACCATCGGATGCCGGACTCCCGATCCCCCGGCGCATCGCTGCCGCTCCTTCCCAGCCACTCGCTGCGGGCCTGCCGCAACGCGGTTGACAGCGCTATCATAGATCGTCTCTGGAGAGGAGCGGGCCACGGGGCCAGAAATGGAGAGGACGCGATGCGGGCGAGGGCAGCGGTGGTCTTGGGCGCCAGCCTCGTGCTTTCGGCGGCCTGCGGGACGGATGTGAAGGCGCCGGCCTCGCGCACGCTGGCGGATGGGTGGCTCCTGCGGGCCGCCGCGACGTGTGACTGCCGGGGCGAGGCGGTTTCGCGCGCCGGATTCGATGCCGCCGGGTGGCTGCCGGCGCGGGTGCCGACGACGGTCATGGCCGCCGAGGTCGCGCAGGGGCGGTTCCCAGACCTCTACGTCGGGACCAACATCGACAAGGTGGCGACCGAGCCTTTCCAGGGGCCGTGGTGGTACCGGACCGAGCTCGAGCTGACGCGCGAGGAGGCCGCTCGCGCCGCCTCGCTCGTCCTCGACGGCGTGAGCTACAGCGCCGAGGTCTGGCTCAACGGCGCCCGGGTGGCGGGGAGGAGCGAGGTGACGGGGGCGTTCCGGGTCCACCGGCTCGACCTCACCGGCAGACTCGTCGCCGGCCGCAACGCACTCGCCCTCGAGGTCCATCCGCCGCAGCCGGGCGACTACACGATCGGCTTCGTCGACTGGAACCCGCGCCCGCCCGACCGCAACATGGGGATCTGGCGCCCGGTCCACCTCCGCCTCACCGGCGACGTCGCACTGGAGGACGTCTTCGTCTCGACCGACGTGGACACCGAGACGCTCGCCTCGGCCGAGGTCCACGTCAGGGCGCGGCTCGCCAACCGGAGCGCCCGCCCGGCGTCGGCCACAGTCTCCGGGTCGATCGGGGAGATCCGCTTCTCGACCGACGTCGAGCTCGCCGCCGGCGAGGAGCGCGAGGTGGTGTTCTCGCCCGAGCGCACTCCGGCGCTCAGGATCGTGTCGCCTCGCCTGTGGTGGCCGCACACGCTGGGCACCCCCAACCTGTACCGGCTGAGGCTCGAGGCGAGCGCCGGCGGGCGGGCGAGCGACGCCTTCGAGACCGACTTCGGGATCCGCGAGGTGGCGACCTACCTCAACGAGCAGGGCCACCGGGGCTACACCGTCAACGGCGTGCCGATCCTGATCCGCGGCGGGGGCTGGGTCGACGACCTCCTGCTGGCCGACACCCGCGACCGCCTCGAGGCCCAGATCGCGTACGTCAAGCACATGGGGCTCAACACGATCCGCCTCGAGGGCTTCTGGGGATCGGGACACGCGCTGTACGACCTGGCCGACCGCGAAGGGCTCCTGCTGATGGCCGGCTGGAGCTGCCAGTGGGAGTGGGAGAGCTACCTCGGCAAGCCGGTCGACGAGCGCTACGGCGGGATCACCAAGCCGGACGAGATCGCCCTGGTCTCGCGCTCGCTCGGCGACCAGGTCCGCTTCCTGCGCAACCACCCGAGCATCGTCACCTGGGTGCTGGCCTCCGACCTTCTCCCGCACCCCGACCTCGAGCGCAGCTACCGGGCGATGCTGGCCAAGGACGACCCGACCAGGCCGGCGCTGGTCTCCTGCGCCTGGCTCGACAGCGAGGTGAGCGGTCCGTCGGGCGTGAAGATGAAGGGACCGTACGACTGGGTCCCGCCGGTCTACTGGTTCGCCGACCGCGAGCGCGGCGGGGCGTACGGCTTCAACACCGAGACCGGGCCAGGCCCGCAGCCGCCGCCGCTCGAGAGCGTCCGCCGGATGATCTCGCCCGCGCACCTGTGGCCGATCGACGCGGAGTGGGAGTTCCACTGCGGGCGCGGGGCGTTCAACACCCTCGGCCGCTACAACCAGGCGCTCGATTCCCGCTACGGCCCGTCGGCCTCGGTCGAGGAGTACCTGCGCAAGGCCCAGGTCGCCAACTACGAGGCGATGCGGCCGATGCTCGAGGCGTTCGCGGTCAACCGGCCGAACTCGACCGGCGTCATCGAGTGGATGCTCAACTCGGCCTGGCCGGACTTCTGGTGGCAGCTCTACGACGCCTACCTGATGCCGACCGGGGCGTTCTACGGCGCGCGCGCCGCCTGCCGGCCGCAGACCCTCGCCTACGACTACGCCGACGGCGGCGTGTGGGCGGTCAACGACACCCGCGAGCCGCTGCGCGCCGTCGCCACGGTCCGCGCGTTCGACCTCGGCGCGCGCGAGATCTTCTCGGCGCGGCGCACCGTCGAGGTGTCCGGCGGGGCCTCGCGGCCGGTCGTGTCGCTGGCGGGCCTCGCGCCCTCGACCCCGGTGTGGTTCCTCGACCTCCGCCTCGCCGACCCCGCCGGGCGCGAGCTGGCCCGCAACTTCTACTGGCTGCCCCGAGAAGGCGACGTCCTCGACCCCGCGGCGAGCCTGTGGTACGTCACGCCGGTGAAGCGCCACGCCGACCTCACCGCACTCGCCAGGCTTCCCGAGGCGAGGGTCGCGGTCGAGGCGAGCGCGACCGGCGGCCCGTCTGCCGGAGTGCGCGTGCGGCTCGCCAATCCGACCGGAGCGCTGGCGTTCTTCGTCGAGCTCCGAGCGCTCGACGCCGGCGGGAACACCGTCGTCCCGGTCCTGTGGGACGACAACTACGTCTCCCTGCTGCCCGGCGAGGCGCGCGAGCTCGTCGCGCGGTTTCCGCTCGCGGGCGGGAAGCCGCCGGCGAGGCTCGAGGTGTCCGGCTGGAACGTGCCCGTGACCGCCGTCGCGCTCGCCCCCGAGCCGGCCGGCGCGGTCGCGGTTGGAGGTGCCCATGACAGGTGAGGTGGCGCCGGCGGCGGCCGGCAGGGTCGCGGCTCGCAGCCGCAGCATGCCGCTCGTCTTCCTGGTCTTCGGGATCTTCTTCGTGATCTCGTTCGTGACCAACATTTTGGGTCCGCTCGTGCCGGACATCATCAAGAGCTTCTCGCTGTCGCTCACGCTCGCCGGCTTCCTGCCGTTCGCGTTCTTCGTCGCCTACGGCGTGATGTCGATCCCCGCCGGCCTCCTCGTCGAGCGCTTCGGGCAAAAGCCGATCCTCGTCGGGGCGTGGGGGCTCGCCTTCGCCGGCTCCTTCCTCTTCGCGTCGTTCCCGAGCTTCGCGGTGGCGCTCGCCTCGCTGTTCCTGATCGGCATCGGCATGACCATGCTGCAGGTGGCGATCAACCCGCTGCTCCGCGTCGCGGGCGGGGAAGAGCACTTCGCGTTCTTCTCGGTCATGGCCCAGCTCGTCTTCGGGTCGGCCTCCTTCGGCAGCCCGCTGGTCTACTCCTACCTGGTCACGCGCCTGCATTCCGCGGACAAGGACGTCGCGGCCCCGCTCGCCGTGCTCGAGCGCGTCGTCCCCCCGGAGTTGCCCTGGGTGTCGCTCTACTGGGTTTTCGCAGTCGTCACCCTCGCGATGGTCGTGGTCCTCGCCGCGGTGCGCCTGCCGCGGGTCGAGCTCGCCGCCGACGAGCGCGCCGGAGGCGCCTCGTCGTACCGCGAGCTGCTCGGCAACCGCTTCGTGTGGCTCTTCTTCTTCGGCATCTTCGCCTACGTCGGGACCGAGCAGGGGCTGGCCAACTGGATGTCGCGCTTCCTCGAGACCACGCACGGCCTCGACCCGCAGGTCGAGGGCGCGCGGGCCGTCGCCTACTTCTGGGGCCTGATGACGGCCGGCTGCCTGCTCGGGCTGCTGCTTCTCAAGCTCTTCGACGCCCGCCGGGTGCTCGTCGGCTTCGCGACCGCGGCGATCGCCGGGCTCGCCGTCGCGCTCGCCGGCCCCGCCCGGGTCTCCTTCGTGGCCTTCATGCTCATGGGCTTCTTCCTGTCGGTGATGTGGTCGGTCGTGTTCTCCCTCGCCCTCAACTCGGTCGCGCTCCACCACGGCTCCTTCTCCGGCATCCTGTGCACCGGGATCGTGGGCGGCGCCGTCGTGCCGTGGCTGGTCGGCTGGCTCGGGGACCTGGTCGGGCTGCGCGCCGCGATGTGCCTCCTCTTCATCACCCTGGGGTACATCTTCTCGATCGGGCTGTGGGCGAAGCCGCTGGTCGACAACGCCAGGATCTCCCCGCGTGAGCTGCTCGCGCGGTTGACCTCGCGCTTCGGCAGCGCGCAGCCGTGAGGCGGGCGATGGGCGCGCCCAGCGTCGTGGGGGTCGATCTCGGCGGGACCAAGGTGACCGCGGGCGCGGTCTCCGGCGGCGCGGTGACGCGCCTCGGCAGCCGCCGGATCCCTCCGCGTGGCAGCGAGGACGCCGTGCTGGCCGAGATCGTCGCCGCCATCGCGGAGGTCCGGGAGGAGTCGGCGATCGGCATCGGCGTCGGCGTGCCCAGCGTCGTCGAGCTGGCGACCGGCGTCGTACTCGAGGTGCAGAACATCCCCGCCTGGCGCCGGGTCCCGCTCAAGGCGATTCTCGAGGAGCGCTTCGGGCTGCCCACCTACGTCAACAACGACGCCAACGCGTTCGCCGTCGGGGAGCACCGGTTCGGCCGCGGGCGGGGCTTCCGCGACCTGGTCGGCATGACGCTCGGGACCGGCCTGGGCGCCGGCCTGATCATCGACGGCCGCCTCCATTCGGGCCACAACTGCGGCGCCGGCGAGCTCGGCACCATCCCGTACCGCGACGGGACGATCGAGGACTACTGCTCGGGACGCTTCTTCCTGCGCGAGTACGAGGTCGCCGGCGAGGTCCTGGAGGCGCGCGCGCGCCAGGGCGACGGCGCGGCCCTCGAGGGCTTCACGCGCTTCGGTCGCGAAGTGGCGAGCGTGATGATGCTGGTCGCCTGTGCGCTCGACCCGGAGGCCGTCATCCTCGGCGGCTCGGTCAGCCGGTGCTTCGACCTGTTCGCGCCCGCGATGCGCGCGCGGCTGGAGGCGTTCGGCTACGCGCACGTCACCGGCACGATGGTGATCGAGGCCAGCGAGATGAAGGACGCGGCGGTCCTCGGTGCGGCGGCGCTCTACCTCGACGCCACCGCCCGCCGCTGAGGGAGGGGAGATGCGACGGTGGCTCGCGCTCGCGGCGACCGGCCTGCTCGGCCTGGTGGCCGGCTGCGCCCCGACCGCACTGCGGCAGCCGGCGACTGCCGTACGGCCGCTCGGCGCCGGGTTCCGCTACTCGCTCTACGGGCCGAAGCAGGACCCCGGCCCGGCGTACTGGGCGCGCGTCGGCCGGGAGATGGCCGCGCGCTTTCCCGGCGCGGTGCCCGAGACGATCTGGATCGTCGGCCGGCTCGACGGCGAGGGGTGCCGGCTGTCGTTCCCGGTCGCGGGCGGCGGACCGCTGATCCGCGGCGAGCCCGAAGACCGCAACGAGGCGGCGCTCGACCTGTTCGACGCGCAGGGCTTCCGCGTCTGGCTCCAGGTCGAGCCGGCGATGGCGAGCGTCGAGGAGCTCATCGACCTCGTCCTCGAGCGCTACCGCCATCACCCGAGCGTGGTCGGCGTCGGCGTCGACGTCGAGTGGTACCGCTCGACGGCGCAGCCCGAGGGGCAGGCGGTCACCGACGCCGAGGCGCGCGCCTGGCTCGCCGCGATCCGCGCCCACCGTCCCTCCTACCGGCTCTTCCTCAAGCACTGGGAGCCGGGCAAGCTACCGGCGGGCGTGCGCGACGGCGTGCTCTTCATCGACGACAGCCAGATCCTGCCGTCGCTGCCCGCCATGGTCGCGGAGTTCGCGGCCTGGGGACGCGCCTTCGCTCCGGCGCCGGTGGGCTTCCAGCTCGGCTACCTCTCGGACCGCCCCTGGTGGTCGCGTCTCGACGACCCGCCCCGGCGCCTCGGCGAGGCGATCCTCGCCGCCGTGCCGAACGCCGCGGGGCTGTACTGGGTCGATTTCACGGTCAACGAGGTGTTTCCTCCTGCCGGCGCCGCCGCCCCGCCGCCCCTCCTCGGCGTGAAGGTCTACGAGCACGAGGGCGATCCCGAGCAGCTCGTGGCGCGCTGGCGCCAGCTCGGCATCAACACCGCCTTCGTCGGGGCGGAGCTCGCCCGCCGCGACGACCTCCGCGCCGCGCTGGCGCGGGCCGGCATGCCGCTGTACGTGATCTTCCCGGTGCTCTACGCGCCCGCCGAGCTCGACGCCGACCCCGGCCTGTACGCGATCACGGCCGGCGGCCGGCCCGCCCGTGACGACTGGGTGCAGCACGCCTGCCCGAGCGACGAGGGGCTGCGCCGGAAGCGGGTCGAGGAGGCGCGCGAGCTCGTCCGCAGCCTGCGGCCGGCCGGCCTCTCGCTCGACTTCATCCGCCACCACGTGTACTGGGAGATGGTCCGCCCCGACGCCGACCCGACCGCGTTGCCCGACACCTGCTACTGCCCGCGCTGCCTCCGCCGCTTCGCCGCGGCTACCCCGGGCGCCGCCGGCCTGCCGCTCGACGACCCGAGCGCCGCGGCGGCGTGGATCCGCGCCCGGGCGCCGACCGAGTGGGCGCGCTTCAAGCGTGAGACGATCACCTCCCTGGCGTGGGAGATCATCCAGGCCGCCCGCGCGGAGCGGCCGAGCATCCGCATCGCCGTCCACGTCGTGCCCTGGCGCGGCGACGACTTCGCCGGCGCGATCGACCGCATCGTCGCTCAGGACCGCGACGCGCTCGGCGGGATCGCCGACTTCCTGGCGCCGATGACCTACTCGTTCATGCTCTACCGGCCGCCGGAGTGGATCGCCTCGGTGGTCGAGGACGTCGCGGCGACGTGCCGCTGCCCGGTGCTGCCGTCGGTGCAGGTCGCGGTGCGCTACCGCAACTCCGACACGCTCAGCCCCGAGGAGTTCGAGGCCTGCCTGCGCGCCGCACTGCGGCCGCCGTCGGCCGGTGTCGTGCTGTGGAAGTGGGAGTACCTGGCGGCCGAGCCGGCCAAGGCCGAGGTCGTCCGCCGCGTGTTCGCCGGCGCCGCGGAGGCGCGACGAGAGGGAGCGCCCCGGCCGCCCGATCCCGGCCGCAGCACCACGGAAAGGAAGACGCCATGACCGCACCGCTCGCGACCCGTGTCCGTCCCACCGCTGCCGTGTCGGCCGGAACCCTGCTCGCCGGCGTCTTCCTGGCCCTGACCTGTGCCCCTTGCGCGGCGCAGGCCGGTCACGCCGAGCTGCCCGCCGCCGCGGGCACGGCGCCGGGTGAACACGCGCTGGCGTGCGACAACGAGGCGCTCACCGCGTACGCCGGGCTGCTCGTCCTGGCGCCGCACCCCGACGACGAGACCATCGCCTTCGCCGGCCTCACCACCGCGTACATGCGGGCGGGCAAGCCCGTCGACGTGGTGGTCGCCACCGACGGCGACGCCTACTGCGACGCCTGCCGCTTCTGGAAGTCGGGCTCGGTTCGCGGCGCGACCTGCTCCGCCGCCGAGCTGTCGAACTTCGCCACTGCCGAGACCGACAGCTTCGCCGAGGTCCGCCGCGGCGAGAGCGCGGCCGCCGCGGCCATCCTCGGCCGCCAGCCACCACGTTTCCTCGGCTACCCGGACACCGGCCTCGGCGCGGCGTGGCGCAACTCGCGCACGGGCCGGCTCGACGCGCGCCTGCGGCGCTCGGACTTCTCGGCCTGTCCGGATTGCGAGAGCTGCCCGGCCGGCTACGCCGGGGGGCCGGAGACCGCCCTCACCGCCCGGACCCTCGCCGACACGCTGGCGGGCCTGCTCGCGGCGGCACGGCCCGGGACCCTCGTCGTGACCACCCACCCGCTCGACGGCCACGGCGACCACGCCGCCCTCGGCAACTTCGTCAAGATCCTCAACGACGCCCGCGAGAAACCGCTCCCGATCGCCTTCGCGGTCGTCCACGCGCACACCCCCAAGTCGACGGCGCACTGCGACTGCTGGTACCCAGCGCCGCAGGCCCTGGTGTGCCCGTGCGCCGACGAGGCGCGGGCGAGCGCGGAGCCTGGCTTCGTCGCGGCGCTGCGCGCCTATCGGCTACGGCCGGAGTCGCCGGCGGCGCTCCCCGACGACGCGCCGTACGGGCGGGAGCGCCGGCTCTGCCTGAGCGACGAGCTCTATCGGGGCGATGGCGCGACGAAGCTGGCGGCGGTGCGCGCGTACGGCTCGCAGCTTGGCACGACCCGGCGCGACGGCAGCCATCCGCCGGCGCTCGACGGGCTCGTGGACTGCAACGGGTACCTCCTCGCCTTCGTCCGCCGCACCGAGGCATTCGTGCTCGCCGAGCCCGAGGCCTGCGATCCGGCCGGGACCTGGGAGGGTGAGGGCGGCGGCGATGCCGCGCCCTGGCCGGCGCGGCTCGGCCTGGCTCGCACCGGTGAGAGCGCGGTTGCCGGCTACCTCGCCGGGAGCGAGGCCGCGACCGGCGGACCTCAGGAGGTGGTGACCGGCGAGGTTGGCCCCCGTTGCACGCTGACGTTGCGGACGCCTGCGCGTCCGGGAGCGCTCCTGCGCGCCGCGATCTCGCGCGACGGCAGGAGCCTGTATGGCACCTGGGAGGGCGCCGCGCCGGGCTTCCTCGTCCTCCACCGCTGAGCGCTCCCCGCGGCTGCCCGCACCTGGAGACGCAGGGTCAGTCCCCGGGTCTGGTCGTCGAGGCGGTGTCGGCACGCCCGCCGCCGTTCGACGGAGCTGCCGAGAGCCGGCGCCGGACGTTGAAGGCGAGCATGCCGGCGAGCCCGGCGAGGGCCGTGGCGATCTGGCGGCCGAACGAGGGCAGCCAGGCGATCCGGAAGGCGCGCGGGTTCTGGATCAGGGTCATGCCGTCGGCGGCCAGCCGGCGATGGTCGAGCCGTTGGGCGAGGCCCACGAGCCGCTCGAGCGAGACGTGAACGGGGATCGCTCCCGCGAGTCGTTCCGCTCCGGCGCCGAGGAGCAGGCGCTCCTCGCTGCCGTCGCGAGCGACGCCGATCACGAGGGGCGCCCGGCCGGCGGCGTGGAAGCAGGCCACCAGGCGCTCTCGCGCCCGCCGGCGACCTGGTCGTCCCGGGCGGCTGGCGGTGCTCGCGGCGGCCGCGAGGGCATCGTGGAGGGCGGCCGCGACCGCAGCGCGGGTGGCCGCTCCGTCGCGCTGCAGCTCCACCGTGGCCAGGAGCAGCAGCGGCTCGAAGCACGCAGAGATGATCCCCTGTGCCGAGCGGCCGGCTGCGAAGCGGCGGGAGCACTTGTAGCGCAGGGCGACGGCGGCGTGCAGGACCTGCAGCCGGCGGGCGTCGATCCCCGCCGGCGAGACCACGGCACCGTGGTTGGTGTAGAGGTCCCAGTCGCGGCTCTCGATCGTACCGGCCGCGGCCGTGCGGGTGGCGAGCTCGGTGCCCGGGTAGGGGGTCATGACGAAGAACGTGGTGTTCTGCAGTCGGGAACCGTGGGAGAGCGCGTACTCGGGATAGGCGAGGATGTCCGCCTCGTCCTCCCCGTCGTGGCCTACGATGAGGAACTTCGAGAACTGCAGGCCGGCGCTGGCGAGGAGCTCGGCCGCCCGCCCGACGTGGTCGAGGTTGAGGCCCTTGCGCAGGGTCGCGTGGGTGCGGCGGTTCGGGCTCTCGACGCCGCACCCGATGCGGGCGAAGCTCGCCCGCTGCATGATCGGCAGCACCGCGGCCGCCCGCACCACGTCCTCGGCGCGGGACTCCGCGACGTAGCGGAAGTGGAGGTCGAGCCCGTGCTCGATGATGCCTCGGCACAGGCGCTCGACCCGCTCGGGCTCGGCGAGGAAGCTCGAGTCCCAGAATTTGACCTTCTTGCGGCGACCGCGGGGCAGCGGAGGGATGGTCAGGAGCTCGGCGAGGATCGCGTCGACGCTGCGCGGGCGCCAGTTGCCCCCGACCAGGTGGTTGGCGCAGAAGACGCAGCGGCCGCGGCACCCGCGCGAGGCGTAGACCGTGTCGGTGTGGTAGTCGATCCCGCGCAGCCCGCACCGCTCGGGCCGGAGCTCGCGCAGGGGCAGCGGAAGCGCGTCGAGGTCCTTGATCGTCTCGCGCGGCGGGTTGTGGACGATCTGGCCGTCCCGCCGGAAGGAGGTCCCGGCGACGCCGTCGGGCGAGCCGGTGCGGACGAGTTCGGCGAAGGTGGTCTCGCCCTCGCCGCGCACCACGACGTCGACGTCCGGGCAGGCGAGCACCTCCTCGGGCAGGGCCGACGGATGGTAGCCGCCCATAACCACCACGGCGCCGTGGCGGCGGGCGAGGGCCGCGTACCGCTGGGCCGAGTTCGCCCCGCAGGTGAAGCTCGAGATCCCCACGAGGTCGGGACGGTGGCGGCGGAGGTAGCGCTCGAATGCCGGCAGCGGGTCGCGGTCGGTGGGCCCGACCGGGATCGCGACCTCCTCGACCAGTGGGCGGATGACGGCGGCCAGCCCGGCGAGCTCGACCAGGTCCGGAACGTAGAAGTCGTGCCACACCGGAGTCCGCGGATGCGACTGCAGCAACGCCACCCTCCGGAAGGCACTCATTGCCGTTTCCCCCCTTGCCGGCGCCGATCCCCCGCACGCTTCACGGCCGATTGTACGCGCCGGCGCCGCAGGGCTGACGGGCGTGCTCGGGTGGTCACCGCCGCGGCCGCATCGCGAGCAGCCGCGAGGCGACCCGCACCCACGCCTTCAGCGGCACCGGAGTGCGACGGAGGAGGCGGCCGCGACGTGTCTCGGCGAAAGCCGGCAGCTCGGCGAAGAGCAGGGCGCGCCAGCGCTCGACGATGCGCTCGACGGTGAACTCGTCGGCGCGGCGGCGACCGTGCTCGACCATCCTGCGGTAGAGCCCGGGATCCGCCAGGAGACGGGCCACCGCGGCTTGCGCGCCGGCGAGGCCCTCCACCTCCAGGTAGTCGAGCTCAGACTGCCGCATCTCGCGGTACGCGTGCTCACGGCCGAGCACCGCCGGGACGCCGGCGGACCATGCGTTGTAGAGCTTGGCCGCGGGCTTCCCGGTGTGCAGCCGGGGATCCGGCTCGCGCACGGCGACGACCAGGTCGATGTCGCGGTAGTCGGCCCAACGCAGGCCGTCTTGCCCCGCCACGTGGTCGTGGTAGTCCACCCCGTCCAGCACCCACTCGATGCGGAGCGAGGCGAGGAAGCCGCTCCACGCGGGCGAGCGCAGCTCCGGTGCGAGGTTGCGCGTGAAGCCCTTGAAGGCGGCGCGGCGGATCGTCTCACCCCTCCCGGGGTCGCGGGGCACGAGGCCGGGCTGTGGCCAGAAGGGGATGAAGACGCGCCGCCGGCCGTCTGCGAAGCGGCCGTTCTGTACCACCTCGACGTCCGCCGCCCGGCACTCACCGTTGTCGGCCCGGATGGCGACCAGCAGGACGTCGGCGCCCGCCGGCAGCGAGCGCAGCATCTCCCGCCGCTCCTTGGCGTGAAAGACGACGATACCCTGGGCCGGAGCCCGGTCGGCGAGGCTGACCGGAAGGCCGGCCTGCGCCAGGCGGAGGCAGGTCTGCACCGTCCACGCGTGCTCCCCCCGTTCGAACCGGTGGGGCTCGCGATCGGGGTCGATCGCGGCAAGAGGGCCGAACTCGCGGGCACCGGAGTGGAAGAAGGCGACTTCCATGTGGCGTGCTAGTGTACCGAAGCGGTACGAGCGGCGGGTGTCTGCCGCCGCAATTGGCAACTACGGAGGATGGCGGCCCCGGTGCGATGCGTGTACCTGATCCAGAGCCACACCCAGCCGGCGCTGCTCGCCCGCCTCGTCACCACCCTTCGCTCCGCCAGCGACGGCGCGATCGTCGTCGTCCACGACGCCTCGCGGCGGCCGCTCGACGAGACGGTGCTGGCGGGGAGTGACGCCACCGTCATCCAGCGCCGCTCGCCGGTCCGCCGCGGTCGGTTCTCGTGTCTCGAGCCCTACCTCGAGGGCGTGGCGCACGTGCTGGGTACCGGCGAGCCGTTCGACTGGCTCGTCTACCTGTCCGGTCAGGACTATCCGGTCAGGCCGATCCCGGCGATCGAGGCCGACCTCCGGCGGAGCGGCGCCGACGCCTTCCTGGCGCACTGGGATGTCACCTCAGTGGACTCCCCGTGGCCGCTGCGCCGGGCCCGCCGGCGCTACTTCCACCAGTACGCCGAGCTCCCCGACCGGCTCGCGCCCTGGCTGCGCCTGCTGCGCCCCGTGGAGGCCGTCACGCCGTTGCAGCTCTACCTTACCTACGGCGCACTGGTCGGCTGGCCGGCGCGGCGGACGCCCTTCTCCGGGAGCTTCCGCTGTTACGGGGGCTCGATGTGGCACGCGCTCTCCTGCCGCTGCGTCGCCTTCCTCGCGGCCGAGCTCCAGCGGCGCCCCGACCTGGTGTCGTACTACCGGCGGACGGTGGTGCCCGACGAGTCCCTGGTCCCCACGGTGCTCGCCAACGCGGAGGGCTTGCGCATCGTCCAAGACAACCGCCGCTTCGCGGACGTCCACGAGCAGCCCGGTGGGCACGCCCGCGTCCTCGGCCCGGCCGACCTCGCGGAGCTGACCGGCGGGCGCTACGACTTCGCGCGCAGGTTCGACGTCGGGGCGAGCGCGGCCCTCCTCGACGCCCTCGACGAGAAGGTCTTGGCGGCCGGGCGATGACTGGGCGACGGTGGGCGCGCGGGGTGGTTCTTGGCGCCGTGCTCGGACTGCTCGGCCCCACGGCCGCGGCCCAGGACGCGCCGTGGCTGGCCGGCGAACCCGATCCGCTCCGCGGCCCGACGTTGCCCTTCACGGCCGTCGAGGCGGCGCCGGTGCGCGACGGCGCATGGCGCCTCCTGCTCACCACGTCGATGTGGAACCACTGGAAGCACAGCAACGAGATCCTCGCCGTTCACCGCTCCGCCTGGCCCGAGCGGCTGCCGCTGACCGAAGCCGACCTGGCAGCAACGGAGCAGCGCTTTCCCGGTCGCGACCTCTACTGGATCGATCTCGAGGGCTCCCGCACCGAGCTGGTGGCGATCCGCGGGCTCCCCGGCGGCTTCTCGGTTTCGGTCCGCGTGCCGTGGCTCGACCACGATTCTCCGGCCTCCGACGGGTTCGTCGAGCGCTACCACGTGATCACCGGCCTCGGCCGTCAGGCGCGCGACCTCTTCCCGCGCGGCGAGGCCCACGTCTACGTGGCCGGCGACCGCGGCCGCATCGCCTCGCTCTCGGGTCTCGACAGTGCCGGCCTGGGCGACGTCTCCATCGCCGTCGCCGCGCCGCTCGGCTCGTGGCTCGGCGGCGTGCAGCGCGGGTTCGTCGCCGTCGAGGCGCCCACGGGAGCCGCCGGGACGCTGCGCGGCAGCGGCGGGTGGGACGTCGGGGCACGGGCGTTCTCGACCTGGTCGTGGCGACGCGTCGAGCTCCGGCTGGGCGCCGGGTACACCCGCCCGTCCGACTCCGGCACCCTGCTCGGGGCCCCCCGCGGCGAGCTGTGGCACACCGCCCTCGGTTTCGAGGCGGCCCTCGGCACGCGGACGCGGGCCGTGCTCACGGCCACCTACCAGCGCTCGCCGTTCGCCTCGATCGCCGGCGGCGACATCGGCCACCCGGCCCTGCTGCTCCGCTACGGGCTCGCCCACACCACCCGCCGGGGCGTCTCGCTCGGGCTCGAGCTCGGCCAGGACCTGCGCTACGGCGGGGTCGGCGTCGCCCCAGACACCACGCTCCAGTTGACCCTGGCGACCTCTCCGCACTGACGTTGGCGCTGAGGACTGCAGGCGATCGTCGCGGGGACCCTGGCGATCCGTTCGGACATGCGAAGCCAGAGGGACGTGTTCCTCATGGCGCAATGCCGCCGACCTTGAGGTCCTCCCGGCTCAGGGTCTGCTTCGCGAGGCCGCAGGGGTTCACGACGATCTGCGCGGTGACCGCGAAACTCCAGTCGAGGTTGCGGCCAACGACGAGAATGCCCTCGGCGGCAAGCCAGAAGGTGGAGCACGACTGCGAGCCGCGGCGTCAGCCGCGCGCGGTATGGACGGGCAGACCCCCGAGGGTCACTGGCGCGAGAGCCGACAGGGTGACGACCGAGTGGTGCGAGGTCATCGCTCGCTCCCCCGGGCCGGCCCGGCCTCGAGGGAGGTGACGATCTCGACGAGGTGGGCGTTGAACTCGGCGGGACGCTCGAGCATGGGGTAGTGCCCGGCCCCGGTCATGATCACCGCGTCGAAGTCGAGGCCGGCGGCTCGGTTGACGTCGACCTTGGTGGGGAAGAGGTCGCCGTTGATGGCGCGGATCGGGACGGCGGCGGCCCGGCCGGCCGCGGCGTCGTCGTACCCGGCGAACCCCTCCATCATCCCGGCCACGATCTCCACCGGCGTGGCGCACATCCGCTGCTCCGCCCAGGCGCGGAGCTCGAGCTGCTCGTCCTTGTGGAAGAGCATGTCCACCAGGGCGTGGCAGGTGCCGGGGAAGTCGTCGCGGAAGGCCTTCGCCCGCGCCGCCGACCACGACTCCGGGACCTTCTGCGTCATGTCGTGGAGGGTGTCCACGGCGACAACGCCGAGGACCCGACCGGGCAGCCGCGCGGCCGCCTCGAGCGCCACCGCTCCGCCCAGCGAGTTCCCGATCAGCACCACGCGGCGCGCGCCGGTGGCCTCGACCACCGCCCGGACGTCCTCACCCCAGGCGGGAATCACCCACCGCGTCCGCCCGCGGCCGGAGGCGCCATGTCCGCCGAGGTCGAGCGCGACCAGCGCGTAGCGGTCGCCCAGGGCGTCCATCTGCGGTGCAAAGAACGAGCGGTCGGCGAGGCCGCCGTGGATGAACACCAACGTCGTGTCGCCGGCCCCGCGCGTCGTGTAGCCGATCTCGACGCCGTCCGCCGACGAGACGAAGGTGTCGGCTGCAGCGGCGTCCTTCGGGGCGTGCGCGCACCCACCCAGAACAAGCAGCAACACGCTGACGGCGAGCACGGCGGGCTGTGTTGCATGCCATTTCATTGCGCTTCCTCTGGGTGAGATCCAGGGGATTCTACGCGCGTCGGCTGGCGCGGTTGCGGGATGCACGGCCGGCGGCGTGGTCGCGTGCCGGTGCGCCCTCCAGCGTATTGACCTCTCGCCCGGAAGCTCGCTATTGTGTGACGAGAATCGGCGAAGCGGCCGCCGCTGCAAGACTGAACCGGGGCGCCGGCCAGGACCATCGAGGCAGGACGCGTTCCCTTGGGAGGGATCATGAGGACGAGGACTTCCGTGTGGCTGGCGATCTTGGTGCTGGGCGTGGTGCTCGTCGGCGCCGGCTCGGAGTTGGCGGCGCAAACGGCGCCGACGTTCACGATCGTCGAGGTCGCTCCCGGCCTCGAGATCAAGGAGGACCCGGCCGCGAAGGTGCCCGAGGTCCACCGCGCGCTTCCGCTCGCGCCGTACTCCGTCGACGGGATGGCGCTGACCTCCGAGACCGAGCCCAACGACACCACCGCGACCGCCAACGCACTGGCGGGGACCGAAACCGTGGTGCTGGGCACGATCAACCCGGCCGCCGACGTCGACTACGACTCGTTCACGGCGAACGCGGGCGACCACGTGTCGGTCGCGACGATGACCCAGTGGTCGAACGGCGGCTCGACCGACACCAACGTCAGCATCATCGCGAGCGACGGGACGACGGTGCTCGAGAACGACAACGACAGTGGCTCGTTCTCGTCCACCTCGTCGGCGATCGCGGGCACGGTCATCCCGGCATCCGGGACGTACTACGTCTGGGTCGACGGCGTCAGCACGACCTCGACGATCACCCCGTACCACCTGCACGTCCGCATCCTGAGCGGGTCACCGACCGCGGAGGTCGAACCGAACAACGACACCACCAACGCCAACCCGCTCCCCGCCTCGGGCTGGGTGAGCGGGACGATCACGGCGACGACCGACCCCGACTTGTTCTCGCTCGCCCTGGCCGCAGGGGACTCGGTGTACGTCACCCTCGACATGGACCCGGACCGCGCCGCCGCCAACACCAACTGGAACGGGCGGGTCGGGCTCGGGCTCTTCGGTGACGCCGGCAACCAGATCCTCATCGTCAACGACGGGAGCACGACGAAGCCTCACGCCGAGGCGTTCTTCTTCACGGTCAAGAACGCCGGTACCTACTACCCGTACGTGGACAGCACGTCAGCCACCGGACTCGGCGCCGATGCGCGCTACCACCTGAGCGTCCGGGTCATTCCGCGGCAGGTGCAGACCGACTGCACGGTCATCGCCAGCTCCGACGTGCCCGTCACCATCGGTCCCGGCGCCGGGTCGGTCACCTCGACGATCGTCGTCCCTCCGACGGTGACGAGCTCGCTCAACGACGTGAACGTCATCCTCGACCTCGACCACACCCTGATGGCGGACCTCGACGTGACGCTGGCCTCGCCTGCCGCGACGGCGGTCCCCCTGTTCACCGATGTCGGCGCCTCGGCGGTCGGTGGTCAGGCCTCCATGGACCTCGTCGTCGACGACACGGCGGCCATCCCGCTCGGCAGCTACACCGTGGTCTCGTCGATGTTCCACCAGCCCGAGCAGCCGGGACGGCTGTCGAGCTTCAACGGACAACCGGCCTCCGGGACGTGGACGCTGACACTCGCGGACGACGGTGCCAACACGAGCGGGGGCACCCTCAACGGGTGGAGCCTCGAGGTCTGTGGCGAGGTTCCTCCCGCGTACGGGGTGAGCGTGACGAAGACCGTCGGGCTCGATCCGGCGACCTGCGCCTCGAGCACCTCGATCACCGTCGCGCCCGGCACGACCGTCTACTACTGCTACACGGTGACGAACACCGGCCTCAACACGCTGACCACCCACGACCTCGTGGACGACCAGCTCGGTACCATCTTCACCGGGCTGAGCTACTCGCTCGCCCCGGGCGCCAGCGTGAGCACCGTGGCGGCGGGCGTCACCATCGCGTCGGTCGTGAGCTCGACCGTCACCAACACCGGGGCGTGGACCGGGCACGGCGCCTCCGGTTCGGCCTCTGACTCCGCATCCGCGACGGTCACCGTTCCGACCCACTGCGGTGTCGGGTTCCGCGACGTGACGCTCGCGTTCAGCGACTTCGCGGGCTCCTTCCCGCCGGCCGGCTGGACCGTTGCGAACACGTCGGCGGCGTGCATCCCGCCGGGCCTGCCGGACTGGACGAACACCAACCCGGGCCTCCGGACAAACCTGACCGGCGGCGCGGGTCTCTTCGCCATCGCCGACAGCGACCGGTGCGGGAGCGGCAGCACGCTCGACACCACCCTCACGACACCGACGCTCGACCTCACCAACCTCACCGACCCGCGCGTCTACTTCCAGACCGACTACAACGACCTCGCGACCGGTGGCGACCAGGGCCTGCTCGAGGTCTCGACCGACGGCGGCCTGAACTGGGTCCCGGCGCTGACCTGGGACGAGGACCACCGCGGGCCGCTCGTCGTGGAGCAGGCGATCCCGGGGGCGGGCATCAACGGCGTCCTGGTCCGTTGGCACTACTCGCAGGGCACCTACGACTGGTGGTGGGAGCTCGACGACGCGATGGTCACGGCGTGCGAGCCGGCCGCACCGGCGATCACCCTCGACAAGACCGTGGGAACCAACCCGCTGGCTTGCGCGACGACGGACTCGATCACCGTGGTCCCCGGGACCGACGTGACGTACTGCTACACGGTCACCAACACGGGGAACGTGACCCTCGACCTGCACACCCTGGTCGACAGCGAGCTCGGCACGCTCCTCAACAACCTCTCGTACGCGCTGGCGCCTGCGTCGTCGGCGTTCATCACCGAGACGGCGCCGATCGTCAGCACGACGATCAACTCCGCGACGTGGACGGCGACCGACGGCGGCACCCTGTCGGCCAGTGCCACCGACGTGGCCACGGTCACCGTGTCCGCGACGCCGTCGATCACGCTGGACAAGACCGTGGGCACTTATTCGACGACGTGCGCGACGACGGGCGCCATCACCGTGGGACCCGGGACCAACGTGACGTACTGCTACACGGTCACCAACACGGGGGACACGACGCTCAACCTCCACGACCTGGTGGACAGCGAGCTCGGCGCGCTCCTCAGCAACTTCCCGTTCGCCCTGGCGCCGGCGTCGTCGGCGTTCCTCACCCAGACGGTGCCGATCGACGTGACGACGATCAACGCCGCGACGTGGTCGGCGACCTTCAGCGGTGCGTACACGGCGACCGCCACCGACGTGGCCACGGTCACCGTGGTGGCGCCGAACATCGACGTCAGCCCGCTGTCGCTGACGGCCAACCAGGCGCCGAACCAGACGACACAGCAGACGCTGACCATCGGCAACACCGGCGACGCCGTGCTCGACTGGAGCATCGTCGAGGAGCCGAACCGGCCGGTGCCGGTCCGCGTCGAAGGTCCGATGATCGAGACGGTCCGCTCGCAAAGCGGTGGTCGCGCGCTTCTTCGCAACGATGCCATCGCCAGGCTGGGTCCGGGTGGCGGCACGCCGGTGCCGTACGAGGGTCCGCACGCGGTGCTCTACGACCAGACCGACAGCGCCGGGACGAACGGCTTCCCGTCGCAGGACTTCGAGGCGTCCAACGACCTCTACGACAACCAGGGCGCCGACGACTTCGTGATCCCGGTGGCCGACGGCTCGTGGACCATCGACGAGGTCTACGTCCTTGGTTCGTACTCCGCCGGCGGCGGGCCGACGCCCGCGGTCAACGTCTACTTCTACCAGGACGCCGGCGGGCTGCCGGGCACCCAGGTGTACAGCGCGCTCGGGCTCGTGCCGGTCGACGCCGCCGGCGACCTCACCGTCGCGCTCACCACGCCGGCGGTACTGTCCTCCGGCACCTACTGGGTTTCGGTCCAGGCGGTGATGAACTACACGCCGCTCGGCCAGTGGTTCTGGAGCACGCGGTCGATCCAGTCGAACAGCCCGTACGCCTGGCGGAACCCCGGAGGCGCCTTCGTGGCGGCCTGCACCGCCTGGGCGCCCGGCGCCGGCACCTGCGCCGTCGGCGGCGGCGTCGATCCTGACGCGCTGTTCCGGCTGTCCGGCACTATCGGTGGCAGCGTGCCGGTTTGCAGCGCCCCGGCGGACGTTCCGTGGCTGTCGGAGGCGCCGACGAGCGGCACCACCGCGGCCGCGGGGTCGACGCCCGTGCAGGTCACGTTCGACTCGACGGGCCTGGCGGTCGGCGCGTACGACGCCTTCCTGTGCATCCAGAGCAACGACCCCGACCCGGGTCCCGGGAACCAGACGGAGCTGGTCGTCGTTCCGGTTTCATTGACCATCCCGATCCCGGTCGAGCTGCAGACCTTCACCATCGAGTGACACCGAGTCGTTGCCGATCCACTACGCCGCCCGGCCTCGCGCCGGGCGGCTCCTTTTCGCTCGTTGGAACCGCGCCGGGAAGGCTGTCAGGTCGGTTTCAGGGACCTTGTGCCGACCGGTTGCAATCTCGTGACGTCCTTCTTACTATTGGGGGTCTTTCAAGGAGGAGAGGATGCGACATCGTGCGTGGTGGCAAACGGTCATGACGGCCGCCGTGTGCCTGATGGTGGCCACCATCAGCATCGCGAGCGGGCAAGCCGGGTCTGCTGGAGCTCCCGCTCCGGCCGGACTGCAGTTCAAGAGCGAGGACGGCACCGGCGGGCCCTCCGGCCCGGAGGCGGTCTCAGAGCGTTACCTGTTCTCAGCCAGCAGCGGCACCTATGCCGAGATCGCGGGCGGTACGGTGCACGGGACGAACGCGAACGACGACCAGAACTTCATGGCGGTCGACCTCGGGTTCACGTTCCGGTTCGACGGCACTGACTACACCCAGGTGAGCATCCAGAGCAACGGCTGGGTCGCCCTGGGCGCGACGGTGGCGTCGTCGTACGTCCCGATCAGCGGCGGCTCGATCAACAACCTCGTCGCCGCGCTGGCCCTCGACCTCGAGGGGAACGGGACGACGTCCGAAATCATGTCGCTCATGGAGGGCAGCGCCCCCAACCGCGTCTTCACCATCCAGTGGAAGCACTACAAGCGCTACAGCAGCGGTACCGCCTACGACGCGGACGACTTCAACTTCCAGGTCAAGTTGTACGAATCGACCAACCAGCTCCAGGTGGTCTACGGCACCTTCGCGGCCGCAACTGCCGCCACTCCGCCCACCGTGCAGGTGGGGCTGCGCGGAGCCAGCAACGCGGACTTCAACAACCGCATGACCGACGCCACCCACTTCTGGGCTGACTCGCTCGCGGGGACCGCCAACACCTCCGCGATGGCGCTGACGGATGCCATCCTGCCGGCCTCTGGACTGACCTACGCGTGGACCGCTGCGACCGGGCTGTTCCTGAACCCGGCGGCTCAGACCGGCAGCGGCTGCAAGGGCAGCGACGTTGTCTACACCCTCACGGTCGAGAACGCGACCGGTGCACCCCTGACGGTCAACCTGGCTTATTCGTCGGTCTGGCCCGCCACCGGCCCCGCGACCACCGGCCTGATCTCCCACAACGCGTCGGAGAACGTCACGGTCACCGTGCACATCCCCTGGACGGCTGCGATCGGCGACAGCGACGTCCTGACCGTCACCGCCACCGAAGGCACCGGGACGTACTCGGATACGGCCACCGCGACGACTCAGGCGGGCCTGGCCTCGGGTTGGCAGGACTACGCGAACCTCCCGACCGCGCGCGCGACGAGGAACCATGCGCTCGTCTACGCCGGTGGAAAGCTCTACAAGATCGGCGGGTACAACGGAGCCGCCACGGTATTCGTCGACATCTTCGACATCGCGACCAACACGTGGAGCACCGGTGCCGACCTGCCGGCGGCTCGGTACTGGATCGACTGCGAAGAGATCTCTGGGAAGATCTACTGCGCCGGCGGGTACGTGTCGAGCGGGCAGAGCACGCTCTACATCTATGACATCGCCGCCAATACCTGGGGCACCGGTACCGCGATGCCCGCCAACCGCTACAACTACGCGAGCGCGAAGGTTGGCGGCAAGTACTACGTGCTCGGCGGCTACACGACGGCCGTCACCAACACGATCCTGGCCTACGACCCGGTCGCCAACACCTGGGACTCGACGCTGCCGGTCATGAGCGCCGCACGCCGGTACTTCCAGGCGGGTGTCATCGGGGGCCAGATCTATGTCGCCGGCGGCTACACGGGGAGCACCTACACAACCTCGACCGAGGCGTACGACCCGGTGGCCAACTCGTGGACGGCCAAGGCCGCCATGCCAGCCGGCTGGGTCCAGGCGGCCGACGGCGTGAAGCACGACCGGTACCTGGTGCTCGCGGGCGGCTACTACGGAGCGACGGCCACGGCGAGCAACACCGCCCTGTTCTACGACTCGGCAACGGATAGCTGGGCCCTCTTGCCCTACATGAGTCATATCCTCTACGGCTCGGAGGGGGACGGCGACGGCACCCACTTCTGGATGGCGTCGGGACGGTTGTATGAAGGCAGCACGTTCAGCTACAGCGCGTACACCTCCCAGTTGGTGCAGTGCGAGACGAGCTGCATCCCGGTCTCGGGCCCCGACTTCACCTACGATCCTCCGGTTCCGGTCGGCGGCCCGATCACCTACACGGCGTCCGTGGCCGCCGGCTCGCCGCCCATCACCTACGGGTGGGACTTCGGCGACGGTCAGACCGGCACTGGTCAGGTCGTGACACACACGTTCGCGGGTCCGGGGACGTACAACGTCGTGCTGACCGTCACCAACTGCGACGGCGCGTCGACGGCGAACGTCGCCCACCAGGTCACGATCCCCGCCCTCCCGGCAGTCTCGCTGGTCAAGACCGTCGGCACCGTGGCCGGCGTCTGCGCGGCCACCGACGCGATCACCGTGGCGGCCGGCACGCCGGTCTACTACTGCTACCAGGTGGAGAACACCGGCAACGTGACGTTCGAGCTGCACGACCTCGCGGACACCGTGCTGGGCCAGGTCCTGACCAACTTGCCGTACACCCTGGTCCCAGGCGCCTTCTCGCCTGAGGTCATCGTGCCCGACACGGCCACCGCCACGGTGACGAACAGCGCGACGTGGACCGCCAAGCCGAACGTGTCGACCTCGACCTTCGTCACGACGACCATCTCGTGGGTGGACATCACGACGACCGGCACGTCGCTCGCGCTGGTCGACGACGGCGAGGCCAACATCACCATCCCGTTCCCGTTCACCCTCTTCGACACCACCTCGAGCAACCTGCGGGTCGGCAACAACGGCGGCATCCTGTTCGGCATCACGGCCGGCGATCTCAGCACCGCCAACGTCACGTTGCCCGCCGCCACGCCCGCGAACGCCATCCTGCCGTTCTGGGACGACATCGACGCCGACACCGGCGACGTGTACTGGGAGGTCCAGGGCGTCGCGCCCAACCGCACGCTCGTCGTCGAGTGGTACAACCGGCCGCACTACAGCAACATCGGCTCGGGGACGTTCGAGGTCATCCTCTACGAGACGACGAACGCCATCAAGTTCCAGTACCTCGACACCGACTTCGGAAACGCCTCCTACAACGCCGGCGTCTCGGCGACCGTGGGCCTCAACCAGAACGCCAGCGCGGCCGTGCTCCACTCGTTCAACGCCGCGGTGATCACCGACGGGCTCGCCTTGCTCTACACGCCGGCCCCGTACTACACCGCGAGCTCCACCGACTCGGCGACGGTCACGGTCGAGTTCCCGAACATCAACGTGGACCCGCTCACCATGAGCGCCACGCTCTTCCCCAGCACCACGACGACGCAGGTGATGAACGTCGGCAACACCGGCGCCGCGCCGCTCAGTTGGGAGATTCTCGAGACGCTGCCCGACCGTCCGACGCGTCCCGGCATCGTGGCCGCCCCTGAGCCGGTCTTCAACGTGCCGGATCGGGTGTCCTCGAAGGCCGACTGCGCCGCGTTCGAGAACTACCCGGGGCGCGAGCCCGAAGGGTGGGCCGAGTTCTGTGGGCAGCCCGCCGGCGCGCCGATCGGGCAGAACTCGCCGAACCTGCCGACCAGCACCGGCTTCGCGCAGGACATCGGGTACGTCTCGGACAACTTCGTGAGCTTCACCCTCAACAACTTCACCGGCCAGACCGTCGTCGGCACCTCGACCAACGCCTACTACGGGATGGACTTCGATCCCATGGGCACGACGCTCTACGCCCTCAACGACACGACGGACATGCTGGGCACCATCGACCTGGTCACGGGCGCCTTCACTCCGCTGGTCTCCTGCCCCGCAGGGGGCGGCGCCGCCAACTGGACCGGGCTGGCCATCGACCCCGTGACCGGCACGTTCTACGCCTCGACGCCGGTCAACCTGTACACGATCGACCCGACCACCGGGGCGTCCACCCTGGTCGGACCGTTCGTCAACAGCACGCTGATGATCGCCATCGCCGTGAGTCCGACCGGCGCCATGTACGGGCACGACATCAGCACCGACTCGATCTACACCATCGACACCGCGACCGGCACGGCGACTCTCGTCGGTCCGACCGGCTACGCCGCCAACTACGCGCAGGGCATGGACTTCGACAACGAGGACGGGACCCTGTACATCTTCCTGTACATCGGCTCCGGTGTGAACCACTACGGCACGGTCAACCTCACGACTGGCGCCGTGACGGTACTCGCCACCTCGGCCCCGCAGGGCGAGTTCGAGGGCGCGACCCGGACCCTCGCCGCCTGCGTCCCCAACGACTACTCGTGGCTGAGCACCAGCCCCATCACGGGGTCGGTCGCCGCCGGCGGCCTCCAGCCGGTGAACGTCACGTACGACTCCACCGGCCTGACCTGCGGCCAGACCTACCCGGCGCAACTCTGCGTGCGCAGCAACGACCCGGATGCCCCTCCAGGCAACGGGACGATGCTGGTGCAGGTCCCCGTGAGCCTCTACGTCCCGTGCGCGGCGATGTCGATCGCGCTCACCAAGACCGTGGGCACCACGCCCGCTGTGTGTGCCGGCACGAGCGCCATCGACGTGACGTCCGGCACGACGGTCTACTACTGCTACACGGTCACGAACACCGGCACCACACCGTTGACGACGCACGACCTCACCGATGACGTGCTGGGGAGCATCCTCACCGGCCAGAGCTACACGCTCGACCCCGGCGCCACCGTCAACACGGTCACGCTCGGCGTGAACCCGACGGGGTCCTACACCGTCACGACCACCAACATCGGCACCTGGACGGCACACGACGCCGCCGGCGCGCCGACCCAGGCGACAGGTACGGCCACGGTCAACATCATCGTGCCGGTCGAGCTGCAGACCTTCACGATCGAGTAGCCCTCGATCACAGCCGATTCAAGACACCGCCCGGCCTCGCGCCGGGCGGTTGTCTTTTCGTTCGGCGCGGTTCGGGGCAGGGCAGGTGGGAACACGATCCAGGGGGCGGGACGTTGCCTGGGTGTCGGGCGATCACTCTGCGCCCGCGAGGAGGGTGCATGTCCATTCGTCCGGTCAAGAGCCTGAGCCGATCGATGCCGACCGTCGAGGGCGCCGGGGTGCGCCTGCGGCGGGCCTTCGGGTTCGGCGACACCGAGGTCTTCGACCCCTTCCTGCTCCTCGACGACTTCCGCAACGACCGGCCTGAGGACTACCTCGCTGGCTTTCCGTGGCACCCGCATCGCGGCATCGAGACGATCACCTACGTCCTCGCCGGCACGGTCGAGCATGGCGACAGCCTGGGCAACCGCGGCTCGCTCGGAGCCGGGGACGTGCAGTGGATGACCGCGGGTAGCGGCATCCTCCACCAGGAGATGCCGAAGGGCGACGGGGCGGGGAGGATGCACGGCTTCCAGCTCTGGGCCAACCTCCCGTCCTCGCTCAAGATGACGACGCCGCGCTACCAGGACGTGCCGGCGTCGGCGATCCCCGAGGTCACCGACGACGACGGGACCAGGGTGCGGGTGATCTGTGGCGGCTTCCGGGGGGTGACCGGACCCGTCGACGGGATCGCGGCGGAGCCGAGCTACCTCGACGTGTGGGTCCCGCCCGGCCAGCGGAAGACGCTCGGCATCGAGACGACCCGGCACGCGTTCGCCTACGTGTTCGCCGGCTCCGGCCGTTTTGCCGGCGCGTCGCCGCCGCAGGCCGTGCTCACCGACCGTATCGGAGGCGGAGCGTCGGCGCCCGTGCGCGAGGCGGACGACCACTCGCTGGTGGTATTCGACCGCGGCGACGAGGTCACGGTCCAGGCCGGCGGCGAGGGGATTCGCTTCCTACTCGTCTCCGGCCAGCCACTCGAGGAGCCTGTCGCCTGGTCGGGTCCCATCGTCATGAACACGCAGGACGAGCTGCGCCAGGCCTGGGCCGAGCTGAGCGACGGCACCTTCCTCAAGAACCGCTGATCGCCGCCGACAGGCATCGCTCCGGACGCCGGTCGGCCGCCTTCGCGCGGAACCGGAAGCCCTCGAATTCGCCTTGACTGCGCCTCGCGCAGGACTATCCTCGCTCGCAGTGTGCGGGGAGGAGAGGGTTGCGGCGAAACCGGCCAGCGGCAGAGGACGCCCCGTCCTCGGGAAGTCGTCCCGGTGACGGGCCGCTCGCCAAGGGCTCGACGAGGACGGGGTTGAACCCGCAGAGGCGCCGCGAGGTCGTCCCAGGTCAGCCGCCGGGCGTCCAGCCCCGGCGTGGTCAGGGTCTGGTCGAGGCCTCCTGGCTGGCCATGGTCTTGCTCCTTCCGGTGTACTTCAACACCTACACCTCCCGAATCTTCGAGGCCGACAAGGCCGCGCTGCTGCGGGCGCTCGCGGTGGTCATTGCGGTGGCGGGGTCGGTGGCTGCCGTCCGGGGTCGGCGGGCCCCGTCCCCGGCGACGGGCTCGCGTTGGCGGCGCCCTCTCGTCGTGGCTGCGCTGGCGTGGGCGGCAGCCGCGGTGGTGTCGACCGCCCTGGCCCTGTCGCCGCGGCTCGCGCTGGTCGGCTCCTTCGAGCGCCAGCACGGCCTCGGCACCGTCCTCGCGTGCGTGGTCGCGTTCATCGGCGTGGCGTTCGCACTGCGCCGCGGCGAGCAGGTCGAGCGCCTGCTCGACGCGCTGCTGCTCGCCACGGTGCCGGTGTGCGGCATCGCGCTGCTCCAGCGGCTGTCCCTCGACCCGCTGCCGTGGGGCCGGGACATGAGCCTCCGGGTGGCGTCCAGCTTCGGCAACCCGATCTTCCTGGGCGCCTTCCTGTGCATGGTGATCCCACTGACTCTGCATCGGGTGCTCGCGCACTGGTCCCTCAGGTCGGAGAGGGGGGCCGGGTCGGGGGCCGCGTTATGGCTGGTGGCGCTCGAGGGCGGCGTGCTCGTCCTGCAGGTGGTCACGCTGTTCCTCACCGGCAGCCGTGGACCGATGCTCGGCGCGCTGGCCGGGCTGTTCTTCCTGGCGCTGATCGAGGCGGCCCGCCGGCGCCACAAGGCGGCCGGGTCGGCCCTGGTCGGTGCGGCACTGGTCGGTGTGCTCTGCGTGCTGGCGTTGAACCTCGGCGGCGATCGGCTGCAGGGGTTGCGCGAGACGCCCTTGCTCGCCCGCTACAGCCGCCTGCTGGACCCTGACCAGAACAGCAGCCGGGTGCGGACGCTGATCTGGGACGCGAACGCGCGGCTGGTCCGTGCGAACACCAGGATCGAGTTCGCCGACGGGCGCGCCGACCCCTGGCGGCTCCTGCGCCCGCTCGTGGGCTACGGCCCGGAGAACCTCAGGACAGTGTTCTTCCGCTTCTACCCGCCGGAGTTGGCGCTGGCCGAACGACGCACGGTGTCGGCGGACCGATCGCACAACTTCGGCTGGGACCTGCTGACCATGCAGGGGCTCCTCGGGTTGGCGGCCTACCTCGGGCTGATCGGGCTGCTAATCCACCAGTCGCTCGTCCGACTGGGGCTTTTGGCCGGTCGGCGCGACACCCTCGCGTTGGTCGCCGCGATGGGGACCGGTGCCGTCGCGCTGTGTGCCGCGCTGGCGGCGTGGCGAGGGGCGGGGTACTTGCCGCTCGGCGTCGTGGCCGGCGCGTTGTGTGGGCTCGTGGCCTACCTGGCGGCGGCGTCGCGCCGTTGGGTCGGAGCAGGGAACCAGGATCCCGGGCGACGAGGCGCCGGCGTCCCGCTCGGGGCGGCGATCCTCGCGTCGCTGCTCGCCCACGTCGTGGAGTCGCAGTTCGGCATCGTGGTGGTGGCGACCGCCCTCTGTTTCTGGGTTCTGCTGGGCGTGGTCGCGGCGGAGGTGGAGACGGACGGGGCGGCCGTCGCCGGCGGGTCCCCCGCGCCGCATGCGCTCTGGGCAGGCGCCCTGGCGGCGGCAGTGCCGGCGGCACTCCTGGCCGGGACGGTGCTCTTCGCCTTCACCAAGAACGCCGCAATGGACCGCTCGGCATGGCGGGTGCTGCGCGACTCGCTGCTCCGGGCCCCGGGCCGGCCGGGGGCGTCGATCGGAGTCGTGCTGGTCGTGGCCGCGACCTGGATCACCGCCCTGCTCCTGCCCTGGCTGCGGCGCCGGGCGCGCGGCGTGGGCGAGGGCGGGACGATGGCCGCCGCGGCGGGGCTCGGTGCCTTGCTCACCGGCATCTACGCCTGGGCGAACGCGGCGGCGGTGGCGCGTCTGGCGGTCGTGTCGGGGCCCGACCCGGTCGGGGAGCAGGCCCGCCGGCTCGAGTGGCACCAGTCGCTGGCATTCCTGGCGGTGGGCGTGGCCGTGGTGGCGCTCGGCTGGGCGCTGCAGCCGAAGCGGGAACGCACGTCAGGCAGAGGCGCCGGGCTCGCCTGGTTGACCGGCGCTGCGGCCGGTGGGGTCGCCGTGCTGCTGGCCTTCAGACTCGGTCTGGTGCCCTGCCACGCCGACCTCAACTTCAAGTTGGGAGAGACGCTGGCGACGGCCGGTCGTCATTCGGAGGCGGTGCGGCTGCTCGAGTTGGCGCAGCGGCTCGCCCCATGGGAGGACATGGTCGCCCTCAGGCTCGGCGGTGCGCTCATGGAGGCGGCCCGGGTCGAACGCGATGCGGCGACCCGGGAGACCCTCATGGCCGAGGCGATCCGCCACCTGTCCCGGGCCCAGCGGCTGGAGCCCGCGAACCGCGACCACGCCGTCAACCTCGGCCGCGCCCATCGGAACCTGGCGCTCTTCGCGACCGACCCGGCGGTCCGACGCAAGCACGCGGAGTCCGCAGCCTCGCACTACGCCGCGGCGGCTCGCCTCAGCCCGAACCAGGCCGAGATCTGGGAGGAGTGGAGCATGGTCCTCGGCCGTCTGCTGGGCCGGCCGGACGAGGCCCTGGCCCACCTCCGCCACTCGCTCGAGGTCGATCCGTACAACGACTGGACCCACGCGCTGATCGGGAACCACCACTTCAACGCGGCCCGGCTCACGCCGACACCTGGCGCGGCAACGGCGGAGTTCGGTGAGGCGCTACGCCACTACGACGAGGCGATCCGCCTGTGCCCGGAGCGCAACCGCGGCCGCGCCATGGAGTACCACCTGTGGCGGGCGCGCGTCTTTAACGCCCTGCGCGACTGGGACCAGGCGGTGACAGCGTGCCGCGCCGCGATGGAGTTGGGCGTGCAGCGGGCGTCGTGGTGGCGGATCCACAAGACGCTGGCGCTGCTCCACCAGCAGGCCGGACGGCATGACCTGGCGATGGTCGAGGCGGCGGAGGCGGTTAGAGGCGCGCCGGATGACGCGCAGCGTCGCGAGCTGCAGGAGCTGTTCACCCGACTTCAGCAGGTCGGCCAGGGATCAGCCGCGCCGGGGCCAGCCACGTGACGACGCGGCGCAGCGTCTCGTCCAGTGGCAACCCAGGCGTCCAGCCGGTCAGCAGGGTGATCTTCCGGATATCCGGCACGCGCCGCAGCATGTCCTCGAAGCCGCTCTCGTAGGCCGACTCGAAGGGGACGAGTCGGATCAGGCCCCTGGCCAGCAGTCCGCCCGCGTCGGTCGCGCCGTCGCCGCCGAGGAGGGCCAGGATCCGGCGGGCGAGCTCGAGGATGGTCACCTCCTCGGTGGAACCGACATTGACGACCTGGCCGACTGCGGCAGGACAGGTCGCGAGCGCCAGGATCGCGCGGACGACGTCGTTGACGTCACAGAAGCAACGGCTCTGCCTCCCGTCGCCGTAGACCGTGAGCGGCTCGCCGGCGAGCGCCTGGGCGACGAGCCGCGGCACGACCATGCCGTAGCGACCGGTCTGGCGGGGGCCGACGGTGTTGAAGAAGCGCATCACGACGACCGGCAGTCCCTGCTGGCGGTGGTAGGCGAGTGCCAGGTACTCGCCGGCCGCCTTGGAGGTCGAGTAGCACCACCTGGACTTGGTGGTCGGCCCGAGCAGGCGGTCGTCGTCCTCGCCGAACGGCGCGCCCGCGCCCTTGCCGTACACCTCAGAGCTCGAGGCCACCAGCACCTTCCGCCCGTGCTGCACCGCCGCCTTGAGGACGGCCTGGGTGCCGATGACGTTGCACTCGATGACGCGCACCGGGTCGTGCACGATGAGGTCCACGCCGACCGCCGCCGCCAGGTGGACGACCGTGTCGCACGCCTCGACCAGCGGCCCGAGCGTCGAGGGGTCGGCGATGGTGTCCTCCACCAGACGAAAGAGGGGGTCGGCCATGAGCTGTTCGACGTTGTGCCGGCTCCCGGTGGAGAGATCGTCGATTGCGGTCACGCGGTGGCCGGCCGCCAGGCACGCCTCCGCGAGGTGGCTGCCGATGAAGCCGGCGCCACCGGTGATCAGGACGTGGGGCCGTGGCACGGGTCCGTTGCTCACGAGGCGCTCCCGGAGCCGGTCGGAGCGGGCAGGTCGTCGGACGGTCCGGCGTGGAGCTCCAGCCAGGCCAGGACGGCCGCCGCCGCGAGGAGGCTCGCGCCCGCGATCGTGTACGCCTCGGTCACGTTCGCCAGGCTGACGAAGAGCGCGAGCACGCCCAGCGCGCAGCCGGCGAGGAGGAGCACCAGCACCGCCTCGCGGCGGGTCCATCCGAGCCGCACGAGCCGGTGCGAGATGTGGTCCTTGCCCGGGGTGGTGAAAGGGTTGACGCCGCGGCGCAGGCGGGAGACCACGACCAACGTGGTGTCGAGGATCGGCACGCCCAGGACCAGCACGGGCACCATCCAGTTGACCCAGGAGACGTTGGCCGGGAAACGCAGCTTGATTCCGAGCGCAGCCATCACGAGGCCAAGGAAGAGGCTCCCGGAGTCGCCCATGAAGATACTCGCCGGGTTGAAGTTGTAGAACAAGAAGCCGAGGCAGGCGCCGAGCGTTGCGGCCGCCAACGCGCTCACCAGGACCTGCCCGTTCATCGCCGCCATGAGGAGGAAGTACGCGGCCGCCGTCGCGCCGACGCCGCCGGCGAGCCCGTCCATGTTGTCGAGCAGGTTGAAGGCGTTGGTGATCCCCACGACCCACAGCACGGTCAGCGCGATGTTCGCCCAGTCGGGCAGCCGCATCGCGACCTGGATGCCACCGGCGGCGAGGGTCGCCGCCGCCGTGATCTGGGCGAGGAGCTTGGCGATCGGCGGCAGCGGCCGGCGGTCGTCCCATAGGCCCCAGAGCGACACCCATGTGGCGGCCAGCACGATCGCCGCGAGCTGCAGCACCTCGCGCCGGTCGGGAAGGAGCAGCAACGACCCGACGACGGCGCCGTAGATCGCGACGCCTCCCAGGAGCGGCACCGGCTGGGAATGCAGCTTGCGGCCGGCCGGCTGATCGAGCACGCCGAACCGGCGCGCGACCGCGCGCATCGCGGGCGTCCCGACCAGCGCCAGGAAGAGCGCGGCAGCGACGATGGCGAGGAGGTTACCGACCGGCACCGTCGCTCCGCGGCGCGCCGCCCGGTTCGCGGCGATCGGGGCCGTCCGCCGGGACCCGCGCCGGCCTGGGGCGCGAGCTTGCGGATACAGCCTGCATCTTGCTGGCGCGAAGCATCGCCGTCATCATACAGGGCGCAAGCGCAGCATGGCGGGGCGGCGACCGTGCGGTCGGGCCGCGCCTGCAGGAACGCGCGAGACAGCGAGGTGCTCAGTGGAAGCAAGCGTGGCGTTGATCGGCTGCGGCGCCTGGGGCGGCAACCTGGCTCGGGTGTTTCACGAGCTGGGGGCGTTGCGATCCGTGCTGGACCTCGATGCCGGGCGCGCCGCGGCGGTGGCCGACTCGTGGCCCGGTGTCGTGCGCGCGGCGAGCGTCGACGAGCTGCTCGCCGACCCCGCCGTCGGCGCCGTGGCGATCGCCACCCCGGCGGCCACCCACGTCGAGATCGCCCGCCGTTGCCTCGAGGCCGGCAAGGACGTCCTGGTCGAGAAGCCGCTCGCCCTCGGCGTCCGGGACGGGGAGTCGCTGGTCCGCCTGGCCGCCGAGCGCGGCCGCGTCCTGATGGTGGGCCACCTGCTGCGCTACCACCCGGCCGTCGTCCGGCTCAAGGAGCTCATCGACGCCGGCGAGCTGGGGCAGCTCCGCTACCTCTACTCGAACCGCCTCAACATCGGCAGGATCCGCAGCGAGGAGAACATCCTCTGGAGCTTCGCGCCGCACGACATCTCGGCGATGGTGGCGCTGCTCGGCGAGGCGCCGGCGGCGTGCTCGTGCCGGGGTGCCGCCTACCTCAACCGGGACGTCGCCGACGTGACGCTCAGCGAGCTGGTCTTCGCGAGCGGGGTGCGTGCCCACATCTTCGTGAGCTGGCTGCACCCGTTCAAGGAGCAGAGGCTCGTGGTCGTCGGGTCGGAGCGGATGGCGGTGTTCGAAGACACCGCCGCCGACAAGCTGGTCCTCTATCCGCACCGGGTCGAGTGGCGGCACCGCGAGCCCACGGCGATGCGGGGCGAGCCCGTGTCGGTGCCGCTGGCCGAGGTCGAGCCGCTGCGTGCCGAGTGTGAGCACTTCCTCGCCTGCGTCCGCACGCGCGAGAGCCCGCGCACCGACGGCACCGAGGGCCTGACGGTGCTCTCGGTTCTGGCGGCGCTCCAGGAGTCGCTCGAGCGGGACGGCGCGACGGCAACACTCGGCACGCCGCCGGATGCGGTGGTTCTGCGGCGGCCCTTCGCGGCGCCGCCAGGGGTCTTCGTCCACCCGACCGCCGTGGTGGACTCGCCCTGCGAGATCGGCGAGGGGACCAAGATCTGGCACTTCGGCCACGTCATGGCGGGCGCGCGGATCGGGCGCGACTGCAGCTTCGGCCAGAACTGCAACGTCGCCGGCGGGGTCGTGGTCGGCGACGGGGTGAAGGTGCAGAACAACGTCTCCATCTACACCGGCACGGTGATCGAGGACTTCGTGTTCCTCGGTCCCTCGTGCGTCCTCACGAACGTCACCAACCCCCGCTCCGAGGTCAACCGCCACGCGCTCTACGAGGGCACCCGGCTCCGTCGGGGCTGCACGATCGGCGCGAACGCCACCGTGGTCTGCGGCGTGACCGTGGGGCGACACGCGTTCGTGGCCGCCGGCGCGGTCGTGACCAGGGATGTGCCGGACTACGCGCTCGTGGTCGGCGTTCCGGCCCGAGCGGTCGGCTGGATGAGTCGCCACGGCCTGCCGCTCGGCGAGGTCGACGGGGAGGGGATCCGCTCTTGCCCCGAGAGCGGCCTGCGCTACCGGGAGGTCGAGCCCGGGGTGCTGCGCTGCCTCGACCTCGACGAGGACGCGCCGCTCCCGGAGCACCTGCGGACCGGGAGGTCACCGTACGACGAGGTGCTGCAGCGCAGGGAGGCCTCGACGCCGACGCGGCGCTGAGCGTCAGCCGAGGCCGAGCTCGCGCGCCAGCACGGCGGCGATGCGCTTGGCGGCACGACCGTCCCAGAGCGGCGGGCGGCTGTGGCAGGCGACCGCGCCCGCCAGCGCGCGCTCGGCGCAGGCGAGCACCCGGTCCGGGTCGGTCCCGGCGAGCTGGTTGCCGCCGCACTCGACGGTCACCACCCACTCCGTGCGTTCCCGCAGCGTCACGCACGGCACGCCGACGATGGTGCTCTCCGCCTGCACGCCGCCGGAGTCGGTCAAGACCAGGCGGGCCCCGGCGAGCAACCCGACGAAGTCGAGGTAGCCGAGCGGTTCGACCGCGCAGAGCCCGGTCGGGGCGCCGAGCAGCGGCGCCAGGCCCGACTCGGCCATCCGGAGGCGCGTCCTCGGGTGCACGGGGAAGACAAGTGGGATCCGTTCCGCCACCCGCGCGGCTGCGGCGAGGAGCGCGGACAGGGTGGCGGGATCGTCGACGTTGCCGGCGCGGTGCAGCGTCAGGACGCCGTAGCCGCCCTCGTCCAGGCCCCACCGCCGGCAGACCCGTCGAGCCCGGGCCTCCGCCACGGCACCAAGCAGGGTGTCGGCCATCACGTTGCCGACCAGGTGGACCCTGTCGGCGGCGATCCCCGCGCTGCGGAGGTTGTCGTCGGCGTCGGCAGTCGGCGTGAAGTGCAGGCCTGCGAGCAGGTCGGTGACGACCCGGTTGATCTCCTCGGGCATCGTGCGGTCGAAGCTGCGCAGCCCCGCCTCGACGTGGGCGATCGGCAGGCCGAGCTTGGCCGCTACCAGCGCCGCGGCGAGCGTCGAGTTGACATCGCCGAAGACCACCACGAGGTCCGGCCGGTGCGCGAGGAGGACCGGCTCGAGGCGGACCATCACCTCCGCGGTCTGCCCGGCGTGGGTGCCGCCGCCGGCGCCGAGGTGCTCATCCGGGTCGGGCAACCCGAGATCGGCGAACAACACCGACGACATCTCGCGGTCGTAGTGCTGGCCGGTGTGGACCAGGACGCTCCGGCAGCGCGGGTAGGCCGCCAGGGCGCGCAGCACCGGTGCGGCCTTGACGAAGTTCGGGCGCGCGCCGACGACGTGGAGGATCTTCACCGGCATTCCCGCAGGACCTCCTCGAGCGACCGCGCCTGGGCCGCCCGCGAGAAGCGCGCCACGGTGAGCTCGCGGCCGCGCCGGCCCATCGCGGCGCAGCCGGCGGGATCGCCGGCGAGGCGCTCGATCGCGGACGCCAGGCGACCGGGGTCCTCGGGCGGCACGAACACGCCCCCCTCCGCTTCGTCGAGGAGCTCCCGGGCCTCGCCGTCGACCGCGAGCACGACGGGCCGCTCGCAGGCCCAGGCGTCGAACAGCTTCGATGGCAGGGCGCCTCGAAAGAGCTCGGCGTCCCGAAGCACAACGAGGGCCGCATCGGCGGCGGAGAGGATGTCGGGGATCGCCTCGCGGGGTTGCGCGGGCAGAAACGTCAGGTTGCTCAGCGAGCGAGCGACCGCTCCGGCCTGGAGGGCGACCTTCTCGGGGCCGTCGCCGACGAAGAGAACGCGGATGTCCGGGCGCGCGCGCAGGTGCTCGGCGGCCTCGAGCACGGTTTCGAGGCCCTGGGCCACCCCGTGGATGCCGGCGTAAATCGCCACGAAACAACCGTCGACACCGAGCCGGCCACGGAGCTCCTCGCGGCCACCGGGCCGGAAGCGGAACAGTTCGACGTTGGCGCCGTTGGGAATCAGGCTGAGCTTCTCCGGCGGGATGCCGCGAGCCTCGAGGCGCTCGCGGATCCCTCGGGTGACCACCACGATCCGGAGGGCACGCCGGTAGCACGCCTCCTCGAGGCGGGTCGCCCAGCGGATCGCGGCCGGGTTCGTCAGCTCGCCGAGCTCCACCGCCGACTCCGGCCACAGGTCGCGGACCTCGAACACCATCGGCAGCCGGCGTAGGTGGGAGAGCGCCAGGGCGGCACCGCCGACGAACAGCGGCGGCGAGGTGGCGAAGACCACGTCGAAGCGGCCGCGGACGAGCAGCCCGGCGAGCGCGGCATGGACCATGAAGCTGGTGTAGAACGCCATCCGGCGCGAGAAGGTCTTACGCGGCGATGTGGCGGTCCAGACCCGGACCACCTCGATGCCATCCTCGGTCGAGCGCGACCACAGCCTGCCGCGATAGGCCGGTGGGACCACACCCTGGGGGTGGTTGGGGATCTCGCAGATCACGGTCACCTCGTGACCGGCGGCGGCGAGGCCGCGGGCCATCTCCCAGGCGCGTCCCTGCGTGGCCCCGACCTCGGGCGGAAAGTACTGGCTCAGGTAGAGTATTCGCATCCTGCCTTGGTCCCCGTCAAGAGGAGCGCACCCTCGCGTAGACTCCCAGAAGGTCAGGCTCGATCGCCTCCCAGTTGTAGCACGCGCGGAAGGCCGCGGCTCCCTGCTCGCCCAGGCGGCGAGCGAGCGCGCGGTCGGTGAGGAGTACGCGGATCGCGGCGGCCAGGGCGCCGGCATCGGTGGGATCGACGAGGATTCCGCACCCGGCAGCCTCGACCACCCGCCGGACAGACGGGAAATCGCTCGCCACCACTGGCAGGCCGCACGCCATGTACTCGAACAGCTTGACCGGCAGGGCTGCCACGTAGCGCGGCACGGGCAGCAGCGTCGACAGCGCCACGTGAGCGCCGGCCAAGTGGGCTGCCACCTCGGAGAAGGGGACCCAGCCGCGGAAGTCGAGCTGTCCCTCGAGGCCCTCCATCGCCGACTCGAACGCACTCCTCTCGCCGGGGCTCGTCCACGTCCCCAGCAGGCGGAGGCGCGGCCGCTGCCCCTCGGCCGCGAGCGCGTGCAGCGCCGCGGCGATCACCAGCAAGCCGCGGTCGGTCGATAGCCGACCGCTGTAGACCAGCGACGGTTCCGCGGCCGGGTCGGGCCTGGCCGTCGCGCCGAAGGCGGCCGGCGGGTAGTGGCCGAGCACCGTGGTCCTCGCGACCGGGTAGCGCCGCGCCAGATGCTCGTCGACCGTGATCACGGCGTCGGCGCGAGCCGCCAGTCGCCGCTCGGCGGCGTCGATGATCCGGCGCAGCGCGGCCCCGGACCACCCGCGGAGTCGGGGCGCCTGCATCGCGGCGTAGTCGTCGTGGGCGTCATAGACCACCGGCACGCCGTGTTTGCGGCGCCACAGCAGGCCGGGAATCAGGGTGTCGAAGTCGTGGCAGTGGACGACGTCGGGCCGCAGGGCCGCAAGGCGCCGGCAGGCCTCGAGCCAGAACCGGGGAAGCCGCACGATCTGCACCCAACCGGCCCCGTAGCGCGAGCGCACCGCGGCGATGCGCCGCACCGTGAACCCCTCGACTGACTCCTCGGGTGGGAACGCACCCTCGCGATCCCAGGCGACCACGTCGACCCAGTACCCGGCGCGCGCCAGCGTGCGCGCCTCCTTGAGGACCCTCGGGTCGGGCCGAAAGGCGTTGGAGAGGAGCATCGCCACCCGCACGGGGCCCATCCTCTCTCAGCGCCCCGTTCGGTCGGGGTTCGCGACTCCCTCGGAAGGCACCACGACACGTTCGGCGCGGTGGGCGAGGAGGTGCGCGGCGAGCTCCCGGGCCTGCCTGCCTTCGACGGCGAGGAGGACGAGGCAGTAGGCGAGCAGGAAGCCGCCGGTCTTGGCGGCGGCTTGGAGGACCGGCGTCCCGGCCATGAGCGCCGCGGTCCCCAGGCCGGCAAGGAGCGCCGCTGCGAAGGCGAGGACGGGCACGGCGAACAGCCGGGTCAGAGAGACGTCGACGTGGCGACGGGCCAGCGTCAGGAGGATGGCGAGCCCAACCGCCTGCATTGCCGTGACGGCGAGGGACACGCCGGCGATGCCCAGCCGTGGCCCGAGCGAGAACAGGCCCGCGACGAGCACGCCGAGCTGGACGAGCCTGGCCTGCACGACGACACCGGGACGGCCGACGGCGACGAAGAGCTGGGAGACGGTCTGCTTGATTGGATCGAGGAGGGCGAAGACGAGCAGGAGGCGGAACGCGGGGAGCATCGGGAGCCACTTCGCGCCGATGAGGAGCACGACCAGCTCGGGGGCGGCCACCGCGAGCAACCCGGTGAGCAGGAACCCGGCGCGGAGGAGCGCTGCGTTGCTGCGAAAGAACGCCTGCGAGAGCGCCGCGCGGTCCGAGCTCAGCTCGGCGTACGCGCCCGCGGCGATCGCCTGGGTGGGTGACGCGACGATCATGCGCGGGTAGGAGGCGAAGACGAACGCGCGGGAGTACAGGCCGAGCGCCGGTTTGCCGAGGAGCGTGCCGGTCCACAGGTTATCGAGGCGGTCGAGGGCAGCCTGGAGCAGGTCGGCCGCCATCCCGCGAGCACCGAAGCGCAGGAAGTAGCGAATCTCGGCCGCCACGAGACGCAGCCTCGGCCGCCAGAACGGCCGCCACAGGCAGAGGATCGTGACGGCCGCCGCGGTCCTCACGATGTCGGTGGCGAGCAGTGCCCACAAGGTCTCTCCGCGCCTGGCGAGCGCGATGGCGACGGCCGTCGTGAGCGCGGCGTCGGCGACGCTCAGTAGGGCCAGTCGGCCGTGCCGCACGCGACGCAGCAGCAGCGAGTGCGCCGTCGCGGTTAGGTGCGTGCAGGCGGCTGTGCCGGTGAGGACGGCCAGCGCCGTCCGCATCGGCCCGGCGGGCGAGAGGAACGACGTCACCGCCAGCGCGGCGGCCCAGGCGAGCGTGAACAGGGAGGTGAGCGTGAAGTGGGTGGCGGCCGCGGCCCTCTCGTCGGCAGTCTCGGCGCAGCGATGCAGGAGCGCGTTGCCGAGCCCGAAGCTCGCCACCACGCCGGTCACACCGACCACCGCCGCGGCCAGCGCGTAAACCCCGAAGACCTCGACAGGCAACCAGCGGGCCAGCACCACCGATCTGATCACCAGGACGGCGGTCGCAGTGAGGCTGGCGGCGAGTCTCCAGGCCACCGAGGAAGCGGCGCGGCTGGCGAGGTCCTCGTGGCTAGCCATCGTCGTGGCGGCAGCATAACCCTGTGGTTACCACGGTGGAAGCTCGGCCCGCAGTCGGCTCGGCCCCGCCGCCCCTGGAGTTTCAGGGGGTTCGGCGGGCGCCGGCGTCGAAACCTGCCCGGGGGGCCGTCTCGGCTTGACGAGTCTCGTGAACCGGGGGTACAAACCGCGGACGTTTCGGTTACCATTCCCTGGTGCAAACCTGGAGCTGTCGGCTGCGGTAGGGGCATCCAACGAGGAGGAGGACCTATGGGAAAGATCCGTGTCGTGCGGCTGTCCGGCGTCATCGCTCTCGCGCTCATCATGGCCGGCGTCGGCGGGCTCGCGCTCGCCCAGGACGCCGGGCAGCAGGAGCAGCCGGCCGGACAGCAGGAACCGAAGGCCGAGCCGCAGGAGCCGCAGACTGATGAAGCGGCCCGGACCGACTTCGTGGGCGAGATCGTCGTCACCGCGCAGAAGCGCACGGAGAACGCCCAGGAGGTGCCGATCTCGCTCACCGCGGTGAGCGGCGAGGACTTCAGGGCGATCATGGCGGGCGGACCCGACGTGCGCTTCTTGTCGGCGCGCGTGCCGAGCCTGATCCTCGAATCGTCGTTCGGCCGCGCCTTCCCGCGCTTCTACATCCGCGGCCTCGGCAACACCGACTTCGACCTCAACGCGTCGCAGCCGGTCTCGATGCTCGTCGACGAGGTGGTGCTCGAGAACCCCGTGGTCAAGGGCATGCCGCTCTTCGACATCGATCGGGTCGAGGTGCTGCGCGGACCGCAGGGCAGCCTGTTCGGGCGCAACACGCCGGCCGGCGTGGTCAAGTTCGAGACTAAGAAGCCGAAGCAGGACTTCCAGTCCGATTGGCGGGTGTCGTACGGCACGTTCGACACCATCGACATCAGCGGCGGTATCGGCGGGGCGCTGACCGACACGCTGTCGGCCCGCTTCTCGGGGTTGTACCAGTCGCGAAGCGATTGGGTCGAGAACCGGCACACCGGAGACGACAGCGCGCTGGGCGGCCATGAGACGAAGGCCTACCGCCTGCAGCTCCTCTGGGAGCCCAACGAGAAGTTCAACGGCCTGCTCAACGTTCACGGCTGGGACATCGACGGCACCGCGCGGATCTTCCGCGCGAACATCCTCGAGCACGGCAGCAACCGGCTGGTCGACGACTTCGAGCAGGACGTCGTCTACCAGGACGGCCTCAACAAGCAGGAGATCTCGTCGATGGGCGCGGTCCTCCGCTTCGAGTACGACTTCGGCGGCGCCACGCTCACGTCGGTCACGGGGTACGAGTCGATCGACGACATGTACAGCCGCGGCGACATCGACGGCGGCTTCGGCGCCGTCTACGCGCCGCCGTACGGCCCCGGCTTCATTCCCTTCGTCTCCGAGTCGGCGGACGGCATCCCGAGCCTCGACCAGGTGACCCAGGAGTTCCGCATCGCCAGCAACGGCGGCGGACCCTTCAACTGGCTCGTCGGCGCGTTCTACTTCAACGAGGAGATGACGGCGGACACCTTCAGCTACGACAGCCTGTCGCCGGGCAACCCGCAGGACGGGCACGCGTTCCAGAGCCAGGACGCCGAGTCGTACGCACTCTTCACCTCGGTCGACTACCTGATCGCGGAGAAGTGGCTGCTCAAGGCCGGACTGCGCTACACGCAGGACGAGAAGGACTTCGCGGCGGAGCGGCCGGACCCCACCTTCCAGACCCCGACGGTCGCGCCGATCACCGCGCACACCGACGACGACTTCATCAACTGGGACCTGTCGGCCACCTACAAGGCGAGCCGCGACCTGAACGTCTACGGCCGCCTCGCGACCGGCTCACGCGCCCCGAGCATCCAGGGTCGCATCCTGTTCTGCGCGGACTTCGCCGGCGGCGCTGACCCGGCGAGCAACTGCGTCTCGGTGGCCGACACCGAGGAGATCACCTCGGCCGAGGTCGGCGTCAAGTCGATCCTCGCGGATCAGAAGCTCAAGCTGAACCTCGCCGCCTATGTCTTCGAGGTCGACGGGCAGCAGGTCACGGCCGTCGGCGGCGCGTACAACACGTCGACGCTCCTCAACGTCGACAAGACCCAGGGGTACGGCTTCGAGGCGGACATCGAGTACGTCGCGAGCGCCAACTTCTGGACCACCTTCGGCTTCAGCTACAACCCGACGAAGATCAAAGACAAGAACCTGACCGTCGCGCCGTGCGGCGGCGGCTGCACCGTGCTCGACCCGGCCGGTCCGGGCAACACGGTGTACGTCGACGGCAACAGCCTGCCCCACGCGCCCGAGTGGATCTTCAACCAGATCATAAACTTCCAGATGGACCCGTTGTCCAAGGGCTTCTTCGGTAGCCTCGACTGGTCGTATCACAGCGAGAAGAACTTCTTCCTCTACGAGTCGGAGGAGTTCCGCGGCGACGCGCTGGAGATCGGGCTGCGCCTCGGCTACGGCTTCGCCGGCGGCAAGTACGAGGTCGCACTGTTCGGCAGGAACATCACCGACGAGGTCAACGTCGAGGGCGGCATCGACTTCGACAACCTCACCGGCATGACCAACGAGCCGCGCACGATCGGCCTCGAGTTCATCGCGCGGCTGTAGGGCAGTTGAGCCGATTCTCGACGACACGCACGGCCGGCCGGGGCGACCCGGCCGGCCGTCGTTCGTCGTGGCGAACGTCCGGCAGCGCATGTTCGGGAGCCCGCCCTCGTCGATGACGGCTGCACCCGCGATCCGCTCGGACGGTCCCACGCTGGCGGCGGTGCTCCGGCACCGGGCGGGCTCGTCGGCCGGCTCGATCGCTTTCGTCGAGGGCACCTGCCGACTCACGTACGGCGAGCTGCGCGACGACGCGCAGCGCCTCGGCGCCGCCTTCGCCGCAGCCGGAGTTGTGGCGGGCGACCGGGTCGCCCTCGCGCTGCCGTCGGGGCTCGACTTCGTGCGTGCCTTCTTCGCGTTGCAGCGGATCGGTGCGATTCCTTGTGCGTTCGACCCGTCGATCCCCGCACCGACGCTGGTCCGCCGCGCCGGGAGGATCCGCCCGCGTCTGCTCGTAACCGGCGGTCACCACGGCGACCCGCTCGCGCAGGCGGCGCAGGAGGCCGGGCTGGACGCGGTGGGCATCGACGATCTGGGTGTCGGAGGAGGGCACGTCCCTCCGGTCCCGGACGATACGGAGGCGGTCGCGTTCCTGCAGCCGACCTCGGGCACCTCGGGTGAGCCGCGCGCCGCGGTGGTCCGGCAGCGCAACGTCATCGCGTCCCTGCGCGCCTCGCGCGAGCTCCTCGATCCCGGACCGAGTGACGTGCTCGTCGGCTGGGTGCCGCCGTGGCACGACCTCGGCCTGCTCCGCTTCGTCCTCGGGCCGGTCTACCTTGGCGTCCCCTGTCACGTCGTCCCGCCGGCGATCCGGACCATCCCGCAGTGGCTGTCGACGATCGCGGAGGTGCGCGGGACGATCACCGGCGCACCCGACTTCGCCTACCGGCTGGCCACGCGGCTCGTTGATCCGTGCGGCCTCGACCTCTCCTCGCTCCGCTTCGCGACCAACGGCGGCGAGCCGGTGCGGGCGAGCACGGTCGCGGCCTTCGAGGCGCGATTCTCGCTGCACGACGTGCTCCGCGCGGGCTACGGCCTGGCCGAAGCGACACTCGGGGTGAGCTGCGTCCGGCCGGGCGAGGCGATGCGGGTCGACGCGCGCGGGAACGTGTCGTGTGGCCGGCCCCTGGACGGCGTCGAGGTGCGCCTCGACGCACCCGCCGGAGCCGGCGAGATCCTGGTCAAGAGCCCGGCGGTTTTCGCCGGCTACTTCGAGGACGAGGAGGCGACGCGGGGCGTGCTGGACGGCGGGTGGCTGCGCACCGGCGACGTCGGCGCCCTGGACGACAATGGGCAGCTCTTCGTGCTCGGCCGCAAGAGGGCGATGCTCAAGAGGGGAGGGATCCCCCTCGCGCCGCGGGAGCTGGAGGAGATCGCCCAGACGGTCCCGGGGGTCCGCATCGCCGCGGCGGTCGGCCTGCCGGCGGGCGCCGGCGGCCTGACCGAGGAGATCGTCGTGGTCGTCGAGGCCGAGGCGGGCGTCCCCGGTCGGGAGCGACTCGCAGCGATGGTCTCCAGCGCGGTCGAGCATGCTCTGGGGTTCGCGCCGGAACGGGTCGTCACGCTGGAGCCGCGGTCGATTCCGCTGACCGCCAACGGCAAGATCCGTCACGACGTCCTGCGCGGTCAGTTGGCCGGCCGCTCCTAGCCCGGATCGGGCGGGCACAGGAGCCCGAGCAGCAGGCCGAGGCTCAGCTCCGCCGGCGCACCGAGCAGGTACCGCTCCAGCCAGGCGGCGGTGGCGCGGGCGAGCGCTTGCTCGGAGGCCCTGGAGTCGGTCGCGTGACCGGCGCGGTGCATCGGCCGCAACGGCTCGCCGGCGACGACGTGGGGTCCGCGCCGGCTCCAGCGCGAGACCAGCGGCACGATGGGCGCGCCGGTCAGCGCCGACAGCGCGAACGCCCCGCGGGCCAACCGGAGCGGTCGCCCGAGACAGGTGGCCTCGATCCAGGCGCCGCGCACGACGTCGACCGCCATGGCCACGAAGCGGCCGCCGTCGAGCTGCTGCTTGGCGCGGTAGAACACCGCAGCGCGCTGCTGGTCGGCGCCCTCGGTGGTGATCGACTCCACGGGGGTCGGACCGCAGCCAGCGAGCCGAGCCGCAGCGCGAGGACCGGTGCGGACAGTCGCTCCAGTGCCGGGCCGAGGGTGTGCGTCGCGCCGACATGGAACGTCGCGAGGATGCCCGGACCCCGAAGGGCGAGGAGCGGTTCGGCAACCGAGACGAGCGGCCGGAGCGGGGCCAGCCCGGCCCTGGCGACGCAGCGGACCTGGACGCGGTTCTTGGCCTCGAGGGCTCCGATGCGGGCGGCCACGAGTGCCGCCGCGACCCGGCCGAGGTGCGGAAAGAGCGTGCGCACCTCGCCGGTCGTCGGCCACCTCCGGGAAAGGAGGTTGCGGGCCGCGCCGGCCAGGCCGGCCGCGGCGAAGGCAGCGCGAGGCCGCCGCTCGGCAAGTCGGCCGAGGATCGCCTCGAGCCGGTCGAAGGCCCGGCGCGCGCGAGCGGCCGTCACGTCCGGACCCGGGAGCGGATGCAGGCGGCCAGCCGGCCGATCGTGAGCGGCTCGCCGGCCAGCAGCTCGGCGGCGACGGCGACGGAGAACCGCGCCTCGCACAGCAGCAGCAGCTCGACCATCCCGATCGAGTCGAGTCCCAGCCCTCCTGGTCCGAGCGGCAGGTCGTCGGAGAGCTCCTGCGCGCAGCCGCGGCTCCGCAGGAGGTCGCGGAGAACGTCGTCCACCGTCGGCTCAACGCCCATCGGGTGCGAGTGTACCCGCACCCCGCGCCGGCCGGAGGGCGCCGGCCGGCGTACCCGGCGACCCGACCTGCGCGATAATCGCCTCGGCCGAGGTGGGGTCGGACCCGGCGGAGGCGACGATGGGAAGCTACGTGGTCATCGGCCTGGGGCGATTCGGCTCGCACCTGGCGGCGCGGCTCTACGAGCTCGGCCATGACGTGCTCGGCGTCGACTCGGACGCCGATCTGGTCGCGGCCCTGCGCGACCGGGTGAGCCACGTGGCCGTGGTCGACGCGCGCGACAAGACGCAGCTCCGCTCCCTCGGCCTGCGGGACTTCGACACCGCCATCATTTCGGTCGGCGAGCACCTCGAGGCCTCGACCCTGGCCGCGTTGTACTGCAAGGAGCTGGAGATGAAGGTCGTCGCCCGGGCCGTCAACGAGGACCACGGCAAGATCCTCGAGGCGCTCGGCGTCGATCAGGTCGTCTACCCCGAGCGGGACATGGCGCTGCGCCTCGCCGAGAAGCTGTCCCACTCGAACCTGCTCGACTTCATCCCGGTGGGCGAGGGGTTCTCGATCGTCGAAGTGGCGCCCCCTGCCTCCTTCGTCGGCAAGACGCTGGCGGATCTCAAGGTTCGCCAGCGCTTCAACGTCCACGTCATCGCGGTGCAGGACGTGCTGACGTCCAAGGTGTCGGTGGTCCCGCCGCCCGACGCCGTGATCCGCGACTCCGACGTGCTCGTGGTGCTCGGCGCGACAGCAGATCTCGAGCGCTTCCAGAAGGTCTCCTGACGCCTGGACGGAGCACGGGTCAGGGACCCGCTCTGTCTACGTCTTGCGCCAGGCGCCGAGGCCGAGGGCGAGCGGAGCGAAGCGGAGCACCGAACGTAGCGTTCCGCTGCGGTTCACGGAGCGCTGCCAGGCCCACGACACGAGGTTTTGCGGCGGGGTCGTGCGCTCGGTCGCCGGGCGTTCCCGCATCGTGATGCCGCCGCCGGGACAGGAGACCGTGCAGACGCCGCAGCCGATGCAGCGGTCGGGCCCGACCTGCAGGGCCATCACCGTGTCGTCGAACGAGATGGCCTGCGTCGGGCAGCGATCGGCGCACTCGCCGCACGAGGCGCACAGCTCGGCGTCGATCGCCGCCACCCAGTCGCTGCGCACGAGCAGGTGGGGGGCGCCGAACTCCTTGAGCCCGCGGAGGAAGCCGCAGCAGCAGGAGCAGCAGTTGCAGACGAACATCTGGTGGCGCTGGAGGTTGTACGTGCAGTGGACGAGGCCTTCCCGTTCGCACGCGTCGAGGATCGCCAGCGCCTCGTCGCGGGTGATCGTCCGGCCGTAGTCGTGCGCGAGCGTGCCCTCGTAGGCTTCGGGCTCGGGAGAGAAGGCGAGGCAGGTCTCGAGGGTGTGCCGGCAGGGGTGCCCGAGCGCGGCGGCCTCGGTCCGACAGATGCACTCCATGACCCGGAACGACCGGGCCTTCTCGATCATCGTCCGGACGCTGGAGTAGCGGAGCACCTCGGCGTTCGCCTCGATGCGCGCGTTGACCGGCACGACCCTGGCGAGGGCCGGCTCCTTGCCTCCGAGCTCCCGGAGGAGGACGGGCGCGTACTCCTCGAACAGGTTGGCCAGCTCGGCGTCCATGTGCGGGAGCTGGAACTCCCAGATCCCGACGACGAACGGTGCGAGGCTGTAGACCTTCTTGCCATGCACCTTGAGGGCGGCGATCTGCCCGCGTGCCGCCATCTCGTCCAGCCTCGCCTCGACCTCCCCGGTCGGTCGCCGGAGCCGGCGGGCGACGGCCGCGGAAGACTCCGGCAGCGGGCGCAGGCGGGCCGCGAAAGCGGCGTCCTCGGGAGTGAAGATCTTGGCCAAAATGCGCAGCTCGACGCCGCTGTCGGTGCAGGGAAAGCCGTGCGGCAACTCGTCCAGCTTGCGCGCGAGTCGACGATAGGACTGGTCCACCGGAACCCCGAGCGGAGTCTAGCATCCGATCCCCGGTGGCCACCGGGCGCGCAGGAGAGTACGCTGTGACTGTCAGGCTTCTGTTCGATGGGAGGACGGCATGCGCTGGACATCGCGAGGGCAGAGTTCCGACGTCGAGGATCGCAGAGGCGAGGTCGTCGCCGGGCGTCGGATGCTCGGCGGGCCGAAGCTGGGGATCGGCGGCATCCTGCTGCTGTTGGTGCTTTCGTTCGTGTTCAAGCGCGACCTCTTCCAGTTGGTCGGGGTGGGGAGCGAGGTCGGCCAGCCGCTGCCGGGGCAGGCGTCGTCGACCACCCGTACGACGTCGCCGCAGGAGGACCAGCTCGCGGAGTTCGCGTCGTTCGTCGTCGGCGACGTCCAGGACACTTGGACGCGGGAGTTCGAGGCCGCCGGGGAACGGTACGAGCGTGCGAAGCTCGTGCTCTTCACCGACGCGGTCCGCTCCGGGTGCGGCTTCGCCGAGGCCGCGATGGGCCCGTTCTACTGCCCGGTGGACGGCAAGGTGTACGTCGATCTGGGGTTCTACCGCGAGCTCAAGGAGCGCTTCGGCGCGCCCGGCGACTTCGCCCAGGCCTACGTGATCGCCCACGAGATCGGCCACCACGTCCAGCACCTGCTCGGCATCGACGAGAAGGTCCGCAACCTCCAGGCGTCGAATCCAGGCCAGGCGAACGAGCTGTCCGTGCGCCTCGAGCTCCAGGCCGACTGCCTGGCCGGCGTCTGGGGCCACTCCACCGCCCGCCGGGACATCCTCGAGGCCGGGGACGTGGAGGAGGGGTTGGCGGCGGCCTCCGCCGTCGGTGACGACCGCATCCAGGCGCAGGCCACCGGCCAGGTCCGCCCGGAGACGTGGACACACGGCTCTTCGAAGCAGCGGGCGACGTGGTTCCGCGCCGGCTTCGACTCGGGCGACATGAACCGCTGCGACACCTTCGCCGGTCTCGGTCGCTAGCGCTGGCTCGAGAGTCTGCCGGTCGCCTCACGGCAGCCGGCCATCGGGGTGGTTCGCCTCGTCGCCCCCGAGGGCAGCTCATGATCTGCCCGCGTTCTCGCGAGGGTTCCTGGTTGCGCTCGATGCGCTGCTCAGGCTGCCGGCATCGCGGCATCTACGGGGGGGGGCGCTCAGCGTCGCCGCCGTCCGGCCGGGCGCCGCCGACAGCGTGCTAAGGAAACAGGGCAGGCAGGCCGAGTGTCTCGTGCAGGTGCTCCATCAGCTCGGTCACCGCGAGCAGGCCGCACAGCAGCGTCACGGCGTGGAGCAGCTCCCTCCCGGGGTGGGCCAGCTCGTAGGTGCCGTGGCAGGGCGGCGGCGCGACGAAGGCGGGAACGTAACGCGGGACGCGACGCACGTAGCTCAGGTACTCCTCGCCGAACCAGGTCTCGAGGGTGTGCTCCTCGACCGCCACGGTGGCGTGGAAGAGCGCGACGAATAGGGCGAGCGCGACGAGGCTCGCGGTCCACGAGCCGCCGAGCAGGCACATGCCAGCGGCGACGAGGAACGAGCCGGCGTACAGCGGGTTGCGGATGAACCGATAGGGTCCGTCGGTCACGATCCGCCGCTTCTTGCAGCCGCCGACGTAGCCGGCCGACCAGAGCCGGACGGCGATGCCCAGACCGACGAGTAGGACGCCCGCGCCGTTCGTCACCGCGTTCATCACCCCGGCGCTGGTCTCGCTGAAGAGCACGATCGCGGCGAACAGCGCCAGACCGGCGCACGACAGCGCGATCCTGCGGCGATAGATGAAGGTGAAGGTCGGAGGCAGCGGTGGGAGGACCACCTGGTCGTGCGGCATGCGCGTCGAGCCCGAAGGTAGTCTGGGCGCCGACCCCTGTCAACCTCATCCGCGCGATCCCGGCGCGTTTGCCGGGCACGGCTGCGCCGTTCCGGATCTCACCCGATCCTGACGTCATCTTGACGCCGGAAGCCGGTCGGCTGATGCGTCCTTGACGCCAGGCCGCGTACACCTGGACCGTCGCGGACCGCCATGGTCCCCGGAGGTCGTGATGGTCGATGCGGGAGTCCTGCTGCTGGCCTTCGTCTTCTTCTCGCTGTGCGCGGTCCTCGTCCGCGCGTTCGACAGGCTGCGCCCCACCGGAGGTGTCCGATGACCGCCATGCAACTTGCCGGAGCCGTGGTCACGCTGGCCCTGCTCGGCTACCTGCTGGTCGCGCTGGTCAAACCGGAGAGACTGCAATGACCGCCTGGTCACTGGCCCAGATCGCGCTCGCGCTTGGCATGCTCCTGCTCGCGGCGGTTCCGCTCGGCCGCTACATGGCCCGCGTCTACGAGGGGCAGCCGACTGTCCTCGGCCGCCTCCTCGGACCCCTCGAACGGCTCGTCTACCGCGCCGGCGGCATCGATCCGACGAGGGAGTCGGACTGGAAGGGGTACACCCTGGCGATGCTCGCCTTCCATCTCGTCGGCTTCGCCGCCGTCTACCTGCTCCAGCGCCTGCAGGGCCTGCTGCCGCTCAACCCCGACGGGCTCGGAGCTGTCGAGCCCACCTCCGCGTTCGACACCGCGGTGTCGTTCATGACCAACACCAACTGGCAGGGGTACGGCGGCGAGACGACCATGTCCCACCTCACCCAGATGCTCGGCCTGACCGTGCAGAACTTCGCCTCGGCGGCGGCGGGCATGGCGATCCTGGTGGCGCTCATCCGCGGGCTGACGCGGCGGACGAGCCATGAGATCGGCAACTTCTGGGTCGACCTGGTGCGGTCGGCGGTCTACGTGCTGCTGCCGCTGTCGATCGTCCTGGCGCTCGTGCTCGTCTCCCAGGGCACCGTTCAGACGTTCCGCGGCCACGCGACCGCGACGCTCCTCGAGGCGACCCGCGGCGCCGATGGCACGCCGATCGCCGAGCAGCGGATCGCGGTCGGCCCGGCGGCCTCGCAGATCGCCATCAAGCAGCTCGGGACCAACGGCGGCGGGTTCTTCAACGCCAACGCTTCGCATCCCTTCGAGAATCCGACGCCGCTGTCCAACCTCCTGCAGACGACGGCCATCCTGCTCATCGCGGCGGCGCTTTGCCTGACCTTCGGCCACATGGTGCGGGATCGCCGGCAGGGCTGGGCGCTGCTCGCCGCGATGCTCGTCGTGCTCGTCCCGGCCATCCTCGTCGCCACGTCGATCGAGCAGCGCGGCAACCCCGTCCTGGCGACGCTCGGGGTCGATCAGGCGCCGACGAACCTGCAACCCGGAGGCAACATGGAGGGCAAGGAGCAGCGCTTCGGCATCGCCTCCTCCACGCTCTGGGCCTCCTTCACGACCGCCGCCTCCAACGGGTCGGTGAACTCGATGCACGACTCGTTCACGCCGCTCGGCGGTCTCGTGCCGCTCGTGCTGATCCAGCTCGGCGAAGTGATCTTCGGCGGCGTCGGCTCGGGGCTGTACGGCATGCTCGTGTTCGTCGTCATCGCCGTGTTCGCGGCGGGCCTCATGGTCGGCCGCACGCCCGAGTACCTGGGCAAGAAGATCGGGCCCTTCGAGATGAAGATGGCCGCGCTGGCCATCCTCGCGATGCCGGTCGCGGTGCTCGTCGGCACGGCCGTCGCGGTCGTCGTGTCCGCGGGCCAGGCGGGCATTCTCAACCCCGGCCCGCACGGCTTTTCCGAGGTGCTCTACGCCTTCTCGTCGGCCGGCAACAATAACGGCTCGGCGTTCGCCGGGCTCGGGGCGAACACGCCGTTCTACAACCTGGCGCTCGGCGTGGCCATGCTCATCGGCCGCTTCCTCGTCGCCGTGCCGGTCCTCGCCCTCGCCGGGTCGCTGGCCGGCAAGAAGCTCGCGGCGGCCAGCGCCGGGACACTCCCGACCCACACCCCGATGTTCGTCGGCTGGCTCGTCGCCGTCGTCATCATCGTCGGCGGGCTGACGTTCTTCCCCGCGCTCGCGCTGGGGCCGATCGTCGAGCACCTTATGTTCCGCTGAGGTCATCCATGAACCAGACAGTCGAGGCACCCGTTCACCCCACCACCCTCGTGGAGTTCGAAGGACCGGCCCTGGGGCAGGCGCGACCGCCCGGGAAGGGCGGGTCGCGCGGCGCGCCGCTCGCCGACGCCGCGCTGCTCCGGGAGGCGGCCTGGGACGCGTTCCGGAAGCTGGATCCCCGGCACATGGCCCGCAACCCCGTGATGTTCGTGGTCGAGGTGGGCGCGATCCTGTCCTGTGTGCTCCTCGTCCAGGCCCTGGCCGGTCACGGCGAGGCGCCCGCCTTCTTCATCCTCGCCATCTCGCTCGGCCTGTGGTTCACCGCGCTGTTCGGGAACTTCGCCGAGGCGGTCGCCGAGGGTCGCGGGAAGGCGCAGGCCAACGCGCTGCGCAGCTCCAGGCGGCAACTGTCGGCGAAGTACCTCAACGAGCCGCGCCGCGGTTCGGCCGGAGACCTCGTGCCCGCCAGCTCACTGCATGCCGGCGACGCGTTCCTCGCCGAGGCGGGCGACGTGATCGCCGCCGACGGCGAGGTGATCGAGGGGATCGCGTCGGTGGACGAGAGCGTGATCACCGGCGAGTCCGCTCCGGTCATCCGGGAGTCGGGAGGCGACCGCTCGTCGGTTACCGGCGGGACCAGGGTGCTCTCCGACTGGCTCGTCATCCGGGTCACTGCGGAGCCCGGTCAGTCGTTCCTCGATCGGATGATCGCGCTCGTCGAGGGCGCTCGCCGGCAGAAGACTCCGAACGAGATCGCGCTCGACATCCTGCTCGCCTCGCTCTCGATCATCTTCCTGGTGGTGACGGCGACGCTGCTGCCGTTCTCGGTGTTCGCGCAGAGGGCGGCCGGGGCCGGCTCGCCGCTGCCCTTGACGGTGCTGCTGGCGCTCCTCGTCTGCCTGCTGCCGACCACCATCGGCGCGCTGCTCTCCGCGATCGGGATCGCCGGGATGGACCGGCTGATTCGCGCCAACGTCGTCGCCACTTCGGGCCGCGCCGTGGAGGCGGCCGGTGACGTCGACGTGTTGCTCCTGGACAAGACCGGCACCATCACGCTGGGCAACCGGCAGGCGACCGCCTTCCACGCCGCCGCCGGAGTGCGGGAGGAGGAGCTCGCAGTCACCGCCCAGCTCGCCTCCCTCGCCGACGAGACGCCGGAGGGCCGCTCGATCGTGGTCCTGGCCAAGGAGCGGTTCGGCATCCGGGGTCGCAACATGCGCGCCCTCGGCGCGACGCTCGTCCCGTTCACCGCGCAGACCCGGATGAGCGGCCTCGACATCGACGGACGGCGGATCCGCAAGGGAGCCGTCGACGCCGTCGAGGAGTGGGTGCGCGACCAGGGCGGCTCGCTGCCGGACGACGTCCGCACGTGGGCGGAGCGGGTGGCTCGCGAGGGCGCGACGCCCCTCGTCGTTGCCGAGGGCAAGCGCGTGCTCGGGGTCGTTCGCCTCAAGGACGTGGTCAAGGGTGGCATTCGCTCGCGCTTCGCCGAGCTGCGGCGGATGGGAATCCGGACGGTGATGATCACCGGCGACAACCCGCTCACCGCGGCGGCGATCGCCGCGGAGGCCGGGGTCGACGACTTCCTCGCCGAGGCGACGCCCGAGGCCAAGCTCCGGCTGATCCGCGAGCACCAGGCTGCGGGGCGGCTCGTCGCGATGACCGGCGACGGGACCAACGACGCGCCGGCGCTGGCCCAGGCCGACGTCGCCGTGGCGATGAACTCCGGCACTCAGGCGGCGAAGGAGGCGGGGAACATGGTCGACCTCGACTCCAACCCGACGAAGCTGCTCGAGATCGTCGAGATCGGCAAGCAGCTCCTGATGACCCGCGGGTCGTTGACCACGTTCTCGATCGCGAACGACGTGGCCAAGTACTTCGCGATCATCCCGGCGATGTTCGTCGGGACGTTCCCGGCGTTGGCCGCGCTCAACGTGATGCACCTCGCCACCCCCGCCTCGGCCGTGCTCTCGGCGGTGATCTTCAACGCGCTGGTCATCGTGGCACTGATTCCGCTCGCCCTGAAGGGCGTGAAGTACCGGCCGGTCGGCGCCGCCGTGCTGCTCCGGCGCAACCTCCTCGTCTACGGGGTCGGCGGGGTGCTGCTGCCGTTCCCCGGCATCAAGCTGATCGACCTCGCGCTCGTCGCGCTCGGTCTGGTGTAGGAGGACTCATGCTCGCGCACCTCCGTACCTCGCTTCGCATGCTTGCCGTGCTCTCGCTGCTCACCGGTCTGGCCTACCCGGCATTCGTCACCGCCGTCGCGGTGGCGGTCTTCCCGCACCGCGCCCACGGCAGCCTGGTCGAGCGGGACGGGAAGGTCGTCGGCTCCGAGCTGATCGGTCAACCGTTCACCGGCCCGGGCTACTTCTGGGGCCGGCCCTCGGCGACTGTGCCGTTCCCCTACAACGCCGCCGCGTCGGCCGGGACGAACCTCGGCCCGTCGAACCCGGCGTTGCACGGCGCGGTACGCGACCGCGTCGCGGCGTTGCGCGCGGCCGATCCCGGCAACGACGAGCCCGTTCCCGCCGACCTCGTCACCGCATCTGCCAGCGGCCTCGACCCGCACATCTCGCCGGCCGCTGCGCTCTACCAGGTCCGCCGCGTGGCCCGGGCTCGCGGCCTACCTGAAGCGACGGTTCGCGAGCTCGTCGGCCTGCACATCGAGGATCGCCAGTTCGGCGTGCTCGGAGAGCGCCGGGTGAACGTGCTCGCGCTCAACCTGTCCCTCGATGCGCTACGATAGGAACGCCATCCCGAGAACCCGTCATGGAGCCCGAACGTCCAGATCCTGACGTACTCCTCGCCCGCATCCGCGAGCAGGAGTCCCGGCGCGAACGCGGCAGGCTGAAGGTGTTCTTCGGCGGTTGCGCCGGGGTGGGCAAGACCTACGCGATGCTCGAAGCGGCACGCGCGCGCCAGGGCGAGGGTGTCGACGTCGTGGTCGGCTGGGTCGAGACCCACGGCCGCGCCGACACCGAGGCGCTGCTCGACGGGCTCGAGCGGTTGCGACCACGGGAGTTGTCGTACCGGGGCGTGGTCCTGCGCGAGTTCGACCTCGACGCCGCGCTCGAGCGCCGGCCGGCGCTGCTGCTCGTCGACGAGCTGGCGCACACCAACGCCCACGGGTCACGCCACGCTAAGCGCCACCACGACGTCTCCGAGTTGCTCGCCGCCGGGATCGACGTCTTCACCACCCTCAACGTCCAGCACGTCGAGAGCCTCACCGACGTCGTCGCCCAGATCACCGGCGTTCAGGTCCGCGAGACGGTTCCCGATCGGGTCCTCGAGGAGGCCGACGAGATCGAGCTCGTCGACCTCCCCCCGGAGGAGCTGCTCCAGCGCCTGAGAGAGGGGAAGGTCTACCTCGCGGAGCAGGCCGGTGCCGCCGCCTCCAACTTCTTCCGCAAGGGGAACCTCATCGCGCTGCGCGAGCTCGCGCTGCGTCGCGTTGCCGAGCGGGTCGACGCACAGATGCTGCGCTACCGCTCGGAGCACGCCATCAAGGCGCCCTGGCCGACGGCGGAGAGGCTCCTGGTCCTCGTGGCGCCCAGCCCGTACGCGACCCGGTTGGTCCGCTCGACCCGCCGCCTGGCCGGTGCGCTCAAGGCCGAGTGGATCGCGCTCCACGTCGAAACGCCCGACGAGGCCGGGCTTCCGGCCGCGGACTGCGAGCAGCTCCGGCGCACGCTGACCCAGGCGGCCCGGCTCGGCGCGGAGGTGGTCGACCTCGCGGGCGAGGATGTGGTCGCCGAGGCGCTCGCGTACGCGCGGAGCCGCAACGTCACGAAGATCGTCGTGGGCAAGCCGCCGGGGGCGGCGCCCGTGAGGTGGCCGAGGCGATCGCTCGGGGATCGGCTCCTCCGGGGAAGCGGCGGCATCGACGTGTACGTCATCTCGAGTGAGCCGACCGGTACGCCGCCGGTCGTCGCCCGAGACCAGCGACGGCCCGTCGGGCACCGCGCCTGGGCGTGGACCGCCGCGACGGTCGTGGCCTGCACGGTCGCCGCCTGGCTCATGCACGGTCGGTTCGACCTCGCGAACCTCGTCATGGTCTACCTCGTCGGAGTCATGGTCGTGGCGACCCGCTTCGACCGCGTCCACGCAATCGCGGCCTCGGTGTTGAGCGTCGCCGCGTTCGACTACTTCTTCGTTCCTCCCCGCATGACCTTCGCCGTCGCCGACACGCAGTACGTCGTCACCTTCGCGGTGATGCTCGCCGCGGCCCTGCTGATGAGCGGCATGACCTCGCGCATTCGCAGGCAGGCCGAGGCCGGCCGGCGGCGCGAGCGACGCACGGACGCCCTGTTCGGTCTGGCGCGGTCACTGGCCGGAGCTGGCCGGGAGTCAGAGATTTGCGAGGCCGCCGTCCGTCACACCGGCGACCTGCTCGACGCCGGTGCGATCCTCCTCGTGCGCCACGTCTCGGGCGAGCTCGAGCCGCGAGCCACGACGCCGGGGACGGCGCCCCTCGACACCGCCGAGGTCTCGGTGGCTCGCTGGGTCGGCGACCATGGGCAACCGGCCGGACGGGGCACCGAAACGCTGCCGGCCACCCCGGCGCTCCTCGTGCCCGTGGCGGCCGGGGGCGGCACCGTCGCCGTCCTCGCCATCCGAGCTCCCGCACCCCTTGCGGCGGACCAGATCCACCTCGTGGAGGCGTTCGCGGGCCAGATCGCGGTTGCCCTGGAGCGGAGCCGACTGGCGGCGGAGGCGCACGAGGCGACGCTGCAGGTCGAGGCCGAGCGGTTCCGCAACGACCTGCTGTCGACCGTGTCCCACGACGTCAGGACACCGCTCGCCGCGATCGCGGGAGCGGCCTCGAGCCTGCTCGAGGCGGGTGTCCCCGCCAGCGCACGGGACGAGCTGGTCCGGACGATCTACGAGGAGAGCCGGCGTCTCGACCGGCTGCTCGCCGACATCCTCCAGGTCACCCGGCTCGAGAGCGGGGCCGTCCGCCTGGAGAAGGAGTGGCAGCCACTCGAGGAGGCGGTCGGCGCGGCACTCTCCCGCGTCGAGGAGAGGCTCGGCGGCCGCCGGGTGAGCGTCGACCTGCCGGTCGACCTGCCGCTCGTGCCGGTGGATGGGCTCCTCCTCGAGCAGGTCTTCTTCAACTTGCTCGAGAACGCCGCGAAGCACACGCCCAGCGGCTCCTCGGTGAGCATTCGGGCGTGGTCCGAGCCGGGCTTCGTGGTCGCCGAAGTGGCGGATCGGGGTCCCGGCCTCCCCTCCGGCTCGGAGGGGAAGGTGTTCGACAAGTTCGCCCGGATCGACGGCCGCGGTGTTGCCGGGGTCGGCCTCGGGCTGACGATCTGTCGCGGCATCGTCGCGGCGCACGGCGGCGCGATCTGGGCAGAGAACCGGCCGGACGGCGGCGTCGCGTTCCGCTTCCGACTCCCGCTGGAGGGCGCACCTCCCGCGGGGTTGCCGGCCGGGGAGGAAGGGGAGCCTGGTGCCGCCGAGCAATGAGCCCCTGGTGCTGGTCATCGACGACGAGCCGCCGATCCGCCGCTTTCTCCACGCGGCCCTGTCGACTCGCGGCTTCCGGATGGCGGAGGCAGGCACGGCGGCCGACGGGCTGGACAGGATCATCGCGCTCCGGCCGGACGTCGTGCTCCTCGACCTCGGGCTGCCAGACAGGGATGGCCTCGAGCTGCTGCGGGAGCTGCGCGGCTGGTCCTCCGTCCCGGTGGTCATCCTGTCGGCTCGGGACCGCGAGCACGACAAGGTGACGGCGCTCGACTCGGGCGCCGACGACTACGTCAGCAAGCCGTTCGCGGTCGGGGAGCTGCTCGCCCGTCTCCGGGTGGCGTTGCGACACGCGGCAGCAGGTCCGTCGACCGCGTCGGAGTTCGTCAACGGCGACCTGCAAGTCGACCTCGCCGCGCGGAGGATCGCCGTGAGCGGACGCGAGGTCCATCTCACGCCGATCGAGTTCAAGGTCCTGGCGTTCCTCATCCGTCACGCCGGCAAGGTGGTCACGCACCGGCAGATCCTCCGCGAGGTGTGGGGACCGGAGTACGGCGACGAGGCGCACTACCTGCGCGTCTACATGGCCCAGCTCCGCCGCAAGCTCGAGCCCGAGCCGGCCCGGCCGCGCTGGCTGCAGACCGAGATGGGCGTCGGCTACCGACTCCGCACGGCTGACGACAGCGAACAGCCGGTTGGGTGACCGTGGTCAAATAGAGCCGTGAGCGACGAGCACCCGCTGCTGGAGCGCGCGCGGCAGGCGCCGGAGGCGTCGGGGGTCTACCAGTTCCTCGACGCCCGGGGCCGGGTGATCTACGTCGGCAAGGCCAAGCACCTCAAGAAGCGGGTGCTGTCGTACTTCTTGAGGTCGCTCCAGGCGCGCACGGCGGCGATGGTGGCGCGCGCGCGCCGCCTCGAGTTCGTCGTCACCTCCACCGAAGTCGAGGCGCTGATCCTCGAGAACCGGCTGATCAAGCAGCACCGGCCGCGCTACAACATCACCCTCCGCGACGACAAGACGTACCCCTACATCGAGCTGACGACCGGCGAGACGTGGCCGCGGGCGCTCCTCACCCGCCGCGTGCTTGACGACGGCAACCGCTACTTCGGCCCGTTCATGGGCCACGGGATGGCGGCGCGGGTGATGGAGCTGATCCGCACTCGCTCGCAGGTGCGCACCTGTGCCTGGGAGCTGAAGGCCGACGGCACCCTGCCGAGGCCCTGCCTGTACTTCGACATGGGGGCCTGCCTCGGCCCGTGCGTCGCCGGGCTGACGACCCCGGAGGCTTACGGCCGCGCCGTCGACGAGGTGGCGCTGCTGCTCGACGGCCGCCACCAGGAGCTCAAGCCGATGCTCGACGCGCAGATGTGGGCGGCCGCTGAGCGGCAGGAGTACGAGCGGGCGGGACGGTACCGCGACCTCCTGCGGGCGCTCGACGAGCTCGAGCGCGGCCAGCACGTCGAGCTGGCCGGCACCGGCTCCGTCGACGTGGTCGGCGTCGAGGGCGACGGGCGCGACGCCAGCCTCGTCGTGTTGGTGTACCGCGACGGCAAGCTCGTCGACAAGCGAGAGTTCCACTTCGAGGGAATTGAGGCGCCCGCCGACGGCGCACTGCTCTCGGAGTTCCTGCCGCAGTACTACGAGGCCAACCCGGCGGTCCCGGAGCGGGTCGAGCTTCCCGTTCGGCTCGAGGATGCGGCCGTGCTCGCCGAGTTCCTGGCGTCGCGTCGGGGCCGGAAGGTGACGCTGACCGTACCGCGGCGCGGCACGAGGGCGCGAGTGCTCGAGCTCGCGCGGGACAACGCCCGGGAGGCGTTTCGCCTGCGCTTCCGCCACCCGCGGCAGGAGGGGGACCGCCTGGCCGGGGCGCTCGCCGACGCGCTGGCGCTTCCGGCACCGGTCCACCGGGTCGAGTGCTTCGACATCTCGCACACCGGCGGGGAGGCCCAGGTGGCCTCGCTGGTGGTCTGGGAGCGCGGCGCGCTGCGCAAGGGCGAGTACCGCTCGTTCAACGTCCGCGTGGGGGAGGGGGCCGACGACGCGGCTGCGATCGCCGAGGCGGTGCGCCGCCGCTATCGGCGGAGGATCGCCGAGAGCGCCCCGTTGCCCGACCTCGTGCTCATCGACGGCGGGCCGACCCAGCTCGCGGCGGCCGCCGCCGCCCTGTCTGAGGTCGGCTGTCCGGCGCCGGCGGCGGCGCTCGCCAAGCGGCTCGAGGAGGTGTTCCTCCCGGGGCGGCCTGGACCCCTCCACCTCGTCGAGCACGATCCGGTGCGCCTCCTGCTCCAGCGCATCCGCGACGAGGCTCACCGGTTCGCGGTGACGCGGCATCGGCGGCGCCGCAAGGCGCGGCGGCTGGCCACCCAGCTCCTCGCGGTGCCGGGGATCGGTCCACACCGCGCTCAGCTCCTGCTCCGCGAGCTCGGGTCGGTCGACGGGGTGCGGACCGCCTCGCACGCCGACCTGACCGCCCTGGTCGGCGCCAGAGCGGCCCGGGCGCTGTGGGACGCCTTGCACGGCAAGGACATCCCCCTTTGACGGGGCACGCGAGTCGCGCTAGTGTTGCCGACATGCGACGTGCGACGGCTGCGACGCAACTGGCCTTGTGGGTCGGGCGGAAGGGCCGCGGCTCGGTCCATCTGCGCTGGGATCAGCGCGAGCTCACCCTGTTCATCAACGCCCTGCAGGTCGTAGGGGTGCAGGGAGACGATCGTGACCGCCTGTCGGCGGGGCTCGGCCTGACCCAGGGCGGCGAGTGGTTCGCCCGTGCGGCCGAGGCCGTGGCCGCCGGCCAGGTCTCCCAGGCGGAGGGCAACGCGGTCGTCAAGCGCGTGCTGGCGGAGGTCTTCCGCGAGTTCCTCCTCGCCCCCGAGGGCACCGTGAGCTTCGACTCGCGGGCGCTCGCCGAGCCCCAGGGACTGACGATCTCCTACCCCCACCTCGTGATGGAGCTGGTCCTGTCGGCCAACGGCGAAGAGCTGGTCGGGGCGTTCCTGCCCGATCCCGACCTCACGCTCCGTCGCCTGCCGGAGTTCGCCCGCCGGGTCGGGGTCCTCGGCTTGACCGAGGAGGCGATGGCGATCTTCGCCAAGATCAACGACATGCGGTCGGCCCAGGAGATCTCGGACCCGTCGCCGCACGGCCGCGAGCTGGCCCTCCGGCTGCTGGCGGCGGCGGTGGGCGCCGGGCTCGTCGAGGCGACGCCGCGGGTCACCGAAATGCAGCTCGACACCGCTGCCGCGGCCGAGGAGCCGAGCGCGGGCGGCAGCGGCTGGTGGAAGTGGGTGCTGGCGATCCTGCTGCTCGGCGCGCTGCTCGCGGCGGCGCTGTTCTGGCAGCCCTGGAAGGGGTCGGGCTCGACGGTCGGCGTCGGCGGACCGTGGGGTGTCGCGGTCGACATGGGGTGCCAGTCGGCCGAGCTGGAACGGATCTACCGTCGACAGAGCTCGAACCGCGACGCCTACCGGTTGGTCAAGTTCCAGAACGGCGACCTGCCCTGCTACCGGTTGATCTGGGGCCGTTTCCCGACCCGTGAGGCGGCCGAGTCGGCGTCGGCACGGCTCCCGGAAGGTGTCCTCGCCCGCGGCTTCGTCGCCCACGTCGTCAAGGTCGAGAGCAGTTCGCCTTGATCTCGCGCTGAGCGCTGACTAGACTGACGCGGATGCAACTCGAGATTCCCACGCAGGGCACGCTGGCTCCGGGAGAGCTGCCGGTCGTCCTCCGAGCGCTGGTGCGTCATCTCGTCGACGGCCGCCTCGACGTGCACACCGGCGACGCAACGAGAACGATTTGGCTGGAGGCCGGACAGATTCGCGCGATGGTCTCCGACGTCGAGGACGAGAAGCTCGGCAGGTGGTTGGTGGGTCGCGGCTTCCTGCAGCCGCACCAGATGGCGCTCGCGCTGCTGCGCCAGCCGGACGCCGTGCTCTACGGCAAACAGCTCATCACCGAGGGCGCCCTCGACGTGCTGCAGCTCCGGGGCGAGCTGGAGGCCCGCGCCGTCTCGCTGCTGTCGCGGCTGCTCTTCGTCGAGGGCAGCTACGTCTTCAGGCTCGGAGAGAAGTTCGGCGGCGACTCGCTGACCTTCGAGAAGACCACGGCCTCGCTCCTCGCGGCGGCGGTGCGATGCCACGAGGACGTCGCGCAGCTCGAGAGCCTGGTCGACGGAGGCAAGTTCCTGTGGGCCGGCCAGGACGCCCTCATGCTGTACCAGAAGCTCGACCTGACGCCTCACGAGGCGTACCTGTTCTCGCGCATCGACGGCACCACCTCGGCGGTCCGGCTGCGGCGACTGGTGCCGCTGCCGGCCGAGGAGGTCACCAGGGCGGTCGCGGCCCTGGTCGTCGCCGGCGTCGTCGAGGTGCGCGACGAACCGGCCGTGCGGCCGATGGCGCCGCCCGAGATCGAGCTGCCCCAGGCGACGGAAGCCGAGGAGGAGGAGCAGCTCCAGTTCACGCCCGAGCAGCGGCGCGAGTACGAGGAGGTCGTCAAGCTCGCCGCGGAGAACCGCCACCGGGACTACTACAAGCGGCTCAACCTCACGCCAGGTGCCACCCAGGACCAGGTGCACTCGCGGTTCCGCGAGCTGACGCGCCTCTACCACCCGGACCGCGCCCGCGAGCCGCACCTGCACTCGCTGCGGCGGGAGCTGGCGGAGATCTACGCTGCCGTTCAGGACGCCTACGAGACGCTGGTGAGCCCGGAAAAGCGGGGGAAGTACGACCAGCTCATGAAGGGGGCGGACCGGACCAGCACCGAGGGCATGAAGGCGGAGGAGCGACGCCTGTCGGCGCGCAAGCAGGTCGTCGACGCCAACGTCAAGCGTGCGCAGGAGCTGGCGCGAGTCGGCGACGTCGGAATGGCGGTCCAACTCCTCGACCAGGCGGTGCGTTTCGACCCTCAGCCGGAGCTTCTGCTCCAGCTCGCCCACCTGGAGTTCAAGAACCCGATGTGGGTGCAGCGGGCCCTCGATCATCTGAAGCTGGCCGTGTCCGTCGACCCCAAGTGCACCGAGGCATGGCTCCAGCTCGCCAATTTCTGGGGAGTCCGCGGCAAGAAGGACCGGCAGCGGCAGTGCCTGGAGAGGGTCCTCGAGTACGACCCGACCAACGAGGACGTCATCCGCGCGCTCGACGAGTTCAACGCCAAGAAGAAGAGGCGGTAGCGACCGCCGGAAGGCGCGGTGCCCTGGATCCTCGACGGAAACAATCTGGCCCGGGGCGGCAACCGGGAGCGGGTTCGCCGGGCGGCGCTGGCGCTGGCCAGGACTGAGAGGATCCGGATCGTCCTGTTCTTCGACGGCGCCCCGCCGGCCGGCTCGCCCGACACGGAACGGCTCGGTCCTGTCGAAGTGCGCTACGTCCCCTACGCCGACCGCGCCATCCTCGACGTCGTCTCGCCCCGTGGCCGAGGCTGGCGCGTCGCCAGCGACGATCGCGCCCTGGCCGTCCGCGTTCGCGCCGCCGGGGCCGAGTGCGTGGCGGCATCGTCGTTCTGGGAGAAGGCCGCGTCAGCCGAGGCGAAGGCTCCAGCCGAGGAGCACTCGATCGGCACGGCGACCCTCGACGGCGTCGAGCGCCTCGTCGATGCGCCCGCGCGTGTCCCGCGCCGCCGGCGGAAGAAGGGTTGAAGGGTTGCCCGCCCGCCGGACCACCCAGGCTTGAAGCAAAGACAGCAAAGACAGCAAAGACAGCAAAGACAGCAAAGGTAGAGAGACTGGTCCCTAGCTGTCTTCTGCTTCATGGCTTCAAGGCCAGTTGTGAGGGTGGAAGGGCAAAGCTGGTCGGGTGGGTGGAGGCCTGCGCTGACTTGGGGGCTGGTCGGGGTGTGAAGGAGGGGAGATCAGCGAGCCGCGATTCACTCGCGGCGAGCGCCGGGGGGTTCGGGGGGTGTTCGCGACGGGGGAAAAGGGCGGGGGGTCGCGAGGACCCCCCGCAGCAACAGAGGAGGCGATAAGCCGATTTCTGTGCCCGCCCGAAGGCGGGTGGCACCCATTCCTCTGGCCCGACCGTTACCGGCGGGCTCGAGCAGCCTACCCGGGAGCCCTCCGCGTGAGCGGAACCGGGGGTGGAGGCCCGTTGGCTCCCCTATTTGGCCTTGCTCCGCACGGGGTTTGCCATGCCCCGGCCGTCGCCGGCCGGGCGGTGGGCTCTTACCCCACCTTTTCACCCTTGCCCGGGAGACCCGGGTGGTACGTTTTCTGTGGCACTTTCCCTCGCGTTGCCGCGGCTGGGCGTTACCCAGCGTGCTTCCACCCGGAGTTCGGACTTTCCTCGTTCCCTCGAAAAGGACCGCGAGCGCCTGCCTCCTCCGGTGCCGCAGGCATTGTACTCCGGTGGCCTCCGCGGGGTCGCGGGGCGGTGCGCCGGAGGTCGCCAAAAGGCGCTTGGCAGAGCTTGCACGCTGTGGTACAAGGAGCGATGCGGCCGTGAATGCGGCGCAGGAGGTGGCGATGAGACGCCTGGGTTGTGTCCTGGCAGTGCTCGCGGTGCTGGCGAGCGCGAGTTGCGGTGGCGGGAAGGTTGTCGTGGGCGTCGTCCTCCCTATCACCGGAGAGGCCTCGGCGTACGGCACATCGATCAACTCGGGCACCAAGCTGGGGTTCGACGAGGCGATCAAGTCGCGCAATGCCCCGCCTGGGCTCGAGGTGATCTACCGCGACACCGGGTCCGACCCGAAGAGGGCGGCGGCCGAGGCCGAAAGCCTGTTCAAGCAGGGCGCGCTCATCGTCATCGGCGGGGCGACCTCGCCCGAAGCCAAGTCGATGATCCCCGCGGCCGAGAGACACGGGAAGGTCGTCATCTCGCCATCGGCCACCGAGCCGGGCCTCGCGGCGTCCTCCAACCTGTTCTTCCGCGTCTACCCGTCGGATGAGATCGAGGGCGTCGTCGCCGCGGACTTTCTCGGCGTCGGCGAGAGTGCCAAGGCGCTGCTCGTGCTCAAGGAAGACATCTCCTACACGAAAGGTCTGCTCCCGATCTTCCGCGAGGAATACCTCAAGCACGGCGGCAAGATCGTCGCGGAGTTGTCGATCGGCGAGGGAAACTGGGACACCCTCCTCGGCGACACCTTGACCAAGGAGAAGCCCGACGCTATCTACGTGGCCGGGTACGGGGACGCGATCCTGCAGGCGATCCGCGACCTCCGCGACAAGAAGTACGAGGGCGTCGTATGCACGACCTCGGCGATCGGCACGGCGGACCTGGTCTGGCAGGGCGGCACGCTGGTCGAGGGTGTGTACTTCCCGATGGTCAAGCTCGACATGGCGGCACCGAGGGAGCCGTTGAAGTCGTTCGTCGCGCGCTACAAGGCCGCCAACAACAACCTCGTCCCGGACGTCTATGCCGCCCACGGCTACGACGCGGCATTGATCACCCTGGCCGCGATCGCCGATCCGCGACCCGAGACGACCTCGGACCTGCTCCAGCGGCTGATGAGCCTGGGCGACCAGATGGGGGTCACGGGGCCGATGGCGTTCGACGGCGTCGGGAACACCATGCACCAGCCCCGCATCCATTGCATCCGCGCTGCCAAGGTCGAGGACTGCGACCCGCGGCCGCTGTGATCGGTCGCAACTGAAGCGGTTTCGGCCAGCGTCCCGCACGCGCCGCGGCGGTCTCCATCGTCGCGGCGCTCGTGCGTTCGGGCGGCGGACGCGCCCGCGCTCGTGGCGATCAGTCGGGTAGACGGACGGAGCGCTTGTCGGGATCCGGGTGCTGCCGGTACAGGATGGCCATGCGGCCGATCGTCCCGACGCACTCGCAGCCCAGGCGCTGCTCGATGGTCGCAGCGATCTCCAGCCGCTCGTCACGTTCGGCTGCGATCTGCACCTTGACCAGCTCGGAGGCCTCGATGGCGGCGTCGATCGCCTTCACGACCGCCTCGGTCAGGCCCTCCTTGCCAACCTGGACTGCCGGCCGCAGGCCGTGCGCCAACCCTCGCAGGTGCTTCCTCGCCGATCCCTTGAGCATGCTCTCTCACCCTCCGCGCCGGAGCCCGGCAAGGCCCAGCCCGGCGGAGGGTACCACCGGACGACCCGCTCCACCTCACTCGACCCGGCGCACGCGCGGCGCCTCTCCAGGGACGAACCGGCGGGAAAGGGCGACGCAGCCGGCGAAGAGGCCGAGGCCGATCGGTCCGATCGCCAGCCACAGGACGTCGCCGCCGAACCGTTGGTAGACGGCGGTCCCGGTGACCGGCCCGATGACGAAGGCGAGCGAGAAGGCCAGCGAGTAGGCGCCGATGAACCGGCCGCCCGCGCCGGCGGGACCCCGGTGCGAGGCGATCGCGTTGGCCATCGGCAGGGAGAGCATCTCGCCGAGTGTCCACAGCAGGATCGTGACCACCGCCCAGGCGACCGAGGTGCCGAACGGCATGAGGAAGAACCCGAAGCAGACGAGCAGGCAGCCGACCGCCAGCACCCGCAGTGGCTCGAGGTGCTCGACGTGACGGACCACGATCATCTCGGCGGCCACGATGATCATCGCGTTGAGGCCGAGCAACAGCCCGATGCCGTTCTCCGGCAGGTGGTACGCATCGCGGAGATAGAGCTGCAGGGTGCCCATGAGCTGGAAGAACACGGTGCCGTAGGCGGTCATCAGGACGAGGAACAGCAGGTAGGGCCGGTCCCGCCACGGCGTCGCGGCGGCCGCCACCGGGCCTCCCGATCGCTCGGCCGTGCGCCGGCCGACGTGGCGGAGGGTGAGGACGAGCACCACCGCGGCGGCCCAGCAGGTCAGCGCGTCGGCCACGAAGAGGAGCGTCCAGTCGTAGACCGCGAGGAAGCCGCCGACGGCCGGTCCCGCCGACATCCCGAGGTTGACCGCCATGCGGAGCAACGCCAGCGAGCGGGTCCGCACCGCCGGGGTGGTCACCTGTACGACCGAGGCGAACAGCGCCGGCCGGAAGCTCTCGGAGATCACGGCGACGAGCAACACGGTGAGCGATAGCGCCAAGCGGGAGTGCGCCTGCGAGAGGGCCAGGAAGCCCGCACCGGTGGCGAGCAGGCTGACCTGTTGGACGCGGATGGCGCCCACGCGATCCGAGAGCCAGCCGCCGAGGTACGCACCGGCCACCGCGCCGATGCCGTAGAGGCCGAGGACACGGCCTGCCTCCGCGGTCGAGAAGCCGAGGGAGCGCGTCAGGTACAGGCTCATGAACGGGAGGACCATCGTCCCGGCGCGGTTGACCAGCGTGGCTCCGGCCAGGACCCAGGCCTCCCGGGGGAGGCCGGCGAACGCCGACCGGTACGCGTTGACGATGCCCTTCAGCACTCGATCCCCGGTTGACGAGTCTACCCCTGCGAAATCCGCTCGGTCGGCGCTCGGTTAGACTGGCGGCGCGATCGCCGGGCCGACCGGTCGCCACGAGGAGTCGAGCGAGCAATGCTCCTGACCGCCAGCCGCAGGATGGTGTTCTCCGCGTCACGCCGCCTCGCCCGCGAGGGCTGGTCGGCGGACGAGAACGAGCGCATCTACGGGGCGGGCCGCGAACGGGCCTGGGGGAGCGGCGAGAACTACGAGGCCCACGTGGTCCTCGGCGGGACGCCGCACCCGCGCACCGGCATGATCGTCAACCTGGCGGCGATCAAGGAGGCGCTGCAACGCCTCGTCGAACCCCGCTACGACCATCACTTCCTCAACCTCGACACGCCGCCGTTCGACGTCGTCCCGCCGACGCCCGAGAACCTGGCGCGCCGGCTCCTCGCCGAGTCGACGGCGGCCTGCCGCTCGGTGGGCGGCTCGGTGGTGGCCTGCCACCTCGCCGAGTCGGCATCCTCCGGCGCCACGGCATACGCCTCGGGGCTCGTCGAGCGCGAGGTCGCACTGGAGTTCTCGGCCGCCAGGCGCACCTGTTCGCCACACCTCTCGGACGCCGAGAACCGCGAGCTGTTCGGTCGGGCGGCCGCCCCGGCCGGTCACGGTCACGGCTACCGGCTCCGCGTCGTCCTGCGCGGCGAGCCGGACGGGAAGACCGGTGTGATCGTCCCGCACGGCGAGGTGGACGGTGCGCTGTCGGCCCTCCACGCGCTGCTCGATCACCGGCACCTCAACGCCGAGGTCGCAGAGCTCGCCGGGCAGCCGATGACCACCGAGTGCCTGGCCCGTTTCATCTTCCGCCGCCTCGCGAGCGACCTGCCGGTGGCGCGGGTGCGGCTGCACGAGAACCCTCGCTTCTTCGCCGACTTCGACGGGTCGGCGTTTGGCATGGGCCTGGAGACGAGCTTCTCGGCGGCGCACTGCCTGCGGGACCCGGGCCTCTCCGACGAGGAGAACCGGCGCATCTACGGCAAGTGCTCGAACCCGAGCGGGCACGGCCACCGCTACGCCGTCGAAGCGACCGTGGCGGGCTCCCTGGACGAGCGCAGCGGGACCCTCCTGCCCCTGCCCCGACTCGACCGCGCCCTGGAGCGTGCCGTCGGCCCCTGGGACCACCGGCACCTGGATCGCGAGGTGGAGGCGTTTCGCGACCGGCCGAGCACCGGAGAGAACATCGTGAGCATCCTGTGGCCGCTCCTCGACGGGCTGCTCGACGGATGGCTGGCACGGCTGAGGCTGTTCGAGACGGCCAACAACCGCTTCGCGGTCCGGCGGGGAGGGACGTAATGGAGCGCATCGTCGTCACCGGGGCGAGCCGCGGCATCGGTCGGGCGATCGCGGTGCGGCTGGCGTCGGCCGGCCGCGAGCTGATCCTGCACGGGCGCGCTGCCGACGCCCTCGCCGTGACCGCCGCCGCCGTCGAGGCGCGGGGCGCCACGGTCCGCGTCGTCACCGGCGACCTGACCGTCCCCGCCGACGTCGACCGCCTCGTGGACGTCGCCGCGGCCGGCGCCGTCGACGTGCTGGTCAACAACGCCGGCTCCGCCGTCGTCAAGCCGCTCGCCGAGGTCGGCCTCGAGGAGTGGGAGCGCTCGCTGGCGCTGAACGTCACGGCGCCGTTCCTGCTGGTCCGCGGGCTCCTGCCGCGCCTGGCGGCCGGGAGCAGCGTGGTCAACTGGATGTCGGTCGCGGCGCGCCGCGGCTTCCCCGGTTGGAGCGCGTACTGCGCCGCCAAGTTCGCCCTCGAGGGGTTCAGCCAGAGCCTGCGCGAGGAGGTCCGCGGGCGGGGCATCCGGGTCATCAACGTCTACCCGTCGGCGACCGACAGCGGCTTGTGGGACGGCGTCGCCGGCGACTGGCCGCGCGAGCGGATGCTCGACCCCGGGCGCGTCGCCGCGGCGGTCGCGTTCGCCCTCGAGCAGCCGCCGTCCGTGCTCGTCGAGTCGATCGAGCTCGGTCACGTCTCCGGAAGCCTGTAGCGGCAGCCCGCTACGCCGGCAGCAGGCGGAGCCCGTTGACGACCAGCGGGGCGACCGCCGGGTCCTGTGACCGGGCTTCCAACACCTTGCGGACCTCGACACGCAGCTCGGGCAACGCCTGCGAGCTGGAGAGGACCTCGAGGATCTCGAGCGCGAGCAGCCAGTCGGAGGGGAAGCTCGCGGTGCGCTCGCGCCAGACCGTGGCCAATCCTTCCGAAGGGGCGCGACCCTCGCGCACCTCGCGCACGGTCGCGTAGAGGTCGTGGAGGCGCCGGGCTGCATCGTCCGCTGCGACCTCGATCGTCTGCGTCTCCGGGACCAGAGCCACCTGGTCGTAGGCGTCCTTGTCGGCTGCGCCCTGGAACACCGAGACGACCCGCTCGCCGACGGCCATGTCGAAGCGGCCCCAGGCGGGGTCGAAGAGCAGCTCGTCGCCACGCGCCACCCGGCAGGGAGAGAACGTCAGCAGCACCGTCATGCCGTCCGCCCGGACGATCCGCTCGAGCCGGCCGGCGACGGTCACGCCGCTGGTGAACTCCAGGCGGGCGTCCGAGCCTTCCTGCAGTCCGAGCGCGGCGAGCCCGCCGGCGTCGAGGCGCTCGAGCGGGGTCGCCGTGCCACGTACCGGGCCGACCGGAGAGCCGAAGCCGTCTCGGTGGTACGCCTTGTCGTGCCCGGGGAGCTGGCGGTCGGCGACGGCGAGGGCGGTCGGGCCGGCCATGCGGAGGTAGGCGGGCTCGCCGCGCTCGTCGCGGAGCCACGACGCGACGGTGCCCGAGACCTGCAGCCCCGAGGAGTACACCGCGGTGGCGACGTTCCCGGAGCTCACGGCGGCATCGAGTCCCGCGCCGCCGCCGCGGCGGAACGCCATGGTGCCCGCGAACTCCTCGAGCACCTCGGTGAGGCGGGCGAACGACGGCGTGACGAAGAGCTGCGGCTGCATCGTCGTGATGTCGAAGGCGACGTCCGCCGCCGCGATCGAGTAGGGGAGCTTGGCCACCGCCGGCGACAGGCAGTGCGCCGCTTCGCCGATCGACGAGAGCAGGCCGGCGCCGTAGAGCCTCGGGTCGGCGAGCGATCCGATCAGGCCGTACTCCACGGTCCACCAGTGCAGGCGGGAGAGCTTCGCCATCTCCGACGGCTCGCCGAGGCCGGTTTGCCGCTCGGCGACCTCCCGCTCGGCGGCGTCGATCTCATCCGCCGGCGTGCCGGGCGCCTCCTTGAGGATCGACAGGCGGCGGATCGCCTCGTACAGCTCGAAGTCCCGGCGCGACGACATCGCCTTCGCGCCGACCTCGCCGAAGCGGCGCAGGTACTCGGCGTACTCGGGGTCGGCGATGATCGGCGCGTGGCCGGCGGCCTCGTGGACGATGTCGGGCGCCGGCGTGTACCGGATGTGGTCGAGCTGGCGGATGTCGGCGGCGATGACCAGCACGCGGTGCGCCTGGAACTCCATGAACGCCGCGGGGGGTATGAAGCCGTCCACCGGAGCGGCGCCCCAGCCGATTCGGGCGAGGATCTCGTTCATCTCCTCGACGCGCGGGATCCGCTCGAGGCCGATGCCGGTCCGGCGGAGCCCGTCGACGTACGAGGCGTGGGCGTGCCGGGAGTGGAAGTCGAGAGCCTGCCGCATGATGTAGCGCCAAACGGCGTGGTCGACCGGGGTGTAGCGATCGTAGTGCTGCTCGACGATGTGACACCGGAGGTGACGGGGCAGGCGGGCGATCTGCTCCACCTGGAAGATGCTGTCGATCGAAGCGCTGGCCATTCGTTTCTCCCGGTGACGCCGCCGGCCGGCGCCGGTGGTGCGGTCCCACCCGGCGACAACGCAATCGGGCCCGTCCTGATTTCTTTCGCCCCCGTCCCCGAACTTCACAGGTTGGTGAAGCACGCCTCGGCCGCGACCGGCCGCTCGACGACCCCGAGGTCGAGGAGCTGCCGCGCCAGGACCTGCCAGCGCTCGAGCCGCATCGCGCCGAGCCCGTGGGCGCGCGTGTCCTCCGACTCCAACAGCGGTCGCTGGACCTCGGCGGCGGCGGTGAACGTCGCGAGGTCCATCGACGGGTTGAGCCCGGCCATGACCCGATTGGCCGGCCCGGGGTCGGCGAGGTACGCCGTCCAGCCCTCGCGCAGCGCGCCGACCAGGCGGCGGGCCAGGCCGGGGTCGCGCGTGAGCAGCCCGCCCCGGGTGATGACCACCGCGGTGTACGGGTCGAACCCGGTGTCGGCGACGAGGAAGACGCGCGGCTCGACGCCGTTGCGGCGGGCCGCGATCGGCTCGGCGAAGACGAAGCACTGCATGGCGACGTCGCCCCTGCCCGGGTCGAGGAACTGCGCCATGGCGCCGGAACCATAGGGGACGATCTTGACGCGCTCGAGCCCGTAGGCCTTGCGGAGGTGCTTGAGGTAGGCGAGCCCCGGCTGGGCGATCAGCGTGCCGCCGCTCCGGAGCAGCGCCGGGATGTCGCTCACGTCGCGCGAGGCGCGGACCATGATGCCCTGCGGCGAGGTCTGGTAGGTCGCGAACAGGGCGACGATATCGGCGCCCTTCTCGCGCAAGGAGACCACCTCGTCGGCCGCCGCGATGGCGAAGTCGACGCGCCCGGCGGCGGCCATCTGCACGGCCGGGACGTCGGGCCCGCCCTTGAGGATCGTCACGTCGAGGCCGTGCCGCGCGAACGCCCCGCCGCGCGCCGCCTCGTAGATCCCGCCGAACTCGGGCTCCGGCAGCCAGTTGAGCTGCAGGGTGACGCGGGCAGGCGCGGGGCTCGGCGGTGGGGAGGCCAGCACCAGCGCGGTCGCCACCATGAGTGCCAGGGTCGTCGTCATCGGCCGCCTCCTCCGCTCCCGTCGCACAACGCGCCCATCACCGCACCTGTTCCTGCTCCGACGCGTGCCAGCGGTGCAGCGTCAGCCAGCTCGCCAGGCTGACCGCGCCGAACAGGGCGAGCCCGAGCAGCGAAGCCAGGCCGACCGCGGCGAACAGGCGGTCGGTGTGCGACTCGCGCGAGTAGGTGAGGGCGAGCATGCCGATGCCGGCGTCGTCGCCGGCGTAGGAGGCGACGAACTCGCCGACCACGGCGCCGATCACCGCCAGGCCGGCGGCCACCCGCAGGCCGGCGAAGATCGCCGGTAGCGCGGCGGGCAGCCGCAGCTTGAACAGACGCGCAGCCCACGAGGCGCGGTACAGGCGGAAGAGGTCGACGAGCGCCGGGTCGACCGAGCGCAGCCCGGTGACTGTGTTGACGATGACCGGGAACACCGAGACGATGAACGCGGCCACCGCGACCGGCGCGATGCCGAAGCCGAACCACACCACCAGCAGCGGCGCGATCGCGACCAGCGGCACGGTCTGCAGGAACACGGTGAACGGGTAGACGGCGCGCTGCACCCAACGGGCCGAGGCGATGGCCACCCCGGCGACCACGCCGAGCAGCGCGGAGAGCAGGAAGCCGAGCAGCGCCGCGTGTCCGGTGACGAGGAGGGCGCGGCCGAGCGTCGCGGCGTGCGTGACGAGGGCGGCGAGGATGCGCGACGGTGCGGGGAGGAGGTAGGCGGGGACGTCGAAGACCCGGACCGCGGTTTCCCACAGCAGGTTGGCGGCGAGGAACGCCAGCAGGGGCGGCAGCACGCGGCCGGCGGCGCGGCGGATCACCGGCTCGCGCTCCCCTCGGTGGCGAGGACGGCGGTCAGCCGGCGCGTCAGCTCGACGAACTCGGGCGTGGTGCGCAACAGCGCGTCGCGTCGCCCGGGCAGCCCGACCCTGGTGTCGGCGAGCACGCGGGCCGGCCGCGGCGACAGCACGACCACCCGCTCGGCGAGGAAGGCGGCCTCGCCGATCGAGTGCGTCACGAACAGGACCGTCATGCCGCTCGCGAGCCACAGCTCGCGGAGCTGCTCGTCGAGCCGGTGCCGGGTGAGCTCGTCGAGGGCGGCGAACGGCTCGTCGAGGAGCAGGATGCGCGGGGCGGTGACCAGTGCCCTGGCGATCGACACCCGCATCCGCATGCCGCCGGAGAGCGCGGCGGGCAGCCTGGTCGCGGCGTCGGCGAGGCCGACCTGGGCGATCGCGGCCCGCGCCGCGGCCGCCCGCGCGTCGCGGGGAACGCCCGCGAGCTCGAGGGGCAGGGCGACGTTGGCGAGGACGGTGCGCCAGGGCAGCAGGTGCGCGTCCTGGAACACGTAGCCGACGCCGCGGTGCTCGGCACCGGCGGGGCTTCCGACCGCGACCTCACCGCCTTGCGGCCGGTCCAGGCCGGCGACCAGGCGCAGCAGCGTCGACTTGCCGCAGCCGGAAGGCCCGAGGAGGGCGACGAACTCGCCGGCGGCGACGTCGAGGTCGAGCCCGGCGAGCGCCTCGACGCCGCCGGGGAAGACCCGGCGGACGGAGCGCAGGCGGATCGCGGGCGAGGACTCGGCGGCGCGGCCTGGCGTCATCGTGCCGGCATTCTCACGCGTCGCCCCCGGCGCCGCAAGGCGGACCCGGGGGAATCGCCTACGCTGGTGGCGGTTCTCAACCGGCAGGGAGGTCGACATGGAGCTGCGCACCGACAGCGTAACGATCATCACCGGCGGCGGTGGGGCGATCGCCGGCGCGATCGCCGAGGTCTTCGCGGCCGCTGGCGCCCGGCTCGCCCTGGTGGACGTCGACGAAGCGGCGGTCCGGGAGCGCGCCGCGACGCTCGACGCCCTGGCCCTCGCTGCCGACTTGGGCTCCATGACCGCCGCGGCGGAGATGGTCGCCGTCGTGCACCGGAAGCTCGGCCGCGTCGACGCCCTGATCCACACCGCCGGCGCCTTCGCGATGGCGCCGGCGCACGCCTACTCCGACGAGCTGTTCGACCGGATGCTGACGGTCAACCTGCGGACGCTGTGCGCGACGACCTGCGCCGTGCTGCCGGGGTTCGTCGAGCAGGGCCGGGGCTTCGTCGCGGGGTTCTCGTCGGGGGTGGTGTGGGACGGGCGCGGGGGCGAGGGTATGAGCGTCTACGCGGCTGCCAAGGCCGCCGTGGCGTCGTTCCTGCGCTCGGTGGAGGCGGAGTACCGCAGCCGGGGCGTGACCGCCGCGGTGGTCTACCCGCTGGGCGCGGTCGACACGCCGGCCAACCGCCGGGCGATGCCCGATGCCGACCCCGCCGGTTTCATCGACCCGGCGGAGATCGGACAGGCCCTGCTCTTCGCGGCGACCCGCGGGCCTCGCGGGAGGCTGGCCGAGCTCGCCATCGGCGCTGCCTGACGCGGCCTCGTTCGGACGCGCCGCTGTCCAGTGGTGTCGCCATTCGTGCACCCGGGACCTATACTGTACAGCGAACGGACTGTATGACGCGACGGACGAGACCTCCGTCGCCGAGGTGCCGATGGACGAACGCCGCGCCGTGCCGCGCGTGGTGCCGGGCACGAACCTGATCGCAAAGCTCAAGGGAAGGTACTGTGCCCGGGTGTTGGACATCTCCTCACGGGGCGCCAGGCTCGAGGTGTGCGCGTCCATGGTCCCGAACGGCCTGATCGACATCCGCCTCCAGCTCGACGACGGCGAGATCGCGCTGCGCGGCAAGGTGTGCCGCTGCCGGGCCTCCGGCTTCCGGGACGACGGCCAGGGCCAGCGGATGCTGTGCTACACGTGCGGCGTCGAGTTCGAGGAGCTCTACCCGGAGGACATGGCCCGCCTGTCCCAGCAGGTGCTGTACCTCGCGACCATCCAGCCGTCCGGATCGCGCGAGGCCGCCCTCGTGGAGAACTGAGTCAGCCGAACAGGGCGCGGCAGACGAGCAGGGCCGCGAGCAGGCCGGCGGCGTCGGCGACGAGGCCGGCGGCGACGGCGTGGCGGGTGCGGGTGACGCCGACCGCGCCGAAGTAGACGGCCAGCACGTAGAACGTCGTCTCCGTCGAGCCGTACATCACGCTCGCGAGCCGACCGACGAACGAGTCGGGGCCGTGCGTCTTCATCAGCTCTGTGGACAGGGCGAGCGTGCCGCTCCCCGAGAACGGCCGGAGGAGTGCGACCGGCAGCGCCTCGGAGGGCAGGCCGATCAGGCCGGTCACGGGCGCCAGCGCGGAGGCGAGCAGCTCCATCGCCCCGGAGGCGCGGAACATGCCGATGGCGACGAGCATCCCGACCAGGTAGGGGATGATCTTCACCGCGGTGGTGAAGCCGTCCTTGGCCCCCTCGACGAACACCTCGTACACCTTGACCCGGCGAACCGCGGCGAGCAGCGGAATGAGCAGGAGGAGCAGCGGGATCGCCCACGTCGAGACGAGCTGCGCAACGGCGGAGAAGCTCATGCGCCCTCCCGGTCGTCGCCGGAGGCGGGTGGGCGCGGTGTGCGAAACGCCGGCAGCCGGCGGAGCAAACGGGCCGCCGTAGCGGCGACGACGGTGGCGCACGCCGAGGCGAGGATGGTGGGGAGGACGATCTCCGTCGGGTTGGCGGAGCCGAGCGTGGCCCGGACGGCAATCATCGTCGCCGGGACGAGGGTGATGCAGGCGGTGTTGAGTGCGAGGAAGGTGACCATCGCGTCGCTGGCGGTGTCCTTGCGCGGGTTGAGCTTCTGCAGCTCGTCCATGGCCTTGAGGCCGAGCGGGGTCGCCGCGTTGCCAAGGCCGAGCCACGACGCGGCGATGTTGAGGAGCATCGCCCCGAGCGCGGGGTGATCGGCGGGGACGTCGGGGAAGAGCCGTCGCGCGAGCGGCCGGATCAGCCGCGCCAGACCCCGCACCAGGCCCGCCTCCTCACCGACCTTCATGACGCCGAGCCACAGCGTCATGATCCCGACCAGCCCGAAGGCGATCTCGACCGCCGTGCGGGCCGAGTCGAACGCCGCCCTGGTCACCGCGTCGAGCCGCCCGGTGAGGGCCCCGACCACGACCGCGACCGCGACCAGGCCGAGCCAGACCCAGTTGAGCATGCCGCCTCCGTTCGTTCCCCACGAAGTCTATCCCGGCAACGGTCGCCGGTGCGCGGACCGCGATGCCGATTGCAAATCGGCCACGACGAGGCTAGATTCTCACCATGAAGGGTCGGTTGCTGCTGCTCGCCAGCCTGGGTGTGCTCGTCGCCCTGTCGCTGGGGTGCGGCACCAACGGCTGGGACGAGGAGAACGACCTCGTCGTCATCAACGACACGCGCTGCAACCTCCGGGTCTTCGTCGACGGTCACGAGGCGTTCGTCGTCCGCGACCACACCGCCAAGTCTCTGGAGGACATCGGCGACGGGCGCCACGTCCTCGAGGCACTCGACGAGGACGGCGTGCTGGTGGAGCGGCGATCGATCCGTCTGGACCAGGGCGAGGACTACTACTGGCGCATCGGGTCCTGTAGCTGAGAGCTGCCTTCAGCCCTCGAGGAGCGACTTGAGGCGCGCCACCGCGTCGCGCCAGAAGGCCTTCATGCGGGCGGCCGCGGCGGCGTCCGGCAGGCGACCGTGCTGGACCGCCACCTGGCATCTGCCCGCCGGCTTCGGGTAGAAGTTGACCTCGACGTTTGACGTGCCGTCCGTCCAGGTGATGCGCAGCGACTTCTCCGGCGTGGCCTTGCGGATGGTGACCGGCTCGCCGAGCCAGGAGGCGCGGAGCGTCTGGTCGCTCCACGCCGCGAACGCCCGATCGATCGGGGCGGCGATCGTCTTCGTCGCGCTCACCGAGTATCCATCGGGCTTCTCGTGCCGGTCGCGCAGGCCGCGGGCCTGCTCGTAGCGCACCGCGACCGTCTGCTGCCACCACGGGCTCAGCTCCTCGCGGGCGGCGAGCACGGCCACGATCGCCGGGTGGCGCATCGTCGCGGCCCCGGCCGCATCGAGCTCGGCGAACCACTCGGCCCAGGTCCGTCGCGTCGCGGCACGGACCGCCCCGTCGCTCACCTCGCCGCGTGTCTTCTCGGGCATGGTCGGCATCGCGCGCCTCGATTCTAGCGCTGGCCCGCCACGGCGGCCCGTTCGGCGAGCACGAGCGCCTCGCGAACGACGGAGGCGAGGCGAAGGCGCTCCTCGGGCACGCCGGCGACGGTGAGCAGCTCCCGCGGTCCGGGCGTCGGGCCGTCGACCTGGCGCGCGTTGACCGTGACCACGAGGTCGTCGCCGTCCGCGACCCAGTCGAGGACGCCCGGCAGCTCCGGGCGTGGCGGCCACGGCGGCCCGTCGGGCAGGCGGCGGATGCGGAACCGCGACGCCGCGACGGCCTTCCCGAGCGACGGCGACCCCTCGGGCAGCCGCGCCCAGCCGGTGAGGCGGAGCCCCTCGGGGAGCACCCGGTTCGCGCGCTCGAGCATGGCCGCGTCGACCTCGCCGTGACACTCGACGTCGAACGCGTCCGCGAGCGCCTCGTGCCCGAGCGCCAGCGCCGGTCCCATCGACACCCTGATGTGGGGGTTGTACCCCTCGGTGTAGCGCACCGGGACCGCCGCCGCGCGCAGGGCCCGCTCGATCAGGTCCATGACGTTGCGGTGGGAGAGGAACCGGGCGTCCCCGGTCTTGGCGAAGGTGAAGCGGACGCGGGCGAGCCGGTCGGGCTGGGAGAGCGGCTCGGCCGGTGGCAGCACGCGCGGCAGCGGGCGCAGGCGGTACGCCGCGTGCTTGGGCGAGGCGAGCTCCGGCGCCTCGGCGCCGACCACCGGCAACGTCGGAAGGGCGAGCCGGGTGTCGAGCCCGTCGCCGGGGACACCGCAGCGCATGCAGTCCCCCCAGCGGCAGTCGGGCGTCACCGCCTCGAGGAACGCGCGGCGGCGTTCGGCCTTGAGGAAGCCCTTGCGGAGCAGCGCGTCGATCACGTCCCACGGGAGCGTCGCGCCGAGCTCCCGCGGGCCGATCTCGCCGGCGACGTCGACGCCGTGCTCGGCGAGCGCCTGGTCCCAGGCGTCGAGGCGCAGCCACTCGCCCCAGCCGTCGAACAGCGCGCCGAGGTCGTGGGCGCGGGCGACGACCGGGCCGAGCCGCCGGTCGCCGCGGGACAGGACCGCCTCGAGGCGCGACTCGGTCGGGTCGTTCCACGTCAGCTTGGCCTGGCGGATGCGGCGGAAGCGGTCGCGCAGCAGGCCGATGCGGCGCTGCAGCTCGTCGGCCGGGACGAACTCCTCCCACTGGAACGGGGTCCACGACTTGGGCACGAATGGACCGACCGAAACCTTGACCTCGGCGTTGCGCCGGCCGACGCGGCGCGCGGCGGCGAGGATCCCCTCGGCGAGCTTCGCGAGCTCCTCGAGGTCGTCGTCGGTCTCGGTGGGCAGGCCGATCATCGCGTAGACCTTGATCATGCTCCAGCCGCGCTCGAAGGCGACCTCGGCGGCGGCGATCATGTCGGCGTTGGTGAACGTCTTGTTGATCACCCGGCGGAGGCGGTCCGAACCGGTCTCCGGCGCGAAGGTGAAGCCGGAGCGGCGGACGCGGCTGACCGCGTCGGCGAGCGCCACCGAGAACGACTCGGCGCGCAGCGACGGCAGCGAGACGCCGACCCGACGGGGCGCGAGGCGCTCGGCGAGGTGGACGGCGAGCGGCTCGATCTGCGAGTAGTCGGCGGTCGACAGCGAGAGCAGCCCGACCTCCTCGTAGCCGGTCGCGTCGACGTGCGCCTCGAGGGTGGAGAGCACCGTGGCCGGGTCGTGCTCGCGCACCGGGCGGTACCAGGTGCCGGCCTGGCAGAAGCGGCACCCCTGCGTGCAGCCGCGGACCACCTCCATGCCGAGCCGGTCCTGGACCACGTCGACCGCCGGGACGATCGGGACGGGTGGGACGTCGGCGGGATCGAGCCTCTCGGCGAACACGCGGGCGACGGGGAGGGGCGCCGATGCGTCGAGCGACGACCACGCGCCGCCGCGCGACGGGTGGTCGGCGGGCGTCCAACGGTAGAGCTGCGGCACGTAGACGCCGGGAAGGCCGGCGAGGGCGCGGAGCGTGTCCCGTCGCGGCCAGCCTTCCGCCTTCGCGCGCTTGGCGAGGTCGAGCAGCGTCGGCAGCACCACCTCGCCGTCGCCGATGGCGAAGGCATCGAAGAAGTCCGCGACCGGCTCGGGGTTGGCCATGCACGGCCCACCGCCGACGACGAGGGGGAAGCCGGAGTCGCGGTCGGCGGCGAACCTCGGGATGCCGGCGAGGTCGAGCAGGTACGGCACGTTGACGTAGTTCAGCTCGGTCTGCAGCGTTATGCCGACGAGGTCGAAGTCGGCCGCGGCGTGAATCGTCTCCAGGGAGTAGAGCGGGATGCCGTGCTGCCGCATCGCGGCCGCCATGTCAGGCCACGGCGCGAACGTCCGCTCCGCGAGCGCGTCGGCGCGGCGGTTGGCGATGTGGTACAGCAGGCGCGTCCCCTGGTGGGACATGCCGATCCCGTACTCGTCGGGGAAGGCGAGGAGCAGCCGCACGTCGACCGCGTCCCACTCCTTGCGGACGATGTTCCGCTCGAGGCCGAGGTAGCGGCCGGGCTTGTCGACGAATGGCAACACGCGTTCGAGCCGCGCGCGAATCTCTCTCGGGTCCAAGGCTCCCCCCGCCGAAGTGTACCCCGTCCCCACCAGCGGGGTCAGGTCTTGTACTATGTGAGTTGGCCGGTCAAGCCCGACGCCGTGAGCCACTCCGCTCGACCAGTCGCACCTTGCGGAGAGTGTGGAGTGCCCGCAACCCCAATACTACAAGACCTGACCCCGCTGGTGCGTTCAGGCCGTGAATCGTTGCGCGGCGGCGAGGCGGGCCGCCACGGCGTTCCAGTCGATGACGTTCCACCAGGCCTTGACGTAGTCGGCGCGCCGGTTCTGGTACTTGAGGTAGTACGCGTGCTCCCAGACGTCGCAGCCGAGCAGCGGGACCGAGCCGAACAACGTGGCGTTCTGCTGCTTCTCGGCCTGCAGCACGAGCAGACGGCCGGAGAGCGGCTCCCACGCCAGCATCCCCCAGCCGGCGCCCTGGACGCGCACCGAGGCGGCGGTCAGGTGGGCCTGGAACGAGGCGAAGGAGCCGAAGTCGCGGGCGATCAGGCGGGCGAGCTGCCCCGCCGGCTCGCCGCCGCCGTTCTTCTTCATCGTCGCCCAGAACATCGAGTGCAGCGCGTGCCCGGAGCCGTTGAACGACACCGCATCGGTCAGGTCCCGCACCTTCGCGAGGTCGGCCGGCTGGCCGCCGGCGCGCATCTGCTCGAGGCCGGCGATCGCCGCGTTGAGGCCATCGACGTAGGCGGCATGGTGCTTGCCGTGGTGCAGCGTCATGGTCTGCGCGTCGAGGTGCGGCTCGAGCGCGTCGGCGGGGTAGGGCAGGGCAGGCAGCGTGTAGGTGCGAGCCGCGGCCGGCGCGGCGACGTCCTGGGCGAACGTCTCGTCGGGGGACAGTCCGATCCAGCCGCCAAAGGTGGCAAGGGCGGCGAGGCCGCCGAGCAGCTCGTGTCGTGAGGTATTGTCCATTGCGTCTCCTCCTGGGGTCGGCGGCACACCAGGCGCCGCGCATGCTCCCCAACGCCGCACCTCGCCGCCTTAATCCAACCCCGGGGTCAGGTCTTGTACTATGTGACCAAGCCCTGCGATGTGTCGACGGACGCGCAAAGAGCGCCGCAAACTACTTGATACAAGACCTGACCCCGGGGTTGGGCGGAGTATCCTGAATGAACGGTCGTGGCGTGAGAACGGGACCTCCGGAGGGGTGAGCGATGCGTCCACTGAAGACGTTCCAGGTTCGACCGGCGCTCCCTGACCGGCTCGTGGCGCTCGAGGCGCTGGCGTACAACATCCGCTGGTCGTGGGACCACGAGACGATCAGCCTGTTCCGCAACCTCGACCACGACCTGTGGGAGACCAGCGGCCACAACCCGGTGCTCATGCTCGGGTCGATCTCGCAGGCGCGGCTCCAGGAGCTCGAGCAGGACGAGGCATTCCTCGCCCGCCTCGATCGCACCGCGCGCGACCTCGAGGACTACCTGCAGCGCCGGAACGCGTGGTACCACAAGAGGTTCGGACAGACTCCCGAGCGGGTCGTGGCGTACTTCTCGATGGAGTTCGGCCTGACCGACTGCTTGCCGATCTACTCGGGCGGCCTGGGCATGCTCGCCGGCGACCACCTAAAGTCGGCGAGCGAGCTCGGCCTGCCGCTGGTCGGCGTCGGCCTGCTCTACCAGAAGGGCTACTTCCGGCAGTACCTGAGCGCCGAGGGGTGGCAGCAGGAGCGCTACCCGGTCAACGACTTCCACACCATGCCGGTACGCCCGTTCCGCGACGCGGCGGGCCAGCCGGTGCGCATCACCGTCGAGCTCGGCGGCCGACCGACGCTGGCCCAGCTCTGGTACGTCGAGGTCGGGCGCATCACGCTCGTGCTCCTCGACACCAACGTGCCCGAGAACCCGCGCGAGCTCCAGGACGTGACCGACGAGCTGTACGGCGGCGACCTCGACATGCGGGTCAAGCAGGAGGTGCTGCTCGGGGTGGGCGGCATGCGCGCCCTGGACGCCCTCGGACTGCGCGCGCGGGTCTACCACATGAACGAGGGGCACTCGGCGTTCGTCAGCCTCGAGCGGATCCGGAGGCTGATGAAGGAGCGCGGGATCAGCCTCGCGGTGGCGCGGGAGATCGTCACCGCGAGCACCGTGTTCACGACCCACACGCCGGTCCCGGCCGGGATCGACGTGTTCCCTCCCGACCTCGTCGAGCGGCACCTCGGCGGGATGCGCGCGGAGCTGGGTCTCGCCCGCGAGGAGCTGCTCGACCTCGGTCGCGTCCGTCCCGGCGATCAGACCGAACCGTTCAACATGGCGGTCGCGGCGATCCGCCTGGCCGGCTTCATCAACGGCGTGAGCCGCCTGCACATGCAGGTGTCGCGGCGGATGTGGCAGGTGCTGTGGCCGAACGCCCCCGTCGACGAGCTGCCGATCGGGCACGTCACCAACGGCGTGCACCCGGGCTCGTGGATCTCCGACGAGATGCGCTACCTCTACGAGCGCTACCTGGGCCCGCGCTGGGCCGAGGAGCCCGGCGACACCCGGGTCTGGCAGCGCGTCCATGAAATCCCCGGCGAGGAGCTGTGGCGCACCCACGAGCGCCGCCGCGAGCGGCTGGTCGCGTTCACCCGCCGGCGGCTCGCCGCCCAGCTCAGGCAGCGGGGAGCGGGGCAGGCGGAGGTCGCCCAGGCCGGAGAGGTCCTCGACCCCGAGGCGCTCACCATCGGCTTCGGCCGGCGCTTCGCGTCCTACAAGCGGGCCACGCTGCTCCTGCGCGACCCCGAGCGCCTGGCCCGCATCCTCAACGCGCCAGGACGTCCCGTGCAGGTGATCTTCGCCGGCAAGGCGCACCCCAAGGACGACCCGGGCAAGAGCCTGATCCGGGAGATCGTCCGCCTCGCCGAGCGGCCCGAGTTCCGGCGGCGCATCGTCTTCCTCGAGGACTACGACACCGTCAGCGCCCGCTACCTCGTGCAGGGGTGCGACGTGTGGCTCAACACGCCGCGGCGGCCGCGCGAGGCGAGCGGCACCTCGGGGATGAAGGCGGCCTTCAACGGGGTCCTCAACCTGTCGATCCTCGACGGCTGGTGGGACGAGGCGTTCACCGAGAACGCGGGCTGGGCGATCGGCCGCGGCGAGGAGATGGCGGACAACGACTACCAAGACCGCGTCGAGGCCGGCGCCCTGTACGAGCTGATCGAGCACGAGGTGGCGCCGCTCTTCTACACCAGGGGAAGCGACGGCCTGCCGCGCGGCTGGATCGCCCTGATGAAGACCGCGATGCAGGAGCTCTGTCCGGTGTTCAACACCAACCGGATGGTGTGCGAGTACGTGACCTCGGCCTACATGCCGGCGCTGCAGCGGCGCGAGAAGCTGGAGGCTGACGGCCATCGCCGCGCGATCGCGCTGGCGGCCTGGCGCGACCGCGTCCGGGCGGCATGGAGGCGTGTGCGCATCAACCGGGTCGAGGCGGACATCCCGAGCGACCTGCGCGTCGGCGAGGCGTTCGTCGTGCACGCGTGGGTACAGCCGGGCGAGCTTACCGTCGACGAACTGGCCGTCCAGGTCTTCCTCGGCCGCGTCGACGAGCACGGCGAGATCGTCGTGCGCGCCGCGATCCCGATGGCCGTCGCGGGGCCGGCCGAGGCGGCCGGGGTGCCGTTCGCCGCCCAGGTTCCGTGCAAGGGCAGCGGCATGCAGGGGTTGACTGTCCGGGTGCTGCCGTTCCACGAGGACGTCGGCCACCCCCACGAGACGCGTCTGATCATCTGGGCCACCTGACCCTGGCCCGGGACCGCCCAGAGAGCCCTCGGGCGGGGCGGTCCAGCGCCTACGAGCGAAGGGTGGGGGCGCGCAAAGGCGCGGAGGCGAATTCACTTCGCCGGAGCGCCGGGGGTTCGGGGGGCCGTAGCCGGCGGGTGGGCGAGCGGAGGGCCGGCGAGCCCCCCGGAGTAAGAAGTTGCGGAGGCGAATTGCGGGAGCACCGCCTGGGCATGGTCACCCGCACTGCACAGCCTCCAACCCTGCCCACCTCGGCTTCAGTCGTCGGACATCCAGCCCGCTTCACGCCACCCACCCACCCTCCGCGCGGTCACTTCGCCGGAGCGCGGGGGGCTCGGGGGGCGTAGCTGGCGGGGGAGCGGGTGGGGGGCCGGCGGGCCCCCCGCAGTTAGTCGTTGGCTGCGCTGCTGGTGATGAGGGTGGGGGAGCGAAAAGGCGCGGAGGGCGATTCACTCGCCCGGAGCGCGGGGGGCTCGGGGGGGCAAGGCCGCGGAGGCTAGGGCGGGGGGCGGCCGGCCCCCCCGCAGTCAGAAGACGAAGTCGGTGGACAGGAAGGTCGACCGGCGCTCGCGCACGATGTCGGTGATGATCCGCTTGTTCAGCTCGCTCGACTTCGCGGCCACCAGCGTCCTGATCGTGAAGACGCGGAGCGCGTCGGACACCGACAGCGTCCCCTCGGCCGAGTCCTTGCGGCCGGTGAACGGGAAGGTGTCGGGGCCGCGCTGGCACTGGCTGTTGAGGTTGAGCCGGCACACCTGGTTGACGAGCGGGTCGACGAGCCGGGCGATGGTCTCCGGGTCGCGGCCGAAGATGCTGAGCTGTTGGCCGTAGTTCGACTCGACGACCCAGCGGATCGGCTCGGCGAGGTCGGTGAACGACGCGACGGGGATGACCGGCCCGAACTGCTCCTCGCGGTAGAGGCGCGAGTCCGGGTGGGTGGGATAGACGACCGCGGGCGAGACGTAGGTCCCGTGCGACTCGCCGCCGCTCGGGTTGACCACGCGCCCGCCGAGACGCACTGCGTCGGCGACGAGCTCCGCAAGCTCCGCCGGCTTGCCGGGCTCGGGGAGCGGGGTGAGCGCGACCCCCTCGTCCCAAGGCATCCCGGCGGGCAGCCCGGAGACGACCGCGGAGAGGCGCGCGAGGAACTCGTCGACGACGTCGGCGTGGACGAACAGCATCTTGAGCGCGGTGCACCGCTGTCCGTTGAACGACAGCGCGCCGAGCGCGCACTCCGCGACCGCGAGCTCGAGGTCGGCGTCGGGCAGCACGATCGCCGGGTTTTTCGCCTCGAGGCCGAGCACCGAGCGCAGTCGGTGCGGCCGCGGGTGGGCCTTCTTGAGGGCATCGGCCGCCCGGCTGGTGCCGATGAACGCCAGGACGTCGACCTTCCCCGACGCCATCAGCGGCGTCATGGTCTCCCGCCCGCGGCCGTAGACGGTGTTGACCACGCCGGGCGGAAAGGCGTCGCGGAACGCCTCGAGGAGCGGCCGGTGGAGCAGCACGCCGAGGCGCGGCGGCTTGAAGACCGCGGTGTTGCCCATGACCAGCGCCGGGATCAGCGTCGTGAACGTCTCGTTGAGCGGGTAGTTGAACGGCCCCATGCACAGGGCGACGCCGAGCGGCGCCCGGCGGATCTGGCCGATGATCCCCTGCTGGATGGAGAACCGCGAGCCGGCGCGGTCGAGCTCCTTGACGGCGTCGACGGTGTCGCGGATGTACTCGACGGTGCGGTCGAACTCCCGCCCGGCGTCCGCGCGCGCCTTGCCGATCTCCCACATCAGGAGGCGCACGACCTCGTCGCGGGTCCCGACCATGCGGCGGGCGAATTCCTCGACGTGGGCGATGCGGTCGGCGACCGCCATGGTCGGCCAGCGCCCGCGGCCGTGGTCGTAGGCCGCGACCGCGGCATCGAGGGCGTCCAGCGCTTCCTTCTCGCCGAGCAGCGGGACGCGTCCGAGGACGCGCTGCACCGGCCCCGTGGCCGTCTCGACGCACACCGGCGAGAGGACCTCCTGCATCGCGCCGTCCCACCGGCGCAGCTCGCCGTTCACGAGGTACTCCCGCTGCTCGATCGGTCCCGCCAGGCGCGCGTCGGCGGGGATCTGGTCGTCGGCCGGAAAGATCGTCTCGATGTCTCGCATGCCGCGATTCTGGCACAGGCCGGCGGCACCGGCGGGCGGGTAGAATCGCGGCGTGACTCAACCGCTGCGCGTCGCCGGTGGGGGGCTGTCGGGGCTCGCCACCGCCGTGCTGCTCGCCCGCGAGGGCGTCGCGGTCGAGGTCTACGACCGCCGCGTCGGCGGCGGCGGCCGGTTCCACGGCGGCTGGCAGGTGCTGGAGAACGGCACCGGCGCCGAGGACGCCCTCGACGAGCTGCGCCGCCTCGGCCTGCCGACCGACTTCGAGGCGATCCCGGTCCGCTCGGCGACGTTCCTCGACGGGCTCGGCGGCCGGCACGAGGTGGCGAGCCGCGAGCCGTACTCGTACTTCATCCGTCGCGGCGGGGGCGAGGGCAGCCTCGACGCCGCGCTGCGCCGCCACGCGGTGGCCGCGGGCGTCGTCCTCCACGAGGGCGCCGCCGCGCCGGCGGACGCCGACGTCGACGCGACCGGGCCGCGCCAGGCCGACGGCGTGGCGCGTGAGACGGTGTTCGCTTCCGACCTCGACGACACCGTCGCGGTGCTCTTCGACCCGGCGGTCACGCCCACCGGGTACGCCTACCTGTTCTGCCTCGGCGGTCGCGCCACCTTCGGCGTCGCCCAGGTGCGGCGCACCGGGCGGCTGCGCGCGGCGCGCGACGAGGCGTGGGCGCGCTTCCGCGCGGAGCTCGGCGGCTTCGCCGTCCGCGACGCGCGCGAGGGCGGACAGTTCATGAACTTCTCGCTGCCCCGGAGCCTGCGCGACCGGCGGGGCCGCTGGCACGTCGGCGAGGCGGCCGGGGTCCAGGACTTCCTGTACGGCCTCGGCAACCGGCTGGCGCTGCGCTCGGCACGGCTGGTCGCCGACGGTGTCCTCGGCCGTTGGGACGAGGCACGCTTCCGCCGCGAGGTGCTGCGGCCGATGCGCGCGACGGTGGCGCTGCGCTTCGCCTACGAGAGGCTCGGCCGGCGCGGCTTCGCCGCCTTCTGCCGGGCCGCCGCGCGCCGCGACTTCCGCGACCTGCTCGTCGCGGTGCAGCGCCCGCGGGCGGCGAGCCGGCTCCTCGCCGGCCTCGTGATGGCGGCGTGGCGCGAGCGCGACGGCTGCCGCCACGGCGAGCTGTGCACGTGGTGCCGGGAGCGCGAGCGATGAGCGCTCCGGGGGCCATGGTCCGCCGGCTGACGCATCGGCGCGGCGGCAACTTCTCGCTCGGCTTCCGGCTGCTGCCCGCCGGCAAGCGCGCCGCGGTCTACGCGGCGTACGCGGCGTGCCGGATCCCCGACGACATCGTCGACGAGGCGGGAGAGGGCGCCGACCCGGCGGCGGTGCGGGCGGCGCTCGACGCCTGGGCCGACGAGGTGCGCGCGACGTACCGCGGCCGGCCGTCGCGGCCGGAGACGGTCGCCCTGGCCGCGGCGCTCCGCGACCACCCGATCCCCGAGGCGGCGTTGCTCGGCCTCGTCGAGGGGTGCCGGATGGACCTCGAGCGGTCGCGCTACGCCACCTTCGCCGAGCTGGAGCGCTACTGCGAGCTGGTCGCGGTGACGATCTCCGACATCTCGCTGGCGATCTTCGGCGTCGTCCGGCCCGACGCGAACGCCCTCGGACGGCACCTCGCGATGGCGCTCCAGCTCACCAACATCTGCCGCGACGTCGGCGAGGACCGCGGTCGCGGGCGGATCTACCTGCCCCTCGACGAGCTGGCGGCGCACGGCGTCGGCGAGGACGAGATCGTGGCCGGCGCGGTCGACTCCGAGCGGTACCGCGCGCTCATGGCCTTCGAGTGCGAGCGCGCCCGTGCCTGCTTCGCCGCCGCGAACCCGCTGCCCGGGGCGATCGCGCCCGACGCGCGGCCGGCGGTCCGGGTGATGGGCGGGGTCTACCGCCGGGTGCTCGGTCGCGTCGCCGCCGACCCGGTCGCGACGTTCGGCCGGCGCGCCGCGCTGCCGCGCTGGGAGCGCTGGACGGCGGTGTGCTGCGGCCTGCTCGGGCAGCCCTTCGCCCCGGGGTCGGGAGCACATCGCGCGGGTCCCGCTCCGAACGGCTCGTGAGATGGCGCGCGACGAGGCCCTCGAGCTGCTGCGCTACGACGACTGGGCGACGGCGCGCCTGCTCGCCGTGGCCGCGAGGCTGACGCCGGCCCGGTACGACCAGGCCGTCGCCGGGGTCGGCTCGCTGCGCGCGGCGCTGGTCCGGCTCGTCTCGGCGCGGGTGACGTGGCTCGCCCGCTGGACCGGTCGGCCGGCCGGCGTCGGGCTGTTCGCCGCGGCCTATTCCGACGTCCCGCGGCTGCGCGAGCGGTGGGCCGCCGTCTCCGCCGGGATCGGCGCGCACTTCGCGGCCGTCGACGACGCGGCGCTGGCCGCGCCGCTCTCCTACCGGACGCGGAGCGGCCGCGAGGTCACGCTGCCGCTCGGGCGGACCGTGCAGCACGTCGTCAACCAGGGGACCGCCTGGCGCGGCCAGGCCACGCTGCTCCTCCGCCAGCTCGGGGAGCGCGGCGTGCACCTCGACCTCGCGACCTTCCTGCGCGAGCGGGCGAGGGCCGCCGGGCGATGAGCGCACCCGCACACTTCGACGTCGCGGTGATCGGCGCCGGTCCGGCCGGCTGTGCCGCCGCCGCGGCGCTGGCGGCCGGCGGCGCGCGGGTCGCGCTCGCCGACCGTGCGGATTTCCCGCGCGACAAGACGTGCGGCGACGGCCTGCTGCCCGACGCCCAGGGCGCCCTCGCCGAGCTGGGCGTGCTCGAGGCGGTCGCGGCGACCGGCGCGACCGTGCCGACGCTCGCGATGCGAACGGCCTCGGGGCTCCACGCGCGCTTCCCGGTGCCGAGCGTGGTGGCGCGCCGGCGGGACGTCGACCGGATCCTCCTCGCGCGCGCCGTTGCCGCGGGCGCGGTGTTCCTCCCGGGGCACGCGCTCGAGCAGGTCACGCGCGTGCACGATCACGTCGCCACCATGCAGTTGGCCACCGCCACAGGCCATCCCGAGCTCGCCGCGCGGACGTTCCTCCTCGCCACCGGGGCGGCGCGCCGGCCGCGCGAGCTCGCCGGGCTCGGCGGCGGCGGCGTATCGGCGGCGGCGCTGCGCGGCTACGCGGCGGTCGCCGACCTGCCGGGCGACGAGCTGCTCATCGCCCTGCTCGGCGAGCTGCCGCGCGGCTACGCCTGGGCCTTCCCCGGCCCGGAGGGCGCATGGAACGTCGGGTGCGGGGTGTTCGCCGGGGCCCGGCAGGCGCCGTCGCTCGGCAAGGTCCACGAGCGCTTCCTGGCGTCGATCGGCGGCACCTGGCGCGAGCCGCCGCAGGGCGCGCCGCTGGTCACGTCGTTCCCAGCGCTCGCCTTCGCCCGCGGCAACCTTGCCGCGATCGGCGAGGCGGCGGGGCTGACGCGGCCGTTCTCCGGCGCGGGGATCGGCCCGGCGCTGGAGAGCGGCATCCTGGCGGCACGCTGCCTGCTCGGGGAGCCCGGAGCGAGCGGGATCGCCGCGTACGCCCGCGAGCTGCGCCGTCGCTACGCCGGCGACCTCCGCGCCTGGCGTTTCGGCGAGCAGTTCCTCCGCGTCCCGCGCCTGGTCGACGCGATCGTCCGCCGGGCCAACCGCTTCCCGGGCGCGCTCCGGCGATGCGCCGCGGTGCTGGGGGGAACCATGTCGGCGTCCCGCGTGCTGTCGCCGTGGGGCCTGCTGCGCCTGATCGCCGGCCGCTGAGGGGGAGACGATGCCCGCCACGACACGCAGAGCCTGGATCCTCGCGCTTGTCCTCGTCGCCACGGCCGCGATCACCGCGCCCGCCGCCTCGCCCCCGGCCGAGCGGAACGTGGTGCTGGTCCTCGTCGACGGCCTGCGCTGGCAGGAGGTGTTCACCGGCGCCGATGCGGCGCTCCTCGACAAGGACTCCGGGGGCATCGCCGACGCCGAGGCGGCGAGGGCGACGTGGTGGCGGGAGAGCCCGGCGGAACGGCGGCGCCTGCTGCTGCCGTTCCTGTGGACGGTGGTGGCCCGCGAGGGTCAGCTCCTCGGCAACCGTGCCCTGGGCAGCGCCGTCGACGTCGCCAACGCCGCCCGGGTGTCGTACCCCGGCTACAGCGAGATGATCGTCGGGTTCGCCGATCCGGCCATCACCGGGAACGCGGCGGTCGTCAACCCGAACCGCTCGGTGTTCGAGTGGCTGGCCGGCCTGCCGGCGACCCGCGGCCGCGTGGCCGTGATCGGCGCCTGGGACCGGGTCGCCGAGATCGCCGCGTGCGGCCGCGGCGGCGTCTTCGTCAACGCCGGGCTCGAGCCGATCACGGTGCCGCCGCTGACGGCGGAGCAGGCGCTGCTCAACCGGATCAAGGCCGAGTCGTTCCCGCCGTGGCCGGGCGAGCCGGTGGACGCGGTGACGTTCTACGCGGCGCTCGAGTACGTCCGGGCCCACATGCCGCGCGCGCTCTGGCTGACGTTCGGCGAGACCGACGAGTGGGCGCACGCGCGGCGCTACGACCGCACGTTGCTGTCGGCGCAGCGCACCGACGCGTTCATCGCGGCGCTCTGGCACGAGCTGCAGGCGACGCCGGCCACCCGCGGGACGACGACGCTGATCGTCGCCGGCGACCACGGGCGCGGCCGGACCGGCAAGGACTGGACGGACCACGGCAAGGACGTGCCCGGCGCCGGGGAGGTGTGGATCGCGGCGCTCGGTCCGCTCACCGCGGCGCTCGGCGAGAGATCCAGGCACGAGCCGGTCACCCTGAGCCAGGTCGCCGCCACCGTGGCCGCCGCCCTCGGCGAGGACTACGCCGCCGCCGAGCCCCGCGCCGCCCCGCCGATCCCCGGGCTCATCACCTATTCCGGTAGGTAGAACCACCGGTCTGTGAGGACCCGGGGGCCTGGCTTGAGTGCCGGACCCCGGATCCCGGACCCCGGGTCGGGTGGGGGCCTACGGCTGGGCGCCGTCCCTGATCCAGCGCTCGATGAGGTCGAGCTGCTCCAGCGTGAGCTTCTTCGCCCCGAAGATGGTGCGCGGCATGCCCTTGCCCTCGCTGGCGGTGTGCTGGAGCTTGGCCCACAGGTACGAGGCGGCCGGGTCACCGGTCTTGACCAGGAGCGTGTCGACGACCTCCTGGCTGGGGCGGCCGACGAGGGCGGCGTGGCCCTTTCCCGCCGACAGGTCGAGCCCCTTCTTCGGCTTCTCGGCGCCGTGGCAGTCGCCGCACTCGGCGAGGAAGATCGGCTCCACGTCCCGGGCGTAGGAGAGTGGCGAGCCGGTCTGGGCCAGGGCGAGCGCGATGCAGCCGGCAAGGGCGACGACCACGACGACGACGGCCTTCGATCTCATCGGGGGTTCCTCCGTGCTCATCTCTCCCGAGAAGCGGGGCAGCTCGGCGGGGATTCCATCGGCTGGCCGGGGACCCGGGCTGCCGGGACCTCTGACTCGGCCTGGCGGACCACGCCATGATCCGCCCTGGCCGGATCGGGCCTATACTGACAGCGCATTTACACAGCGGAAGTTGCGAGGAGGCCAGCAATGCGTCTCGGGCTCAGGTCGGGCATCGTCGGTGTTGCGGTCCTCCTGTTGGTGGCCGGACCGGCTATGGCGGAGCTGGGTTACTCGGCTGGTCTGACCGGAGGACAGGAGGTCCCGCCCGTCGCCACGACCGCGACGGGGACCGGGTTCGTGGTCCTCGACCAGGTGGGGAGCACGATCACGGTCCTGCTGGCGTACTCGGGGCTGACCACGGCCGCCACTGCCGGGCACATCCATCGCGGGGCGGCGGGCGTCAACGGCCCCGTTGTGTTCAACCTGGCACCGCCGGCGGTCACGACCGGAGCGATCGTCCCGGTCACGTTTGCGGTCACGCCGGCGGACATTGCCGACCTCTTGGCCGGCAACTTCTACTTCAACGTCCACTCCTCGACGTTCCCGGGCGGCGAGATCCGCGGGCAGATCGGCGCGACGCTCACGTACATGACGACCCTGGCAGGTGCGAACGAGGTGCCGCCGGTCGCGAGCCCCGGCACGGGCACCGGCGTCGTGGTCGTCCACTCCGCGACGAACGAGTTCGCGGTGACGCTGAGTTTCTCCGGCCTGCTCGCGACCGCCACGGCAGGGCACATCCACCAGGCCGCCGTCGGTGTCAACGGCCCGGTCATCTTCAACCTGAGCCCACCGGCCGTGACGACCGGCGCGATCACGCCGCAGATCCTCCAGGCCACCGCGCAGCAGGTCACCGACCTGGCGGGCAACCTCTGGTACATGAACGTCCACACGGGGGTGTTTCCAGGCGGGGAGATCCGCGGCCAGTTGACGCTCTTCGCGACTCCGGTCGAGCTGTCCTCGTTCGACGTCGACTAGCGCCTCGGGGGCGACCAGTCGCCGCCATCTCCGGACCAGCCTGCCCGCCGGTCGTACACTGATCTCGTGCGGATCATCACGACCCACCTCGGCGCCGACTTCGACGCCTTCGGCGCGGCCGCCGGCGCGCTGCTCCTGTGGCCCCGCTCGCGCGTCGTCTTCCCCGGCTCGCAGGAGGCGGCGGTGCGCCGCTTCGTCGCCGCGGAGGGCGTCAAGCTCCCGGAGATCCGGCTGCGCGACCTGCGGCGGGCGAAGATCGAGGCGGCGGTGGTCGTGGACTGCGCGGCCTGGCGGCGGCTCGGCGAGGTGGCCGGGCTGATCCAGGCGGCCGGCTGCCCGGTGGAGATCGTCGACCACCACCCGAGCCCGGCGGACCCCATCGCCGGCGCGACGGTGCTCACCGCCGAGGTGGCGTCGACGTGCACCGTGATCACCGGCGAGCTCAGGCGCCGCGGCATCGAGCCCGACGCGCTCACCGCGGCGCTGCTGCTCATGGGGATCTACGAGGACACCGGGGGGCTGACCTACGTCGACACGACCGGCGCCGACCTCGAGGCGGCGGCCTGGCTCCTGGCCCACGGCGCGCGGCTGGAGTGGGTGCGGCGCTACGTCCTGCGGCCGCTCGAGCCGGGGCAGCTCGTCCTCCTGAACCAGCTCGTCGAGGGCGCCGTCGAGCACAAGGTCGCCGGGGTCCGCGTCGTCGTCACGGTGGCGCGGCCCGACGAGCAGGTCGAGGAGGCCGCGTACGTGGTCCACCGGTACGCCGAGATCTTCGACCTGGCGGTAGTCATCGCCATCCTCGAGGCGGTGCCGCAGCTCGTGGTGATCGCGCGCTCGACCCACCCGCTGCTCGACGCCGGCCGGCTGCTCACGCCGCTCGGCGGCGGCGGGCACGCCACGGCCGCGGCGGCCCGGGTCCGCGGCACCAGCGCCGTCGAGCTGGCCGAGCGCCTGCTCGCCGCGATCCGGCGCGACCTCGGCGCCGGCTGGACGGCGGGGGCGCTGGCTTCGCCGTCGCTGCACTCCTGCCCAGCGGAGGCGACCGTCGCCGAGGCCAAGGAGCGGCTGCTCCGCCTGCGGATCAACGCCATGCCCGTCGAGCGCGACGGCGCCCTGATCGGCGTGGTGACCCGGCAGACCCTGGACAACGCGCTCTCGCACGGGCTCGGCGAACGGCCCGTGACCATGGTCATGCGGCCGGGCGTGCACGAGGTCCGACCCGACGCGTCGATGGAGGAGGTCGAGCGGGCGTTCATGGAGGGCCAGGCGCGCTTCGTCGTCGTGGCGCAGCCCGAGGGGCACGGCATCATCACCCGGATGGACCTGTTTCGCCGCCTCTACGACCGCCAGATCGCGGCCGGCGAGGACGTCGACCGGCGCGTCGCCGGCGCCCGCCGGGTCGCCCGCAACGTCGCCCACCGGGTGCGCGCGTCGCTCGCGGCCGACCTGTTGCGCGTGCTCGAGACCGCAGGCCTGGTGGCCACCGAGCTCGGCATGCGCGCCTACCTGGTCGGCGGGGCGGTGCGCGACGCGCTCCTCGGCCGGCCGCTCGAGGACGTCGACATCGTCGTCGAGGGCAACGGCCTCGAGGTCGCGCACCGGCTCGCCGAGCGATGCGGCGGGCGCTGCCACCCCCACGAGCCGTTCCTCACCGCGGCGGTCCGCCTGCCCGGCGACATCGCCCTCGACGTGGCGACGGCGCGGACCGAGTTCTACCGCTCGCCGGCGGCGCTCCCGGAGGTGGAGTCGTCGGTGCTGCGCCAGGACCTCTACCGGCGCGACTTCACCATCAACGCGATGGCGATCGACCTGACGGCGGCGCGCTTCGGCGAGCTGCTCGACTTCTTCGGCGGCCAGCGCGACCTCGAGGGCCGGATCCTGCGCGTCCTGCACTCGCTGTCGTTCCTCGACGACCCGACGCGGGCGATCCGCGCGGCGCGCTTCGCAACCCGGCTGGAGTTCGAGATCGGCGCCGAGACCCGCCAGCTCATCCGCGTCGCCGTCCAGGAGGGGGTGTTCTCGCGCCTGTCGGGCGAGCGGCTGCGCGACGAGCTGATCCTCCTGCTCGAGGACGAGCACCCGGTCGAGGGGCTCGCCGAGCTGGAGCGGCTCGGGGTCCTGGCCAGCGTGTTCCCGACCGTGCGGTGGAGCGCGAGCCTGCGCCGGCTGCTCCTCGACCTCGAGTCGATGCTCGCGTGGTCGGAGCTCGAGGAGGTCTACGACGAGCCGCACTGGCCGGTGTTCCTCGCGGCGCTCGCGACCCGCGCCGGCGATGGCGGCGGCAAGGCGATGGCGCGGCGGCTGGCGATCTCGGGGCGGGTGGCCGTCCTGTTCGGCGAGGCGCGGTCGCGCACCGAGCAGGTGCTCGCCGCCGTCGCCGACCCGGCCGGCCGGCCGAGCGACGTCGTCGCCGCGCTGGAGCGCGCGCCGCGGGCGCTCGCCATCGTCGCGATGGCGCACGCCGGCGACGAGACCCGGCGGCTGCTGCGCCTCGCCCTGACGAGCTGGGTGCGGCTGAAGCCGCCGGTGTCGGGCGCCGACCTCGTCGCCGCCGGCATCGCCCCCGGACCGGCGGTCGGCGAGGCGGTGCGGCGCACCCGCGGTGCGGTCCTCGACGGCGTCGTCGACGAGGCGAACGCCCTCGACTTCGCCCTCGCGCTGGCGCGGGGCGGGGGAGGGGCGGCGTGATCGCGGCGCTGCTAGCGGCGGCGGTGGCGACCGCGACGCCGGGTCCGGCCGCGGTTCCGGCGCCGACCTACCTGGTCGAGCGGGTCGTCACCGTCCACGCGACGGTCCGCCGCCTCTCGGTGTTCCGCGACGGCACGATCGTGCTCGTGCACCGCCCGGCCGCCGGTGAGCCGACGGTCGTCAACGTCCGGCTGGAGCCGGTCGAGCTGCGCGTCGTCGCGCAGGTCGTCGAGGAGAGCTACGGCGAGCTGCTCCGGCGCGAGCGGATCCCCGACTCGCTCGGCGACGGCTGGGTCGAGCTGCGCCTCGCGCCGATCGACCGCCCGCCGCTGATCGTCCGGCTGCCGATGTCCGGCGCGCCCTCCTACGGCGCCGCGCGTCTCGAGAAGGCGCTCGACGAGCTGGAGACCAGGCTCGCCTCGGGACGGCCGGCGCGCGAAAACCTCGCGCTGTGGATGCCGGAGGTCGGCGAGCGCGTGGAGCTCGAGGACGGCCGCACCGTCGAGGTCACCGAGCTGTTCGACAGCGGCGACGGACCGCTCGCGCGGGTCAAGGTGGGCGAGGGGCCGGTGACGCTGTTCTTGACGCTCGACGAGCTGCGCCGCACGGCCGTGCGCCGGGTGCGGCCGTGAGGATCACCGGCGGCGCGTGGGCGAAGCGGCGCCTCACCGGTCCGCCGGCGTCGTCCGACATCCGCCCGACGCCGGACGCCCTCCGCGAGCAGGCGTTCGCGGTGCTCGCGCCGTGGCTTCCCGGCGCCGTCTTCCTCGACCTCTTCGCCGGCACCGGGGCGAACGCGCTCGAGGCGCTGTCGCGCGGCGCCGCCACGGCGCTCCTCGTCGAGCAGTCCCGCGCCGCCGCCGAGCTGATCCGGCGCAACGTCGCGGCGCTCGCCGTGCCGTCGGAGCGCGTCCGCCTCGTCGCCGAGCCCGCCGAGCGCGCGGTCGCCCGCCTCGCCCGCGAAGGCGCCCGCGCCGGCGTCGCCTGGTGCGACCCGCCGTTCCCCGCCTGGGCCGAGGGCCCGGAGGCGCTCGCCCTCGCCCGGACGAGCGGCCTCCTGGTTTCCGGCGCCCGGGTCGTCCTCGAAGTTCCTCCGCGCCACGAGGTGGTGATCGACGGCTTTGAGATCGTGCGGGAGCTGCGCGGAGCCGTCCTCCTCATGGTTCTTTGAGAATCACCCCGCGCCGAGGCACGTCCCCGTCCCACCCGCCGTCACCCTGAGTCGCTCACCCTGCGGGTGGGTGGAGGCGCCCTCTCCCGCCGGGAGAGGGTCGGGGTGAGGGCGTGCCCTCCGACTTCGGCTGTCACCCTGAGCGGAGCGAAGGGTCCCGGCGCGTTTGGAGGGCCGCCCCCACGGCTTGCCGTGAGTCACGGACCAAGGTCCGTCCCCTCGTTTGGCCGCCCCTGTGGCGGGCTTGCGCCGCCCGTCGCGCCTCCGCGCGCCGGTCGGCGCGATCCTCCGCGCGCGACCGAGCAGGCCGGCTCACCGTGGGGCCCCTCGGTGTTCCCTCGTCGCTTCGCTCCTCGGGCCACCGACACCCCACGGCAATCCGGCCGCTCGGTGACCCGCGCGAGGCGGTCAACTCCCCGACCTACCTCTTTCGGCCGAGAGGCACAGCCCCCACCCGCACCTGCCGCGGCTTCAGGCGCTTGCCCTG